>JAURVT010000017.1 GCA_030655315.1 Nocardioidaceae bacterium | reverse complement strand
AGGTCGACCTGACCTCGATCGCCTCGGCCACCGCCGAGCGCTTCGACACCATGACGCCCACCCAGTCCGTCTCCGGACGGACCCGCACCTACGGCCGCCAGCAGGTCGTCGAGATCCGCGCCCGCCTCGACCCCCGCGCCGGCGGCGACAGCATCGCCGCCGCCGCCCGCGCCTGCACCGACGACGTCCAGACCGCACTGCCCGACGGCGACGCCACCTGCCGCGTCATCCTCGACGGCCCCTCGCGCTCCACGCTGGTCCGCAAGGCCACCACCACCACCGCACGGGTGCACTGAGGGCCCACGGCCCGGCGCACCCCACCGTCACCACCTCGGATCCCCCGAGGTGGATCACCACCACCGAAGGGAGACCCTCATGGGCCTCGGAGACAAGATCAGCAACGCTGCCGAAGACCTCAAGGGCAAGGCCAAGGAGGCCGTCGGCGACGCCAAGAACGACGACTCGCTGAAGGCGGAGGGCAAGGCCGACCAGAGCAAGTCCAGCGCCAAGCAGGCCGGCGAGAACGTCAAGGACGCCTTCAAGAAGTAGTCGCGTCCGTGTGCCCCGTCGCCCGACGGCGGCGGGGCACACCCATGTCACCACCCGCTCGGCCGTCCACCCACCCCACCTCTCGGAGGAACCCCATGGCCCACCCCAAGCGCAACCTGTTCACCCTGCTCGGCTGGGTCGTCTGGAAGCTCCTCGCCCTGATCGGCATCCCCGCCGCGAAGAAGCGGCTGGAGCAGCGGGGCGGGGGATCGCGGCGCCTGCGTCGCGGGGACCGACGCTGACCGACCGGGCCGACCGCCCCGCACCCTGACCCACCCACCGCCCCACACCCTCACCCACCCACCGCCCCACCGAGGTCCCTCATGAACTCCATCGCCCTGTCACGCCGTCTCGGAGCCGAGGCCCTCGGCACCTTCTGGCTCGTCCTCGGCGGCTGCGGCGCCGCCGTGCTCGCCGGCGACCAGATCGGCTTCGCCGGCATCGCCGCCGCGTTCGGCCTGACCGTGCTCACCGCCGCCTACGCGCTCGGCCACATCTCCGGTGGCCACTTCAACCCCGCCGTCACCGTCGGGCTGGCCGTCGCCGGACGCTTCGCCTGGAAGGACGTCGCGGGCTACGTCATCGCGCAGGTCGTCGCCGCCGCGGTCGCGGGAGCGGTCCTGCTCTCGATCGCCTCGGGCAAGGACGGCTTCACCACCGCGGACGGCTTCGCCACCAACGGCTACGGCGCCCTGTCGCCGGACGGCTACGGCCTCCTCGCGGTGGCGATCTGCGAGGTCGTGCTGACCGCCATGTTCCTCGCCGTCATCCTCGGCGTGACCGCCAAGGGTGCGCCCGCCGGCTTCGGTCCCGCCGCGATCGGCCTGGCGCTCACCCTCATCCACCTCGTGAGCATCCCGGTCTCCAACACCTCGGTGAACCCCGCCCGGTCGATCGGCGTCGCCCTGTACGCCGGCGGCGACCCGCTGTCGCAGGTCTGGCTGTTCATCGTGGCGCCGATCGCCGGCGCGGTCGTCGCGGGCGTGCTCTACCGCGCGGTCAGCACCGGTCACCGAGCCGGGGACGCGGGCGCCGAGGCGCGCGACTGACGGACCCGTGCGCCCGGTCCTTGCCGGGGCGGGCCGGGTGGCGGCCGTCCCGGCGGGGCGCGCGGGGTGCAGACTGCACGAGCGCACCTCCGCCCCACCCTGCTGACGAAGGAGTGTCGATGCCTCGACACACGACGGTCTTCGAGCGACTCGCCCCCCACCCGGACCTCGTCGAGGACTCGCTCCGCGGCACGCGGCCCTCGGTCTTCTGGCTCGACGACGTCGCCCGCACCACCTCGCACGAGTCCCTCGTCGGCACCCGTGACGCCGACCTCACCGTCGTCGGCGGTGGCTACTGCGGACTCTGGACGGCGGTGCTGGCCAAGCGGCGCGACCCGGCGTCGCGCGTCGTGCTGCTGGAGGCCGAGACCATCGGCTGGGCCGCGTCGGGTCGCAACGGCGGGTTCGCCGAGGCGAGCCTGACCCACGGGGAGGAGAACGGCCTGGCCCGGTGGGCCGACGAGGCGGACACCCTCGACCGGCTGGGGGCCGAGAACCTCGACGGCTTCGAGTCCGACATCGCCGACCTCGGGCTGGACTGCCAGTTCGAGCGCACCGGCAACCTCGCGGTGGCCTACGAGCCGCACGAGGTCGCGTGGCTGGAGGAGATGGAGGCCGGGGAGCTCCTCGACCAGGACGCCGTCCGCGCCGAGGTCGCCAGCCCCGTCTACGCCGCGGGCCGCTGGACCAGGCAGGACGGCGCGCTCGTGCACCCGGCCCGCCTGGCCACCGAGCTCGCCCGCGTCGCGGCCGAGCTGGGCGTCGAGATCCACGAGCACACGACCGTCACCGGGCTGGAGAGCGGCCGGTCCGGGCCGGTCACGGTGCGGACGACCCGGGGCGCGGTGCGCTCGGGCACGGTGGCCCTCGCCACCAACGTCTTCACGCCGCTGCTGCGCCGTGCCCGGTTGATGACGGTGCCGGTCTACGACTACGTGCTGATGACCGAGCCGCTGTCGTCGGAGCAGCGCGCCGCCATCGGGTGGCGGAACCGCCAGGGCATCAGCGACCTGGCCAACCAGTTCCACTACTCGCGCCTCAGCGCCGACGGACGGATCCTCTACGGCGGCTACGACGCGATCTACCACGCCGGCGGCCGCGTGAGCAGCGAGCACGACCACCGGGAGGCGTCGTACCGGACGCTCGCGTCGCACTTCCTCACCACCTACCCCCAGCTCGAGGGCGTGTCGTTCAGCCACCGCTGGGGTGGGGCGATCGACACGTCCACCCAGTTCTGCGCCTTCCACGGCCTGGCCCGGCGCGGCCGCGTCGCCTACGCGGCGGGCTTCACCGGCCTGGGCGTCACCGCGACGCGGTTCGCCGCGGAGGTCATGCTGGACCGGCTCGGCGGCGCCGACACCCCGCGGACCCGCCTGGAGATGGTGCGCAAGAAGCCCCTGCCGTTCCCTCCCGAGCCGTTCGCGAAGATCGGGATCGAGGCCACCAAGTGGTCGCTCGACCGCGCCGACCACCGCGAGGGCCGACGCAACCTGCTCCTGCGCACCATGGACCGCCTCGGTCTCGGGTTCGACTCGTGAGCCGCGTGCTGGTCGACGACGCCGGCACCGCGTCGCTCGAGGACCTGCCCCTCGACGCGACCGCGGTCGTCGACGGCGCCCCGACCACCGCCTACGCCCCGTTCTGGACCGGACGCGGAACCGAGGTCGGGCTCTGGGAGATGACCGAGGGCACCGTCACCGACGTCGAGGAGGACGAGGTGTTCGTCGTCCTCAGCGGCACCGGCACCCTGGTGCTCGGCGACGGCACCTCCCTCCCCCTCCGCCCCGGTGTCGCGGTGCACCTGAGCCGGGGCGAGCGCACCACGTGGACCATCACCTCCCCGTTGCGCAAGGTGTACGTGCAGGTGGGGGTGGGTGGTCCGGACCAGTGAGCGCTGTGGGGTGAATGGGTGCGGCGGTCGGGTGCGGGTGTGTCGGGCCTTGTCTCGTTCTGCGAGACGGATGGTCCCTGAGGCCCCGCTGACCGTGGCAAACAATCACCTCACATGGTGAATTCGCCGTGCGAAGCGACCGTTTGCCAGGGGTAGCCACCCCCGGAGAGCTGTTCGTCTCGCAGACCGAGACGCCGCACCCGACCGCGGTGCCCGAGGCCCCGCGTCCTCGCTGCGCACGTCCCGGAGGGAGCCCGCACCCGACCGCGGCCCCGAGACGGCGTGTCCTCGCTGCGCACTTCCCGCAGTGAGTCCGCACCCGCCGGCGGCGCCGAGCCGCCGACGCGCAGGCCGCGCACTTCTCAAACGAGACCCGCACCAGACGAGACCCGGCCACCCGACCCGACCGGTCCTACCGGTCGATGAACCGCTGCATCTGCTCGGGATAGCGGTCGCCCTTCACGTCGATGAGGGCGGCGGCGTCGGTGAGGTCACGGACCTCGGCGTCGGTGAGGTCGACCGAGGCGGCGCCGACGTTCTCGGCGACGCGGGTGGACTTGGTGGTGCCGGGGATCGGGACGATCCAGGGCTTCTGGGCGAGCAGCCACGCGAGGGCGACCTGGGCGCTGGTGACGTCCCTGGTCTCGGCGAGCCGGCCGACCAGGTCCACCAGGCCCTGGTTGGCCTCGCGCGCCTCGGCGGAGAAGCGCGGCAGCGTGCCGCGGATGTCGCCGTCGGCGAAGGACGTGGTGGCGTCGATGGCGCCCGTCAGGAAGCCCCGACCGAGCGGGCTGAACGGCACGAACCCGATGCCGAGCTCCTCGAGCGTCGGCAGGACGGACCTCTCGGGCTCGCGCCACCACAGGGAGTACTCGCTCTGCAGGGCGGTCACCGGGTGCACGGCGTGGGCCCGGCGGACGGTGTCGGCGCCGGCCTCGGACAGGCCCAGGTGACGGACCTTGCCGGCCTCGACCAGCTCGCGGACGGCGCCCGCGACCTCCTCGATGGGCACGTCGGGGTCGACCCGGTGCTGGTAGAACAGATCGATCCGGTCGGTGCCGAGACGGCGCAGCGAGGCGTCGGCCACCGCGCGCACGTGCTCGGGACGGCTGGAGAGGCCGCGCTGGGTGCCGTCGGCGTCGAGGTCGAAGCCGAACTTGGTCGCGATCACGACGTCGTCGCGCACCGGGGCGAGGGCGGCGCCCACGAGCTCCTCGTTCGTGAAGGGCCCGTAGACCTCGGCGGTGTCGAACAGCGTCACGCCCTGGTCGACGGCGTCGCGGATCACCCGCACCATCTCGTCGTGGTCGCCGGCAGGCCCGAGCCCGTGGCTCATGCCCATGCACCCCAGCCCGAGGGCCGACACCTCGAGCCCGCTGGTCCCCAGTGATCGCTTCAGCATCGGGCGCTCCTTCGTCGTCGGGCCGGCGGCGGTCGTCGGCCTCCTTGTCGAGGGTGCCTCCGACGCGGCCGGACCGCCTCCCCAGTCGTCCGGGTCAGGCGGTCGTGGCGGTCACGACACGGGCGGGCCGACGCTCGGCGAGCAGCGCGAGCCGGCGCAGCGTCTCGATGTTGCGCCAGCCGATCCCGAGGTGGCGCACCGGCGCCGGGACGAGGAGGCCGGGACCGCTCGTGGCGTCCTCGGTGATGCTCACCGAGGTGGCGCCGCCCCTGCGGCTGGTGGTGATGACGACGCTCGCCGAGCCCGCCGGCCAGCCGCCCGCGGTCAGCTCCAGCCGCTCCTCCAGCTCGACGGCGACGACCGAGGTCGTGTCGTCGAGCAGCAGCGGCCACGACCCCACCGAGTGGTGGATCCGGGCACCAGGCGCGGGCCAGGTGTCGTCGACGTCGCGGACGCGCGCCGCCCCGACGACCCACAGCGGGTACGACCAGCCGTCGGTGAGGACGTCCCAGACGGTGTTGATCTCGGCATGGATGAGTCGTGTCGTCGTGCTCATGGGGCTCTCCGATGGGGTGCTCGTGGTGACCAGGGTCGAGGACACCGGCCCGGGCAGGCGACGTGCGCCGGGCCCGGACCGGTGCCACGTGACGTCAGGAACCGCCGTCGCCGGCTGCCTTGATCTCGACCTCGGCGGTGGCCTGGATGAGGGCGAGGAGCTCGGGGTCGAGCCCGGGGGAGAACTCCTCCTTGCGCTCGGGCGCGATGGTGATCGGGACGCCCTCGGGCATGATCGCGGTGCTCAGCTCGGTGCCGTCGTTGGACGGCGACGCGCCGCGGTAGAGCTTCGCGGCCTGGCTGGTCTGGTCGGCGTTGAACGTGTACTGGATGCTCTGCAGGCCGAGGTCCAGGAGCTTCTTGACCTCGGGGAACTGCTCGGCGTTGGTCTTGGGGATGGGCAGCACCGATCCCCAGTTCACGCCGAGGGACTCCAGCGCCTTGGCGTAGGCGTTCTCGTGGGCCTGGTCGCGGACGATCAGGTACGCGATGGTGGAGCGGGCGGCCTTGTTGTCGGTCATCTGGTAGATCCGGCACTTCTGCAGACGGCCGGTCGACTCGAGCATCAGGTTGTACAGCAGGTCCAGGACCAGGTTGCCACTGTTGTACACGTAGGAGCCGGACCAGGGGTTGCCGGCGGCGTCGACGGGCAGCGCGCCCTGGGCGCCGACGAGGAAGTGGTGGATGTTGCCGGTGTCGGCGGCGATCTTCAGCGGCGTCGCGCCCTTGGCGCCGGGCTCGTCGACGGGGTCGGACTTGTCGCCCGAGTAGCCCGGTGCGCCGTCGAGCAGGCGGGCGATCGTGGTACCGATCAGCTCGACGTGGCTGATCTCCTCGGTGCCGACGCCCTGCAGCAGGTCCTTGTAGGGCTTGGACGCGGGGTCGCCACGGAAGTTCATCGACTGGAAGAGGTACTGCATCATCGTGCGCATCTCGCCGAACTGTCCGCCCAGTCCCTCCTGGAGGGCGTTCGCGGCGGCCGGGTCGGGCTCGTCGATCGCGATGTCGTTGATCAGCAGGTCCGTGTGCAGGTACATGGGGCTCCTTCGGTCGGAGCGGCTTGCACTACTGAACCACTGCGCCCACCTGACCACGCGGGTCCGGGCCACGCACGACGAACCGACGGTCAGGTGTGGGGGTTGAAGTGCGGCACCAGGTCGTCCGGCTGCGTACCCGGCACCGACATCACGACGTCGACCGCGACGTCGCGGAGCTTGACGTTGCGGTGCTGGGACTGCACCCGGAGCAGCGAGAACGCGTCCGCCGCGCCGACCTCCGCGCGCGCCATCGAGATGCCGATCGCCAGGTCGATGGTGCGCCGGGTGGTGAGCAGCTGGGTGAGGTCGTCGATCTCGACGGCCTGCCGCGTGAGGTGCTCGGCCAGCGCGAAGCCGCCGGCGACCTCCTGGCCCACGGCGACGGCGAGGTCGCGCTGGCGCTCGTCCAGGCCGTCCGGCCACTGCGAGTACACCTTGAACACCGCCACCGTCCGGCCGTCGACGCGCACGGGCACCGAGATGCACGACGCGGCGCCCCGCTCGGCGGCGCGGGGGCCGTACTCGCCCCAGCGGTCGTCACCGGCCAGGTCGGGCACGTACATGCCCTCGCCGGTGGCCAGGGCGTTCAGGCAGGGCCCGGTGCCGATGTCGAACTGGATCCGGTCGACGTCGGCCGCCAGGTCGGTGCTGGCCCCGATCGTCTGGGGGACCCGGCCCTCGGCCGTGCTGACCGCGACCCCGGCGACGTCGCCCAGACGCTGGTGCGTGCTCGACGCGGTGGACTCCAGGTAGTCGGTGACGATCTCGGTCACGCGCCCCAGGGGGCCGCTGGCGGACGGTGCGGCGTGGTCCATCGGTGGGCCCTCTCGTCGACGTGGTGCGGTTGCTCGGACGTCAGGACCGAGGCTACGCACCTCGGCTGGTGCGCGCCGCGGACCCGTCCTAGCATCGGTCTCGGTTCAGAGGTGAGCCTCCCCCTTCAGCATGCAACGACGGGAGCCTCGCATGGCCAACCTCAGCCGCCTTCCGGTGCCGACCCAGATCCAGTACGAGTGGCAGTACGCCGGCGCCTGCAACGATGCCGACCCCGAGACCTTCTTCTCGCCCGAGTTCGAGCGCGGGGACCGCCGCGACGCCCGCGAGGCCGCGGCCACGGCGTTCTGCGACCGGTGCCCGGTCGTCCGCGAGTGCCTGCAGCACGCCCTGGCGGCCGAGGAGCCGTTCGGGGTGTGGGGAGGGCTCAACACCCGCGAGCGGATGGCGCTGCTGGGTCGCGACCGCGCCCCCGACGGCACGCTGGTGCGTCGACCGGCCTGAGGGCCGGGGCGGCGTCACGGGCTCGTGGCAGAACCCGGAACGCCTGGGCCGCGACGGTGCTCGAGCACGGTCCGGCTTGACTCGACAGTGCGGTCTCAGCGGCGACTCCGCACGTCGACGTCCGGGGCGGGGGTGCTCGTCGTCCGGGCGCGACGCGCGCGGTACGCCGCGACGGCGTTGCGGTTGGTGCAGGTGGTGGAGCAGAAGCGACGGGACCGGTTCCGGGACAGGTCGACCACCACGCCCTCGCAGTCGGCGTCGGCGCAGACCGACAGCCGGCTGAGCTCGTCGGCGCGGACCACGTCGATCATCGCCATCGCGGTCTCGACGGCCATCCGGGTGGCGAGCGGGGCGTCGGACGGCACGGCGTGCACGTGCCACCCGGAGTCGTCGTGCCGCACCAGCTGCGGCGTCGCGCCGGCCCGGGCCAGGACGTCGTTGACCAGCACGACCGCCGCGTCGCGCTCGGCCAGGAGCAGGTCGCGCAGGAGTGGCCGCAGCCGGCGGACCTCCTCCAGCTCGGCGAGGTCGCGGTCGCGGCGTCCGCTGTAGCCCAGCTCGGTGACGAGGGTGTCGAGCTCGGCGACCGTCCGGAGCCGCTCGGGCGGCTGCGCGGTGTTGGCCACCGTCGCGGCCGCCTGCAGCGACTGCTGCGTGTCATCGGCGAAAAGCATGTTGACACCTTACTCGACCGAGCCGTACGGTCATCTGCCATGAGCCAGATGACCAATGACGCGACTCGTGCGCCCGGGGTGCGTCGCGGTGGGGGGCTGGTGCTCGCGCTGGTCTCGGCGACCAGCTTCGGCCTGGCCGGCGTGCTCGCCACCCCGCTGCTCGCGGCCGGCTGGAGCGCCGGGGCGCTGGTGCTGGTGCGGGTCGGGCTCGCGGCCCTGGTCGTCGTCCCGTTCGGGGTGGTCGCCCTGCGCGGGCGGTGGGCGTTGCTGCGACGCAACGCCGGGCTGGTCGTCGCCTACGGGGTGCTGGCCGTCGCCGGCACCCAGTTCTGCTACTTCTCCGCGCTCGCGTACATGCAGGTCGGTCCGGCGCTGCTCATCGAGTACACCGCGCCGGCGGCCGTGGTGGTCTGGCTGTGGGTGCGCCACGGGGAGCGTCCCGGCCCGCTCACGGTGGCCGGCGCGGTCCTGGCCGCGGTCGGCCTGGTGCTGGTGCTCGACCTGGTGTCCGGAGCCGACCTCAGCGTGCTCGGCGTCCTGTGGGCGCTCGGCGCGATGGTCGGCGTCGCCGCGTACTTCCTGATGTCGGCCGACGAGTCCAACGGGCTGCCCCCGCTCGTGCTCGCCGCGGGCGGGCTCGTGGTCGGGGCCGTGGTCCTGGCGCTGCTCGGCGTCGTCCGGCTGCTGACGATGGAGACCTCGACCGCGTCCGTGTCGTACGCCGGCGTGCAGGTGCCGGGGTGGAGCGCGCTGCTGGTGCTCGGCGTCGTGACCGCCGGTGTCTCGTACACGACGGGCATCGTCGCCGGCCGCCGGCTCGGGTCGCGGCTGATGTCGTTCCTGTCGCTGCTCGAGGTGGTGGCCGCCGTCGCGCTCGCCTGGCTGCTGCTCGACGAGCTCCCGCGTCCCGTCCAGCTCGTCGGGGGCGCCCTGGTGCTGGCGGGCGTCGTCGCGGTCAAGCTGGGGGAGCGTCCCGGACCGGCCTGAGCCGCGCCGGCGACCCGCGACCCCGGGACGCACGACACCGCGACGCACGACACCGCGACGCACGACACCCCCGCCTGCGCGTGGCTGACGGGGGTGTGGCGTCCGATCGAGTCTCGGGTCTCGATCGGACGTGTCCACTGTAGGGGTGTGTCCGGGGTCACTCCAAGTTGCAGTTGAGCCCGCCCCGGGTGCGGGGAGCCGCCGAACCCCTCAGGTCGGGTCGTGGGGTGCCGATCCGGTCCCCATGTCGTCGTCCAGGGGTCTGCACCTGGCGGGCGCGGTCGCTGCCGCGATCCTGCTGGGGCTGGCCGTCGCCACCGGTGTCTCGACGGGGGAGGCCGGTGCGGCCCTGTGGTCCACGACCCTGGCCGTCCTGGCGCTGGTCCTCGTCATGTGGCGGTGGACGCGGGACACGCGCAGCCCCGCCGCACTGCTCGCCGGCCCGATGCTGATGATGGCCTACCTCCTCGTGTTCGGGTGGCTCGCGCCGCAGGCGGCGACGCTGACCATCAGCCTGTGGCCGGCGGTCTTCACCTTCGTCGGCGTGACGTTGTCGGCGCGGACCGGACTGTGGCTGCTGCCGGTCGCGGCCGTCGGCATCTGGACCGCCATGGACCTGCCCGTGGGACTGGCCGTCCCGCGCTGGCTGGTCGTGATGGGCCTGGTGGTCGTGGTGACCCAGCTGCCGGCCCGACTCCTGGCCTCGATCGCCGAGAAGCAGCGGCACCTGGAGAGCGAGCACCGGGACGTGCTGGCCGCCCAGCGGGCACTCGCGATGAGCAAGGAGCGCTTCGAGCAGGCCTTCGCCGCGAGTCCCGTCGGCATGAGCCTCTCCGACGAGGACGGGCGGCTCGTCGAGGTCAACCGCGCCCTGTGCGACCTCCTCGGACGTCCGGCCCACGAGCTGCTGGGGCGTGCGGACGACGAGCTCGTCCACCCGGGCGACCGTCGGGCCGGCACCGAGGCCGACGCCCCGGCATCGATGATCGAGCAGCGCTACGTCCGACCGGACGGGGCGGTGCGGTCGGTCCAGCGGACCCTCGCTCCCGTCCAGGGCCCCGGTCACCGGACGTGGACGCTGGCCCACGTCCACGACGTCACCGACCGCCGGCTGGCCGAGCAGGCGGGGGCGCGGGCCCAACGTGTCTCGCTCGTGCTGGCCGACGTGGCGCGCAGCGTCGTGCTCCGGCGCGACGACGTGCGCGACGCCGTCGTGCAGGGCGCCCAGCAGCTCACCGGCGCGACCGGCGTGGCGCTGGTGGAGTCCCTCGACGACACCGCGCTGGTCGTCACCGCCGCCACCGAGCGCCGCCAGGTGGGGGTGCAGATCGCCACGAGCGACCTGACGATGACGGCGACCGTCTGGACGCGCGGCGAGGCCGTGGACGTCGCGGACGTCGCGTCCGAGGCGACCGTGAACCCGGCGCTCGCCCAGCTGCACACCATGGTGTCCGGCTTCTGGCAGCCCGTGCGGGGGCCGGGGGGCGAGGTCATCGCCGTGCTCGCCGCGTCGTGGGACCAGGCCCGCTCGACCACCAGCCTCGAGGTCCGGCAGGCGATGGAGGTGCTCGCCGCCGAGGCGGGTGCCGCCCTGTGGGACCAGGACGCGAGGCGCCGTCTCGAGGCGTCGGCGATCCTGGACCCGCTCACCCGGCTCGCGAACCGTCGCGGCTGGGACCAGGGCCTGGAGCACCTGGTCGCCGAGGCCGACCGGGACGGCGCCCAGGTGGCGGTGGCGATGGTCGACCTGGACCACTTCAAGCAGTACAACGACGCGCACGGCCACGCCGTCGGCGACGAGCTGCTGGTCGGGCTCGCCGACGTCCTGCGCCGCTCGGTGCGCGCCCACGACCTCGTCTGCCGGTGGGGCGGCGACGAGTTCGCGCTCGCCATGGTGGTCGACTCGGCCGACCAGGCCCGTGCGGTGATGGACCGCGTCATGCAGGCGGTGCCCGGGGGGCAGACGTGCTCGATCGGGCTCGCCCTGCACGACGTGCGTGCCGGCGTCACCGACACCCTGGCCCGTGCCGACCGCGCCCTGTACGAGGTGAAGAGGGACGGTCGCCACCGCGTCGTGGTGGCCGACGCCTGAGGCCCGGGTCACCCCGGCCCGCCGGGCACTACGGTCGTGACGTGGGACCGGTGGTGCGTGCGGCCGAGAGGCACCAGGTGGTCCTGTACCTCGGCGCCCTCGGGTGCGCCGTGGTCGTCGGCCTGCTCGCCCCGGAGCCGACCGGGCCGGCGCTGGAGCACACCATCGAGCCGGTGCTCGGACTGCTGCTCTACGCGACGTTCCTCCAGGTGCCGTTCCTCGACGCGGCGGCCGGCCTGCGCGACGTCCGGTTCCTCGGAGCGGTGCTCGGCCTGAACTTCGTCGTCGCGCCGTCGGTGGTGTGGGGCCTGGTGCAGCTCCTTCCGCCCGGCCGGGCCGTCCTCGTGGGCGTCCTGCTCGTCCTGCTGACGCCCTGCGTCGACTACGTGATCGTGTTTACCGGGCTGGCCGGAGGGGCGGCCGACCGGCTCGTCGCGGCGGCGCCGGTCCTGATGCTGCTCCAGCTGGTGCTGCTCCCGGTCTACCTCTACGCGTTCGTCGGGGCGGACCTCGCCGCGGTCGTCGACCCGGGCCCGTTCCTGCGGGCGCTCGTCGTGCTCCTCGTGGTCCCCCTGGCGCTCGCCGCCGCCACCCAGGCGCTCGTCGGACGGTCCGCCGTGGCGAGGGGCGTCGAGACCGTGATGGCCGCCGCGATGGTGCCGTTGATGGTGGCCACGCTGTTCGTCGTCGTCGCCTCCCAGGTCGCCGAGGTGGGCGGACGCCTCGGCGACGTCGCCGCCGCCGTCCCCGTCCTCGTCGCCTGGTTCGTGGTGATGACCGCGGCCGGGACCGTGCTGGCCCGCGTCGTCGGGCTCGACGTTCCGCGCTCGCGGGCACTCGTGTTCACCGGCGCCACCCGCAACTCCCTGGTCGTGCTGCCCCTCGCCCTGGCCCTGCCCGATGCCTACGCCCTGGCCGCCGTCGTCGTGGTGACCCAGACGCTCGTCGAGCTGGTCGCGATGGTGGTCCTGGTGCGGGTGGTGCCGCTCCTCCTGCCCGCCCGGGTGCCCGTCTGAGCCGCGCCGGCCCCCGTGGTCGTCAGTGGTCGTCGGTGGCCCGGGAGTCGGTGAGGCAGAGCGAGCCGTACGCGGCCACGACGCCCACGATCGCGGCGAGCACCAGGTAGGTGACCCGCTCCCCGCGGAAGAACGACTGCACGAGCTCGGAGCTCCAGGCGCCCACCGGCAGGTCCGAGGTCACCAGCAGGGCGAGCAGGGTGCCGACCACCGCGGTGCCGATGCTGGTGCCGACCTCCTGGGCGGTGTCGTTCAGCGCCGCGCCGATCGAGGTGCGGTTGGCCGGCATGGCCTCGACCAGGGCGACCGCGCAGATGGTCATGATGACGCGCAGGCCCACCGTCAGCACGACCATGGAGGCCGCGATCGCCAGGTACCCGTGCTCGACGGACCAGGCCATGGCGAGGAGCGCGGTCACGAGCAGGCCGGTGCCGACCAGGCAGGCGACGCGGTGGCCGAAGCGTGCGGCCAGCCACTCCGACACCGGCGTCGCGGCGATCATCGTGACGATCAGCGGCAGGACGGCCAGCCCGGCCCGCACCGGGCTCCAGCCGTAGGCGTACTGGAAGTGCAGGACCAGGCCGAACATCACGCTGGCCATCGCGATGGCGGCTCCCATCTGGGTGAGGGCCGCACCGCGCGCGGGTCCGTGGGAGAACACCGACAGGTCGAGCATGGGGAACGCGGTGGCCCGCTCGTGACGGACGAACGCCGCGATCGCCGCGGCCGCACCGAGCGCCGAGGCCCACGTGACGATCGACAGCCAGCCGTTCTCCACGCCGCTGGTCAGGGTGTAGCAGCCGAGGCCGATCGCGGTGATGGTCAGGGCCGCGCCGGGGAGGTCGAGCGGGTCGGACGTGAGGTCCTCGCGCCGGTCGGCGGGAACGCCGACCCGGACGCCGATCCACGCGACGAGGGCGATCGGCGCGTTCGCGACGAGCAGCCACTGCCAGCTCACGTGCGCCAGCGCGGTGCCACCGAGCAGGGGGCCGAGGACGAACCCCGACATCCCGACGATCATCACCACGGTGATGGCGCGCATGCGCAGCTTCTCGTCGTCGAACAGGCGGAAGATCAGGGACATCGTGACCGGGGCCATCGCGGCGGCGGCGAACCCCAGGACGGCGCGCAGGACGATCAGCTCGCCCGAGGTCGAGACCCAGACGACGGCGAGACTGATCAGGCCGAACGCCGCGAGCCCCGTCAGCAGCACGCGTCGGCGCCCGAGCCGGTCGGCCGCCGACCCGGCCGTCAGCAGCAGGCCGCCGAAGGTGAGGGAGTAGGCGCCGGTGACCCACTGCAGCGCGGTGGTGCCGCCCCCGAGGTCCCGCCCGATCGTGGGCAGCGCGATCGAGAGCAGCGTGTTGTCGACCATCTCGACGAAGAACGCCAGGCAGAGGGCGAGCAGGGGCAGGGCCGCCGCCCGCAGCGACGGGTAGGTGGTGGCCGGCGTGGGGACCGTGGTGGAGGAGGTCATCGTGCATCTCCGAGGATCGAACGGCGTTCGACCATCGAACGACGTTCGAAACATAGAACATCGTTCGGTAGGATGCAAGACATGAGTGACGTGAGGCGCACCGCAGGTCCCGCCGGCCGGGGGCGTCGTCGTGCCTCGCACTCGATGGAGGCGGTGCTGACCGAGGCCGTCGCGCTGCTGGACCAGGCCGGGGAGTCGGCCCTGACCTTCCGTGCCCTCGCCGCGCGGCTCGGCGGCGGCGTCGGCAGCATCTACTGGTACGTCGCGAGCCGGGACGAGCTGCTCGACCGGGCGACCGACGAGGTGATGGGGTGGGTGCTCGAGCGCACCGACGACCTCGTCGACGGCCCCGACCCGATCCTGAACGTCCGCGAGATCTCCCTGGTGCTGTTCGAGGAGATGCTGCGCCGGCCGTGGTTCGGCGCCTACATGCTGCGCAACACCGCGCTGCAGCCGCACTCGATGCAGATGTTCGACCGCCTCGGTCGGCAGCTGATGCGCCTCGACCTCACGCCCCGTCAGCGGTTCCACGCGGTGTCGACGGTCGTCAGCTACGTGGTCGGGGTGGCGGCCGACATGGCCCAGCCCCCGCCGCAGGAGTTCCTCGACAGCGGGCTCGAGCCCGCCGAGTTCCTCGCGATGTACGCCGACCGGTGGCGCGCCCTCGACCCCGAGGGCTACCCGTTCGTCCACCAGATCGCCGACGAGTTCGCCCAGCACGACGACGGGGACGTGTTCCGCTCCGGTCTCGACCTGCTCCTCGCCGGCCTGCGGCTCCAGGCCGAGACTGGGACGGGTCGGGCGTAGCGCCTCGCGCACCCCGGCGGTGGGTACGGCCCCACGTCTCGCCCGATCCTGGGGCCGTACCCACCGCCGGAGGCGTGCCCTTGACTTATGTTGTGGCGCACGTCATATTCATGGGAACGCTCCCACGACCGCCGGGGAGAGTGGAGGAAGGAACCGTCATGGCTCGTAGCAAGGCCCGCTGGGCATCGGCCGCCGTCGCACTCACCGTCGCCGTGGGACTCGCGGGCTGCGGGGGCTCGGGCGGTGCGGGGGAGGGCGACGACGACGTCACGCTCCGCGTCAGCACCTTCGGCACGTTCGGCTACGACGCGGCCTACCGCCAGTTCGAGAAGGACCACCCGGGGGTGACGGTCGTCGAGTCGGCCGAGGGCGACCTCGGCAAGTACGGGACGCAGCTGACCCAGCGGATCGCGGCCGGCAACGGCGCGGGCGACGTCGTCGCGATCGAGGAGGGCCAGATCGTCGGCTTCCTCCAGGCGCCCGACAAGTTCGTGAACTTCCAGGACCACGGCTCGCAGGACCGTCAGGACCAGTGGCTGGACTGGAAGTACGCCCAGGCGACGACCGGCGACGGGAAGACCACGATCGGCCTCGGCACGGACGTCGGCGGGCTGGCCATGTGCTACCGCCGCGACCTGTTCGAGAAGGCGGGCCTGCCGACCGACCGCGAGGAGGTGGCCGCGCTGTGGCCCACGTGGGAGGACTACGTCGCCACCGGCAAGACCTTCCAGGAGGGCATCGGCGACGACGACACCGCGTTCCTCGACGCCGCGACCAACACCTACAACTCGATCCTCATGCAGGGCGCCGACGAGACCTACTTCGACCGCGACGGCGAGCTCGTCATCGAGTCGAACCCGGCGGTCAAGGACGCATGGGACACCGCCGTCGGCATCTCCGAGGCAGGGCTCTCGGCCCGGCTCAAGGCCTTCTCCAACGAGTGGAACGCGGGCTTCAAGAACGGCGCCTTCGCGACGATCGCCTGCCCCGCCTGGATGACGGGCTACATCAAGGACCAGGCCGGCGAGGCCAACGCCGGCAACTGGGACATCGCCACCGTCCCGGGCGGCGCGGGCAGCTGGGGCGGCTCGTTCCTCGCGGTGCCCGCCCAGGGCGACCACCAGGAGATGGCGATCGAGCTCGCGGAGTATCTCTCGGGCCCCGACGGCCAGCTGTCGGCGTTCGAGGAGGTGGGCAACCTGCCCTCCAACCCGGCGCTGTACGAGCGTCCCGAGCTCGAGTCCGCCACGAACCCGTACTTCAACGACGCGCCCATCGGGCAGCTCTTCGTGGCCGGCGCCGAGGCGCTCGACCCGGTCTACCTGGGCGCGAAGAACCAGCCGGTGCGCGACGCGGTGGAGAACGCGATGCGCAGCGTCGAGGGCGGCCAGCGCGAGCCGGCCGCCGGCTGGAAGCAGGCCGTGAAGGCGGCCGAGCAGGCCGCTCGCTGAGAACCCCCACCGGGGCCACGAACCTCGGTGCCCACGTGCCGTCGGGTGTGCGCGTGGGCACCGGGCCACCCCCTGATCCACCTCCACCGATCCACTGCTTCCGGACAGGACGACCATGAGCCTCACCGACCTGGGCCGGGCGCCGCGCACCGCGGCGCCGGCACCCCCACCAGCACCGCCGCCGTCGCGGTCGCGTCGGCGCCCCTGGCGCGAGCGGTCGGCGCCCTACGCGTTCGTCTCCCCGTTCTTCGTGGTGTTCGCGATCTTCGGGCTCTTCCCGCTGCTGTTCACGTTCTGGGTGTCGCTGCACGACTGGAGCCTGCTCGGCGGCGAGCGGCCCTTCGTCGGGTTCGCCAACTACCGCGAGCTCGCCGCGGACGGCGTGTTCTGGAACGCGATGGCCAACACGCTCGGCATCTTCGTGCTCGCGACGGTCCCGCAGCTGGTCGTCGCGACCGTGCTGGCCCAGGTGCTGAACACCTCGCTCCGGGCGATGACGTTCTGGCGCATGAGCGTCCTGGTGCCGACGGTGACGTCGGTGGCCGCGGTCGGGATCATCTTCAGCCTGATGTTCGCCCGCGACTTCGGGCTGGTGAACTGGCTGACGTCGCTGGTGGGCGTCGACGCGATCTCCTGGCAGGACCACCGCTGGTCGGCCTGGGTGGCGGTGTCGGCGATGGTCGACTGGCGCTGGACGGGCTACAACACGCTGATCCTGCTCGCGGCCCTGCAGGCCGTCCCGCGCGAGCTGTACGAGGCCGCGCGGATGGACGGCGCCGGCGCCTGGCGCCAGTTCTGGTCGATCACCGTCCCGATGCTGCGACCGACCATCGTGTTCGTCACCGTCGTCGCGACCATCGGCGGCGTCCAGCTGTTCACCGAGCCGCTGCTGTTCAACGCCGGCTCCAACGACCTCGCCGGCGGCACGACCGGCCAGTCCCAGACCGTCGCCATGTACCTGGTCCAGCAGGCCTTCACCGGCCAGCGCTTCGGCTACGCCGCGACCGTCGCCTGGGTCCTGTTCGGCGTGATCGCCCTCGTGTCGGCCGTCAACGTCCTGCTCCTGCGTCGCATCCGATCGGCGGAATGACCATGACCCTCCTGAGCCCACCACCCACCGCGACGACGCCGACGGCGCCGTCGGCCCCCGCACGGCGTCGTCGTCGGCCCGGCCGCGCGGGATGGCGCACCTACCTGTGCCTCGCGGTCGTGACGGCCCTGTCGCTCGCCCCGCTGTACTACATGCTCGTGATGGCGTCGCGTCCCAACAGCGACATCACGTCGAGCCCGCCGCCGCTGCTGCCCGGCGGCGCGCTGCGCGACAACGTCACCCGGGTCTTCGCCAACCAGGACGTGATGTTCGCGCAGGCGCTGCTCAACACGCTGCTGGTGGCGACCGTCGCCACCGTCAGCGTCGTGGTGCTCTCGTCGCTGGCCGGCTTCGCGTTCGCGAAGCTGCGCTTCCGGGGGCGCTCGGGCCTGCTGCTGGTCGTGGTCGCGACGATGATGGTGCCGGTCCAGCTCGGGCTGGTGCCGCTGTACATGCTGATGTCGCGGATCGGCCTGGCCGGCACGCTGTGGTCGGCCACCCTCCCGTTCGTGGTGAGCGCCTTCGGCGTCTTCATGATGCGCCAGTACGCCATCGCCGCGGTGCCCGACGAGCTGATCGAGGCCGCACGCGTCGACGGCGCGTCGACCACCCGGATCTTCTTCCAGATCGTGTTCCCCGCGCTGCGTCCGGCCGCCGCGGTGCTCGGGCTGCTCACCTTCATGGAGCGCTGGAACGACTTCCTCTGGCCCTACCTCACCCTCGACGCCGACCACCCCACCGTGCAGGTCGCGCTGTCCCGTCTGTCCGGCGGCTACTACGCCGACCAGGCCCTCGTCATGGCCGGCACCCTCGTCGGCACCGTCCCGCTCGTCGTGGTGTTCGTCCTGTTCGGACGTCAGATCATCGGCGGCATCATGGAAGGAGGCGTCAAGGCATGACCTCGACCCCGATCCGTCCCACGCTCGAACCCGCACGCTTCCCCGCCTCGTTCACCTGGGGCGTCGCCACCTCGGCCCACCAGATCGAGGGCGCGACCGACGAGGGCGGCCGCGGGCCGTCCATCTGGGACACGTTCGCCGCGTCGCCCGGTCGCACCGTGCGCGGCGAGAGCGGTGCCGTCGCGAACGACCACTACCACCGGTGGGCCGACGACCTCGACCTCGTCGTCGACCTCGGCGTGGACGCCTACCGGTTCTCGATCGCCTGGCCGCGCGTGCAGCCGACCGGGCGGGGACCGGCGAACCCCGAGGGCCTCGCGTTCTACGACCGGCTCGTCGACGGCATGCTCGAGCGGGGCATCGAGCCCTGGGCCACCCTCTACCACTGGGACCTCCCCGACGAGCTCGAGCAGGCAGGGGGCTGGCCGGCCCGCGACACCGCCGCCCGCTTCGCCGACTACACCGAGCTGGTCGTCGAGGCGCTCGGCGACCGCGTCGGCCGGTGGATCACGCTGAACGAGCCGTGGTGCGCGGCCTTCCTCGGCTACGGCAGCGGCCGGCATGCGCCCGGGCGCACCGACGCGGGCGAGGCGGTGCGCGCGGCGCACCACCTGCTGCTCGGCCACGGGCACGCCGTCGACGTGGTCCGGGCGCTGCGACCGCAGGCGCAGGTGGGCGTGACGCTGAACCTGTACCCGGTCAGCCCGGTCGACGACACCGGCCGCCACGACGACGCCGTCCGTCGCGTCGACGGCCTGGCCAACCGGCTGTTCCTCGATCCCGTGCTGCTCGGGCGGTACCCCGAGGACGTCGTCGACGACCTGCGCCCGTTCTGCGACCAGTCGCACGTGCAGCCGGGCGACCTCGACACCATCTCAGCCGGCCTGGACTTCCTGGGCGTGAACTACTACACCCGGCACGTCGTCGAGGCGGGCCCGTTCCCGGGGGCGGCCGACGCCGTCTTCGCCGAGCGCGACCTGGCGCGGACCGCCACCGGCTGGGAGGTCGACCCCGACGGGCTGGTGGACGTGCTGGCCCAGGTGGTCCGGGGCTACCCGCCGATCCCGATCGTCCTGACCGAGAATGGCGCCGCGTTCGACGACGTCCTCGAGGACGGCAAGGTGCTGGACCACGACCGGGTGTCGTTCCTCGCCACCCACCTGGACGCGCTCGCCCGGGCCCGCGAGGCGGGAGCCCCGGTCGAGGGCTACTTCGCCTGGTCGCTGATGGACAACTACGAGTGGGCCGAGGGCTACGACAAGCGGTTCGGGCTCGTCCACGTCGACTTCGAGACCCAGGTCCGCACGGTCAAGGAGTCGGGACGCTGGTACGGCGACCTGGTGCGCGCGCACCACGCGCTGCGCGTCCCCCCGACCCGTCCGGACCCCCGGGCATGATGGGGCGGTGAGCCTCGCCGCCGACCCACCCACGCTCGAGCAGGTCGCCGCGCTCGCGGGCGTCGGCCGCGGCACCGCGTCGCGCGTGATCAACGGGTCGTCGCACGTCTCCGAGCACGCGCGCAAGGCGGTCGAGCGGGCCGTCCGCGAGCTCGGGTACATCCCCAACCAGGCGGCCCGGACGCTGAAGACGCGGCGGACGGGTGCCGTCGCCCTGGTGATCTCCGAGACCGAGGACCGGGTGTTCGGCGAGCCGTTCTTCGCGACCCTCATCCGCGGCATCTCGGCCGCCACCGACGACGCCGGCTACCAGCTCCTCCTCGCGCTGGTGCGCGGGCACGAGGAGGCGACGCGGGAGCACCCGTTCCTGTCGCCCCAGCACGTCGACGGTGCCCTGATGGTCTCCCAGCACGACGACGACCCGCTGCCGCGGGCGCTCGTCGAGCGTGGTCTGCCCGTGGTCTTCGGCGGACGGGCACCCGAGGACACCGACGCGTCGTCGGTCGACGTCGACAACGTGGGCGGTGCGGCGTCGGCCGTCGACCACGTGGTGGCGGCGGGCCGCCGGACCGTCGCGACGATCGCCGGTCCCGACGACATGTCGGCGGGCCGTGACCGCCTCACCGGGTTCGGGGTCAGCCTGCGCCGCCACGGGCTCGTGCGCGACCCCGGGCTGGTGGCCGCGGGGGACTTCTCCGAGGCCGGCGGCGAGCGGGCCATGACGGCCCTGCTGGCCGCGCGACCCGACCTCGACGCGGTCTTCGTCGCCAGCGACCTGATGGCCGTCGGTGCCCTCCGGGCCCTGCGGGCGGCCGGACGCAGCGTGCCGCACGACGTGGCGGTGGTGGGGTTCGACGACGCCCCGGTCGCGACCCAGACCGATCCCGCCCTCACCACGGTCCACCAGCCCATCGACGAGCTCGGCCGCCGGATGGCCCGGGTGATCGTCGACCGCATCTCCGCCGGCCCGGGAAGGACAGCCACGCACGAGGTCCTGCCCACCCGCCTGGTGGTCAGGGCCAGCGGCTGAGCGGAGGGCCCGTCAGGTCGGGCGCTCGGAGGTTCCGCGAGATGCTAGGACGTCCTACTATCGAGGTCGTAGGACGTCCGACGATCCCAGAAGGTCCCATGCCCGACCTGCACGTTCCCACCCACCCGGTCCGCCTGGTCACCGCGTCGAGCCTGTTCGACGGGCACGACGCGTCCATCAACATCATGCGGCGGATCTTCCAGAGCCAGGGCGCCGAGGTCATCCACCTCGGGCACAACCGGTCGGTGCAGGAGGTCGTGGACGCCGCCGTCGAGGAGGACGTCCAGGGGGTGGCGGTCTCGTCCTACCAGGGCGGGCACCTGGAGTACTTCGAGTACCTCGTGGAGTCGCTGCGGGCCCAGGGTGCCGACCACGTCAAGGTGGTCGGCGGCGGTGGCGGCGTCATCGTGCACGACGAGATCGAGCGCCTGCGGGCGTCGGGCGTGACGATCTTCTCGCCCGAGGACGGCCAGCGGATGGGGCTGGTCGGGATGATCAACTCGGTCGTCGCCGACTGCGACGTCGACCTGTGGCAGACGCGGCAGGTCGGCGCCGAGCAGGTGCTCAGCGGCGACCGCTCCGCCATCGCGCGCGCCGTGACCGGCGCCGAGCAGGGCCGGCTGCCCGCCGACGTGCTCGACCGGCTCCGCCAGGCGGCCGCGGCGCGCAGCACGCCGGTCCTCGGCATCACCGGCACGGGTGGCTCGGGCAAGTCATCCCTGACCGACGAGCTGGTCCGTCGGTTCCGCGTCGACCAGCAGGACAAGCTGCGGATCGCCGTGATCGCCGTCGACCCGACCCGCAGGCGCGGGGGCGGAGCGCTGCTCGGAGACCGCATCCGGATGAACTCCCTCGACGGCGACCGGATCTACTTCCGCAGCGTCGCCACCCGCGGCGCGCACGAGCTGCCCGACCACCTCGGCGACGTGATCGACGTCGTCAAGGCGGGCGGCTTCGACCTCGTCGTGGTCGAGACGCCGGGCATCGGCCAGGGCGACGCGGCGATCGTCCCGTTCGTCGACCACTCGATGTACGTGATGACGCCCGAGTTCGGCGCCGCGTCGCAGCTGGAGAAGATCGACATGCTCGACTTCGCCGACGTCGTCGCGATCAACAAGTTCGAGCGCCGGGGCGCCGAGGACGCGCTGCGCGACGTCGGACGCCAGCTGGTGCGCAACCGCGAGGCGTTCGGCGCGCGGCCCGAGGACATGCCCGTGTTCGGCACCTCCGCCGCCACGTTCAACGACGACGGGGTGACCGCGCTCTACCAGCACCTCGTCGGGCACCTGGAGTCCGCCGGGCTGCAGCGCACCGAGGGCACGCTCGCCGTGGCCGACGTCAAGCACTCCTCCGGCATCCGCCAGGTGGTGCCGGGCGGACGGGTCCGCTACCTCGCCGAGGTCGCCGAGACCGTGCGCGGCTACCACACCGAGACGCGCAGGCTCGCGGCCGCCGCGAGCCGCGTGCAGCGGCTCGACCTCGTCCGCGACGAGCTCGAGGGCGCGGGCGCCTACACCGCCGGCCTGGACAACCTGCTCGCCGACGCCCGCCGTCAGCTGCCCGTCGAGGTCGCCGACCAGGTGGCCGCCTGGCCCGCCGTGGTGGAGTCGTACTCCGGCGACGAGCAGACCGTGAGGGTCCGCGACCGGGAGATCACCACGACGCTCACGCGCGAGTCGCTGTCGGGCTCGAGGATCCCGCGGGTGGCGCTGCCCCGGACCACCGACCACGGCGAGCTGGTGTCGTTCTGGCGTCGCGAGAACCTGCCGGGCCTGTTCCCCTTCACCGCCGGCGTCTTCGTCTTCAAGCGCGACGGCGAGGACCCCGCCCGCATGTTCGCCGGCGAGGGCGACCCGTTCCGCACCAACCGACGCTTCAAGCTGCTCTCGGCCGACGGCGACGCCAAGCGCCTGTCGACCGCGTTCGACTCGGTCACGCTGTACGGCCGCGACCCCGACCTGCGTCCCGACGTCTACGGCAAGGTCGGCACGTCCGGCGTCTCGGTCGCGACGCTCGACGACATGAGGGCGCTGTACGACGGGTTCGACCTGGTCTCGCCCACGACGTCGGTGTCGATGACGATCAACGGGCCCGCGCCCACCGTCCTCGCGTTCTTCCTCAACACCGTCATCGACCAGCAGGTCGACGTGTTCCGCGAGCGCGAGGGCCGCGAGCCGAGCGACGACGAGCACGCGCGGGTCACGGCCGACGCCCTCGCCACCGTGCGCGGCACCGTGCAGGCCGACATCCTCAAGGAGGACCAGGGCCAGAACACCTGTCTGTTCTCCACCGAGTTCAGCCTGCGGATGATGGCCGACATCCAGGAGTGGTTCATCGAGAAGAAGGTCCGCAACTTCTACTCGGTGTCGATCTCGGGCTACCACATCGCCGAGGCCGGGGCGAACCCCCTGAGCCAGCTCGCCTTCACCCTCGCGAACGGCTTCACCTACGTCGAGGCCTACCTCGCCCGCGGCATGGACGTCGACGACTTCGCGCCGAACCTGTCGTTCTTCTTCTCCAACGGCATGGACCCCGAGTACTCGGTGCTGGGTCGGGTGGCCCGCCGGATCTGGGCGGTCGCGATGCGGGACCGCTACGGCGCCAACGAGCGCAGCCAGAAGCTGAAGTACCACGTGCAGACGTCCGGCCGGTCGCTGCACGCGCAGGAGATGGACTTCAACGACATCCGCACGACGCTGCAGGCGCTCATCGCGATCTACGACAACGCCAACAGCCTGCACACCAACGCCTACGACGAGGCCGTCACCACGCCGGGGGAGGAGTCGGTGCGACGCGCGCTCGCCATCCAGATGATCATCAACCGCGAGTGGGGTCTGGCGATGAACGAGAACCCGCTCCAGGGCTCGTTCGTCATCGACGAGCTCACCGACCTCGTCGAGGCGGCCGTGCTCGAGGAGTTCGACCGGATCAACGAGCGCGGCGGCGTCCTCGGCGCGATGGAGACCGGCTACCAGCGCGGCCGCATCCAGGACGAGTCCATGCTCTACGAGCACCGCAAGCACGACGGCTCGCTGCCCATCATCGGCGTCAACACCTTCCGCAAGCCCGAGTCCGACGACGGCGGCACGCCCACGCACGTCGAGCTGGCGCGGGCCACCCCCGAGGAGAAGAGGTCGCAGCTGGACCGCGTGCGGACGTTCCAGCACGACCACGACGCCGAGGGGGCCCGGCAGATCGCGCGCCTCAAGCAGGCCGCCGTCGACGGCGAGAACGTCTTCGCCGTCCTGATGGACGCGGCGCGCGTCTGCTCGCTCGGGCAGATCACCGAGGCGTTCTTCGAGGTCGGCGGACAGTACCGCCGCAACGTGTGAGCGCCGACGACCTCGGCCACCCGTGGCACGGCTCGGCCCCCGCGGGCCGGGTCGTGTCGCTGGTGCCGTCGATCACCGAGGCCCTCGCGGTCACCCGTCCGGGCGCGCTCGTCGGGGCCACCGACTGGTGCACCCACCCGGCCGACCTCGACGTCGTCCGCGTCCGCGGCACCAAGAATCCCGATCTCGCGGCGATCGCCGCGCTCGAGCCCGACGTCGTGGTGGTGAACAAGGAGGAGAACCGCGAGCTCGACGTCCGCCGGCTCCGTGACCGCGGGGTGCCGGTGTGGGTCACCGACGTCCGGACCGTGCCCGAGGCGCTCGCGTCGCTCGGGCGGCTCCTCGACGTCGCGCTCGGCTGGGGGCGGCCTGACTGGCTCGACGAGGCCGAGCGGCTGTGGGGCGGACCGGTGCCCGACGTGACGGCGCGCGTGGCCGTGCCGATCTGGCGCGACCCGTGGATGGTCGTCGGGTCGTCCACCTTCACCGGCGACCTGCTCCGTCGGATGGGGCTCGAGAACGTCCACGGTGACGCCGACGACCGCTACCCCTCGGTCGACGTCGGGGAGGTGGACGCCGCCGGCGCCGACGTCGTCCTGCTCCCCGACGAGCCCTACGTGTTCACCGCCGACGACGGCCCCGAGGCGTTCACGACCACCCCCACCGTGCTCGTCCAGGGCCGGTTGCTCACCTGGTACGGGCCCTCGCTGCTCGACGCCCACGCCCTGCGCGACCAGGTGGTCCGGGCGGTCGGCTGAGGCGTCCAGGCGCGTCGGTCCGCCGGCGTCACCACAGGACCTCGTGGGTGGGCGTCACCTTCTCGGGCGGCTGGTCGCCGATGGTCTCGAGGAGGTCGATCTCGATGGTGCGGGCGATGGCCGTCATCGGGACGTCGTGGATGTTGTCGCGGAACGGGTCGGCGAGGTCGCGGCCGACCCGCACGGCCAGCAGGTACATGATCCCCACCAGGCCGGAGCCGATGGGCGTGAGCCACAGCAGGTCCTGGACGATCGCGAACGGCAGGACGACGCAGAAGATCCGGGCGAAGAACGAGGGCAGGAACCGGTACTGCACCGGCAGGGGCGTGTTCTTGATGCGCTCGAGGCCGCCCTGCGCGTCGGCGAGGATCGACAGCGTCGTCTCGATCTGCACCCGGGGCAGCTCCTCGACCATGCCGCGGCGCCTCGCCTCGGCGAGGAGGACGCCGATCTCGTTGAGGGCCGCGTTGGGACGGTTGGTCGCGCCCGCGATGCGGGCGTGGGCCCACTCGGTCGTGTAGACCTCCAGCTCGGGCGGCGGGTCCTGCCCACGCAGCGACGTGCGCAGGACGTGCACGTAGGCGACCTGGGTGCGGACCATCTCGTCGACGAGCCCGGGACGCGCGTCGCCGGCGGCGCGGTCCACCAGGGTCACGGCCTCGCGGCCGAGGTTGCGCGAGTGGTTGGTGATCGAGCCCCACAGGGTGCGGGCCTCCCACCATCGGGCGTAGGAGGCGTTGACCATGAAACCGAGGAACAGCGCCACCGCGGTGCCGTAGAGCGTGTACTGGATGGTGATCTCGCGGAAGCCCAGCCAGCCGTGCATGTAGGCCCAGGTGACGGCGACGTCCCAGGCGAGGAGCAGGGCCACCGGGCCGGTGAGGCTGCGCCACTCGCGCAGCGGCTTGGGGACACCCGAGACGATCATGCGACCAGTGTTCAGGCTCGACCCTGAGCGCGCCGGCCCACCTGCGCCGATCGACCGCCGGGGGCCCATGGCCTAGGCTCGCTGCACTCCAGGGCCGCTGGTGACCTCGGTCACGATGCCCGTGCCGAGCTCGCACGACGAGAGGGATGGGCCCCATGGACAAGGTCATCGACGGCGCCGACCGGGCCGTCGCCGACGTGAGGGCCGGGTCGACCGTCGCGGTCGGCGGCTTCGGACTCTGCGGCATCCCCTCGACCCTGATCGCCGCGCTCCTGGTCACCGGCGTGGACGACCTCGAGGCCGTGTCGAACAACGCGGGCGTGGACGACTGGGGGCTCGGGCAGCTGCTGGCCGCCGGGCGCCTGCGCCGGATCATCGCCTCCTACGTGGGGGAGAACAAGGAGTTCGCGCGGCAGTACCTGTCCGGCGAGCTCGAGGTCGAGCTGACGCCCCAGGGCACGCTGGCGGAGCGGATGCGCGCCGGCGGGTCGGGCATCCCGGCCTTCTACACCGCGACCGGCGTCGGCACGCAGGTGGCCGACGGTGGTCTGCCCTGGCGCTACGACCGGGCCGGCGAGGTCGTCGTCGCGTCGCCGCCCAAGGAGGTGCGGTCGTTCCCGACCGACCACGGCCCCCAGGACTTCGTGCTCGAGCCGGCGATCGTCGCCGACGTCGGGCTCGTCCGGGCCTGGAAGGGCGACCGGCACGGCAACCTCGTCTACCGCGACTCGGCCCGGAACTTCAACCCGCTCGCGGCGATGTGCGCACGCCTGACCATCGCCGAGGTCGAGCACCTCGTCGAGCCGGGCGAGATCGGGCCGGACGACGTCCACACCCCCGGCGTCTTCGTCCAGCGCGTGGTGGCACTGACGCCCGAGCAGGCCGCGGAGAAGCGGATCGAGAAGCGCACGGTGCGCGAGCGGGTCGAGCCGGCCGCGGCCGAGCGGGATGGGGACGCCGGATGAGCGACCACGGGTGGAGCCGCGAGCAGATGGCCGCGCGGGCCGCGTCCGAGCTGGTCGACGGGTCCTACGTCAACCTGGGCATCGGGCTGCCGACGCTCGTCCCGAACTACGTGGACGACGACGTCGAGCTCGTCCTGCAGAGCGAGAACGGCATCCTGGGCGTGGGGCCCTACCCGTTCGACGGCGACGAGGACCCCGACCTGATCAATGCCGGCAAGGAGACCGTGACCCTGCGCCGCGGGGCGTCCTTCTTCGACTCGGCCACCAGCTTCGGCATGATCCGCGGCGGCAAGATCGACGCGGCCATCCTCGGCGCGATGCAGGTCTCGGCCACCGGCGACATCGCGAACTGGATGATCCCCGGCAAGATGGTCAAGGGTATGGGGGGCGCGATGGACCTCGTCCACGGCGCCAAGCGCGTGATCGTCCTGATGGAGCACGTGGCGCGCGACGGCTCCTACAAGATCGTCCGGGAGTGCTCGCTGCCGTTCACCGGTCTGGCGGTGGTGCAGCGCATCATCACCGACCTCGCGGTGATCGACGTCGTCCCGGACGGCGGCGGCCTGCGGCTCGTCGAGCTCGCCCCGGGCGTCACGGCCGACGAGGTGCGCGACAAGACCGAGCCCGAGGTGCGCGGGCTCGAGTAGGGGCTACAGCAGGTGGTCGGACAGGAAGAACCAGACCCGGCCCGACCCGGCCTGAAGCAGCAGGAACACGCCGCCGCACGCGACGGCGAGCAGCACGGCCGTCCCGAGCGAGCGGACGGACCGGGTGCGGAGGCCGTACCAGGTGAGGCCGAGGACGCCCGCGGCGATGCTCAGGCTCCAGTACACCGGCGACGTGGTCGCCGCCACCACGGTGAGCCCCATGACGCCCTCGCCGACCGCCAGGCCCGACAGCAGCCCCACCGACAGCAGCATGCCGAGCCGCGGTCGGGCGTGCACGGCCCAGGCCGCGTAGCCGAGGGGGAGGGCGACGACGAGCCCGACCCCCAGCCAGAAGGTCCACGTCAGCGACGACATCCCCACGTCCACCCGGAGGGTCGACGCGATCTCGTACCCGACGAGCAGGAGCACGAAGCCGAGGAAGGCGAACGCCACCGACGCCCAGAGCCGCCGGGGGAGCAGTGCGCAGAGGTACGCGACCACCGTCCACGGGGTCGCCGCGTTCGCGAGCGAGCTCAGCTGCTCGGGCAGGTGGCCCTGGCCGAGCGAGGTCAGCGCGCCGGCGACCACCCCGATCCCCACCAGGGCGACGACGTCGACGACGGGCCCGCGGCGGCGCGGGCGGTCCTGGGTCCGGGTCGGGCGGTCGTGGGAGGTCGCGGTCATGGAGGGCACCTGTTTCTCGTCGAAGACCACCACCATACCCGGTATCATCGCTGTCGTTGCGGGGATATGCCGTCAGCGCGGTGCCGCGCCGAGGAGGAGGAGGTCGACGAGCCGGGCGGCGTCGTCGGTGTCCAGCGCCTCGCCCCGCCAGAGCAGCCGGTAGTAGGCCGCACCGGCGGCCGCGTCGAGCAGCGCCTCGGCGTCGACGTCGAGGCGGACCTCTCCTGCCGCCCGGGCGTGCTCGACCCATCCACGACCGACCTCCCGGACGCGGTCGAGCGTCTCCTGGAACGCGTCGTCGACGAGCTCGTCGCCAGCGGCCACCGCGAGCAGCTCGGCCGCGGGGCGACGCACGGGCCCGGCGGCGAAGGAGAGGGCGGTGCGCACCAGCGACCGGGTGAGGAAGTCGCGCAACGACGTGGCGTCGTCCAGGGACGGCGCCCCCGGGGCGGGACGAGGTGGTGTCCGTGAGATGGCCAGGACGATCTCGTCGACGCCGGCGAAGCGCCGGTTCACCGCGGGCAGGCTCACGCCTGCGCGCTCCGCGATCCTCGCCCGGGTCAGACCGGCCCGGCCGACCTCGTCGAGCAGCTCCACGCAGCTCTCGATCACCCGGACGTCGATCGAGGGGTCCCGGGGTCGCGCCATGGGTGTTACGTTAGTGAGAATAACGGAATCCACGAAGGAGACACGCATGCTCGACGTCACCCGGTACCACGGGACCCACGCCGGCCACGAGATCGAGCTGGTCTTCGACCAGCGGCTCGCCATCGTCAACCGGGCCCGCCTCGAGGTCGACGGGCAGCCGGTCGACGACACGCGCGTGGTCTACGGCACCAAGGAGCTCTCTGCGTCGCTGCCCGACGGCACCGACGTCGTGGTGCGGCTGCACTCGGGGATGGTCGGGGAGATCGACCGTCCGCAGCTGCAGACCGCCGACGGGTGGACCGACCTCGTGCAGCAGTAGCTGCCGGTGGGGTCGGTCGGCGCGGAGGGCGTCAGAGGACGGCGAGCGCGACCTCGGTCGACTTCACCAGCGCGGTGACCGCGGAGCCCTCGACGAGCTCGAGGTCGGCGACCGCGTCCCGGGTGATGGACGAGGTGATGACCTCGCCGCCGGCGAGCTGGATCTTGACGACCGCCATGGCCTCGCCCGAGGTGATCGAGACGACGGTGCCGGGCAGCTGGTTGCGGGTGGAGAGCTTCATGGGGGTCCTTCGCGTCGGTCCGAGCGGTGCGGTCACCCGGACCGTACGCGACGCGGGCCGGCCGGCGGTCCGTCAGGTCGGGGCGAGGACGGTGCTCGTGAGGTCCTCGGACAGCTGCCACAGCCGTGCGGCGGCGTCGACGTCGCGGAGCGGGCGGTACGGCGCCTGCTCCACGGGCGGGCCCGCGAGGTGGCCGGTCCCGCCGGGCCCGTACAGCCGTCCCCCCTCGGCATCGGGGGAGGCCGCCGCCACCAGGGCCGGCAGGGCGGCGCCGTCGACGGTGCCGAGGAGGATGCCCCGGGCGGACAGCCAGCCGATCAGGCGTACCTGCGGGGTGTCGCCGCTCCGCCCGATCTCGGGACGGGCGGCCAGCAGGCTGGTGGGGGCGACGCCGGGGTGCGACAGGTTGCTCGAGATGCCCCACCCCAGGGCCCGGCTGCGACGGTCCAGCTCCAGGCCGAACAGGCCCAGGGCGATCTTGGACCGGCTGTACGCCCGGCCCCCGACGTACCTGCGCTCGCTCTCCGGGTCGTCCCAGTCGAGGGAGCCGCTGCGAGCGGCGATGCTGACCTGCGACGTCACGCGGGCACCGCCCGCTCGCAGCAGGGGGAGCAGGTGGGCGACCAGCGCGAAGTGGCCGAGGTGGTTGGTCCCGAGCTGCAGCTCGTGACCGTCCTGCGTGGTCATCCGGGTGGGTGGGGTCATCACGCCGGCGTTGTTGACGAGGTGGTGGATGGGGAGGCCCTCCTCGCCGAGCGTGCGGCCGAGGGCCGCGACCGACTGCAGTGAGGAGAGGTCGAGGTCACGCAGCGACACCCGCGCCTGTGGCTGGGTCTCGCGGATGCGGTCGACGGCGGCCCCGCCCTTGGCGCGGTTGCGGACGGGCATGACCACCTCGGCGCCGGCCGCCGCGAGCTGCTGGGCGATCCGGAGGCCCACGCCGTCGCTCGCGCCGGTGACCACGGCGCGTCGGCCCCGCAGGTCGGGAAGGGTGGGGTCGATCTGCTGACGCGGCACGTCCGGCTCCTCGGTGGGTGATGGTGGTGGTCGCACCAGCCTCACGGTCGCGACCGGGCTGATCCAGGGACCGCCGCTCCGAGGATCGGCGCGCCGTGGTCCGGGGGCCGCGTGGGATCCACGGGGGGATCGACGAGGCGTGGCTGCGGGCGGCCGGGGACGGTAGACAGGGTCGTCCACCCGCAGGACGGCGACGAGGAGCGACATGATCGACCGCACGGCGCTGGCCGAGTTCCTCCGCGCGCGTCGGGGCGCGCTGCAGCCCGAGGACGTGGGGCTGCCCCGCGGGGCCCGGCGCCGGACGAGCGGACTGCGCCGCGAGGAGGTGGCGGCGCTGTGCCACATGTCGGTGGACTACTACGCGCGGCTCGAGCGCGAGCGCGGACCGCAGCCGTCCGAGCAGATGCTCGCCTCGATCGCCCTGGGGCTGCACCTCTCGCACCGCGAGCGCGACCACCTGTTCCACCTCGCGGGCCACCACCCGCCGACGCGCGGGGCCGACGGCGAGCACCTCAGCCCCGGGCTCCTGCGGGTGCTCGACCGGCTGGACGACACCCCCGCCGAGATCATCACCGAGCTCGGCGAGACGCTCCGGCAGACCAGGCTCGGGGTCGCCCTCACCGGCGACCTCGCGTCACGGCGCGGACCCGGACGCAGCCTGGGGTACCGCTGGTTCACCGAGCCGTCCGCCCGTGCGCTCTACGCGCCCGAGGAGCACGCCTTCATGAGCCGTCTCTTCACGTCCGGCCTGCGGGAGATCCGTGCGCTGAGGGGCCGGACTCGGCGGCCGCCCGGCTCAGCGACCTGCTGCTCGAGCGGAGCGAGGAGTTCCGGGCGCTGTGGGCGACCCAGGAGGTCGGCGTCCGTCCCCGCGAGACCAAGCACTTCGTCCACCCGGAGGTCGGGACCCTGGAGCTGCACTGCCAGCGGCTCGTCGACCCCGACCAGGCGCACGCCCTGATGGTCTACACCGCGGTCCCCGGGACCGTCAGCCACGAGCGGCTGGGTCTGCTGTCGGTCATCGGGACCCAGTCGCTGCGACCGGGCGGCCCGTCACCGGCCCGGTGACCCGCGCCTCACCCGTCGGCCCTCGACGCCCGGGACCGGTACATCGACCGGTCGGCCTCGTCGATCAGGTGGGCCCCGAGGTCGGTGCCGGTCGAGACCGCCTCGCCGATGCTGAGCGAGACCACCACGTCGCCGGCCGCGGTCCGGACGGCGGGGAGCATGGCGCGGCGGATCCGGTCGACCACGGTGCGCAGTGGCCCGTCGGGGTCGTCGACGGTGCCGGCGAGGTCGCAGCAGACGACCACGAACTCGTCGTCGGCCAGGCGGGCGAGGGTGTCCGAGCGACGGAGCTGGGCGCCGATGCGACGCGCCGTCTCGCGGAGCACCTCGTCGCCCGCGGCGGGGCCGTGGGTGCGGCGGACGCCCCGGAAGTCGTCGACGTCGACGAAGAGCACGCCGGTGGTGGTGCCCCGACGCCGCGACTCGTGCAGGGCCTGGTCCAGGCGCGCGGACAGCACCAGCCGGCTGGACGCCCCGGTGAGGGGGTCGCGGCTCGCGCGACGCAGGACGTCGATCTTGGCGTCACGGGCCGCCTGGCCGTCCGCGGCCTTCACGAGCAGGGAGGTGGTGACGTCGGCCAGGATCCGGGCGGCCTCGAGCACGTCGGGCGCCACGGGCTCCGGGTTCGACGTGTACAGGCTGAGGACGCCCCAGCACCGTCCGCGGCTGACCAGGGGCATCACCGTCACGCAGCCGATCCCCACGGTCCGGGCGGTGTCGGCGAGGTGCGGCCACACCGCGAGCCCGGCGTCCCCCCAGGCGGCGACGTCGGCACCCGACCGGTCTGCCTGCGCGCGCGGCCCCGTGGTGCGCTCGTCCTGGAGGCGTTCGAGCACGTGAGCCGGCTCGGTCGTGGCATGGACGGACCGGTGCCCGGCGGCGCCGTGGAGCGCGACGCCGACGCCGTCGACCCCCAGCACGCCGTCGGCGGCGTCGGCGAGGGCCCGCGCGGCGACCCGAGGGTCCACGATCTCGGTCGCGAGCGAGACGAGCCGGGCGAGGGCGTGGTTCACGGCGCGATGATCCATCGCGTTGCCAATCCGAGGGCCGTGTGCGACCTCAGCCGTAGCGCTGCCCGCAGGGACGTCCTGTTCGTGAGAACCAGGAATGACCGCACTTGGTCGCGACGGTCGCAGGACCCCTGACCTCATGACCATACGCCCGTCCGGCGGGCCGGAGCACGACGACGGCTCGCGGGCGGCTCCGACCGAGTCGGACCCCAGTCGTAGCGAGCACGTCAACTCCTGGACATCTCGGCCCCGGACACTGGTGGGATGACCACTTCGACGCCCTACCTGCACCGGGAGTCCTCGACCCTGCTCGCCCTGCTGGCCAAGGCGGCCCGCGCGTCGCCCGACGCCACCAGCACCCGGCAGCGGCAGCGGCTGGTCGACGGCTGGCTCGACCGGCAGGACCACTTCGCCCCGGCGTCGTTGCTCGAGACCCACGGCGACGCGCGCCTCGCCGACCGGCTCACCCCGCTGTGCACCCACGGCGACGTGTCCCCGAGCATCTGGCGACTGGCGCGTCAGCAGTTCGACGCCGCCTGAGCGGTCCCGGGCGCGGGGTCGCGCAGCACGTCGGCGACGGCGCCCAGCGCCGCCGTGCGCACCGCGTAGAAGGCCCACACGCCACGCTGCTCGCGCGTGAGCAGGCCGGCGTCCACGAGCTTCTTCAGGTGGTGCGAGACCGTCGGCTGGCTCAGCCCGACCGGCCCGGTGAGGTCGCAGACGCACGCCTCGCCGCCCTCGTGCGCCGCGACGAGCGACAGCAGGCGCAGGCGGGTGGGGTCGGCCAGCGCCTTCATCGTCGCCGCGAGCTCTACGGCCTCGTCGGCGCCGAGCGGCGCCGAGACGAGGGGTGCGCAGCAGGCCTCGTCGGTGCTCATCGCCCGATCGTACGACCTCGTATTGACAGGTGTCGATGTGTTGGTCAGGATCGGTGGATCGACGGTCGTCGATGTCTGCCGAGGCCCAGGAGTGCTGCCGTGACCACCGCGCCGCCCACACGCCCGGAGTCGGCGGTCGTCGCCCGGCTCTCGGTCCTGGACCGCTTCCTGCCGATCTGGATCGTCGTCGCGATGGTCGTCGGCCTCGTCCTCGGACGGACCGTGCCCGGGGTGGACGACGCGCTGGCCGCGGTGGAGGTCGGGTCGGTGAGCCTGCCGATCGCCGTCGGGCTGCTGCTGATGATGTACCCGGTGCTGGCCAAGGTCCGGTACACGGAGACGTCGAGGATCACCGGCGACCGTCGCCTGCTGGTGGCCTCGCTCGTGCTGAACTGGCTCGTCGGCCCCGCACTGATGTTCGTGCTGGCCTGGCTGCTGCTGCCCGACCTCCCCGAGTATCGCACCGGCCTGATCATCGTCGGGCTGGCCCGGTGCATCGCGATGGTGCTGATCTGGAACGACCTCGCGTGCGGCGACCGGGAGGCCGCCGCCGTCCTGGTCGCGATCAACAGCGTGTTCCAGGTCGTCGCGTTCGGTGCGCTCGGCTGGTTCTACCTGCAGGTGCTGCCCGGGTGGCTCGGCCTGTCGACGACCAGCGCGGAGTTCTCGGTCGGGGCCATCGTGACGAGCGTCCTCGTGTTCCTCGGCATCCCGCTGGCCGCCGGGTTCCTCACCCGCACGCTGGGTGAGCGGGCCCGGGGTCGCGACTGGTACGAGGGCACCTTCCTGCCGAGGATCGCCCCGCTCGCCCTGTACGGGCTGCTGTTCACGATCGTGGTGCTGTTCGCGCTGCAGGGCGACGCGATCACGAGCCGCCCGCTCGACGTCGTGCGGATCGCCCTGCCCCTGCTGTCCTACTTCCTGGTGATGTTCGGCGTGTCCTGGGTCGCCGGGTCCCGCCTGGGGCTCGGGTACGAGAAGACCGCCACGCTGTCCTTCACCGCCGCGGGCAACAACTTCGAGCTCGCGATCGCCGTCGCCATCGGCACGTTCGGGGTCACCTCGGGCCAGGCGCTGGCCGGGGTCGTCGGCCCGTTGATCGAGGTGCCGGTCCTGGTCGGGCTCGTCTACGTCGCGCTGTGGCTCCGGGGCCGCCGCACCGCGCCGGCGGGAGCGTCGGCATGAGCACCCCCGGGTTCCTCTTCGTGTGCGCCCGGAACGGCGGCAAGTCGCCGATGGCCGCGGCCCTGCTGACCCGTGCGGTCGGCGGCCGGGCGCACGTCGCCTCGGCCGGCACCGAGCCGGGCACCGCGGTCAACGCCCTGTCGGCCGAGGTGCTCGCCGAGCAGGGCGTCGACATCGGGCACCACGTCCCGCGCGGGCTGACCGACGAGATGGTCGCCCGTGCCGACGTCGTGGTGGTGCTGGGGCGCGAAGCCGACCTGCGGGTCGACCCCGACGTCCGGCTCGAGACGTGGGAGCTCGACGAGCCGTCGGACCGCGGCGTCGACGGCATCGAGCGGATGCGTCTGGTGCGCGACGAGATCGACGCCCGCGTCCGCGACCTCGCGACACGGTGGGGCGTCCCGGTCGACTGACCTCCCCGGCTGGGGGTGGGAGGGCGGTGGGAGCCCGCGCGGGTACCGAGGTCGCCGGCCGCGCCCTAGCACCGCAGGTTGGTGACCATGGCACCGGGAACGCCGGCCGGCGGCGGCGACGCTCAGGTCAGGAAGCTCTGCCACGGTCGACGCGGCGTGGCCACCGGCGGGTCGCCGTACCCCAGCCGGACGACCATGTGCGGCCAGACGGCGTCGTCCACCAGGGCGCGGGTCCGACGGCGGAGGTCGTCGCGCTCGAGCACCTGGTTGAGGAACGACATGGCCAGGCCGCGCGAGGTGGCCACCAGCCAGAGGTGCTCGAGCGCGGCACCGGCGCGGAGCCAGCCGATCTCGTCGTCGCGGACGGTGCCGAGCAGGTAGAGCGGCGCGTCGGGCTCGAACGCGGCCCAGCCGCGCACTGCGGAGGGGACACCCGGGGCGAAGTCGCGGATCACGGCCCGGCCGCGGTCCTGCTGCCCGAAGGAGCGCTCGGGGATGCCGTCGGCGGTCCGCACGCCCCCGGTCCAGGAGTCACGCTCGAGGTGGCGCGGATCGTCCACCCGGTCCAGGAGGGCGGCCTCGTCGACCAGCTCGAGGAGCGCCTCGCGCGTCGTCCCCCGGGGCACCGGGAGGAGCCGGGCGCCCTCGGACGAGGCGGCGAGCGCGAGGTCGCGCTCGGCCGAGGCGGTGAGGGGGCGTCCGCTCATCGGGCGGCGTCGGGTGCGGCGCAGGGGGATCGAGAGGGCGAGCGTCGCCAGCTCGTGGTCGACGTCGGCGCCGGGGTCGAGGTGGACCGCGGCCAGCGCCGTGCGACCGTTCCTCGACGGCGGGAGCCAGGTCACGTCGGTGCCGAGGTCGCCGGCCGCGCCCTGGCACCGCAGGTTGGTGACCACGGCCCCGACGGACAGCACGGCGGCCCGTGACCCGGGGTCCTCCGCCGGGAGGAGCCTCGCCCCGTCGAGGCCGACGCACAGGTCGGCGCCCGCGGTCCAGAACGTCCAGGGCTGGGTGTTGTGCATGGACGGCGCGAGGGTGCCGGCGCCGATCAGCACCTCCAGGTGGTGCCGCGACGGCGTCCACGGCGAGGGCTCGTCGGGCGTCCGACGCCGTGGGAGCACCGGACCGCGGGGAGCGGGATCGGTCCCGGGTCCGACGAGCAGCACCGGACAGGTGGCGTCGCGCAGGCACCGGCGGCTGACCGAGCCGGGATGGTCATCGTGCCGGGGACCGGCCTGCGCACCGTGCGACCCGAGCATCAGCATGTCGGCCCCGTCGGACACGGCGGTGAGCGCGCGGACCGCGGTGGCGTGCTCGACGCGGAGGAGCACCGCGCCGTCGTGGTGGCCGAGCACGCGAGCGACGTCGCGTCGCAGCTCGTCGGTCACGACGGCCCCGACCTCGGAGGCGGAGGGGTCCTGGCGCGGGGGACTGCTCGCCCAGGGGGCGTCGCCGGCGAGCGAGTAGGCGCGGACGACGACCAGCACGTCGTCGAGTCGGCGGGCCAGCTCGCCCGCTCGGCGCAGCGCGTGGTCGGCGGCGCCGGGCCCGTCGTGCCCCACCACCACCGTGCCCCGACCGGCGGGCTCGATGCGCGGGGCCGGTGCGTCGGCGTCGTCGGCGGGGCTCGGCTGCATGGGGTCTCCTTCCGACCACCTCGAGCCTCGCCGCGGCATCGCCCGGCCGACAGGGGCGAACGTCCCGGTGCGGACGAGGCCTGCGTCACCCGCCCCGGGTGGACGCGATCGCCTCGAGCTCGGCACGCATCTCGGTCCCGAACACGGCCGCCTGCGTCCGTCGCTCCATGTCGAGCTTGGCGAGGAGCCCCGACACGTAGTTCTTGACGGTCTTCTCCGCCACGAACAGCTCGGCACCGATCTGGCGGTTGGTCATGCCGGTGGCGATGAGGACCAGGATCTGGCGCTCGCGGGCGCTGAGGCGCGCGAGCCGCTCGTCGACGTGACGGGGCTCGCGGAGCCGTCTCAGCACCCGCTCGGTCACGGCGGGGTCGAGCAGCGACTGGCCGTCGGCGACCAGCCGGATCGACTCGACGAGGCGGGACCCGCCGACCTCCTTGAGCAGGTAGCCGGCCGCACCGGCCATCACCGCGGCGTAGACGGCGTCGTCGTCGTCGTAGGAGGTGAGGATGAGGCTCCGCACCGGCGGGTCCAGCGCGCCCACCGCCCGGCAGACCTCGATGCCGCTGCCGTCGGGCAGCCGCGCGTCGACGACCGCGACGTCGGGTCGGGCCGCCGGGATCCGGGCGAGCGCGTCGCGGACGTCACCGGCCTCGCCGACCACCTCGAGGTCGGGGTGGCTGCTGAGGAGGTCGGTCAGACCTCGTCGGACGACCTCGTGGTCGTCGACCAGGAAGATGCGGATCACGGTGTCTCCTCGGGTAGGGGGACCCTCCAGGTGAGTCGGGATCCCCGGGGGGTGAGCGGGCCGAGCACGCAGGTCCCGCCCGCGGCCTCCGCCCGGTCGAGCAGGTTGGCCAGCCCGCTGCGTCGTCTCGAGCCGTGGGTGCCCCGGCCGTCGTCGTCGATGGTGACGACGAGCTGCTGCCCGGTCACGTCGACGCACACCTGCACCGTGGACGCGGCGGCGTGCCGCGTCACGTTGGTCAGTCCCTCGCGCAGGACGGCGAGGACGTCGGCATGGATGGCCGCCGGGACGAGCAGGTCGACGGGGCCGCGGAAGTCGACCCGTGGCGGGGTCCGCAGCGACGGCACCGCGGTCCCGACCACCGCGAGCACCTGCGCGCGCAGCGCCGGGCTGCCGCCCTCGGGGTCGGACTGCAGCGCGAAGATGCTGGTCCGGATCTGTCGGATGGTGCCGTCGATCTCGTCCACTTGGGCCCGCACGCGGTCGCGGTCCGGACCCGGGGGGAGGCGCGTGCTGACGCCCTGCAGGCCGAGCCCGGTCGCGAAGAGCCGCTGGATCACGTGGTCGTGGAGGTCGCGGGCGATCCGGTCCCGGTCCTCGAGCAGCGAGATCCGGCCCTGGTCGGCCTGCGCGGTGGCGAGCTCGAGGGCGAGGGCCGCCTGCGCGGCGAAGGAGGCGGCGACGTCGAGGTCGTGGTCGGTGAGCGCGGGCGCCCCGGCCTCGCGCGCCACCGACACGGCACCGCGCGCGCCACGCGCGGTGAGCATCGGCACGGCCATCGCCGGCCCGAGGTCGAGCCCGCTCAGGTGGGGCACGACGCTGCTGTCGGCCACGTCCTGGACCAGCTGGGGGCGGCCCGAGGCGTACGCCGCACCGGCCATCGTGCCGTCGACGGGGAGCAGCAGCCCGCGGACCGCGTCGGCGCGCTCGCCCACGGCGCGCTCGATCCGCAGGTGCGTGCCGTTCCCGTCGTGGGTGGGCACCGCGATGCTGACCAGGTCGGCCCCGGTCAGCTCCAGCACGGTCCGGGCGATCAGGTCCAGGAGGTCGGTGTCCTGGGGCACGAGCAGCTGCTGGGCCACCCGCGCCATGGCCGCCGACCACCGCTCCCGACGCTGGCTCTCCTCGAAGAGCCGCGCGTTCGCGATCGCGACACCCGCCGTCGCGGCCAGCGCCGAGGCCAGCTCCTGGTCGTCGGCGCTGAACGCGCCGGCCGTGCTCTCGGTCAGGTAGAGGTTGCCGAACACCTCGTCGCGGACCCGCAGGGGCACGCCCAGGAAGCTCGTCATCGGGGGGTGGTGCGCCGGGAACCCCACCGAGCGGGGGGTCGTCGGCGATGCGGGCCAGCCGCACGGGCGTGGGGTCGGCGACGAGCGCACCCAGCAGACCACGGCCCTCGGGCAGGCGCCGGTCCATCCGGCCGACGGCCTCGGGGGTCATGCCGACGTGGATGAACTGCTCGAGGTATCCGTCCGGGCCGGTGACGCCGATGGCCCCGTAGGACGCACCGACCAGCTCGACGGCGACCTCGATGATCTCGCGGAGCACCCCGGCGAGGTCGAGGTGCTCGACGACGGCCTGGTTGGCGCGGATCAGCCGCCGCAGGCGGACGTGGGTGGACATCACCTCGCCCGCGCGCTCCACCAGCTGCTCGAGGAGCCGCTCGAGGTCCAGCCTGGGGCCGGGTTCGTCGGTCATGGGCGTCCTCCGTCCCTTCGGGGGTTCCGGGGTCGGGGGAGCCGAGCCCACCGTAGCGGCTCGGGCCGTTCGACCCAGTCGGCGAGCACGGGGGGCGTGCTGGCGTGGGGCATGGACCCACCACGCGGAGCCCCGTCAGACGTGCTGCGGCTGCTCGTCGTGCGAGGCGGGGCGTGAGGGGGCCGAGGACGTCACCGACCTGGATGGTCGGGACGCGATCGTGCCGGGAAGCGCTGTCCTCCTCGGCCGCTGGCTCCCCGCGGCCCGTCGGTCGAGCCCGGTTCCCACGGCACCCGGCGACCGGTCAACGCTGCTGCACCGAGCGCCCGGTGACGTGCTCGACGGTGATGCCCACCCAGAGGTTGCGGACCCCGTCGGCCCAGGGGAGCGGGGGCGACGGGGTCCAGAGCCGGGCGAGCAGCTCGGGGTCGACGACCCGGCGGGCCGTGCCCGTGAGCAGCACCGACCACCCGGACCGCTCGTCGGTGTGCACGTCGTCGACCTCGAAGGACGCCGGCTGGCCGTCGACGTGGCGGGCGATCAGGCCGAAGGCCGAGGTACGGAAGTAGACCGTCTCGTCCACCCGGACGTAGGCCACCGGGAGCACCTGGATGGCGTCGTCGACCACCAGCGCGATCCGGCCGACCTCCTGCTCGTCGACCAGGGCCCAGCACCGGGCGGGCTCGAGGTCGACCTGGTGCCCACGCGTCGGTGAGGGCGGGAAGGGGCGGGGGTGTTCCATGGGGCTCCGTTCGGGTCGACTCCCTCAGCGTGCCGTCCCCCTGCCGTGCGGGTCACGGTCGCGGGCCCCCGTGGGACGGGACGTTGGTCCCGACGCCGCGCGCGGGTGTCAGGCCGGACCGAGCAGCTCGCGTGCGGCGTCACCCGTCGGGTCGTTCAGCACCGACAGCGAGATCTCGCGCACGGCCACCCGGCGGCTGCGGGCGTAGCGGCGCAGCAGGTCGAAGGCCGCGTCGACGTCGATGCGCTGCGCGCGCCCGATGGCGCCCTTGGCCTGCTCGATCACCAGGCGGGTGTTCAGCGCGGACTGCAGCTGCTCGGTGAGGGTGCCGGCGTTGGTGATCGCCTGCTCCTGCAGGATCGCGATCGTGGCGACGTCGGCCAGGGCCTGCACGACCCGCACGTCCTCGGGGGCGAGGACCGCGTCCTCGCTGCCGAAGATGTTGAGCGCCCCCACCACGCGGTCGCGCAGCCGCATCGGGAACGCGTGGACGGAGCGAAAGCCCGCCGAGAGCGCGCGGGGGGCGAACAGCGGCCACCGCTCGGACGCCTCACGGAGGTCGGAGTTCACCACCGGGACGCGCGTGCGGAAGCAGTCAAGGCACGGTCCCTCCTCGTTCTGCAGCTGGAAGAGCTCGAGCAGGCGGCCGCTGTCGCTGGAGGCGGCCATGTAGTGCAGGTCGTCGTGGTGGTCCGCCAGGAGCAGACCGGCCGAGGCGGCCCCGCTGACCTCCACCGCCCGCACCGTCAGGTTCTGCAGGAAGTCGACGAGGTCGAAGTCGTCCACGAGCGAGTCGGCCATCTCGACGAAGATGTCGGACAGGTGCTCGGCGGGGATCATCGTCCCCGCCTCGGGCCCGGGCACGGGCCCTGGAGGCCCCACAGGTCGGTCATGTCCCTCTTTCGGGAACAGTGGTGCACGGGCCGACGTCGGGGACCGGGACGACCGGGTGGGAGACCTCACGGTAAGCCGCGGCCCGCGAGGGATCAAGCCGATGTGACCTCGACCGCCGGCGGGTCGTCGGGCCGACCGTGAGGGCGTACGTTGAGCCCACGACGCATCTCCACCTCTCACCCCTGTCCCCGGTGACGACGAAGAAGTCCGAGAGGGACTCATGCCGCACCAGGGACCCGGGGACGCCCATGGCACCCACGACCTCCGCGCGCGCGTCCTCGCGTCGATGGCCGCCGCGTCGCCCCAGGGCGACGGAGACCCCGACGACCCCGTCACCGTCCTGAACCGCGTGTGCCGCGCGCTGCTGGCCGATCTGCCGGTGTGCGGCGCAGCGGTCAACCTGATGTCGGACGCCATGGGCTCGCAGGCGGTGATCGCGAGCTCCGACCCGTGGAGCGCCCGGGTGGACGAGCTGCAGTTCGTCCTCGGCGAGGGCCCCTGCCACGACTCCTTCAAGACCCGGCGCCCGGTGCTCGCCTCGGACCTGGACCGCGAGACGCGGTGGCCCGCTTACACGACCTCGGCCCTCGAGGCGGGCGTGCGGGCGGTCTTCGCGTTCCCGCTCCAGGTCGGTGCCGTCGGCCTCGGTGTCCTCGACGTCTACGCCGACGTGCCGGGACCGATGCCCGACCGCGACCTGCTGACCGCCCTCGGGTTCGCCGAGATGGCCACCGAGACCCTCCTCGACAGCGCCGCGCCGGGGCGTGCGGGCGGGCTCGACCCCGGCCTGACCTCGGCGCTCGGGACCCGGGCCCGGATCTACCAGGCGCAGGGCGCCCTGATGGTCGACCTGGGCGTGCCGCTCGTCGACGCGCTCGTCCGGATGCGCGCGTACGCCTTCGCCCACCACCGCGACCTCGACGAGGTGGCCGGCGCCGTCCTCGACGGCACCCTCGACCTGTCGGACGACGTCTGACCGGTCGAGCCGGGTCCGGCTACGCGACGGGGGGCACGACCGCGGTGGGGCGGCCGGAGTGGTGCAGCACGGCGTTGGCGGTGGAGCCCAGGGGGAAGCCGAGCACCGACGTGGTGCGCGGCCGGCCGACCACGAGGAGGCCGGCGCCGACCTCCCCGGCGACCTCGACGAGCGTCCCGGCGGGGTGACCCATCACCATCTCGGGGCGCACCTCCACGCCCGGGTGGGCCTTCACCCAGGGCCGGAGGATCACGCCGAGGTGCGCGAGCCCGCTGTCGTGGGCGGACGCGAAGGCGCTGCGGCGCTCCTCGGGATCGAGGAGCCGCGCCTGGCCGGTGTCCCAGACGGCGACCGCCCGCAGGCGGACGCCGGTCGCGGCGGCGTGACGCATCGCGAACTCGATCGACTCCTTGACGGGTGCGTGCAGGTCGACGCCGAGGACGACCGAGCCCGGAGCGTCGGCCCGGGGGTGCCACGAGTCTGGGACGACGACGACGGGCAACGGTGCGTGGCCGGCCAGCGTGGTGGAGGTCGAGCCCATGACGAGGCGTGAGAAGCCCCCCGCCCCCCGGCAGCCCACCACGAGCATCCTGGCGTTCTCGGCGGCGTCGAGCAGCACCTGAGGAGGGGTCCCGGACACGGTGACGGCCGCGACGTCGACCCCGTCCTGCGCGGCGGCGGCGAGCTCGGGGTCGTCCAGGACGAGCTGCTCGGTCGCGTCGGCGTCCTCGAGGAGGACGTTCGAGGGCAGGTAGGCGCCGGGCACCACGAAGTCGTCCAGGGCGATGAAGACGCGCAGGGCGAGTCCCTGGTGCCGCGCCTCGTGGGCGGCCCACCGGACCGCACCGCGGCTCCGCTCGGAGCCGTCGGTGCCGACGACGACCGCGTGGGCGGTCACCGCGGCGCTGGAGGAGTGGGGGTGGGTCGCGAGGTCGGTCATGGTCCCAGCCTGGTGATCGACGGGCGGCGACTCCAGGGTCTTCGGTCCCGAGGTGGTGGGACGGCCACGCGGCTCGCCGAGGCCGGGCGGGACCAAGGTCCCGACCGGTGGAGCCCGCGGGCACTACCGACCCGGCGGTCCGCGCGGTGCCATGGCGGTACCGTCCGCGACCACCGCGGCGGGTGACCCGGACGCCTCGCCCGCGGGCGGCTCCGGCAGGACGGAGCCCGATGTCCCTGCTCGACGACCGCACCCAGACCCCCGGCCACCCACCCGTCCTCGACCTGGCGGCCCAGCTGTCCTGCCTCGACGAGGTGATGCGGGTCTGCCGACGGGTCGCGGACGAGGTGCGCCCCCGGGCTCGGACGTCCAGGCCCTCCAGCCTCGAGGCGGTGCTGGCGGCGCGGGCCGTCCTCGGCGCGGACGCCCGCGACGGGTGCGTCGCCGGCGACCACCTCGGACGGTGCGCGGACGCCGTCCGCGGGGCGGGTGACGGGTTCGTCTCCCTGGGGCCGGCCGACCGCCGGCTCCTGGTGTCGACCAGCCGGGCCCTGCACCAGGACCCGTTCCTCAGCGGCCAGCGGGCGGTGCTGGCCGCCATCACGGCCGAGCGGACGTGGGGGAGGCAGCCGGACGAGGGGGTGCCGGCCGACCGTCTCGAGACGGGTCTCGGGCTCGCGCGGGCGGTGATCATCGCCGCCTGGACGGGCTGCCGCGAGGACGTGGCGGTGTTCCGGGGGGTGGTCTCGGGGCGCCGACGGACGTCCTCGGCTCCCGATCCCTACCTCCACGTGGTCGCCGCGACGGTCGTCGGTTCGCTCACCGGTGCGCTCAGCTGCCCGGCCGACGAGGACCCCTACGAGCTCGGGCTGGCTCTCGGTCTGGCCGCCGGGGTCCGCCAGGTCGTGGCCGCGGCCCTGACCGCCGAGCGGCCGCGCGCGGGCGACCGCTGGGTCCGCGCGAGCACCCGACGGCCCTAGAGCGCCCCGCGGATCGCGGCGAGCACGCGAGCGGCCGTGCTCGTGGGGGCGCCGGTGCCGAGGAGCCCGCCCCGCCGCGGGTCGGGGCTGCCGACCACCACGAGCGGCACCTGTCCGGTGGCCCCGACGAGCGACCAGATCCCGTCGTCGTCCTCGGGCGGTTGCTCGGACCAGAGGAAGACCGCGGCGGGCGCGAGCCGCGAGACCGCCCGCGCCACGGTGGCGGCGGGGGTCCGGCGCCCCAGGTTGACGGTGGGGACGTGATCGGTGTCGAGCGCTCCCTGGACCACGAGCAGCGGCAGCGCGTGGCCCCCGTCGCCGAGACCGGCCAGCAGCACCGAGGGCCCCGACCTCGCCTGCCGGTGGGGCGACGACAGCACGCCGACGAGGCGCTCGATCGCCAGCTGCTCGACGACCGCGCCGGCCACCTCGTCGGCACCGACCTCGAGCCGCAGGACCGAGAGGCAGGCCAGGAAGGGGGCCATCACCTGGTCCCAAGCGACCTCGACCCCCGAGCGGTCGATGCTCAGGCCGGTGAGGGCGTCGATGGTCGTCGGGTCCAGCACCTGCGCGGCCGCCACCAGCGCCTCGACCACGGCGACCGGACCCGAGCGGAGCAGGTGGTCGAAGGCCGCCTGGCCGGGCGCGACGGCCCACGACCGGGCGAGGTCGGCCGGGAGCGCGTCACGCGCCTTCTGCGCCGCCGATCCGGCTGCCACCCCCAGGCCCAGCAGGTGCACCATCACGTGCAGCCGCTGGACGTCCTCGGGGTTGAACCGCCGGTGCCCGCCGGCGGTGCGTCCGGTCGGCGACAGCCCGTAGCGACGGCTCCAGGTGCGCAGGGTCGTCGACGGCACCGACAGCTGCGCGGCCACCGCGCCGATCGTCACGAGCGACACGTCCGGTGCGTGCTCCCCGGCGACCGAGGGCACGCGGGAGGTCGATCGCTCTGCCATGCTCGTCCGTCCGGTACGTCACGTCGCTCACGCGTCGGGGATCGGGACGAGGTCGCAGCTCTGGTCGTCCGGCCGGGGTGGTGGTGCAGGACGGGCCGAGCGTGGAGGTCCTGCCCCCACCGTGCGCCCCAGCGGCCGGATCCGCCCGACGAGCGCTCGATCGGTCGGACCATCCGGGGCCCGTCGCCCACCGCCGAGCACGCCTCGGCCGTCCGTGACCGGTCGTGATCATGAGGTGATCGTCGCTCTGCGGGTATAGCGTCGGGGGTGCCGCGGGTCTTCCGCACGGGCCGTCCAGGTTCCGCCGTCTTCGGTGAGACCACGGACCCGCGAACCGGGTCGGGACGAAGGCGTGCCCCTCATGTCCGACGACGACCGATCTCCTGCCGACCACCTGGCTGCCCTGCAGACGCTGCTGATGTCGATGGAGGGCATCGACTCGTTCCTGCAGCAGACCGCCGACCTGGCGAGCCGGGCGGTGGAGCCGCCGGTCTCGTGCGGGATCACCAGCCGCCACGGCCGGCAGCCGGTCACGGTGTCCTCCAGCGACGGGCTCGCCGCACGCCTCGACGAGCGCCAGTACGAGGTCGACGGGGGACCGTGCCTGCAGGCGATGGCCACGGGCGAGGTGGTCGACGTCTCCGACGTCGGGTCCGAGGGCCGGTGGCCGGACTACATCGGCCCGGCGCGGACGATGGGCGTGCGGTCGTCCCTCAGCATGCCGCTGCTCGTCGCCGGGGTCTCGGTCGGTGCGGTGAACCTGTACGACCAGCGCTCCCCGCACGCCTTCGACGGCGTGGTGCGACGCGACGCACTGGCCTTCGTGGCCCAGGCCTCGACGGCGCTGGCCCTCGCCCTGCGCCAGTGGCGCAGCGACGAGCAGGCCGCCCAGCTCGAGCAGGCCCTGGTCTCGCGGTCGGTCATCGACCAGGCGCTGGGCATCGTGATGAGCCAGCAGCGCTGCGACGCGGAGACGGCCTTCGCGATCCTGCGCGCGCACTCGCAGAACAACAACGTCAAGCTCCGCGACGTCGCCGCCCGTCTGGTCGCACGGACCAGCTCGGGCCCGGCGGTGCCGGGCCCGAGCAGCGCCGGCAGGAGCGAGCCCGGACCGGGGTGAGCGCGACCTGCGCGGTCACCGGGCGGGGTCAGCGGGCCAGGCGACGGCGCACGGCGCCGGAGACCTGGTCGACGGCGGCGATGAGCGCCAGGACGATGAGGAATGTCGGTGGACCACCTGCGCGAGCCGTGTCGCCGCTGGCGTCCACCGGTCACCTCCCGTGGGCCGACCTCGTCGACGACCCCGTGCCCCTGGCCGCCGGCCCGGCCCTGCTCGCCGGTCACGGGTCGGGACGCGCCCGCGGCTCGATCGCCCCGTCGCTCGAAGCGACCGGGGGAGCGGCTACGAGCCGGGCTCGCGGACGGTGACCGTGACGTCGCCGCCCGCGTCGGCGACGGCGCCGAGGTCGCCGCGCAACCGGCCCAGGACGACGATGCCGTCGAACGCCGACTGGTCGCCGTAGTAGACGACGAGGTCCTGGCCGGGTGCGTAGTAGCCGAGGTCACCCACGTCGGGGTCCGCCGCGGCGGGCTCGTCCGCGGTCGAGAGGGCCGACGGCAGCGCGCCGGTCTTCTCCACGCCGCCGTGGTCGGTCATCGTCACGGTGACGGGCAGCAGGGCACGCAGGTCGCGGGCGGCAGCGGTGTCGCGCAGGCGAGCGGTCAGCACGGTGTCGCCGACGACGACCTCGAGGTCGCCGTCCTCGGTGCCGATCGTGGACGTGGACCCGGTCGGCGCCTGGGAGGTGCCGGCGGCCGCCGACGTGCGCGCGCCCGTGGGGTCGGACCGAGAGGCGGTCTCGCCCCCGGGGGAGGGGCTGCACGCAGCGAGCAGCGCTCCGAGGGCGAGGACGGCGAACGGACGTGACGGCACGGTGGCTCCTGGCGGGGTAGTGGGTCAGTCGGTGCGGGCGGCCGTGTCGCGGGGCGCGGGCGTCTGCTGGCTCGCGGCCCACGAGGCGAGCAGCGACAGGCGCTCGGCCGACGGCGACCCGGGCTCGGCGACGTAGACGGTGAGGGTGAGCCCGGGCTCGGCGGCCATCTCGAGGCCCTCGAAGGCGAGGGTCATCTCGCCGACGACGTCGTGGTTCCACGTCTTGGACCCGGTGCCGTGGTGGCGGACGTCCTGGCGACCCCACCGGGCGGCGAACTCGGGGCTGCGGGTGGAGAGCTGGCCGACGAGGTCCTGCAGCTCCCGGTCGTGGGGGTCGCGTCCGGCCTCGGTGCGCAGGATGGACACGGCGACGTCGGCGAACAGGTCCCAGTCGGGGTAGAAGTCGCGGGCACGCTCGTCCAGGAAGGTGTGGTGCGCCAGGTTGGGCCGCTGCCCGGGCATGTCGAACACGTCCTTGTAGAACGCCCGGGCCAACGCGTTGCACGCGAGCAGGTCCATCCGTCCGTTGCGGACGAAGGCGGGTCCGACGGTGATGGCGTCGAGCACCCACTGCAGGCTCTCGTGCGGCACCCAGGTGCGGGCGCTCCGGCGCCGGGGGGTGCGGCCGACGGGACCGGCCGCGCGGGCGAGGTCGAACAGGTACGCGCGCTCGGCGTCGTCGAGCCGGAGCGCGACGGCGATCGCGTGGAGCATCTCGGACGAGGCGCCGCTGACGGCGCCGCGCTCGAGCCGGGTGTAGTACTCCACGCTGAGCCCGGCCAGGGTCGCGACCTCACTGCGTCGCAGCCCGGGCACCCGGCGGGTGCCACTGCTCGGGAGCCCGACCTGCCGCGGGGTGAGTCTGGCCCGACGGGACCTCAGGAAGTCGCTCACCTCGGCGCGGTTGTCCATGTGCTCCACGCTAGGTGCTCTCCCGGGACGCAGACAGTCCCTGTCGAGGCACCCCTGGACAGGGACTCCCCGCTGCGGCGCGGATCGGTTCGAATGGGGACGAGCCGGTCCCGGCCCCCCCCGTCGTCGAAGGAGATCTGATGAGCACCACCGGAGCGACGGGGCCGCGTCCCGCACGCGACCGCACCCCGGGCGACGCGGCACCTGGCACGGGGCTGCCCGTCGTCGTGCTCGTGAACGTGACGCTCCTGACCATGATCGCGCCGCTGGCGACCGACATGTACGTCCCGGCGTTCCCCCTGGTCGCGGACGAGCTGGGGGTCGGGGCCACGCAGGTGCAGCTGACGCTGACCACGTTCTTCGTGGGGATGGCCCTCGGCCAGCTCGTCGGCGGTCCGGTCTCGGACCGCCTGGGCCGACGCCGCCCCCTGCTCGTGGCGCTGGTGGTGATGACGCTGGCGTCGGTGGTGTGCGCGACCACCCCCGGCATCACCCTGATGATGGTCGCCCGTCTCGTCCAGGGCCTCGCCGGAGGCTGGGCGATGGTGATCGCCCGGTCGGTCGTCGTCGACCTCGCGTCGGGTCCGCGACTGGTCGGTGGGCTCAATCTCGTCCAGGGCGTGGCCGGGGTCGCGCCGATCGTCGGCCCGCTCGTCGGCGCCCTGGTCCTCACGCTCTCGGACTGGCGGGTGTCGTTCTGGCTGCTGGCCGCCTGGAGCGTCGTCATGGTCGCGTCGGTCGCGCTCACGCTCGACGAGTCCCTGCCTGCAGGGCGCCGGCACGGCGGTGGCCTGGCGTCCCTGCTCGGGCCGGTGGGCCAGGTGCTGCGGCGGCGGTCCTTCCGGGGGTACCTGGTGGTGGTGGCGTCCTCGATGGGCATCACCTTCGCCTACGTCGCGACCTCCGCCTTCGTGCTGCAGTCGATGAACGGCCTGTCGCCGGGCTGGTACGCGGTCGACTTCGCCGTCAACGCTCTCGGCCTGACGGTCGCCACGCTGGTGGCCGCACGGCTCGCCGGGCGGGTCCCGACCCGTCGGGTGATCGCGGCGGGCCTCGTGGCGACGTCGGCGGCCGGCGTGCTGCTCCTCGTGGGTGCCCTCTGGCTCGACATGCCGCTCGGGCTCGCCCTGGTCGGCTTCCTGGTGCTGATGTCGGCACAGGGGCTCGTCGGTCCCAATGCCGGTGCGATGGCCTCGGGCGAGGTGCCCGAGCACCCCGGCACCGGGTCCGCCGTCATCGGCTTCCTGCAGTGGACGGCGGCCGGCGTCGTCGCACCCGTCGCCGGGCTCGGTGGTGCAGGGACCGCCGTCCCGATGGCGCTGGTCGTCCTCGCCCTCGCGGCGGCCTCCCTGCTCGCGCTCCGGCTGACGAGCGCGCCCTGACGCGCCCGCCGCCGGACGCAGGTGTGCTCCACGTCACGTGGGCTCTAGGGTTCGGTCATGAGCACCCTCGCCGCCCAGGACAGCGACCCCGGTGACACGCCGCTCCTCGAGGAGACCATCGGGGCCAACTTCGAGCGCACCGTGGCCGCCCACGCGGACGGTGAGGCGCTCGTCGAGGTGGCCAGTGGTCGGCGCTGGACGTGGGCCGAGCTCGACGCCGACGTCGACGCCCTGGCGCGCGGGCTCCTCGCGCACGGCATCGCCACGGGCGACCGGGTGGGCATCTGGGCGCCCAACTGCGCCGAGTGGACGGTGGTCCAGTACGCGACGGCCAAGATCGGCGCCGTCCTCGTCAACGTCAACCCGGCCTACCGGACGCACGAGTTCGTCTACGCGGCCAACCAGTCCGGCATGCGCGTGCTGTTCGCGGCCAGCAGCTTCAAGACAAGCGACTACGCCGCGATGATCGCCGAGACCCGCGACCAGTGCGGGGCGCTCGAGCGGGTCGTCCTGGTCGACACCGACGACTGGTCCGCGCTGGCCGAGGAGGGCACGGCCGTCGCCGCCGGCGCGGTGGCCGAGCGCCTGGCCACGCTCGCACCCGACGACGCGATCAACATCCAGTACACCTCCGGCACCACGGGCCGTCCCAAGGGCGCGACCCTGAGCCACCGCAACATCCTCAACAACGGCTACTTCACCACCGAGCTGATCAACCTCGGCCCCGACGACCGGCTGTGCATCCCGGTGCCCTTCTACCACTGCTTCGGCATGGTGATGGCGAACCTCGGATGCACCTCGCACGGCACCACCATGGTGATCCCCGCGCCCGGGTTCGACGCCGAGGCGACGCTGCGGACCATCGCCGCCGAGAGGTGCACGGGCGTCTACGGGGTGCCCACGATGTTCATCGCCATGCAGAACCACCCGACGTTCGCCGAGCACGACCTGTCGAGCCTGCGTACCGGGATCATGGCGGGCTCGGTGTGCCCGGTCGAGGTGATGAAGCGGTGCATCGAGGACATGGGGATGGCCGAGGTGTCCATCGCCTTCGGCATGACCGAGACCTCGCCCGTCGCGTGCCAGACCCGCAGCGACGACGACCTCGAGCGCCGCACCGCGTCGATCGGCCGCGTGCACCCGCACCTGGAGATCAAGATCGTCGACCCGGTCACCGGGGAGACGGTCGAGCGGGGCCAGGCGGGCGAGTTCTGCACCCGGGGCTACTCGGTGATGCTCGGCTACTGGGACGACCCGGAGAAGACCGCCGAGGCGATCGACGCCGACGGCTGGATGCACACCGGCGACCTCGCCGAGATGCGCGACGACGGGTACTGCAACGTCGTCGGCCGGATCAAGGACATGGTGATCCGCGGCGGCGAGAACGTCTACCCGCGCGAGGTCGAGGACTTCCTCTACGCCCACCCCGACATCGAGGACGTCCAGGTGATCGGCGTCCCCGACCCGCGGTACGGCGAGGAGCTCTGCGCCTGGATCCGGATGAAGGCGGGCGCGGAGCCCCTCGACGCGGCCGCGGTGCGGGCGTACTGCGACGGCAGGCTCGCCCACTTCAAGATCCCGCGGTACGTGCGGGTCGTGGACGAGTTCCCCATGACGGTCACCGGCAAGATCCGCAAGGTCGCCATGCGCGAGACGTCGACCGCCGAGCTCGGGCTCGTCGCACCGGGCTGAGAACCCGGTCGCCCCGAGGAGCATCGGTGCCGCGTCGATGTAACGCCCGGCCCACCGTCGGCAAAGTACGGGTGTGACTGCCTCGAGCGACGTGCGACGGATCGGGACCGACCCGGACGCGTTGGAGACCTTCTACCGCGAGCACCTGCCGGCCGTGCAGCGGTTCGTGGCACGCCGCGTCGACGACCCCCACACGGCTGCCGACCTCGTCGCCGACACGTTCCTGGCCGCCATCGGCGCGGCGTCGCGGTTCGACCCGTCCAGCGGCTCGGCCCGTGGATGGATCTTCGGGATCGCCCGCCACACGGTCCTGATGGAGCACCGGCAGCGGGCGAGGCGCGCCCGTGCGGTCGACCGGGCCGGTGGACGACGCGAGCTGCAGCCGGACGCGATCGAGAACGCGACGGCGAGGATCGACGCCGAGCAGGAGGCACGGGGTCTGTACCGGCGTCTCGAGGCGCTGACGCCCGGTCCGCGCGCCGTGTTCGAGCTCGTCGTCCTCGACCAGCTGAGCGTCGCCGAGGCGGCGGCGGTGCTCCACATCAGACCCGGTGCCGCCCGCGTCCGCCTGCACCGGGCGCAGAAGGCGCTCGGCCTCCACACCGGGTCGACGACCTCCCTCGAGGCGAACGGAAGGCCCAGCCGATGACCCCACCCCTCGACACGTTCGAGACCCAGCTGCTCCACGAGCTGCGCGCCACCGTGCAGGTCGGCCGTCCCGTCGACCGACGACGACGGTGGCGGCCGGTCCACTGGCCCCAGGGCGTCGCCGCGGCGACCGTGGCGGTCGTCTGCGGCGCCGTCGCCGTCGTCTCGCTGTCCACGACCCCCGCCTTCGCCGTCGACGCGAGGCCCGGGGGAATCGTCGAGGTCGAGGTCAACCGGCTCGAGGACGCGGCGGGGCTCGAGCGCGCGCTCGAGGAGCAGGGCGTCGCCGCGGACGTCCAGTACCTCGGTCGGCAGCAGAAGTGCGCGCCCGGGCGCTACCGGGAGGCGCCGGTCGACCTCTCCTACCGCAGCCGGTCCGTCTACACCCTGGGCGGCGACGGCATCACGGTGACGCTGGACCGCCGAGACGTAGCCGGGGGCAGGACCCTCGTCATCACGGCCGCCCTGACCCGCGACGGGTCTGCGGGCTCGATCGGCATCGCCGACGGCCCCGTCGGCCCCTGCCGGCTGGTCGACGACGCCGACGGCACGTGACGGCCGTCACCGGACTCGGTAGCGTGACCAGATGGCCATCAAGCTCGAGAACGTTGGGATCGCCGTCCGCGACCTCGACGCGACCATCGCGTTCTTCACCGATCTGGGCCTGACCCTCCTCGGCCGTGACACCGTGAGCGGCGACTGGACCGACACCGCGGTCGGGCTCGACGGCAACCACGCCCGGATCGCCATGCTGCAGACGCCTGACGGCGCGGGCCGCCTCGAGCTCTTCGAATACCTCCACCCCGAGGCCATCGAGACCACGCCGACCCGACCGAACGAGATCGGCATGCACCGCGTCGCGTTCTCCGTCGACGACCTCGACGCGGCGCTGGAGATCGCCGCGCGGCACGGCTGCCACCCCCTGCGCGGTGTCGCGACCTACGAGGACGTCTACCGGCTGACCTACCTCCGGGGCCCCAGCGGCATCATCGTGATGCTCGCCCAGGAGCTGACGCCGGGCTGACCCCGTCACCGGCCTGCTCCGCGTCGTGCGGCGCACCGACCGATCCCCAGGAGTGCAGCAGCGGGAGCGCCTGCTCCGTCGCCGAGGCCGGCTCGACCGTGTAGACGACCAGGCGCTGCTCGGCGTCGTGCGGCGTGGTCAGCATCTCGATGCCGAAGCGGAGCCGGCCGACGACGGGGTGGTCGATCAGCTTGGGCACCGACGTCTGGTCGGTGACGCCGTGCGCCTCCCACCAGCGCGCGACGTCGTCGTCCGCGGTCCGCAGCTCGGTGACGAGCGCGGCGAGGTGGCGGTCGCCGGGGTGGCGCCCCACCTCGTAGCGCAGCGCCCCGACCGCGGGCATCGCGTAGTCGGCCCAGTTCACGATGCGCTCCCGCGCCCGGGGGTCCAGGAAGAGCCACCGCACCAGCAGCGACCCGGTGGTCACCTCGGCCCCGAGCACCGACCGCAGCAGGTCGTTGCAGGCCAGGATCCGCGTGTGGCGACCGAGCACGAGGGCCGGCACGTGGTCGAGCGTCGACATCATCCGCAGCAGGGCCGCCTCGGGACGCTGGGCGACGCCCCAGGCCTCGGGGCGACGTCGCACGGGGGCCGCGAGGTCGCTCAGGTGGGCGCGCTCGACCTCGTCGAGACGCAGTGCCCGCGCCAGTGCCTCCACGACGTCGTCGCCCACCGTCGACTGCCGCCCCTGCTCGAGGCGGCTGTAGTGGTCGGGGCTGAGGCCGGCGAGGACGGCGAGCTCCTCCTTGCGCAGACCGGGCACGCGCCGCGGTCCGGGGAACGGGGCGATCCCGGCCTGGGCCGGGGTCAGCCGGTCGCGTCGCGAGCGCAGGAACGCCCCCAGGGCGGAACGGTCGACGGGCACGGGTCCATCGTAGGGACGCCGCCGACGGTGCACCTGGTCATGCCGTGACCAGGCAGGGCCTGCCCTGGTGCGGCGGCCCGGCGGCGGGTGGACTGGGTCCATGACCTCATCGACCACCACCCAGCCCTCCTCCGTCACCTCGCCCCTCGCGGGCCGTCGCGCCGTCGTCACCGGCTCCACCAGCGGGATCGGGGCCGCCACCGCGCGGCTCCTCGCGTCGCGCGGCGCCCACGTGGTCGTGACCGGACGCGACGCCGCCCGGGGCGGGTCGGTCGTCGCCGAGATCGAGCGTGCCGGGGGCGCGGCGGTCTTCGTGGCCGCCGACCTCACCGCCGCGCCCGACGAGCTGCGCGACACCGCCCGCGCGTGGGTCGACGCTCTCGGCGGCCCGGTCGACCTCCTGGTGCACAACGCCGCCCTCTGCCCGGCCGTCGACACCCTCGCCCTCACCGACGACGACCTCCAGGCGACCTTCGCCGTGAACGTCCGGGCGCCGCACGTCCTCACCGCGGCCCTCGCTCCCGGGATGGTCGACCACGGCCATGCCTCGATCGTCGTCATCGGCTCCTGGATGGCGACCGTCGGGCACCCGTTCGTCGGCTTCTACTCCGCCACCAAGGCGGCCGAGGCGCAGCTGGCCCGCAGCTGGGCGGCCGAGTTCGGCCCGTCGGGCGTGCGGGTCAACACCGTCGCGCCCGGCGCGACCCGCACCCCGGTCAACGACGGCGCCGACGACGTCGTCACGGCGATGACCGCCGGCACCCCCGCCGGACGTCCCGGCACGCCGGACGAGGTCGCCGCCGCCGTGGCGTGGGTCGTCTCGGACGACGCCGCCTACGTCCACGGCGCCGTCATCCCCGTCGACGGAGGCATCACCGCGGCTCGCACGGCCTGACCGGCTCGGCCCCTGGGCCGACCCGGATCTCTGCCCGCGGGCCGATGTGCGGGGACGGCCGGGCGACGAGGCTGGGATCCATGAACCCCACCACCACCGCCATCGACGACCACCGGGTCGTCACCGTCCGGGGGCTGACGAAGTCCTACGGCGGCCGGGTCGCCGTCGACCGGCTCGACCTCGACGTCTCCGCCGGTGAGGTCGTCGGCCTCATCGGGGCCAACGGCGCCGGCAAGACCACGGCCGTCGAGTGCGTGCAGGGCCTGCGTCGGCCCGACGCGGGCACCGTCCGCGTGCTCGGCCTCGACCCCGTCCGCGACGCGGACCGCCTGCGGCCCCTGGTCGGCAGCCAGCTGCAGAGCTCGTCGCTGCCCGACCGCCTGCGGGTGGGGGAGGCCGTGGCGCTGTTCTCGACCCGACGGGCCCGCGACGCCGACGGCCTGCTCGAGCGGTTCGGCCTGGCCGGCAAGCTGCGCTCGGCGTTCGGCACGATGAGCGGCGGCGAGCAGCAGCGGCTGTTCCTCGTGCTGGCCCTGCTGAACCAGCCGCGGCTGGTGATCCTCGACGAGCTCACGCAGGGCCTCGACCCGGCCGCCCGGCGCGAGGTCTGGTCGTCGGTCGCGCAGCTGCGGGACGCCGGCACGACGGTCCTGCTGGTCACCCACGAGCTGGACGAGGCGGAGGTCCTGTGCGACCGGGTGGTCGCGCTGCGGGCGGGGCAGGTGCTCGACGCCGGCACACCGGCCGAGCTCGTGACCCGCCACGGCGGCGTCGTCACGACCCGCTTCGGCACGACGTCCGACCCCGCCGGCGTCGTCCACGCCGTGGACGACCTGACCGGGGTCCACCACGTCGAGGTCGGCGCGGACGGCCAGGTGACCGTGCGGGGCGACCGGTCGAGCATCGCCCACGTGGGCGCGTGGCTCGTCGGCCGGGGGAGCATCCCGGCCGACCTGCGCGTCGACGTCCCGGACCTCGAGACCGCCCTGCTGCGGCTGCTCGACGGCCCGGAGCCCCTGCCCACCATCCCCGCGCCCACCGGAGTCCTGCGATGACCACTACCGTGCACGCCCCGACCACCTCCTCCTCCCACCCGTCAGCGACCCGCCGGCTGGTGACGGCCGAGCTCCGCCTGCTGCTGAGGGACCCGCTCACGCTGACGTTCGTCCTCGCGTTCCCGATCGTGTCGATGCTGATCATCGGGGGATCGTTCGGCACGGACGCCGACGCGGCGTTCCCCGTCGACCCGACCCAGTGGTACGTCGCGTCGTACTTCACCGTGGTCATCGGCGCCACCGGCCTGATCATGCTGCCGGTGCACATCGCGTCGTACCGCGAGCGGGGCGTGCTGAGGCGCCTGGCCGCGTCGGGCTTCCCGCGCTGGTCGTTCGCCCTGGCGCAGGCCGTCACCGGCCTGCTCGCGATCGCCGTCTCGTGCCTGCTCCTGCTCGCCGTCGCCGCACCGGTCTACGGGGTGCCGGCCGTGGAGGACCCGGTCCGGGTGGGCCTCGGGATCCTCGCCGGGTCGCTCGCGTTCGTGAGCATCGGCGTCCTGCTCGGCACCGTGATGCCCTCCGCGCGGGCCGCGCAGGCCACCGGGCTGCTCCTGTTCTTCCCGTCGTTCCTGCTCGGGGTCGGTGGTCCGCCGCCGGCGGTGATGAGCGACGTGCTGCGCTCGATCTCCGACGTGCTGCCGCTCAAGCTCGTCACCGACGCGATCCGCGAGCCGTGGCTCGGCATCGGCGACGCGACGGGCTCGCTGCTCGTGGTGGTCGTGATCGCCGTCGCCGCGTCGGCCCTGGCGGCCCGACGCACCGCCCTGTGAGGCGAGGCGTCAGAGGGCGCGGGCCGGGGGGCCCGCGCTCTAGGGTGGCCCCCATGGCCGATCGGGCGGGGCAGGTCGCGGGTCCGTCGGCGGTCGCGCTGTTCGCGCTGGTCGGTCTCCTGCAGACCCGGCAGCCGGTGGTGGTGGCGGCCGGTGCCGCCGTGCTCGCCGTCGTGGTGAGCGCCGTGCTCGCGTGGAGGTCCGTCGGGGGATGGACGCTGGTCGCCGGTCTCGCCGTCGTTGCGGGCGGCATCGCCGTCGTCGCCGGCGGTGCGTCGTCCAACCTCGGGTGGTTCGCGCTGTGCGTCGTCACGGGCTGGTGCGCCCTCGGCACCAGGACGGTGCAGGCGGCCGCGTTCACCGCGCTGCTGGTGACGATCCTCGGCGCGCAGTGGATCGCGCTCGACGACGACGCCGGCGGCGGGGCGTGGATCGCCGGCACCCTGTTCACCACCGTCGTCTGCGTCCTCGCCCGCCGTCAGCGGATCCTGGTCGACCAGCTGCGCGAGGCGCAGTCGGGCCTGGCCGACCGGGCCAGGGCCGAGGAGCGCAACCGCATCGCGGGCGAGATGCACGACGTCATCGGGCACGCCCTCACCGTCTCCACCCTCCACATCACGAGCGCGCGCCTCGCCCTCGACGACGACCTCGACGAGGCGCGGGCGTCCCTGGCCGAGGCCGAGCGGCTGGGTCGGCAGAGCCTCGCCGAGGTGCGCCAGGCCGTCGGGATGCTGCGCGAGCACGCGACGCGGTCCGTGCCGCTGCCCGACGCGAGCCGGCTGCCCGAGCTGGTCGAGACGTTCCGGCGGGCGGGACGGTCGGTGCAGCTGGAGGTGGTCGGCGACCTCGACGCCCTCACGGCGACGTCGGGACTCACGGTGTTCCGCGTCGTGCAGGAGTCGCTGACCAACGTCGTCCGGCACGCGCCCGCGGCCGGTGCCCGGGTGTGCCTCGTGGTCAACGACGGACACGTCCGGCTCACCGTCGACGACGACGGGGGTCCGGGGGCGACCGGCGCGGGCCGGGGCGGGTTCGGCATCGTCAGCATGCGCGAACGGGCCGAGGCCGCCGGTGGGCGGCTCACCGCGGGGCCGACCGCGACCGGGTGGCGGGTCGAGGCGGACCTGCCGGGACCGAGCCGGGGGTCCGCATGATCCGCGTCCTGCTCGTGGACGACCAGGAGCTGATCCGTGCCGGTCTCCGGGGGATCCTGCGCACCCGCTTCGGCTTCGAGGTCGTGGGCGAGCTGGGTGACGGCAGCGAGGTGGTCCGCGCGGTCCAGGAGCTGGCTCCGTCGGTCGTCGTGATGGACGTCCGGATGCCGGGGACCGACGGCATCGTCGCCACCCGGATGCTGTCCGCGCTGGACGACCCGCCGCCGGTCCTGGTGCTGACCACGTTCGAGGACGACGAGGTGCTGGCCGCGGCGCTGCGCGCCGGCGCCGCCGGGTTCCTGCTCAAGGGGGTGCCGGCCGAGGACCTGCAGCGGGCCGTCCGGGCCGTGGCCGAGGGCGGGGCGTGGCTCGACCCGGCCGTCACCGCGACGGTCCTGGCCACCTACCGGGACGGCGCGCCACCGTCGTCCTCCCGCGAGCTCGACGTGCTCACCTCCCGCGAGCGCGAGGTCCTCGCCCTCGTGGGCGCCGGCCTCAGCAACGGCGAGATCGCCGAGCGGCTCACCCTGAGCGCCGGCACGGTCAAGACCCACGTGGGGCACCTCTTCGCCAAGCTCCAGCTGCGCGACCGCGCGGCGGCCGTGGTGCTGGCCTTCGACAGCGGCCTGCTCCGGCCCGGTGACCGCCCCTGAGCCCTTCGACGTCCTCTTGACACGTCAGGCTAAGAACATTAGCTTTGCGCTACACCACTTAGCCACTTCACTTAGCCACGTCACTGAGACAGCCACTGCGTCGGAGGACGAGATGAACGAGCACCCGAGCCACGAGCCGGTCACCCCCCGGGCCGACGCGGTCACCCACGTCCTGGCCGTCGACGGCGGCACCCTGGCCTACGAGGTCAGCGGTCCCGCCGCCGCGGGCCGGCCGCTGGTCGTCCTGGCGCACGGGATGGGTGACGACCGACGGGCCTACCGGTTCCTGGCGCCCCGGCTCGTGGCGGCCGGCTACCGGGTGGCGTCGGTCGACCTGCGCGGCGCGGGGGAGTCCAGCACCGGATGGGCGTCCTACAGCCGGACCGACATCGCCGGCGATCTCCTCGCGCTGGTCGCCCACCTCACGGCCGACGCGCCCGTCCCGGTCGTGCTGGTCGGTCACTCCATCGCGGGCGGGGCCGTCACCGTCGCCGCCGCCGACGCCCCGGACGTGGTAACCGCGGTCGTCGAGCTGGCCCCCTTCACCCGCAAGCAGTCGATCGGGCTGCGCGAGGTGTCCAGCCGCGCCTACCGCCGCGGCGCGACCCAGCTGATGGCCACCGCGCTGCTCGGGTCCACGCGGGCGTGGTCGAGGTACCTCTCCCTGGCCTACCCCGGCGCCCGGCCGGCCGACTGGGACGAGCGCACGGCGCAGGTCGAGGCCATGCTTCGCGAGCCCGGCCGGATGAAGGCGCTGCAGGCAATGTTCAGGTCCGCCCCGACCGACGCGGGTGCACGGCTCGCCGACGTGACCTGCCCGGTGCTGGTCGTCCAGGGCGGCGACGACCCCGACTGGGCCGATCCCCGAGCCGAGGGCGAGGCGATCGTCGCCAACCTTCCTGCGGGCCTCGGCCGGCTCGAGGTCGTCGACGGCTCGGGCCACTACCCGCACGTGCAGCACGCCGCCGAGACCGCCGCCCTCGTCCTGCCGTTCCTCGCCTCCGTGGTGGCCGCCCGTGCCTAGGGCAGGACTGACCCGCGACGGCGTCGTGGCGGCCGGGGCCGACCTGGCCGACGAGATCGGCTGGGCCGAGCTCACCCTGGCCCGGGTGGCCGAGAGCGTCGGGGTCCGCGCGCCGTCGCTGTACAAGCACATCGCCGGCCAGGCCGACCTCGGTCGACGCGTCGCGGCGCTCGCCTTCGACGAGGCGGCCGACGCGATGGGCTCGGCCATCCAGGGTCGGGCCGGCGTGGACGCCCTCGGGGCCGCCGCCCGGGCCCTGCGCGACTTCGTGCTCGGCCACCCCGGCCGCTACGGCGCCACCCTCGGTGCCCGGGCCGTCCCCGGCGACGCCGACGACCCGGTCGCGGCCGCCGCGGCACGCGGGCTCGAGCCGCTGCGATCGGTGCTGCGCGGGTACGACGTCGCGCCCGACGACGAGGTGCACGCCCTGCGCGCGCTCCGCAGCATCTTCCACGGCTTCGCCACCCTGCAGTCCGCCGGTGGCTTCCAGTACGCGACCGACGTCGACGACAGCTACGAGTGGCTCATCGCCTTCGTCGACCACGGCCTCCACGGGATGGCCCGCCCGCGGGTCGAGGACGGCGCGTCGTGACCGCCGGCCGCGTGACGGGCGACGACGGGCGGGCGGACCGGGACCGCGAGCCGCGCCGTCCCGACGTCACGGCCGTCGAGGTGGTCGGCGGCGTCGAGGCCTTCCGCCTCGGGCTCCACGACCCCGACGACCGGTGGCCGGAGCAGTACCAGGACCACCGACGGCGGATCGGGGCCGCGCTCGCGTCCGTCGACGTGCAGATCGAGCACATCGGCTCGACGTCGGTCGCCGGGCTGGCGGCGAAGCCGATCATCGACCTCGTGGTCGCGGTGCCCGACATCACCGCCGAGGAGGACTACCTCGACGCGCTGCTGGCCGCCGGGTACCGGCTCCGGGTCCGCGAGCCAGGCCACCGCCTCGTGCGCACGCCGGAGCGCGACGTCCACGTGCACCTGTACCAGCGGGGCGACCCCGCCGTGGCGGAGTACCTGCTGCTGCGCGACCACCTGCGCGAGGACGCCGAGGACCGTGCGCTCTACGAGCGCACCAAGCGGGACCTGCTCACCCGGCGGTGGGACCGCATGGACGACTACGCCGACGCCAAGTCCGAGGTCATCCTCGCGATCAAGGCACGAGCCCGGGCGCGTGAGGCCGCGACGGCGAGGGAGCCCGGGCCGTCCACGAGCGGGTGACCCGTGGGCCCGTCGAGGCCCGGGTGCGTCAGCGCGTCGCCGGGAGGTGCGCCCGGACGGGCACGGTGAGCATCTGCGTGAGGGTCGCGTCGTCGACGGCGACGAGGTCGGCCACGAGGAGTCCCGCGATCCCGTGGGCGGTCGCCCAGCAGATCCGGGCGAGGGCGTCGGCGCTCGTGGCCTCGAGGGTCCCGGCCCGCAGGCACTCGTCGGCGGTGCGGACGAGCGTGCCCAGCGTCGCGTCGCGGCACGCGCGCCGGGTCTCGCGGCGGGGCGTGAACCCCGGCACCGAGCGGCCGAACATCATCGAGAAGAACGCGGTGTCGTGCCGCGCGAAGCGGCAGTAGGCCCGTCCGATGGAGACGACGCGCTCGGGGTCGCCGACCGGTGGGGCGTCGGCGAGGGCGGCGTCGAAGGTGGCCGCGAGGCGGGCGAACCCCTCGGCGTACAGCGCGTCGGCCAGGCCGGGCTTGCCGCCGAACAGGGTGTAGACGAGCTGGGTGGAGCCCCCGACCTCGGCGGCCACGCGCCGCAGCGTCAGGGCGCCCGCACCGTCGTGCGCGAGGACGCGGGCCGCGGCCTCCACCACCTCGCGACGCCGTCCGTCCCGGGGCTCGAGATCCGTCGACAACATCGTCATAACGCTGTTATACATGACTGTCGCGGCCGTCGGTCGCCGCCCGAGAGGACACGCGCCGTGCAGCAGGAGTCGTCGACCACCCCCGACCGGACCGTCCCCGACCGGGCCGCCCTGACCCGGGCGATGGTCGTCGAGGACGGGCGCGCCCACCTCGACCGCTCCTGGTGGTCGTGGGCCGGGCCGCTGGGCGGCCTGGTGGCGGGGCTGTGCCTGAACGCCGGCACGCCGTCGCTGGGCGAGGGCCGGGTGCCGCGCTCGCTCACCGTGCTGTTCCTCGAGCCGGCGCCCGAGGGGCCGCTGGAGCTGCGGTCGACGCTGTTGCGCGAGGGCGGCGCGTCCGCCGTCGTGGCGGTGGAGGCGGTCGGTGCCGCTCGGGCGACGCTGGTGGGAGGGCGCTCGCGCGGCGACTCGGCGCTCGACACGGTCCGGCCTCCCGACGTGCCCGGGCCGCAGGACTGCCCCGACCTGGACCTGCCGGTCGAGTTCGTCCCATTCAGCAGGCACCTGCAGCTCAGGTCGGCCACCGAGGCCCGCCCCCTCAGCGGCGGCGACCGGGCCGAGCTCGTGGCGTGGGCCCGCTTCGTCGAGGACGCGCCGCTGGACGCGGCAGCCCTCGCGATGCTGGTCGACGTGATGCCACCGGCGCTCTACGGCGCGACCGCGAACCCCGTCGCCGTCCCGACCGTCGAGCTCACGGTGTCGTTCACCGAGGCGCCGGTGGCCACGGGCTGGGTGCTGCTGCGGATCGCCACGCGCACGGCGGCCGGTGGCTGGTGCGTCGACGACAGCGAGGTCTGGGACGACCGGGGACGGCTGCTCGCCCAGGCCCGGCAGACCCGTCGGGTGCTGGGGGAGTGGGCGTGAGCGCCACCCACGAGAGCGCGTCGACCCAGCAGGACGTGGTGCCCCGTCGTGCCTGGCTGGTGCTGGCGGTCTCGGCGGCGGGCGTCTTCGTCGTCTTCCTCGACGCGACGGTCGTCAACATCGCCTTCCCAGCCCTGACGGCCGACTTCCCCGACGTCACCCGGGCCGGCCTGTCATGGGTGCTGAACGCCTACGCCGTCGTCTTCGGTGCCCTGCTCGTGACGGCCGGGCGGCTCGCCGACGACCGCGGCCGCAAGCGTGTCTTCCTGGTCGGGCTGACCGTCTTCGCGGTCGGCTCGGCGCTGTGCGGGCTGGCGCCCTCGGTGGCGCTGCTCGTGGCGGCGAGGGTCGTGCAGGCGGTGGGGGCGGCCCTGCTGGTCCCGGCGTCCCTGGCCCTGCTGCTCCCGGAGTTCCCGGCCTCTCGCCGGGCCGGCGCGGTGGGCCTGTGGGGCGCCGCCGGCGGGGTGGCGGCCGCCGTCGGGCCCACGCTCGGCGCGCTCCTGGTCGAGGGGCCAGGCTGGCGCTGGGTCTTCCTGATCAACGTGCCGCTGTGCGCCTCGGGCGTGGTGGTGGGACGCCGCCTGCTGCGCGAGTCCACCGCGGCCCGGTCGGGCGGTCCCCAGGACTACCTCGGCGTCGTCCTGGTCACCGCGGTGTTCGGCCTGCTCTCGCTGGGGCTGGTCCAGGGCGGCAGCTGGGGGTGGGGCTCGTGGCGGGTGGTCGGCTCGTTCGTGCTGGCTGCCGTGCTCGTCCCGTGGCTCGTGGCCCGCGCCCTGCGGCACCCCAACCCCGTGCTCCCGGTGCGCCTGTTCGCGGTGCGCACCTTCTCGATCGCGACGGTCGCGCTGCTCCTGTTCGCGTCGGCGTTCTTCGCGGTGATCCTGTGCAACGTGCTGTTCCTGACCGGCGTCTGGCAGTACTCGATCCTGCGCACGGCCGTGGCCGTGCTGCCCAGCCCGCTGCTCGCGGCGGCGCTCTCGCCGGTCACCGGTCGCTTGGCCGACCGCCACGGGTTCCGCGTGCTCGTCGTCCCGGGCGCGCTCGCGATGACGGCCGGCACGGTCTGGTTCGCCACCATGACGACGGCGTCGCCGGCCTACCTGACCGACTTCCTGCCGGGGTCGATCCTGGTCGGCATCGCCATCGGGTTCGCGTTCCCGACCCTCGGCGCGGCCGGCGCGCAGTCGCTGCAGCCCCACCAGTTCGGTGCCGGCAGCGCGGTCGGCGCCACCGCGCGCCAGCTCGGCGCCGTGATCGGGGTGGCCACGCTGGTGGCCGTCCTCGGCGAGCCCGCACCGGCCGAGGCCGTCGCGGCGTTCCAGCGCTCGTGGGTCGTCATCGCGGCGCTGTCGGCCGGGTGCGCGATCCTCGGGCTGGGCCTGGCCGGTCGGCCGGCGTCGGGTCAGTCCGGCAGGTCCGACAGGTCGAGCACGAAGCGGTAGCGCACGTCGTTGCGCGCGAGCCGCTCCAGCGCGCGGTCGACGTCGGCCGACGGGACGACCTCGACGTCGGCGGTGATGCCGTGCTCGCCGCAGAAGTCGAGCAGCTCCTGGGTCCGGGGCCGCCCGCCACTGCCCGACGACGACAGGCTCTTGCGCCCGACCAGCAGGGCCATCGTCTCGACGGACACCGGGCCCAGATGGCCGACCGAGCAGAGGGTGCCGTCCAGGTCGAGCACGGCGAGGTAGGGCTCGAGGTCGTGCTCGACCGCGACGGTGTCGACGACCAGGTCGAGGCTCTGCGCTGCCCGCCGCATCTGGTCGGGGTCGGTGGAGACGACGACGTGCGTCGCGCCCAGCCGGCGGGCGTCGTCGACCTTGTCGGCCGACGTCGTGAAGACGGTGACCTCGGCGCCGAGGGCGGCGGCCAGCTTCACGGCGAGGTGCCCCAGCCCGCCGATGCCGACCACGCCGACGCGCTGTCCGGGACCCGCCTCCCACCGGCGCAGGGGCTCCCAGACGGTGACCCCCGCACACATCAGCGGTGCGACGCCCGCCGGATCGAGGTGGGCCGGGCGGCGGTAGACGAAGTCCTCGCGCACGACGTGCTCGGCCGAGTAGGCACCGAGGGTCGGCGTCCCGTCGACGCGGTCGCGTCCGCCGTAGGTGAGCGTGGGGAACTCGGCGCAGTAGTTCTCCTGGCCCGCGCGGCACATGGCGCAGGCGCCGCAGGAGTCGACGATGTTGCCGACGGCGACGGGGTCGCCGACCGCGAAGCCGCCCACGTCGGTGCCGGTCGCGGTCACCACGCCGACGAACTCGTGACCGGGCACCACGGGGAACGCGTCGGGATCGGTGCCGCGAAGGGTGTGCAGGTCGGTGTGGCAGACCCCGCAGTGGGTGACGCGGACGGCGACGTCGTCCGGGCGCAGGTCCCGGCGCTCGATGGTGCCGAGGGTGAGGTGGTCGCCGGGCTGGTCGGCCCGGTAGGCGGCGGTCTGGCGCATGCGTCTCCAAAATAGACTGACTGGTTGGTAGTTAAAGGTACGGCCCGTCGCGGCCGAGAGCAAACCAACCAGTAGGTATGGTCGGCAGGTGAATCCGCAGATCGACGTCGAGAGCACTCGCTCCCTCACGCCCAAGGGGGAGGCGACGCGGGCACGGATCATCGACGCCGCGACCGCCGAGTTCGCGGCGTTCGGAATCGCGGGTGCCCGGGTCGACCGGATCGCCGGTGAGGCGCGGTCCAATAAGGCCCAGCTCTACGCCTACTTCGGCAGCAAGGACGGCCTCTTCGACGCGGTGTTCTTCGGGTCGTTCGACCACATCATGGGCGCGGTGCCGATCGACGCCGACGACCTCGCGGACTGGGCGGTCCGGCTGTACGACCACTACCTGCAGCGCCCCGACCACATCCGGCTCGCGACGTGGGCGCGGCTCGAGCGCCGCCCGACGGGTCACCTCACCCCCGACGCCGACCGCGTCGACGCGACCAAGCTCGACCAGATCGCGCAGGCCCAGCGCGCCGGCCTCGTCGTCGGGGGAGTGGACCCGTTCGACGTGATGGCGATGGTGATCGCGATGTCGATGGCGTGGTCACCGGTCAGCAACGTCTACGCCGCCAGCGCCGACGAGGCCGCCGAGCTCCACGACCGACGTCGTGAGCTGCTCCGGGAGTCGGTCGTCCGGGTCGTGCGGCCCCACCCGCCGACGTCCTGAGGCCGCCGCGGCTCGACTCGACGCGGCCGACGTCGGCGTGCGAAGAACACGGGCACGTCGGCGGCCGAGGAGCATCGAGGAGCGGCGTGCACCGGGTGGCGCAGGTGAACGGTGCCGAGCCGCCCGCGGTGCCGCCCGACGCGGTCACCGCCTCAGGCTCCGGCACGGAGGGGCGCTCGCACGGCGGCCCTGGCCGCCGGGGTCGGACGGTCCTATCGTGAGGCGATGACCGTCGCGAAGCCGCCCGTCGTCACGTCCGCCCAGTGGGAGGCCGAGCTGGCCGACCTCGCCGCGCTGGAGGAGTCCGTCGCCGCCCAGCTGGAGGGGCTGGCGGCCGCGAGGAAGCGGATGCCGATGGTGCGCGTGGAGCGCGACTACCGGTTCGAGGGACCCGACGGCGACGTGTCGCTCCTGGAGCTGTTCGAGGGGCGCACCCAGCTGATCCTCTACCGGTTCTTCTTCGAGGAGGGCGTCGGCGGGTGGCCGGACGCGGGGTGCGTCGGCTGCTCGTCGTGGGCCGACGGCGTGGCCGACCTCGGCCTGCTGCACGCCCGCGACATCACCTTCGCGATGGCCTCGCCCGCGTCGCAGCCGCAGCTGCGGGCCTACGCCGAGCGCATGGGCTGGACCGACCTGCCCTGGTACACGATCGGGTCCGACTCGTTCACCGAGGACTTCGGCGCGACGGACTGGTTCGCGCTGAACGTCTTCCTGCGTGACGGCGACGAGGTGTACCGCACCTACTACCTCCAGAACGGCCCGATGGTGAGCGCGATCGGCAGCGTCACGAGCCTCGCGTCGTTGACTCCCTACGGCGGCCAGATCGAGGGCGAGGACGTGCCCGACGGCTGGCCGCAGGCGCCGATGTCGTACTGGATGCGTCGGCACGACGAGTTCCACGAGCCCGCCCCGTCCGCCCGCGGCTGAGGCCGCGCCTTCGGAGCCTTGAGCGAGTCGGGTCAGTCCGGCGACGTGGCCGGCACGGTCTCGGGATCGGTGCCGGCCTTGCCCGCGTCGGCGTAGCTTTGCACCACCGCGGTGGTGAGCGGGAAGTCGACGGCCCGGTCGCCGAACAGCAGCCGCCCCGCGGTGTCGGCCGCCGCGGTGACCTGGGCGACGACGGCGTCGGCGAGGTGGGCCGGTGCATGGACGACGACCTCGTCGTGCAGGAAGAAGACCAGGTGCGGGCGCTCCACCAGCGGGCCGGTGGCGAGCGTCCAGAGCCGGTTGCGGAGGTCGGCGATCCAGCAGAGCGCCCACTCGGCCCCGGTCCCCTGGACCACGAAGTTGCGGGTGAACCGCCCGTGCGCGCGTCGGTCGCGGGCCAGGTCCTCCCGGTCGGGTCCGGGGATGTCGGGGTCGTCGGCCGCCGCCCGCGCGACGCTGGGCGACCCACGGCCCAGCAGGGTGCGGACCGGCTCGCCGCGCTCCCCGGCGCGGGCGGCGTCCTCGACCAGCCCGAACGCCCGGGGGTAGCGGCGGGTCAGCCCCGCGACCAGGCGCCCGCTCTCGCCGTTGGTCGCGCCGTACATCGCACCCAGCAGACCCAGCTTCGCGTCTCCGCGGCTGGCCACCGCGCCCTCGCGGACCATCGCCTCGTACAGGTCGGAGCCGCGTGCCGCCCGGGCCAGGGCGTCGTCGCGGCTCATGCCGGCGAGCACCCGCGGCTCGAGCTGCGCGACGTCGGCCACGACCAGCACCCAGCCGTCGTCGGCGAGCGCCGCGGGTCGGATCTGGGCCGGGAAGGACAGCGCGCCGCCGCCGTTGGACGACCAGCGACCGGTCGACGAGCCCGCCGGTTGGTAGACCGGTCGGAACCGACCGCGGCTGACCCACCGGTCGCTCCAGTCCCAGGCGTTGGTGGTGGCCAGCCGGGCGAGCTGCTTGTAGGCCAGCAGCGGCTCGATCACCGGGTGCTGGACGGCCTGCAGGGTGGAGGCGCGGAGGTCGTCGACGTCCACCCCGACCCGTCGCAGTGCCGCGAGCAGGTGCGGACGCGAGTCGGGGTTGAGGCCCGGGGCGTCCAGGGCGGCGCGGAGCCGACCGACCAGCGCCTCCAGCCGCGCCGGGCGCGCGCCGCGGGGCGGACGCGGGCCGAGCAGGTCGGCGAGGAGCCGCTCGTGCACCTCGCTGCGCCACGGCATCCCGGCGTGGGTCATCTCGGCCGCGGCCAGGGCCCCGGACGACTCCGCGGCGAGCAGCAGCGCCAGCCGTCCGGGCTCGGTCGAGCCCGACACCGCCGCCAGCTGACGGGCGTCCTCGGCCGCGGCGTCCAGGTGCTCGGTGGAGTCGTCGGCCAGGAACAGGGCCGGCTCGGACGCCCCGCCCGGTCGGAGACGGTCCCAGGCCGGCGTCTCCTCGCCCTCGAGCGCGGCCTGGTCGACGGCCGGGGCGCGCCGGAGCAGCTGGCGGGCCAGCCGCAGGTCGTGGCAGCTCCGTACGCGCATCCCGGCCTCCAGCAGCGGCGGGTACCAGCGGGCGGTGTCGTCCCAGACCCAGCGCGGCGCGTCGGCCTCGCGCGCCGCGACGAACGCCGGGACCTCGGCCAGGGCGATGACGAGGTCACCGTGCTCGTCGGCGACCGACACGCGGTCGTCGGGTCGTCGCGACAGCACGACCCGGCTCACGCCTCACCCCCGTCGCCGCCCACGACACCGAACCTACGGCTCTCCGGCGACGGGGGCGCGGCGGTCAGGGGCGGATGAGCACCTTGAGGGCCTCGCGGGAGTCCATCAGGCGGTACGCCTCGGCGATGTCGTCGAGCGGGAGCTCGCGGTCGAACACGCGGCCGGGGTCGATGGTGCCGTCGAGCACCTGGGGCAGGGCGGCCTCGAGGTAGGCGCGGATGGTGGCCGGGCCCCCGGTGAGGGTCGCGTTCTTGCCGAACAGCGACGCGAAGCCGACCGCGGCGTCCTCGTACTGGGGCACGCCGACCCGGGAGATGACGCCGCCGGGGCGGACGATGCCGTAGGCCTGCTCGTAGGCGGGCATGTGGCCGACCGCCTCGAGGACGACGTGGGCGCCCTCGCCGCCGGTGATCTCCATGACCTCGGCGATGCCCTCCTCGCCGCGCGCGGCGACCACGTGCGTGGCGCCGAACTGCCGGCCGAGGTCGGTACGGGACTCGTGGCGGCCCATCAGGATGATCGTCCCGGCCCCCATCTGGGCGGCCGCGAGCACGGCGGACAGGCCCACGGCGCCGTCGCCGATCACGGCCACCGTCTGGCCGGCCTCCACCCCGCCCTGCGACGCGGCGTGGTAGCCGGTGAGGTAGACGTCGGACAGCGTCAGCAGCGACGGCATGAACGACTCGTCGGTGCCCTCGGGCACGACGACGGCGGTCCCGTCGGCCTGGGGCACGCGCAGCTTCTCGGCCTGCGTCGCCGACGGCGCGCCGTCGAAGAACCCGCCGTGGACGCACGAGGTGGTGATCCCGTCCCGGCAGAACGCGCAGGTGTTGTCCGACCAGGAGAACGGCACGATCACCGTGTCGCCGACCTTCAGCGTGGTCACGTCGTCGCCGACCTGCTCCACGACCCCGATGGCCTCGTGACCCATGCGACGGCCGCCGGGGGTCTCCTCGAGGTCGTGGTACGGGTGCAGGTCCGAGCCGCACACGCAGGCGTGGGTCACGCGGAGGATCGCGTCGGTGGGCTCCTGGATGGTGGGGTCGGGGACCTCCTCGACGCGGACGTCGCCGGAGCGGTACATCAGGGTGGCGCGCATGCAGGTGTTCCTTCGTCGGTGTCTGGGGTGTCTGGGGTGTCTGGGGTGTTCGGGGTGCCAGGGGCGGTGCGGTGAGCGGGGCCTCAGGCGTCGGTGGGGGCGTACTCGTCGTCGGTGACGTGGTCGAGCCAGGTCACGACCTGGCCGTCGGCGTCGGCCTCCTGGATCGCGACGTGCGCCATGAAGCGGTCGGCGGTGGCGCCGTGCCAGTGCTCCTCGCCGGGCTCGATGTAGACGACGTCGCCGGGGCGGATCTCCTGGACGTCGCCGCCGCGGCGGGCCACCCAGCCGATGCCGTCGGTGACGTAGAGGGTCTGGCCGCGGGGGTGGGTGTGCCAGGCGGTCCTGGCGCCGGGGGTGAAGCGGACGTGGGCGCAGGCGACGGCGGACTGGTCGTCGGCGTCGCGGATGCCGTCGATGTGGACCGACCCGGTGAACCAGTCGGCCGGTCCGGCGCCGGTCCGGCCGCCGGCGGGGGTGTACTTCATCTCGTTCTCCTCGGGTTGGCGCTCACTGTCTGGGGATCTGCTTGAGCTCGTCGGCGAGACGGCGTGCCTCGCCCGACAGCAGCTCGGCACGCGTGGCGTCACCGGCGTCGACGGCGTTCCAGTAGTCGATCTTCAGGGCGACGTACCGCTGGCGCAGGGCCACCTGCTCGGCCTCCAGCGCCAGCAGCCGCTGCCGCTCGGCCAACAGCCCGACCTGCTCGCGGGCGGCCGACGGACCCAGTCGCCCGTTCGCGACGTACCGCCGCATGTCGCTCACCGACATGCCGGTCGCGGCCAGGCAGGCCACCCACATCAGCTCGTCGACGTCCTCGTCGTCGTAGACACGGTGACCGCTGCTCTCGCCCCGGCTCACCGGGGAGGTGACGCCGATCGACTCGTAGTACCGCAGCGTGCTCGCGGGCAGCCCGGTCAGCGCCGCGGCCTGCCGGATCGTGTACGCCTGCCGGGTCCGTGTGCTCACGACGACCACGCTAGAAACTTCGAGTGCTCGAAGTCAAAGGGTCGTGGTGTCCGTCCGCGCGGCGGTCTCCGCGCCCCCTGGGCGGACGCAGGCGCGGGGTCGCGTCGCGGTCGAGCGGTCCGGCTGGTCGTTCACGGACCGGGGCGCGAGCTGCTCTCGCGGGGCGGGCTCGTCGTCGACCGGACGCCGACCGAGCCGCCTTCGGTCAGGCGGCGTCGGTCGGCTCGGGAATGGTGCGGTCGATGAGGACGGCGGCGATCGCGGCAGCGGTCGGGAAGGACTTGCTGTCGATGACCCGGGTGCGGGTCGAGGCGCCGTCGATGAGGAGCGCCAGCTGCTCGCCGAGCTGCTCGGGTTCGGTCGCGCCGGCCTCGCGGGCGGTCTCGGTGAGTCGTGCGGCGATGGCGGTCTTGTCCTCCCGCACGTAGGTGGACGCGGGGTGCAGCGGGTCGTGCAGCTCCTGAGGCCGCGGAGATGAAGGGTCGCCGGTCACGGGGACTTCGCCCTCGGCGTCGACGAGGTCACCGGCTGAGGCTCGGGGCCCTCAGCGTCCGCATGGGCGACGATGGGTCGGTCAGGTGCAGACGTATCGCTCACCCGAGGAGACCACCGTGAACGCCTTCCACCCCGACCTGCGGGTCGGTCGGTTCATCCCCCGGCTGTCCGTCGGACCGCGTCTGACCGCCCTGACGCGCAGGAGGGCCACCAGGCTGACGCCGGCTCCGGCCGACCTCGTCGTCGAGGACCTCGCCGTCCCCGGCGTGGACGGTGCCCCGCCGGTCACGGTGAGGTCGTACCGGCCCCGGTCCCTCCGGGACCGGACGGCGCCGGCGTTCCTGTCGATCCACGGCGGCGGGATGGTGCTCGGGGACCACCTGGCGAGCGAGCGCTCGAACATCGCGATGGCCCGGACCCTGCCTGCGGTTCCTCGAGCGGTGGACGGGGGTGTCCGAGCCCAACATCTCCCGTTGGCGCCGCACGGCCTGCGGCGACCTGACGTCGACGTTCGACTTCGACAGGGCGGTCCGTCAGCCCGTCCTCGAGCAGCCCGCCGCCGTCCCCGCACCGGTCGAGCGGTGGACGCCGCAGCCGCCGACCGACCAGCGGCTGCCCCGTCAGCGATCCGGCCGGCGGCTGGCCCGACCGCTGCCGTACCGCCCCGACGTGACCACCCGGGTCGACGGCCCGCAGGTCCGCCTCGACCTCACCAACGCCGGCCGGTCCGCGGCCCACCTCGTCGTGTACCCCCACCGCGGCGAGCTGACCCGTCCCCAGCACCTGGACGTCGAGCGTCGCGAGCTGCTGACCCTCCCCGTCCCCGGTGACCGGTACGGCCTCGTGGTGCAGGGACCCAACCGGTTCTGGCACGAGCTGGAGGGGCGGGTGGGCGGCAGCGGCTCGGGGCTGGAGGTCGGCACCCGCGGCACCCGCAGCGGCCAGCTCGACGTCCGCCTGACCAACCGCGGGCGCACTCCGCTGGTGGTGCGGCTCCGCGCGCTGGACCACGGCAGGCAGTCCCGACGGGTGCGCCTGCGCGCAGGAGCCACGCTGGCCCACGGATGGCGCACCGACCGCGGCTGGTACGACCTGGAGATCCTCGTCGAGGGCGACGCGACCTTCCGTCGCCGGCTGACCGGGTCCACGGCCCAGGACCGGCGGCCGGTGACTCCGTAGCGGCGTAACGGTCGAGGCTGGGAGCCTCGCCCGTGGTCGTGCCGCCGACGTCAGGGCCGGTGACCGGCCCAGGCCGCGTCGTCGCGGTGGCGCCGCAGGGGGTCCTCGGTGCGGTAGACCCCGAGCGGTGAACCGGTGTGCTCCGACCGCGTCAGGGCGTCGACGACCGGTGTGAGGGGCGGCGATCCGGACGGGCGCAGGTCCGCGATGGCCTCGTCGCCGGCCACCATGTCGTTGACCAGGCTGTGCACGAGGTCGTCGACCATCGCGGTGGGCACCCGGGTCAGTCGTGCCACGACCGGCGCGGCCATCCCCGGGGTGATGCCGCGGACGTGGAGGAACCGTCGCCTCAGTCCTGCCACCCGCGCGACGGTGCGCACCAGGTCGGCGTAGGACAGCTGGTCGGGACCGGCGACGTCGTAGGCCCCGGGCGGGACGTCGCCGGAGGCCGACAGACAGAGGTAGTCGAGGACGTCGTCGACGGCGATCGGCTCGACCGGTGCGTCCATCCAGCGGGGGAGCGGGACGACCGGTCGCAGCCGGCCGACCAGCTGGCGGATGAACTCGTACGACGCCGATCCCGCGCCGAGGATGATGGCGGCGCGCAGCCACACCAGGTCGACTCCGTGCGCGCCCAGCTCCTCGCCGACGGCGGCGCGACTGCGCAGGTGCTCGGACAGCTCCTCGCCCTCGGGCACCAGCCCGCCGAGGTAGACGATGCGCGAGACGCCCGCGTCGGCCGCCGCGCCGGCCAGCGTGCGGGCCGACTCCAGGTCCTTGGCGGCGAAGTCGTCCGCGCCGACGACGTGGACCAGGTAGTAGAGGACGTCGACGTGGCCCGCCCGCTCGAGCGCGTCCCGGCACGACCGCGCGTCGGACACGTCGAGCGCGGCCCGCTCGACCTCGTCGGGCCAGTCGAGGTCGGCGAGGCTGTCCGTGCTGCGTCCGGTGGCGATCACCCGGTGGCCGCGGTGGTGCAGGGCGCCCACGAGCCGGGACCCCACGTAGCCGCTCGCACCGGTCACCATCGCCGTCGTCATGGGCCCAGTCTGTGTGCGCGTGGACCAGGACGCCGATGGCTCGCGCCGTCACCGCGGCCCCAGGTCCTCGTCCGCGACTCCGACGATCAGGGGGTGAAGACGACCTTCACCGTCCCGTCCTGCTTCTTCTGGAACTGCTCGTAGGCCTGGGGTGCGCTCTCGAGCGGCATCCGGTGGGTGGCGAAGTCGTCGACGCCCAGGGGGTCGCCGTCGGTCAGCAGCGGCAGGATGTCGTCCGCCCAGCGCTTGACGTTGGCCTGGCCCATCCGCAGCTGGAGCTGCTTGTCGAACATCGTCACCATCGGCATCGGGTCCGCGGCGCCGCCGTAGACGCCGATGATCGACACGGTGCCCCCGCGTCGGACGGCGTCGATCGCCGAGTACAGACCGGCCATCCGGTCCACGCCGGCGGACTTCATGAGGGGCGCGGACAGCGCCTGGGGCAGCGTGCCGACGACCTTCTGGACGGCCGAGGACACGGCCGACCCGTGGGCCTCCATCCCGACCGCGTCGATGACGGCGTCCGCGCCCCGTCCCGCGGTGAGCTCGCGGACGGCGTCGCCGACGCTGTCGACGTCGCGCAGGTCGACGACCTCGGCCCCGCGGGACCGTGCACGGGCGAGCCGCTCGGGGACCAGGTCGACGCCGATGACGCGGATGCCCCGGTGCGCGGCGATCCGGACGGCCATGTCGCCGATCGGACCGAGACCGATGACCGCGAGGGTGCCGCCGTCGGGCGTGTCGGCGTACTCCACGGCCTGCCAGGCGGTGGGCAGCACGTCGGACAGGTAGACGAAGCGGTCGTCCGGGGGACCGTGCGGCACGCGGATCGGGCCGAACTGAGCCTGGGGCACCCGCAGGTACTCGGCCTGGCCGCCGGGGACCTCGCCGTAGAGCTTGCTGAAGCCGAACAGCGCCGCGCCCGTGCCGTGGTCGTGCACCTGGGTGGTCTCGCACTGGGTGGGCAGCCCGCGCTCACACATCCAGCACGATCCGCAGGCGATCTGGAAGGGGATCACGACGCGGTCTCCCGCCGTCAGGTCGGTCACGGACGGACCCACCTCCTCGACGATGCCCATGGGCTCGTGCCCGAGGATGTTGCCCGCCCCCATGAACGGGGCCAGGGTCTCGTACAGGTGCAGGTCGGAGCCGCACAGCCCGGTCGAGGTGATCTTGATGATGGCGTCGGTGGGCTCGACGATCTCGGGGTCGGGCACGGTCTCGACGCGCACGTCTCGTGCGCCCTGCCAGGTCACTGCTCGCATGGTGGCTCCTTCGATGGATGGGGCGGTCGCGACCGCGTCGCGTCCCCCTCGACCGCTGTCCGAGCTGCTGACTGGGACGTCGAGCCAGTGGGCCGAAGCCGGTCAGGTGACGTCGAGACGGCCGAGCGTCTCGTCGTCGCACCGGCGCCTCTCGCGGTGCGGGAGGGCGGATCGATGGGGGTGGACGGGTCCAGGGTCTCAACGGCGTCGGCCACGTGGCCGGCACGATCGACCGCTCCCTCACTCGAACACGGAGCCGTCGACGTCGCACGACGAGCGGCGCGGGAGCCGTGGTGCGGTGCGCGAGCCGCTCGGCTCCCGCCACGTCCCGACGTGCCGACGCCTCGGAGCCGGCAGGTCACAGAGCGCGTTCCATGCACACCGAGGTCTCGCTGGCCTCGTAGGGGCTGAACCTCGGGACGCGCACGAAGCCGTGGCGCCGGTAGAAGCCCATCGCGGCCCGCTGCTCGTCGCCCGTCTCCAGGCGGACCGTCCGCACGTGAGAGCCGGCTGCGTGCGCGAGGAGGGCGTCGATCAGTGCGTCGGCGACGCCGGCGCCCCGGTGCTCGGGCCCGACGAAGAAGCGCTTGAGCTCGGCCAGGCCGTGGACCTGCACCTCGATGCCCGCGACCCCCACGAGCCGGCCCGCGACCCGGGCCCCGACCAGGTGCACCCGGCCGGCCTCGAGCTGCTCGACGGAGTAGCCGAAGGTCTGCTCAGGCGTGTACCCGCTCCCGGCCAGCTCGGCGGTGAGCGCGACCAGCAGGACCTGCACGTCCGCGTCACGCGCGCGGACGGGCTCGACGACGCAGGCGGAGGCGGGATCGACCACGGGAGAACGATAGGAGGCGGACGTCGACCGGCGCGGTCCGCCGGGCTGAGCCGGCGGGGCGCCACAAACCATCCCCCGTCCTCTTGTGCATCCAGAGCGAACCTTTGTACAGTCACGCTGTACAAAGCAGGTGATGGTGATCACAGGAGAGAACGACGTGGCGGTGCAGACGAACAGGTCCGGCGGGCGGGTGACCGTGTCGCGGGGGCTGGTGACGATCGGGGTCGCGACCGTCGCCCTGTTCGTCCTCAGCGCCGCGCTCGATCCCGCGAGCGTGTCGGGCACCTCGCTCTCCGGCATGCTGCCGGTGGCAGCGGTGCTCGCCATCGCGGGCCTGGGGCAGATGCTCGTCGTCCAGCAGGGCGGGATCGACCTGTCCGTCGCGGGCGGCATCTCGCTGGCGCTCATCGTCGTCACCCACGTGCCCGACGGCGACAGCGGCCGCCTGGTGCCGGCGATCGGCATCGCGCTCGTGTTCGCCGTGGTCGCCGGGTTGCTGAACGGCGTGCTCATCGGTCTGCTGGGCCTGAACGCCATCATCGCGACGCTCGGCACGAACGCCCTCCTCTACGGCGTCAACCTGGAGATCTCCGGAGGGCGCCCGAGGATCACGACGAACCTCCTGGCCGACGTCGCCGGTGGCACCACGGCGGGCGTGCCCCACGCGGTGGTGATCGCGCTCGTGACCCTCGGCGTCGTGACGCTGCTGGTCAAGAAGACGGTGGCGGGCCGCCGCTTCGAGGCCATCGGCTCGAACCGCTTGGCGGCCCGCACCGCGGGGCTCCGCGAGCGGCGCCACCACTGCCTCACCTACGTCTGGGCCCAGCTGCTCTACTGCCTGGCCGGGATCCTGATCGCAGGCATCACCTCTCAGCCCACCGCCTACTCCGGCGACCGGTACCTGCTGCCGTCGATCGCCGTGGTCGTGCTGGGCGGGACGTCGCTGCTCGGCGGTCGCGGGTTCCCGCTGCCGACGGTCGTCGCGGCGGTCTTCCTGCAGCAGCTCGTGCAGCTGGTGTCCGTGCTCGGCGTCTCGCCGGCCATCTCGCCGCTCGTCCAGGCCGCCGCGCTCGCCGTCGGCGTCTCGCTCTACACGATCCGCTGGACCGCGCTGGTCCGCCGGCTCACCCCCGACCGGGCGGCGCCGTCCGGCGCACCCACCTGACCATCCGCACCACCCGTCACGACCCCACCCCCAGCACCCGGAGGACCAGATGAGCCTGACCCGAAACCTTGTGACCGGTGCGGCGATCACCTCGCTCGCCGTCGCCCTGGCGGCCTGCGGCAGCACCGGCAGCACGTCGAACGGCGCCGAGGGCCCCGCCACCCGCGTCGACGGCGCACCCGAGTGGTGCGGCACCAAGAAGATCGAGCTCGGGCTCGTCGACGGCTACGGCGGCAACAGCTGGCGCCTGGTCACGACCGCGTCGGGCAAGGCCGAGGCGGCCAAGTGCCCCAGCGTCACCGGCTTCAAGTACGCCGACGGGCAGGGAGACGTCCAGAAGTCGATCTCCGACATCAAGGGCCTGGTGTCCTCCGGCGTCGACGCGCTCGTGGTCTTCCCCGACGCGGGCAAGGCGGTCCTCCCGGCGCTCACCGCGTCCTACAAGGCCGGCGTCGTGACGGTGCCCTACCGCGTCGACCCCGGCGGCAAGGCGGGCGTCAACTACGACAAGTGGATCGGCGACGACTTCGCCAACGACGGCGTCAACTGGGCCACCTGGATCAAGAAGAACGTGCCCGACGGCGGCAACGTGCTCTTCCTCGGCGGCCCGGCCGGCAACAGCCAGAGCATCGAGGAGTACGAGGCGATGCGCAAGAACCTCCCGGACTCCTACGAGTTCATCGGGCAGAAGCCCTTCCAGCCGACCAACTGGGACCCGGCGCTCACCCAGCAGCTGCTCACGGCCGACATCGCCAAGTACCCCCAGATCGACGTCATCGTCTCCGACTTCGGCCCGACGCTCGTCAGCGCGCTGCCCCTGTTCGCCAAGAGCGGCCGCGACATCCCGGCCCTGGCCACGACCGACGGCAACTCGCTCAGCTGCTTCTGGGAGGACAGCCAGAAGACGTCGCCGTTCAAGATGACCACCGTCACCACGGGCAACGACAACGTCCGCCTCGCGGTGCAGTACGCCGTGGCCAAGGCGACCGGCGGCAAGGTCCCGTCCGCCGACGCCTTCAAGGGTCCGGTCTTCGAGGACTCCGTGAGCGGCGAGCCCAACCCGGTCCAGTGCCGCAAGGACCTGCCCGGTGACACCTACCTCTCCGCCGAGATGCCCGGCGAGGAGCAGGCCAAGCTCGGCGACTGACGCCCGGCCGGCCACAGAGACGACGACGAGGACGAGGACGAGGACCAACAGTGAGCCACGCTGCGAGCACCCTGACCGGTGCGCCGACGGTCATGCGGCTGTCCGGGATCACCAAGCGGTACGGCGGCGTCACCGCCCTGTCGCAGGTGGACCTCGACATCCGTCCCGGCGAGGTGCACGCGGTGCTGGGTGAGAACGGTGCCGGCAAGTCGACGCTGATGGGGGTCGCCACCGGCGCCACCCAGCCCGACGAGGGCACCATCGCCGTCGGCGGCACCGAGGTCGACTCGCTCACCCCGCGGTCGGTCACCGACATGGGGATCGCGATCGTCCACCAGCACCCGGCGGTCCTGCCCGACCTCACGGTGCTGGAGAACCTCCGGGTGGCGCTGCCGTCCTCGGTGCTGCCGCTCGGCGGCGGCACCGAGGCAGCGCGCGCGATCGTCGACCGCGTGGGTCTCGACATCGACCTGGGCGACCGGGTCGACACGCTCACCCTCGCCGAGAAGCACCTGCTCGAGGTGGCCAAGGCGTTCGCGCTGGACCCGACGCTGCTCATCCTCGACGAGCCCACGGCGCCGCTGGGCGCCGACGCCGTGGACCGGCTGTTCGCGCTGGTCCGGTCGGCGGTCGACGGCGGCACGGCGGTCGTCTACATCACCCACCGCATGGCCGAGGTGCGCCAGCTGGCCCACCGCGTCACCGTGCTGCGCGACGGCGAGGTCCGCGGCACCAGCACCGTCGACGAGATCACCGACGAGGACCTGCTCGGCCTGATCATCGGGCGCCGCCTCGACTCCACCTTCCCGCCGAAGCCGGACGTGCGCGACGACGCGCCGGTGGGCCTGCGCGTCACCGGGCTGAGCGGTCACGGCTTCGAGGGCGTGGACGCCGAGGTGCGTCGTGGCGAGATCCTGGGGGTCGCCGGCGTGGTCGGCAACGGCCAGACCGAGCTGCTCCGGGCCCTCGCCGGCCTCGACCGCTTCACGGGCACCGTCGAGGCGGCGGGAACGGGCCTGACGCAGGCGACGCTGCGCGCCGACGCCGCCTACGTGCCCGCGGACCGCCAGTCCGAGGGCCTGATGATGAAGATGTCGGTCCGCGAGAACGCCGCGCTGCTGGCGCTGACCTTCTTCCGTCGCAGCGGGCTGACGAGCCGGCGTCGCGAGCTCGACGCCGTGCACCGCTCGATGGACTCGCTCTCGGTCAAGTCCGCGTCGGCCGAGGCGCCGGTGTCGTCGCTGTCGGGCGGCAACCAGCAGAAGGTCGTCCTCGCCCGGGCGCTGCTCTCCGAGCCGCCGCTGCTCGTCGCCGACGAGCCCACCCAGGGCGTCGACGTCGGCGCCCGAGCCGAGATCTACACGATCCTGCGCGAGACGTCCGAGCGCGGCGTGCCGGTCGTCATCGCGTCGTCGGACGCCAAGGAGCTCGAGGGCCTGTGCGACCGGGTCGTGGTGATGTCCCGCGGCCAGGTGGTCGCCGACCTGCACGGCGACGAGGTCACCGAGACCCGCATCATCCAGGCAGCCGTGACGTCGACCGCCGAGGTCGTCGCCGACGCCGAGCGGAACCGTACGTCGCGCCTCGGACGCTGGCTCGACAGCGAGTACACCCCCACCCTGCTGCTCGTCGCGGTGATGGTGCTGCTGACCGTCCTCATCGCACCGGGCAACGACCGCTACCTCTCGGCGTTCAACATCTCCAACCTGCTCCTCGGCGCCACCGCGGTCGGGTTCATCGCGCTCGGGCAGAACTTCGCCCTGCTCACCGGCGGCATCGACCTGTCGGTCGGCCCGCTGGCCGGGTTCCTCGTCGTGGTCGCGTCGTTCTTCGTCAACGACGGCAGCTCGGCGGTGCGGGTGGTGACCGGGCTCGTGCTGATGCTCGCGGTCGCGGTGGGGGTGGGGACGGTGAACGGCCTGCTCATCCGATTCGGCCACTTCACGCCGATCGCCGCCACCCTGACGCTCTACATCGCGCTCGGCGGCTTCGCGTTCCTGCTCCGCCCCACCCAGGACGGCTACATCAGCATCACCTTCCAGACCGCCATCAACTCGACCGTGGGCCCGCTGCCCGTCGCGTTCCTCCTCCTGGTCGCCCTCGTGGTGGTGCTCGAGCTGGGGCTGCGGCGCCGGCGCTGGGGCCTGGTCCTGCGCGGCGCGGGCTCGGACGAGGACGCCGCCCGCCGGGTCGGCATCCCGGTGAACCGGACCATCGTCCTCGCCTACGTCGCGGCCAGCACCTGCTGCCTGTTCGGCGCCCTGCTGCTGATGGGCCAGTACGGCATCGGCGACCCCAGCCAGGGATCGGCGTTCACCCTCACCAGCGTCACCGCCGTCGTCCTCGGCGGCACCGCGCTGACGGGCGGCCGCGGCACCTTCGTCGGCACGCTGGCCGGTGCGCTCCTGCTCCAGCAGCTGCTGAACGCGACGACGTTCCTCGGCCTCGGGTCGACGTCGCAGTACTACTTCCAGGGCCTGCTGATCCTCGTCGCGGCCGTGGTCTACACGCTGCTGGGCCTGCGACGCCGGCGCCTGGCCGGCGTCTGACCCCCTCACCCGTCCGACGCGCCGCCTCGCCCCGCGTCCGGCACCCGATCCTCCCTGTCCGACCAGAAAGGCTCCACCGATGAGCACTGCCACCTACGGGACCAACGCCGTGGACTGGGAGAACCGCATCTCCTTCGACCGCCTGCGCGAGGAGCGGCTCGCCCGCCTCAAGGCCGAGCTCGAGCTCTCCGACGTCGGCGCGCTGCTGGCGTTCGACTTCTCCAACATCCGCTACATGTCGTCCACCCACATCGGCACGTGGGCGATGGACAAGATGATCCGGTTCAGCCTGCTGACCCGGAACAGCGACCCGATCGTCTGGGACTTCGGCTCCGCCGCCCGGCACCACCAGCTCTACAACCCGTGGCTGACGCAGACCACCGCCGAGATGGACGCCGACCCGCACGCGCCGCACCACGGCGCCGTCCGTCCTCGCGCCGAGTCCGGGGCGCGTGCCGGCATCTCGACGCTCCGCGGCGCGTTCAACCCCTCGGCCGGGGTCGCCGAGGAGGTGGCGCGCAAGATCAAGCGCGAGCTCGAGAAGTTCGGCCTGCTCGACCAGCCGCTCGGCGTCGACGTGATCGAGCTGCCCATCCTGTTCGCGCTCCAGCAGGCCGGGGTCACCGTCGTCGACGGCCAGCAGGTCTTCCTGCGCGCCCGCACCATCAAGACCCGCGACGAGATCTCCCTGCTCACCCAGGCCGCCTCGATGGTCGACGCCGCCTACACGACGCTGTACGAGTTCCTGCGTCCCGGCGTGCGGGAGAACGAGACGGTCGGGCTGGTCTCCAAGACGCTCTACGACCTGGGCTCGGAGTACGTCGAGGGCGTCAACGCGATCTCCGGCGAGCGCTGCTCGCCGCACCCGCACGTGTACTCCGACCGGATCATCCGACCCGGCGACCCGGCGTTCTTCGACATCCTGCACAGCTACAACGGGTACCGGACCTGCTACTACCGGACGTTCGCCGTCGGGTCGGCGTCGCAGGCCCAGAACGACGCCTACAAGCGGGCCCGGGAGTACATGGACCGCGCCATCGCCCTGGTGCGTCCCGGCGCGACCACCGCCGACGTCGTGAGCGTCTGGCCCGAGGCGCACGAGTTCGGGTTCCCCGACGAGGAGGCGGCCTTCGCCCTGCAGTACGGCCACGGCGTCGGGCTCTCGATCTGGGAGAAGCCGATCTTCTCCCGGCTCGTGTCGCTCGAGCACCCCGAGACCCTCGAGGAGGGCATGTTCTTCGCCCTCGAGACCTACTGGCCCTCGGCCGACGGCATCGGTGCCGCGCGGATCGAGGAGGAGGTCGTCGTCACGGCCGACGGCTGCGAGGTCGTCACCAAGTTCCCCGCCGAGGAGCTGCTCGTCGCCGGGCCGCGCTACCTGTCGGTCGGGGGCGGCCTGCCCCTCGTGCGCGACTCGCAGTCGCACCTCAACACGCCCGCCGGTCGTGGCGAGGACGGAGCGACGCCCTGATGCGCGCCGCGGTCTTCCACGACGCCGGCGACGTCCGTCTCGAGCACGTCCCCGACCCCACGCCCGCCGCGGGCGAGGTCGTCGTCCGGGTCCTGCGCAGCGGGATGTGCGGCACCGACCTGGGGGAGTGGACCAAGGGACCGCGGACCTTCCCCGTCCGCACCCCCCACCCGGTCACGGGCCACCACGGTCCGATGATCCCCGGGCACGAGCTCGTCGGCGAGGTCGTCGAGACCGTCCCCGGCTCGGGCTGGGAGACGGGCCGGCTGGTCGCGAGCGGCGCCGGCGTCAGCTGCGGCACCTGCGACCGGTGCCGTGAGGGCCGGACCAACCTGTGCCGCCGCTACTACACGCTCGGCCTCAACACGCACGGCGGCATGGCCGAGCTGGTCTCCGTCCCCATGTCGACGCTGCGGCCCGTCCCCGACGGGCTCGGCCTGGACGCCGCCGGACTCGCCCAGCCGATGGCCGTCGGCCTGCACGCCGCGCGTCGCGCCGGCGTCCGGCCGGGCGACACGGTCGTGCTGATCGGCGCCGGCGCCATCGGGACCTTCGTCCTGGCGGGCCTGCGCGACCTCGTCGACTGCGACGTGGTCGTGGTCGACTTCGCCGGTCGGCGGCTCGAGCGGGCTGCGCGCACCGGCGCCACCACGACGGTCGCCGCGGGCGACGACGGCGACGCCGCCGTGGCCGAGGCTGTGGGGCCCGGTGGCGCCGACGTCGTCATCGAGGCCAGCGGCGCCCTGGGCATGGTGGGCCGCGCCCAGGCGATGGTCCGGCCCGGCGGGCGGATCCTGCAGGTCGGGCTCCCGTCCGGGCCGCAGGAGATCGACCTGCACGCCCTGGTGATGCGCGAGGTCACCCTCGAGACGACGCTCGCGCACGTCTGCGGCGACGACCTGTCCCCCGCCATGGAGATCCTGGCGCGGACCGGGCTCGCCACCGAGCTGCTGGACTCCGTGCGGCCGCTGTCGGACCTGGCCGGTCAGCTCGACCGGATGGCCTCCGGCGGGCTGGACGGCAAGGTCCTGTTCGACCCGACCATGGAACCCGAGATCGACACGAGGAGCAGTGACACATGAGAGCAGCGGTGTTCCACGGAGAGCACGACATCCGCGTCGAGGACGTCGAGGCCCCCACCGGCCCAGGCCCTGGCGAGGTGATGCTCAGGCCGGCCTGGTGCGGCATCTGCGGCACCGACCTGCACGAGTACGCGATGGGGCCGATCGTCATCCCGTCGGCGCCGCACGCCCTGAACGGGTCGCAGCTGCCGCAGATCCTCGGTCACGAGTTCTCCGGCGAGGTGGTCGAGGTCGGCGCCGATGTGACCCACGTCCGCGTCGGGCAGCGGGTGTCGGTGATGCCCCTGCTCTACTGCGGCAGCTGCTTCCACTGCCGCCGTGGCCGCAACCACCTCTGCGTGACGATGGCCTGCGTCGGCCTGAGCGCCCGCTGGGGTGGCATCGCCGAGCTGGCGGTGGTCCGGGCCGACCAGGTGAGCGTGCTCCCCGAGACCGTCGACGACGTCCAGGGCGCCCTCGTCGAGCCGGCCGCCGTGGCCGCCTACGGGGTCGACGTCGCGGGCGTGCGTCCCGGTGACTCGGTGCTGGTCACCGGCGCCGGACCCATCGGCGCACTGGCCGCGCTCTACGCGACGGCCGCCGGGGCGTCGGTCGTCGTCTCGGAGGTCAACCCCGTGCGGGTGGCGCTGGCCCGGAGCCTCGACGTCGGCGAGGTCGTCGACCCCACGCAGGTCGACGTCGCGCAGTGGGCCCGTGACTGGACCGACGGCGTCGGCGTGGACGCGGTGATCGAGTGCTCGGGCAACGAGGCCGCCCTGCAGTCGGCACTGGGCGCGGTCCGGTCGGCCGGACGCGTCTCGCAGACCGGCCTGCACACCAGGCCCGCCGCGATCGACCCGATGGTGCTGTCCGAGCACGACGTCACGCTGGCCGGCACCTGGTGCTACCCGGTCTACGACTGGCCGCGGATCATCAAGCTGATCAGCAGCGGCCGCTACCCGGTCGAGAAGGTCGTCACCGCGCGCATCGGCATGGACGACGTGGTCGCCGGCGGGTTCGAGACCCTGCTGTCGCGCACCGGCGACCAGGTCAAGGTCCTGGTGGAGGCACGATGAGCGCCGCCACGACGGGGCCGACGATGAGGGCGCTGCAGTACACCGAGCAGGACCGGGCCGAGGTGGTCGAGCGGCCCGTGCCGCAGGTCGCGCCCGACGAGGTGCTGGTGGCCGCCCGCTCGGTGGGCGTCTGCCACTCCGACATCGACCTGCTCGAGGGTCGCTACATCATCCCGTTCTCGTACCCGCTGGTGCCGGGGCACGAGTGGGCCGGCGAGGTCGCCGCGGTCGGCGCCGACGTCACCTCCTGGTCCGTCGGCGACCGCGTGGTGGGGGAGTGCGTCATCGGGGCCGACCACTTCGGCTTCTCCATCAGCGGGGCCGCCGCCGAGTACTTCGTCGCCCGGCCCGAGTGGCTGCACCGCCTGCCCGACGGGCTGTCGTGGACGATGGGCGCGCTCGTCGAGCCGTTCAGCGTCGCGTACTACGCCCTGGTCCGGGCCGGTGGCGTCGACGCCAGCGACACCGTGGTGATCCTCGGTGCCGGACCGGTGGGGCTCGCGGTCGTCGCCGCGGCACGGGCGATGGGGGCGCGCGTCGTCGCCGTCGAGCCGTCCGAGGACCGGCGCCGGACCGCGCTCTCGCTCGGGGCGCACCACGCCGTCGCCCCTGAGGACCTCGACGCGCAGCTCGAGGCGATCGGGTCGGGCCACGGCGCCGAGGTCGTGGTGGAGGTGAGCGGCCGTCCCGCGGTGATGGCGCGGGCCCTCGAGGTCGCCGCGTTCCAGGGACGGATCGCCTACGTCGGCATCGACGTGGGCCAGCAGGCGTCGGCGAGCCTGGGCCTGATCCAGTCCAAGGAGCTGCGCATCACCGGGTCGATCGGCTCGCCCGGCGTCTGGCCCGAGACCCTGCGCTTCCTGGCGCAGAGCGGCATCGACCTCTCCGAGGTCGTCACCCAGCAGTTCGCCCTCGACGACGCCGTGGCCGCCCTCGCCGCCGCGCACGACCCCGCCCGGACCATCAAGGCGCACATCTCGTTCGAGGCCGCCGTGCCGTTCGTGCCGGGCGGCTGACGGCACCGACAGCACGGCCGACGGCCCGCGATGCCCCCCGAGGGGCGTCGCGGGCCGACGTCGTGCGGGTCACGGCAGGACGCGCGCCTCGCGGTAGCGCTCGAGGTGGTGCGCGAAGCTGTCACGGCTGTCGCGGAAGCCCAGGAACCCGGCCTTGCGGCTCTTGTTCATGTCGGTGACGACCTCGATCGGCCGGCCCAGGTCGCCGTCGGTGTGCCACCACGACGCCACCCTCGTGATGTCGGGCTCGGCCAGGCCCGAGCGGTCGACGACGGCCTTCCAGGCCGACTCGCCGACGCCGGCCATCTGCTCCTCGAGCGGACGCGGCGCACCGTCGAACCCCTCCCACTCGAGCCCGAACAGCTCGGCGAGGTGGGGCCAGAACCACCGCCACCGGAAGACGTCGCCGTTGGCGATGTTGAACGGCTCGTCGGCGGCGGCGGGGTCGGTGATGGCCCAGTGGATCTGCTCGGCCAGCAGGTCGGAGTCGGTGACGTCGGTCAGGCCGTCCCACTGCGTCTGCGAGCCGGGGAAGACCATCGGCCGCCCGAGCTCGCGGCAGATGGCGGCGTAGGCCGAGATCGTCGCGACGATGTTCATCGCGTTGCCGGTCGCGAAGCCGAAGACGGTGTGCGCGCGGTGCACGCTCCAGGTGAACCCGTGGCGCGCGGCCGCGGCGAACAGCTCGTCCTCCTGGGCGTAGTAGAAGTTCGGCGTGTCCAGGCGGGGCTCGGACTCGTGGAACGGCGTGTCGGGCATCGCGCCCGTCGCGTAGGCCTCGAAGGGGCCGAGGTAGTGCTTGAGGCCGGTCATCAGCGCGACGTGCTCCAGCGAGCCGGCGCGGCCCACGACCTCGAGGAGGTTGCGGACGGCGGCGCCGTTGACGGCGATGTTCTCGGCCTCGGTCTCCTGACGGCTCCAGGCCGTGAACGCGACGGCGCTCGGGGCGACGTCGGCGAGCGCGGCGGCGAGGCTCTCGGGATCGGTGAGGTCGCCCTGGTGGGCGATCGTGCCGGGGACCGGGCTGGCGCCGCTGCGCGACAGCCCGTGGACCTCCCAACCGGCCCCGAGGAGCTCGGCGGCCACGGATCGCCCGACGATCCCCGTCGCGCCGACGACGAGTGCGGTGCCAGGTCCTGATGCGGTCACGGTGTTCTCCTCCGGTTCGCGAGCACGGTCGCCCGGAGCCTACTGTTCAACAGAGGTGAACACCAGGGGTCACTGCGTCGGGCGGAGCCGATCCATCCGGGAGAGCACGTCGACGGCGGACGTGATCCGCTCGGGCGCGGCCGACTCCGGCGCGGGCGGGCCCGACGCCTGCTCGCGGCGACCGATGACGAACCAGATGCCGCGCACCTTCGCGCTCGAGTGGTTGGTGTACATGTGCGGCCGCACCGAGTCGAACTGCAGCGAGTCGCCGGCGTGCAGCACGACGGTGTCGAAGTCGACCTGCACGGTCAGCTCGCCCTCGAGGAGGTAGGCGTGCTCGACACCCGCGTGCCGCATCATCTTGCCCTCGACCGAGCTGCACGCACCGGGGTCGTAGGTCACGAGCAGGGGGTCGACGGCGCCGCCCGGGTGGGCCGCGAGCCGCTCCCAGTGCACGCCGTTCTCCATCTCGAGCACCGGTCCCGTCCCGGCCCGCTGCACCACGCCCGAGGCGTCCGCCTCCCGTGCGGGCGGCGCCGACGGGGTGACCGGCGAGCTCTCCCCTACGCCGAGCAGCTCGTCCAGCGAGATGCCGAGGTGGGACACCATCGCGTACAGCGTCGAGACCGACGGCTGGGTCTTGCCGTTCTCCACCTGCGAGATCAGGCTCGGGGACACCTTGAGGTCCTGGGCGAGCGAGCGCAGGGTGATCCCGCGCTCGCGACGGGCGTCCCGGAGTCGCTCCCCGATCTCTGCGATCACTGCAACCTCCGCGAGCGGTCGTTCAGTCATGACGGACCTGGCACCCGGATTCTAGGACCGACGGCGGGCACGCCTGCGGCGCACCGCGCCGATCGGGTCGCGGGACCACAGGAGGCGTGTGCACGTGTTCATTATGGCTGTACAACCGGGCCGGGGGAAGCGTCGGACCGCGTCGCCCCGACCTCGGGCCTAGCCGAACACCTCGGGGTGCGCCGACAGCTCGATCCGCGTGCGCCGGATGTGCAGGCCGAGGACGTCCTGCGCCGCCGCGAGGTCACGGTCGCGCACCGCCTGGATCAGCAGGTGGTGCTCGGCCGAGATGATCCACCGGCGCTGCTCGCCGGCGAGGCGGGTGAAGGCGCGGCGGTAGTGCTGGGTGGTGTCCCACAGGCGCGACACCACCGCGGCGAGGTCGTCGGCGTCGTGGTGCCGGTAGGTGATCCAGTGCAGGCGACGGTCGAGCACCAGGAACTGCTCGACGTCGTCGTTCTGCTCGATCAGCGCCTGGACCGAGGCCAGCTCGTCCACGTCGTGCGAGGTCAGCCGGTCGAAGCCCTGCGCGAGCAGCAGCGGCTCGAGGCGCTCGCGCATCTCGTAGGCGAGCTGGCACTCGTGCTCGTCCATCTCGCTCACCCACGCACCGCTGCTCGAGCGCAGCCGGACCAGGCCCGCGGCCTGCAGGATCCGTAGCGCCTCGCGGACGGGGATGCGGCTCGTCTCGAACTGCGCGGCGAGCTCCTCCTGCAGGACCCGCTGCCCGGGGGCCATCTGGCCGCTCAGGATGAGCTCGCGCAGGTGGTCGGCGATGCGGTGGCTCGCGACGCCCGACGACCGGGTGCCCGTGCGGGCGAGCGGGTCCATGGCGCCCCCTCCGTGCTGGTGGGGGAGCAGGCTATCGCCGGTGCTCACCCGGGACGGTCGAACGCCGTGCGATCGCGGTGGAAGGCCTTTCCGTCGGGGTAGGACACCAGCTCCATCTGCAGGCCCCACGGGGTGAGGAAGTAGACCCACCGCTGGCCGGCGCTGGGCCCCTGGCTCGCGGTCGGCTCGCCGAGCACCCGGATCCCGTGGGCCCGCAGCTCCTCGACCGCGAGGTCGAGGTCGTCGACGTAGATCGCCACGTGGTGGCCGCCGACGTCGCTGTTCAGCGGCGGAGTGGCGGCGGCGTCTCGGGCCTCGTACTCGAACACCTCGAAGACCGCCTGGCCACCGAGCTCGAAGAACTGGAGCCGGCGCATGACGGTGTCCGGCGCGACACCGAGGTGGTCGCGCATCCAGGTGCCGTCCGCGTCGGCGAAGGGGCCGAGGACGTACAGCGGGGTGCAGCCGAGGACGTCGACGAAGAACCGTCGGGCCTGGTCGAGGTCGGGCACGGTGACGCCGAGGTGGTCGACGCCTCGGGCGGTGGACAGGGGCATGGGCATGGGGTCGCTCCTGGGGTGAGCCGGATCACGCTGGGGGCTAGCAATGTATCCGATCCGTGCGTACAGTCTCACTGAACACCCGGGTTGGAGGGCCGAGATCGCCCACCCCGGTCGTCATTGGATGCAATGGAGTGGTGAGCGCACATGGTGGAACGGCAGAAGCTCGAGCCCGCGGCGGACTGGACGCACGTCCACGCGACGGAGTCTGACTGGGACGCGGCCGATCCGGACCTGTTGGTCGGGATGCTGGCGCAGACGCAGTGGATCCGGGTGTTCGAGGAGTACGTGCTCGAGCTGGCCGCCGACGGTCTGGTGCACGGCCCGGCCCACTCGAGCATCGGCCAGGAGGGCGGGGCGGTCGGCTCGATCATCGGCCTGCTCGACACCGACATGGTCAACGGCTCCCACCGCGGGCACCACCAGTTCCTGGCGAAGGCCTTCGGCCACGTCGGGGTGCCGGTCGACGGCGGGCTGCCCGAGCTCACCGACGAGGTCCGCCTCGTCCTGCGCCGCACCCTCGCGGAGATCTGCGGCCTGGCCGAGGGCTACTGCCGCGGGCGCGGCGGCTCCATGCACCTGCAGTGGCGCGAGGCCGGCGCCATGGGCACGAACGCGATCGTGGGCGGCGGCGTGCCCCAGGCCGTCGGCTTCGCCTACGCCCAGGACCGCGCCGCGCAGGACGACGCCGTCACCGTCACCTACTTCGGCGACGGGGCCATCAACATCGGCTCGGTCCTCGAGTCGATGAACCTGGCCTCGGCCTGGAAGGCCCCGGTCTGCTTCTTCGTCGAGAACAACGGCTACGCGGTGTCGACGCCGGTCGAGAAGGTGACCGCCGAGCCCCGCCTGTCGGCCCGCGGCCAGGCCTTCGGCATCCGCAGCTGGCGCGTGGACGGCATGGACCCCCTCGCGGTCCACCTCGTCATGCAGGAGGCCCTGGAGCACATGCGCTCCGGCGGTGGCCCGACGCTGATCGAGGCGCAGGTCTACCGCTTCTTCCACCAGAACGGCCCCTACCCCGGCAGCGCGTTCGGCTACCGCAGCAAGGACGAGGAGCAGCAGTGGCGCAAGCGCGACCCGCTGGCCATGCTCGTCGACCAGTGCCTGCGCCGCGGGCTCGTCACCGAGGAGCAGGTCGCCGCGTCGGGCAAGGCCGTGCTCGACCACATGCGCGCGCTCGGCGAGACCATGTTCGAGCCCGAGCCCGGCGGCAAGCCCGGGCAGCGGCGCGTGCGGGCCGACCAGTGGCCTGACCCGGGGTTCGTCGACATCGGCGTCCTCGGTGACCTGAGCGAGCTCGAGGGTGCCCGCTACGTCGAGATCGACGACTTCGACGGCGCGCTGGACGAGCGCAGGTTCATCGACGTCGTCAGCGAGGTCGCGGCGGCCCGGATGGCCGACGACGAGCGGATCGTCGTGCTCGGCGAGGACGTGGACGGCCTCAAGGGCGGCACCAACGGTGCCACCCGTCGTCCGCTCGAGAAGTTCCCCGACCGTGTGCTCGGCACGCCCATCAGCGAGAACGCCTTCCTCGGCGCCGCCGGCGGGATGGCCCTCGACGGGCGCCTGCGGCCCGTGGTCGAGTTCATGTACGCCGACTTCATGTGGGTCGCGGCCGACCAGCTGTTCAACCAGGTGGCCAAGGCGCGCCACATGTTCGGCGGCGAGAGCGCCGTCCCCCTCGTCCTGCGGTCCAAGCTGGCCGCCGGCACGGGGTACGGCTCGCAGCACTCGATGGACCCCGCCGGCGTCCTGACCACCGCGCCCGGGCTCCGGGTCGTCGCCCCGTCGTGCCCCTACGACTACGTCGGCCTGATGAACACGGCGCTGCGCTGCGACGACCCCGTCGTCATGCTCGAGCACGTCGACCTCTACACCAGCACGGGCCGCGCCCCGACCGACGACCTCGACTTCTGCCTGCCGGTGGGCCGGGCCGCGCTGCGCAGCAGCGGGGACGACCTCACGGTCATCTCCTACCTCTCGATGGTCAACCACTGCGCCGAGGCGCTCGGGATCGTCGACGAGGTCAGCGCCGACCTGATCGACCTGCGCTGGCTGGACCGGGCGTCGCTGGACTGGGAGACCATCACCGCGAGCGTCGAGAAGACCAACCGGGTGCTCATCGTCGAGCAGGGTGCCGTCGGCACCTCGTACGGCGGCTGGCTCGCCGACGAGATCCAGCGCCGGCTGTTCGACCACCTGGACGCGCCCGTGCTGCGCGTCCACGGGGCCACGGCCTCGCCGTCGATCAGCAAGGTGCTCGAGCGAGCCGCGATCGCCCGCACCGACGAGGTCGTCGCGGCTCTGCGCGACCTCGACCGGTACTGACAGGACGAGGGACGGAGACAACGAGATGGCGAACGTGCTGCGCGTGCCCGAGGTGGCCGCAGGTGCCACCGAGGCCGTGCTGTCGGAGTGGCTGGTCGCCGAGGGAGCCGCCTTCGAGGTGGGCGACCCGGTGGTGATGATCGAGACGGACAAGGCGCTCGTCGAGGTCGAGGCCGAGGAGTCGGCCGTGCTGCTCAAGGTGATGGTCGCCGGGGGCTCCAGCGTCGAGGTGGGGGCGCCGATGGCGCTCGTGGGCGCGGAGTCCGAGCGTGGCGCCGACCTGGACGAGCTGATGCGCTCGCTCGGCGTCGCCCCGGCCGAGGCTGCGCCGGCCCCGGAGCGACGCGACGTCCCCGACCCCGAGCCGGAGGCACCGGGCGTCGTCGAGACCGGCGCCGAGGCGGAGTCCCCGGCTCCGTCGGGGGCGAGCACCCCGGACGTGGCGCCCGACCCCGTGACGGCGCCCGACGAGGCCGTGGCCGGGAGGAACGGGCGGGTGTTCGTCAGCCCGATCGCGCGCCGGATGCTCAAGCAGGCGGGCCTCACCGTCGACGGGATCGACGGCACCGGCCCGCACGGCCGGATCGTCAGGCGCGACGTCGAGCTCGCGATCTCCGCCCACCGGGCCCGTCCCGTCGAGGAGGAGGCTTCGGACCCGGTCGTCGACGCGCCCCGGCCGTCGGCCCCCGCCGCCGAGACCGCGGTGCCCGAGGGCGTCGAGGTCGTGCCGCACACCCGTCTGCGCAAGGCGGTGGCCCGCCGGCTCACCGAGTCCAAGCAGACCGTCCCGCACTTCTACCTGCGACGCTCGGCGCGCCTGGACGACCTGCTCGCGCTGCGGGCCCAGGTCAACGAGGTCGCCTCGCCGCGGGTGTCGGTCAACGACCTGCTGGTCCGGGCCGCCGGGCTCGCGCTGCGGCAGGTGCCCGATGCCAACGTCGTGTGGACCGAGGACGCGCTGCACCGCTTCGAGACCGCCGACGTCGCGGTCGCCGTCGCGTCGTCGCGCGGCCTGATGACGCCGGTGCTGACCGGCGTCGAGCAGAGGTCGGTGAGCAACATCGCGGCCGAGGTGCGCCGGCTCGTGCAGGCGGCGAACGAGGGCACGCTGCGGCAGTCGCAGCTCGAGGGAGGCTCGATGGCCATCTCCAACCTCGGCATGTTCGGCGTCGAGGAGTTCGACGCGATCATCAACCCCCCGCACGCGATGATCCTCGCCGTCGGCGCGGCACGCCCGCAGCCGGTGGTCGAGGAGGGCGGCGTCGCCGTCGCGACCGTCGTCAACCTGTCGCTGTCGGTGGACCACCGTGCGGTGGACGGTGCCCTCGCCGCCACCTGGCTCGGCGCTCTCGTCGACCTGCTCGAGCAGCCGATGCGGCTGCTCGCGTGAGCGACCATGAGTTGTCGGTGGCTCACAGGGCCATGGGCCCCAGAGCCACCGACAAATCGCTGTGTCGCGTCGATTTCGGGCCCACAGACGGGTAGCGCCAGGCCGGGCCGCC
>JAURVT010000039.1 GCA_030655315.1 Nocardioidaceae bacterium | reverse complement strand
CCTGTTCCACGGCGCCGGGTCGAACGTGTCGGTCGACGTGCAGCGTGTGGCGAACCTGTTGCAGGTGTCGTCGGCGTTCGGCCGGGCGATGGAGGCCGTCGACCGCGCCCGCGTCAGCAAGGCGGTGTTCCCGGTGCTCGCAAAGCGCCTCGCCGGGGGCCTGGACGCCGACCTGGTCGACCATGCGGTCGAGGCGGCGGCCGAGGGGTACCCGTTCCCGACCAACCTCGACCTGGACCAGCCGGTCGGCGGCATGACCCCGCTCGCCCAGACCGACCTGCTCCGCCAGGCCCTTACCGAGGGCTGGGACACGTCGCGGCTGGGCGACGCGCTCGACGGCTACGCCGCGCGGCGCGCCACCGACGGGTAGGCGGTCGCGGGCGGACGGTGCACCGCGACGCGTCCTGCACCGCGGACGGTGACCGGCCCCTCGTCCTCGCCGACGGCCGCCCACGCCCCACGCTCCAGCCGGGTGGGCCCGGTGGAACCGGAGACCGTGACGGCGCCGTCGACGCAGAGGACGAGCTGCGGGCCGGGCGGCAGCACCGTCGCCACCTCGTGCACCGCGAGCAGCACCAGGGCGTCCACGTCGACCCGCGGCCGCGCGGGTCCGGACGGCCGCCGCAGACGCACGGGGCGCGGTGACGTCGGGACGGGGTCGGTGGCAGGTCCCGCGCCGAGCGGGCCGCCCGACGGAGCCGGAGTCGCGACGCCGTGGCCCGCGGTGTGCGCGACGACCGTGCCCGCCGACACCGTCAGCCGCTCGCCCGGGGCGAGCACCACGTGGTTCAGGAGCAGGGCGAGGAGGGCGCCCGGGTCGGCCGGGTGGTCCGCGGCGAGCCGGGCCACCAGCGCGTGCACCCGCAGCGCCTCGCGGTCGGGGTGCTCGGGCGGGTGCGGGCGACGACGGCCGGCCACCGCACGGTGGGCGGCGGCCTCGGCCGCGCGGCACGCGACACCGAGCTCGGGCGCCTGCCGGACGAGCGCGGCCCGCGGGGTGGACCGCACCCGGTCGGCGACGTCGCGCAGGCCGTCGGGGAGCAGGATCCGGGTCGCGAGGTCGTCGGCCCAGGGCCGGCGGAGGTCGGCGAGCAGCGCGGCGCTCCGCGCCGGGTCGCGGAAGCCGACGAGCAGCTCGAGCCGGGTGAGGGCGTGGACGGTCTCGTGCCGGAGCCACGGGAGCGGCAGCGACGAGGTGCCGTCGGCGACGAGCAGCCGAGGCGCGGACGTGGTGGTCACGGTCAGCTCCCCGGGACGACGGCGCGCAGCCACAGATCGAACCCGGCGCTCTGCGGCGGCCACGTCCAGACCAGCACGACCTGCACGAGCGCGACCACGGCCAGCAGCCCCTGCTGGGGCCGGCTGAGTCCCCGGGGCACGTGCGTCAGAGCGACCAGGGTCAGCAGCACGTAGGCCGAGACCGCCGTCAGCGGGAGGTCGAGCCACAGGGCGACCACCAGCACGGGCACCGGGACCAGCTGGCCGAGCATCGTCAGCGGCTCGCGCCAGTAGAGCGCGGCGACGAGCGGGTAGAGCGGGGCCACCGCCACGGTGGCGCCCACGGAGGCGAGGGCGACCAGGAGGCCGCCCCACAGGCCGTCCGGCACCGGCACCGTCTCGGCGGCGGCCCGGAACCAGCCGAGCGCGTCGCCGGTGAACCGCCACTCCAGGTAGGTCCACGACAGCATCAGGAACGTGACGGGGAACGTCATCACGAGGACCGTGGCGAGGGCGGCGCCGGGCTCGGTGCGGAATCGCTCACGCGCGATGAGCAGGGCCATCAGCGCCACGGCGACGGCCACGAAGATCGCGAGCGGGTCGAGCAGGAACGCGCCGGCGAGCGCGAGCCCGGTGACGAAGCCGGCCTCGGTGTTGCGGGCCAGCGTGAACCAGGCGAGGCCCTCGAGCGCCACCGCGACCAGCGTCAGCGAGCCGATGGCCGCCAGCGACTGGGTGGCCACGTAGGTCACCGCCGGGACGGCGAACAGCGGCATCAGCAGGCACACGACGAACGGCGTCGACAGCCGGCGCCGGACCAGCGAGGCCCAGGTGCGGTGCAGGGCGATCGCCCCGAACAGGCAGGCGACGAGGCTCAGCGTGAGCGCGCCGCCCGGCAGCACGCCGGCGAGCAGCGTCGGCACCGGCGGGTAGGCCGAGCCCAGCCCACCGAGGTCGCGTCCGCCCGCCGCGACCTCGCCGGCCTGGCGCAGGAAGCGTGCGTTCGCGGTGCTGACGTAGCCCTCGTGGTGCACCCACCAGGCCATGACGGCGAGCGGCGCCGCGAGCCCGAGCCGCAGCGCCCAGCGGGCGCTCCGCTCAGCCGGCCACTGGCTCCGCGTCGGCGCGAGCGTGGGCGTCGTCGGGGACGGCAGGACCTGCAGTGCTGAGGCCATGTTGGGTCTTCTCCCAGTAGTGCGGCTTGGTGATCAGCTGCCACGTGCCCTTGTAGGCGGCGATCGAGTGGAGGATCCAGTAGAGGGGGTTCAGGGCCGCCCAGGGGACGAGCTCGTAGCGCTCGCGCTTGAACGCGCCGAGCATCGAGATGTGGATCATCAGGCCGTTGCCGACGATCAGGTTGAACAGGCTGAGCCAGAGCACCCAGCCGTCGAACAGGCCGCCCAGGGCGCTCGGCGGCAGCACGAACGACGCGAGGAACAGCACCAGCAGCGGCGGGGTGAACAGGAACGTGGCGGGCGTGCCGCCGATCAGCAGCGCGAACGACGCCACCTGCACCGGTCCGGCCGCACGGGTCAGCTCGACCGGGTGGCGCGAGTGGACGATCAGCGTCTGCAGGTAGCCCTTGATCCAGCGCGAGCGCTGGCGCACCCAGTTGACCGGTGCGCGGTTGGCCTCCTCGAACGTCGTCGAGTTGATGACGCCGACGCTGCGCCCGAGGGCGGCGGCACGGATGCCGAGGTCGGCGTCCTCGGTGACGTTGAAGGGGTCCCAGCCGCCGAGGTCGCGCAGGTCCGCGGTGCGGAAGTGGTTCGACGTGCCGCCGAGCGGGATCGGCAGCCCGAGCCGGTCCAGCCCGGGCAGCATGTAGTCGAACCAGAAGGAGTACTCCAGCGTGAACATGCGGGTGAGCCAGTTGTCGGTGGCGTTCCAGTAGTTCAGCGCCGCCTGGACGCACACCAGGTCGTCCCCGCCGCGCTCGAAGGCGATGACCGCCTTCTTGAGCTGGTCGGGGTCGGGCTTGTCCTCGGCGTCGTAGATGACGAGGTAGTCGCCGCGGGCGAAGAACAGGCCGATGTTGCAGGCCTTGGGCTTGGTCTGGGGATGTCCCGGCGGGACGACCAGCAGCGTGATGGTCTGGGGCGGGTCGGCGGCCTTGGCCGCGGCGATGGTCTCGTCGTCGTCCTGCTCGAGCAGCAGCAGGATCTCCAGCTTCTCGGGCGGGTAGTCGAGCGCGCCGAGGTTGGCGATCAGGTCGGCCACGACGTTGGCCTCGCGGTACACCGGGACCAGCACCGTGTAGACCGGCAGGTCGCGCGGGTCGACGGCGGCGACCTCCTCGTCGGTGACCAGCACGTGGTTCTCGCGGCGGGCGCCGACCAGGCAGATCACGTACTTGAAGACCACCGAGAAGAAGAACCCGAGGCTCACCGCGGCGAGCAGCGTGATCGCCGTCGTCGACGGGGCGAGGACGAACCCGGCGACGATCGCGAGGAGGACGAGGACCAGGACCGCCTTCTGCACCGGGAAGAGGGTGTCGCGCGCGGACCGGGCCGGGTCGCGCGCCCACAGGCCCATGGTGGCGCGCTCGAGGATGTCGTCCTTGAACCCGACGTGGAGCGCCTGGCGCACGTCCCAGTCGGTCGTGACCTGGAACTGGACGCGCGAGCCGAGCGTCGCCTCGATGGACGCGCGGAGCGCGGGGGTGGGGCGGTCGCTGGTGGCGACGAGGACCGAGGGTCCCTCGGCCGAGCGCGTGCCGACCCGTCGGACCGGCACCCATCCCTCGTCCGCGAGCGTGCGGGGGTCGAGGCCGCGCAGGAGGTCGGGGTCCGGCTCGTCCTCCAGCAGGTCGATGAGCGTGTAGCCCCAGGTGTCGGCGAGCACCCGGAACAGGTCGACGCGACGCACCAGCCCGGACGCGACGAGGACGGCACCGATCCGGGCGCCGTGCACCCGTGACAGGTCGAGCGCCCAGTCGCGCTGGGAGGCCGTGATGAGGCGGCGCGCCACGAGAGCGTCGCCGATCGTCGGCTGGTGGAGGAGGACCATGACCTCAGGATCGGCCAGTACCTATCTTGAGGGAGGCTTTCGCCCAGATTGACTAGATTCCGTGACCCAAGTCATGACGAACCGCCGCGAACCACCGGCTCGAATCGGCCGTCGAGCGGCCTCCCCCGGCGGTGTCCGGTGCGCAAAGTTCAAGAAAACCTCTGGATCGGACCGTCCGGCTGCCGATGAGCACGGCATGAGCCAGATCAGCATGGGTGGGGCCCCGCAGCGCCTCGTCGCCAAGGACCTCCTGACCCCGGGCGAGGTCGCCGCGTTGTTCGCCGTCGAGACCAGGACGGTGACCCGGTGGGCCCGCGCCGGCAAGCTGCCGTCCGTGCGCACCCTCGGCGGCCACCGCCGCTACCTCGCCTCCGACATCCGCCGTCTCCTCGACGGCGGCCACGTCGCCGACGCGACCGGCACCACCCCCTCGGGCCTGACGTCGTTCTCGACGCCGACCCGCGTCGCGTCGCACCGCTGACGCGGTCGCCCGTGACCCCCGCGGCGCCTACCGTCGGGCGATGCCACCACGGGGGTGGCGACCCGGGGAGATGACGACATGGCACGACCGATCGCCCACGCACTGCTCGCCACGACCACGGTCCTCGGTCTGACCCTGGCGGTGGGAGCGCCCGCGGGCGCGGCCGAGACGCGGGTGGCCTGCGGCGCGTCGCTCGCATCGGTGCGCACCTGCGCGGGCATCCAGACCTCGGGCGGCGACGTGCGTGGCTACGCGCGCGTCACGACCTCCGACCGGTCCCTCGCGGTGAGCGTCCTGCGCGTCGAGCTGCAGCGTCGCCCGTGCGGCGGTCGCTGGGCGAGCTGGACCACCCGCAGCGGCGCCGAGGGCGGCGGGACGAGCGACTCGCTCGCCACCACCTTCGTCGTCCGACCGGCACGGGTGCAGTTCCGCACCGCCGCCCGCTACCTCGTGACGACCCGCTCGACCCTCGCGGCGTACTCGGTCACCCGGACCTCGCCGGCCTACGGCACCTGCTGACCCGGCGCCGCTCCCGTCCTACCCGACGCGGACGGCGCCCGGCACCCCGTCGCGGACCTCGAACGAGGCGTAGGTGTACTGCGCGGCGTCGGGACGGGTCACCGTCCGCACCATCTGCAGGTCGGCCCTGAACGTGTCGCGGTCGACGCGGACGCGGACGTGCCCGCGGCGGTCGCCGTCGAAGAACCTGATGTGTGGGTTGAAGGGGATCATCGGGCCGTAGTAGGGCCCGTAGGGCGTGCGGTCGCCGTTGGACGACACCGACGTGCCGACGATCTCGCTGGCGACGACGGGGGAGTCGGGGCGGTCGAAGTCGGCCCGGATGTCGTTGACGAACGTCGAGTGCCAGTCACCCGTGATGACGACGGGGTTGCGGGTGCCGGCCCGCTCCCAGGAGCGGATCAGGCGCTGGCGCGCCGCGGGGAACCCGTCCCACGCGTCGTGCCACAGCCGGGTGCCCGCCGGCCCGTCGTGGTCGAGGCGCGCGAGCATGACGTTGCTCGCGAGGACGTCCCAGCGGGCCCGCGAGCTCTCGAGGCCGCGGGCGAGCCAGCGCTCCTGCTCGCGTCCGAGCATCGTGGCCTCCGGTGCGTACGCGGCGTCGCAGGCGTCGGCCTCGCCCCAGCCGCAGGCCGGGACCGTGCGGTGCTGGCGACCGTCCACCAGGTCGATCTGGGCGAGCCGTCCCCACCGCAGCCGCCGGTAGATGCGGGCGTTGCCGTCCGCGGTCGGGCGCGCCGCGAGCGAGACGGGCTGGTGCTCGTACCAGGCCTGGTACGCCGCGGCCCGGACGGCACCGACGTCGCCCGACGCCGACTGCGTGCCCGCGTAGTCGTTGACCACCTCGTGGTCGTCCCAGGTGACGAGCCACGGCACGCGGGCGTGCAGGCGCTGCAGGTCGGGGTCGGACTTGTAGAGCGTGTAGCGCAGGCGCCAGTCCTGCGTCGTGACCGTGTCGCGGCGGTGGACCTGCGGCACCGCGACCGCGCGCTCGCGACCCGTCGCCCCGAGCCTGCCCTCGTAGACGTAGTCGCCGAGGAAGACCATCAGGTCGAGGTCGTCGTCGGCCAGGTGCCGGTAGGACGGGTAGTAGCCGTCGCCCCAGGCCTGGCACGACGCGAACGCGAAGTCCAGGCGGCCCGGGCGGGCACCGGGTGCCGGCGCGGTGCGGGTGCGGCCGACCTCGGAGAGGTGGGCGCCGTACCGGAAGCGGTAGAACCACTCGCGGTCCGACGGGAGCCCGTCGACCTCGACGTGCACCGAGTGGGCCAGCTCGGGCAGCGCGCGCGCCACGCCCGACCTCGCCACCCGCCGGAAGCGCGGGTCGGCCGACACCTGCCACTCCACCGCGGTGCGGCGCGCGGGCATGCCCCCGTCGGGCGTGAGCGGCTCGGGCACCAGCCGGGTCCACAGCACGAACCCGCGGTGGTGCGGCGCGCCGCTGGCGATGCCGAGCGTGAAGGGGTTGCCGCGGGGACGCCCGGGTCCGGCCATCGCGCTGTCGAGCGGCGTCAGGCCGACGGCCGCCGCGCCCGCCACCGCCCCCACCGACCGGATGAAGGTGCGTCGGCCCGGACCGGTGAGCGTGCTCATGCCCCGCACGCTAGGTCCGACCAGCACGCCGGGACCACCCGCGGCGCGCCGTTTCGCCCGATCGTCAGCCGTTGTTGGCCGCTGGTTCATGCCGGGCCTCCTCCGTCCGCCGACAGGTGGCCACGACCGGCCCGTGGCATCGTGGCGGGATGACGGAGACACCTGCTGCCCCCTCGTCCGACGTCGTGGTGACCGGGGCGAACGGCCTGGTCGGCGCACGCGTGTGTGCGGCCCTCGTCGCGCGTGGCGCGTCCGTGCGCGCGGTCGTCCGGCGCGCGGGCACGGCACCGGAGCTCGACGGCGTCCGCGAGCACGTCGGCGACTTCACCGACCCCGGGTTCGCCGCGTCGGTCGTCGAGGGCGCGACGGCGGTCGTGACGACCGTCCACCCGATGGGCGCCGACCTCGAGAGCCAGCACCGCGTCGGGGTGCTGGGCACGTCGGTCGTCGCGCGCGCGGCGTCCGACGCCGGTGTCGACCGCCTGGTGCACGTGTCGACGGCGGCCGTCTACGACCGCTCGCCCGGGGCCGGCGACGTCGACGAGTCCTCGCCGCTGGTCGGCGACGACGCCGGTGACTACCCCGTGACCAAGCGCGACGCCGACGCCGCGCTGGCCGGCGTCGACGGCATCACCCGCGTCCTGCTCCGACCGCCCGCCATCCTCGGCGCCGGCAGCACCTCGGTCTGGAACACCTTGCGTCCGGCCGCCATGCGCGACGACGAGCAGGCACGCCGCGCCCAGCCGGACCAGACCTTCTCCTGGGTGCACGTCGACGACCTCGCCGCGTTCGCCGCGGACGTCGCCGCGGGCCGGGTCGCGTCGTCCGACGACCCCGCCACCGGCCCGGTCGACGGTGGATGCGTCGCGGTCAACGTCGCCGCGGACGCGGCGACCACCGGCGACTACGTCGGCACGGTCACCGCCGCGCTCGGGGTCGAGCCGCAGTGGGACGACGGGCCGGCCTGGACCGGGCAGCTCGTCGCCGCCCGCGCCCACGGCTGGGGCTGGACGCCGCAGGTCGACCTCGCCCGGGCCCTGGCCGAGATCGACGCCGGGCTCCGTCCCCCGGGCTGAGCCCGGCCCGGCTCAGCACCCGTCGGACACGAGCTGGGGGCGGGTCCCGCGCCTCACGGTCAGGTTCGCGACCCGGTCGGACGCGACGAGCGTGGCGCCCGTGGTCTCGGGGAACCCGAAGGTGAGCCAGCGGGTCCCCGCTCCCGAGCCCCGTCGGACGTCGACCGCCACCACGCCGTTCGCGGTGGGACGCGGCGCCCCGAGTCGCGCGCCGTACGCGTGGCGGACCGCCCGGTAGGTGGAGCCGATGCCCACCCCGCGGGTGGTGGTGAACCGTCCCCGCAGCGCGTACATCTCGACGATCCGGCCCGAGCGCGTGGTGTCCACGAACAGCTGCCCCCGGCGCTTCTTCCCCTTCCAGGCCAGGGGCTGGACGGGGCACGGCTCGGCGCGGAGGTCGGCGACGAACAGGCCCGTCCGCAGCGCGGCACGCCGCGACATGCCGGCGGTGGCCGGCCCCACCCGGCCGGGGGCGAAGACGTAGGACGACGTCGCCGCGCGCTCGTCCGCGTGGTCCGCGGCGCTCGCGGGGGAGGTGGTGCCGGCCGTGGCGACGAGCCCGACGAGCAGGGACAGGTGGACGGCGGTGCGGCGGGCGGTGCGGTTCATGGGGGCTCCTCGGCGGTGGCGGCGACCGTCCCGGTGGGTCGGTCCTGCAGGCAGGAGCGGGCCGGGTGCGGCGGTGATACGTCGCCGGGGCGTCGACGGTCGGTCCTGCGGCGCCGTTGCGAGGGCGGGTCCCACCGGTGACACTGGCCGCAGCCCGGGCGGTCGTCCGGGGCCGTGGCCCGTCACAGGGTCCGAGGAGGCGTCTTGATCGACCAGCAGGAGCTCGGCACCTTCTTCGTGGAGGCGGCCGGCGCCCTCGTGGGCGACGTCGACGTCGTCGACTTCCTGCACACCGTCGCTGACCGCGTCTCGCGCATCAGCGGGACCGACGCGGTGGGTCTGGGGCTCGCCGACCACCACGACCGGCTGCTGCTGCTGGCGTCCTCCGACGGCGACGGGACGCAGCTCGAGCTGGTCCGGCTCGGCCTCGAGGAGGGACCCGGCCGGGACTGCCACCGGACGGGGGCCGCGGTGGTGCACCACGACCTCCCGGCCGCGGCCGACCGGTGGCCGGGCTTCGTGGCGGCGGCGCTCGCCGGTGGCTGCCGCTCGGTGCACGCGGTCCCGTTGCGCCTGCGGAACGAGGCGGTGGGCGCGATGGGCCTGTTCGGTCGCGACGACGAGCCGTTCGCCGACGAGGACGTCCAGGTGGTCCAGGCCGTCGCCGACGTCGCGACGATCGGCATCCTGCAGGACCGTGCGCTGCGCCGCGCCGAGGAGCTGGGCAGCCGGCTGCAGCACGCGCTGGACGACCGGATCCTGGTCGAGCAGGCCAGGGGCGTGGTCGTGGTGGTCGCGGGGGTCGACGTCGCCGAGGCACTCACCCTGCTGCGTGACCACGGTTGTCGCCACGGACTCCACCTGGCCGCCGTCGCCCGTGCCGTCCTCGACGACCCGCACGGGACGGCCGCGTGGTGGCGGTCCTGACCGGGATGGGACCGGCCCGACCGGCGTCGCGCCGCGGGCGCTCGTAGGCTCATGTCACCACCGACGATGAACCGCCCCGGTCCCCGGCGGAGCGTCCCGTCTCGCATCGAGGGGCCCCCATGACATCAGCCGTCGACCACGAGACCGGCCCGCCCCGCTCCGGGGCCCGACCCCAGAGCCTGTACACCGACCTCGCCCGGACCGTCCGCGAGAGCGGCCTGCTGCGCAGACGTCCCGGCTGGTACTGGACGCAGATCGCGCTGTGCACCGCGGCGCTGGTCGCCACCTTTGCCGGGATCGTCCTGCTGGGCGACACCTGGTGGCAGCTCGCGCTGGCGGGCCTCCTGGGCCTGGTGACCACCCAGTTCGGGTTCCTGGGGCACGACGCCGCGCACCGGCAGGTCTTCACGTCCGCGGGCTGGAACGACTGGGCGGCCCGTCTCCTGGCCGGCCTGGGTGCGGGCCTGAGCCTCGGCTGGTGGCGCAGCAAGCACAACCGCCACCACGCGGCGCCGAACCAGGTCGGGCGTGACCCCGACATCGCGCCGGGCGCGTTCGCCTTCACCCCCGAGATCGCCCGCGGCCGCACGGGCTGGGCCGCCTCGTTCACCCGCCGACAGGGCTGGCTGTTCGTCCCCCTCCTCACCCTGGAGGGCCTCAACCTGCACGTCGCCAGCGTGCTGACGTTGCTGCGCCGCCGGGACGTGGCGCACCGCCGGCTCGAGCTCGGCCTGCTGGCCGTCCGGCTCGGCGGCTACGTCGCGCTGCTGCTGGTCGTGCTGCCGGTGGGCAAGGCCGCGGCGTTCGTCGCGGTGCAGATGGCCGTGTTCGGCGTCGGGCTCGGGATGTCGTTCGCGCCGAACCACAAGGGCATGCCGATCGTGCCGGCCGGCGCCACGGTCGACTTCCTCCGCCGGCAGGTGCTGATGTCGCGCAACGTGCGCGGCGGCACGGTGGTCGACGTGATGATGGGCGGGCTGAACTACCAGGTCGAGCACCACCTCTTCCCGAGCATGGCGCGCCCGCACCTGCGTCGCGTCCGGCCGATCGTCCGGGAGTACTGCCGCCGTCACGACGTCGCGTACGCCGAGGTCGGGCTGCTCGAGTCGTGGACCATCGTCGTGCGCTACATGAACTCCGTGGGTCTGCACGACCCCGAGCCGTTCTCCTGCCCGATGGCGTCCAGCCTCCGGTGAGCCCGTCCCCGCCGCGCGCCCGGCTGGGGCGCGACGACGTCCTCACCGGCGTGCACGACCTGCCGCTGCCCGGTGGGGGCCGCACGGCGGAGCGGCTCGCGTTCCTCGTCGACACCGCGCGCGACGACCTCGCGCGGGTGAAGCTCGTCGAGTCGCACCTCGACGCCGTGGCCATCTCGGCCGAGGTCGCGCCGTCCGAGGCGGTGGCGGACGGCGCGTGGGCGGTGTGGGCCTCGGAGCCGCCGACGGCCAGGCTGACGGTCGACGGCGCGGGCGACGACGTGACGCTCACCGGCACCAAGGCCTTCTGCTCGGGCGCCGAGGTCGTCGACCACGCGCTGGTGACCGTGCCGGGCGACGACGGGTCGCGGCTGTTCGCGATCGACGTCGCGTCCGGACGGGCCGACGGGACGATCGAGGTCGGGCCCGACGCCTGGGTGACGCACGGGATGGCCCGCAGCGGCACGCGCACCCTCGAGCTGACGCGCATACCGGCCAGGCAGGTGGGGCCGGTCGGCGCCTACACGTCCCGGCCGGGCTTCTGGCACGGCGCGGTCGGGGTCGCGGCGTGCTGGCACGGCGGGACGCTCGCGGTGGCCGACCTGCTGCTCGCGTCCACGCGCCGGCGGCCCGACGACCCCCTGGCGCACCGCCGGCTGGCCGAGGTGGCCGTCGAGGTCGCCGCCACCCGGGCGCTCCTGCTGGGCGCGGCCGAGTCGATCGACCGCGGCGAGGCCCGGACCGACGCCGCTGCGGCCCGGTTGCTCGCCGAGGTCGTCAGGTCGCGGGCCGCGTCGGCCGCCCGTCACGTGCTCGACGTCGTGCGCACGGCCCTCGGGCCGGGACCGCTCGCGTTCGACCCGGTCGCCCGCGACGTGACCGAGGACCTCGCCGTGTTCGTGCTGCAGCACCACGGCGACCGCGACCTCACGTCCCTCGGTGCGCTGGTGCTCGCCGCGGACCGTCCGTGGTGACGCGCCGGGCGGGCGCGGCCGTCGACCACACCAGCGAGGACGACTGGGCCGCCTGGCCCGGCTGGGCCGAGCAGGCCGTCCTCGAGCTGCCCCGTGGCGTCCGCGTCGCGTCGGTGTCGGCCCATCCCGACGACGACGTGCTCGCGGTCGGCGGGCTGCTCCAGGCGCTGGCCGAGCACGCCACGCGCCTGGACGTCGTGGTGCTCACCGACGGCGAGGGCTCGCACCCCGGCAGCCCGACGCTCACGTCGCAGGACCTGCGTCGGGTGCGGCGCGAGGAGTCCGACGCGGCCCTCGTCGCGCTCGGGCTGGACGGGTGCACGGTGCACCGTGCCGGGCTGCCCGACTCCGGGCTCGCCGCCCGTCCCGACGACCTGCTCGGCGTGCTGGGCTCGCTGCTCGCGGACGCCGACGTCGTCCTGGCGCCGTGGCGGCTCGACGGCCACCCCGACCACGAGGCGGCCGGCCGCGCCTGTGCCGCGGTGCTCAGCGGACGCGGAGCGCTGTGGGAGTACCCGGTCTGGGCGTGGCACTGGGCGCGACCGGGCACCGCCGACCTGCCGTGGGCGGACGCCGCGGTCCTGCCCCTGGCCCCGTCCCGGGCGCGTCGCAAGGCCGACGCCGTGGCCTGCTTCGCCAGCCAGGTGGCGCCGCTGTCGCCGGACCCGCGCGACGGTCCGGTGCTCCCGCCCGAGGTGCTGGCGCACTTCTCCCGTCCGTTCGAGGTGGTGCTGCGGTGACCGGCCCGGACTACTTCGACCGGGTCTACGCCGACGCGGCCGACCCCTGGCGCCTGGCGAGCAGCGCCTACGAGCACCGCAAGTACGCCGCCACCCTCGCCGCCCTCGACCGGGATCGGTACGGCCGGGTCTTCGAGCCGGGGTGCTCGGTCGGCGTCCTGACGGCGATGCTGGCCGAGCGCACCGACGACCTCGTGGCCTGGGACCGCTCGGCCGTGGCGGTCGAGCAGGCCCGGGTCCGCGCGCCGGGGGCGACCGTGTCGGTGGGGGTGGTGCCGGGTGAGTGGCCGTCCGGTCGGTTCGACCTGGTGGTGCTCTCCGAGCTGGTCTACTACCTCGACCACCACGCCCGCGCGCGAGTGCTCGAGCAGCTGGTGGGCTGCCTCGCGGAGGGTGGCGAGGTGCTGGCCGTCCACTGGGTGCACCCGTTCGAGGAGGCCGAGACCGACGGGCCGACGGTGCACCGCGAGCTGCGGGCCGTCGCCGGCCTCGAGCCGGTCGTCCACCGCGACGACCCCGACTACGAGCTGGACCTGCTGCGGCTCACGCGGGGCGGGGGACCGGCAGCGTCAGGCCGGCCATCACCTGGCTGAACCCGCCGGGAGTGCGCCCGCGGGTGCGGGCGGAGGTGCGGACCGGCGTCGTGGGCCAGGCGGCCCGGGCGCCGGAGGCCAGCAGCGCGCCGACGAGGAGCAGGTCCTCGTGCTCGTGGGCCGGGGTGAACCCGCCGACCGCGAGGTAGGCGTCGGCGGCGAGACCGAGGTTGGCCCCGTGGACGTGCCCGTGGACGCCCGGGGCGCGGAAGGCCCCGCCGCGCGCGTACTCCTGCGACCACCGCGCCAGCGTCTCCGGGTCGGTCGACGCCGGGTCCAGCGCGACGGTGCCCGCGGCGAGGTCGGCACCTGCGTGCGCGAGGGCGAGCTGGTCGCGCAGCCAGGACGACGGCACCTCGGAGTCGGCGTCCGTGGTCGCGACCCAGGTGCGCGCGGGGTGGGAGCCGAGCCGGTCGAGCCCCTCCCGGACGCCGCGCGCGCGTGCGGCGCCCACGCTCCCGAGCGCCTCCTCGACGACGTGGACGCCCGAGGCGCGCGCAACGGCGGCCGTGCGGTCGAGGCACGAGTCCGCCACCACGACCACCTCGACCCGGACGAGGCGGCGTCGAACGCGGCGGGTGGCGACGTCCACCGACGCCAGGCAGACCCCGAGGCGCGCAGCCTCGTCGCGGGCCGGCACCACGACGAGCACCGCGTCGTGCTCACGGTGCCCGTCGTGCGCGGGTGGTCCCACGGGGCGGCGCATGCGCCCGGGGTCAGGACCCGCCGGAGGGGGCGTCGAGCGGCGTCGCGCTCATCGGTTGAGCAGGCGGTCGCGCAGCTGCTGGCCGGGGCGCTGCTGCTCACCCTGCTGGGCAGCCAGCACGACGAGCACGCCGGTGAGCGCCGGGATCGCCCACTGGGTGATCTTCAGGTGCTGCTGGGCGGTCGCGAGCTCGGACGAGGCGCCCGCGGCGGGCTCGGTCGCGCCCTCGCCGCCCTGCCGGCTCTCGGCGTCGACCTTGCGGCCGAGCACGCCGCTGTACGCGGTGACGCCCGCGGCCGCGACGGTGAGGACGGCCTTGACCGCCGTGTTGGCGCCCACGCCGCTCTGGCCGGCGACGCGCTGACGGTTGGCCAGGATCAGGCCGATTCCACCGATGCCGTGGGCGGCGATCGCGGCGGCGTTGACCGGCGCCCAGCGGGCCCAGCCGAGCGACGACAGGCGCAGGCGCTCGGTCGGGTCCTCGGCCTTGGCCGTGGCGCCGTTGAGGCCGACGGCACCCATCAGGGCGCCACCCGCCCAGACGGCGAGGCCGACGTCGTGGAGGCTGCGGACGAGGGTGTTGCGTTCGTTCATGGGGGGCTCCTTGCGCGCGCGGACGGACATCGGTGCGACGCGAGGGGGTCTTGCTCGACGCCGTGCAGCTGTCCATCCGAGATGGCCGCTGCCGGGGTGGCTCACGGGGTGTGGCGGAGGCGACGCCGTCGTCGACTCCCTCCCGACGTTAGGGCTGCGCGGACGGGGACGCAGAACGGTGGCCCACCGTCCGCTCCCGTTCGGCGCGACCGTCCGGACGCGCCTACGTTGGGACCGACGGGCTCAGGACACGGGCCCTCTCACGATCGCTGCGCACGGCCCTCGACACGGTCGTGCCTCCGTCCCCGGACGGTCGGTCTCCACTCACCGCGGCGTCCCAGTCGCCCACGTCCCTCGCGGCCGACCACCTCACGGTGTCTCGACGGCCGCGTCCCCATCCGCGCACCCGACGGTGCCGGGTTCCCCCAGCAGGTCGACGTCCGAGCACGTCCCGGACGCGTCTGCCGCCCCCACGGAGGCCCCATGACCACCACTCCCCCCAGCGACTCGGGCGCCACGCCCGGCGTCACGCCCGGCGGACCGGCCGGCGACGCCGGCTCACCCGGCGCCAAGGACCGCGCCCAGGACGCCGCCCACGAGGCCGGCGACCAGGCCCAGCACGTCGGCGGGGTCGCCAAGGACCAGGCGTCCCAGGTCGTCGGCGAGGCCAAGCAGCACGCCCGCGGCCTGCTCGACGACGCGACGAGCCAGGTCGACGACCAGGCCCGCACCCAGCTCGGGCGCCTGTCCGAGACGCTGCGCAGCGTCGGCGGCGACCTCGACGACATGGCGTCGGGCAGCGACCGCGACGGCGTCGCCAAGACGCTGGCCCAGGAGGTGGCCACCCGCGCCCGCACGCTCGGCGAGCACCTCGACGGACGCGAGCCCCGCGACCTGCTCGACGACGTCCGCGACTACGCGCGACGCCGCCCGGGCAGCTTCCTGCTCGGTGCGGTCGTGGCCGGCGTCGTCGCCGGGCGACTGACGCGCGGCGCGAAGGCGTCGTCGTCCTCGTCCTCGTCCACCACGACGGACCGCACGAACACCCCGGCACCGGCCGCGCAGCACCCCGTCACCCCGCTGTCGTCGGACCCCGCGGCCTCGGCGACCAACGGGACGCCCGCGTCGTACGGCGACCCCTCCACCGGCCTGCGCGGCGACGACCTCGACGGCCTCGGCTCGCCCGCCGGCACCACGCCCGACGGCGGCCTGCGGTGACGGTCGCCGACGACGCCCGTCGCGACGCCGCGTCGGACGACCGCTCCGTCGGTCAGATCCTCGGTGACATCACCACCGACCTGACCTCGATGGTCCGCCAGGAGCTCGAGCTCGCCAAGACCGAGGCCAAGCAGGAGGTCACCAAGCTCGGCACCGGTGCCGGCCTGCTCGGCGCCGCGGGCCTCGCCGGCTGGCTGTTCCTGGTCTTCTTCTCGCTGTTCGCCGTCTACCTGCTCGACCAGGCCGTCGACGCCTGGCTGGCGGCCCTGGTCGTCGCCGTCGTGTGGGGCGCGGCCGCGGCCGTCCTCGCGCTGCTCGGACGCCAGAAGATCCAGCAGGCCAACCTGCAGCTCCCCACCACCCAGCAGAGCATCAAGGAGGACCTCCGATGACCCAGGACCCGCAGGCCATGAGGGCCGAGATCGACGCCCGCCGCGACGACCTCACCCGTGACGTCGACGCGCTCAACGACAAGGTCAACCCCAGCCGCGTCGTCTCGCGCAACGTCGACGCCGTCAAGGGACGGGCCTCCCGCCTGAAGGAGTCCGTCATGGGCGGCTCCGACGGCGGCTCGGACGGGCCCGGTGTCGGCGACCGCGCGTCGGACGCGGTCTCCGGCGTGGGCGACCGCACCCGCGGCAACCCCCTCGCCGCCGGCCTCGTCGCCTTCGGCGCCGGGATGCTGCTCTCGTCGCTCCTCCCCGCGAGCGAGACCGAGACCCGCGCCACCCAGAAGCTGGTCGACGCCGCCCACGAGCACGGGGTCGTCGACGAGGTCAAGCAGGTCGGGCAGGACACCGCCCAGGGCCTGCAGGAGCACGCCAAGTCCGCCGCGCAGGACGTCGCGGGCTCGGCACAGGACTCGGCACGGCACGTCGCCGACGAGGCCAGGTCCGGCGCCCAGAGCGCCACGGACCAAGCCCGCGGCTGATCGCGCGACCGAGCGAGCGGGCCTGGGCATCTCGTCTGGCTGCGTTGCTCCCTCGTCGGCGAACGACACCAGTTCGCCGTCCTGGGGCGCCTGGCCAGTCGAGCGCCCAGGCCCGCTCATCCCGAGCGGGTGTGAGGAGCTGGTCTGGCTGCGTTGCTGCCGGCTTCGACGAACAAGAGTAGCTCGTCCTCACCGACGCGCCCGGCCAGTCGAGCGCCCAGGCCCGCTCACCCCGTGCCCGGCAGGCCCAGTGCCTGCCGGGCACCGGCGCGTCCCGGGTCGTGTCGGATTCCCAGGTAGGCACGGTCTTCCGACACGGCCAAGGAGAACTCTCCGTGGTTCGGTCGAATCTCCGGGCCAGGTGGTGCTGGAGGGGCACCAGGGACGGACGGGGCCGCGTCAGGCCGCGGACGCGGCGCCGCGTCCCACTCCTCACGTCCGCCCCACTCTGCACGGAGTACTCGACCGATACCCGGGAAGTTCTCCGTGCCTGTGTCGGAAGACCGTGCCTACCTGGGAATCCGTCAGGCGGCGGGCGTGCGGTCGCGGGCCCGGTCGAGCCAGGCCATGACCGGGGTGGCGGTGATGCCGTGGACGACGACGGAGAGCACCACGGCGAGGGCGAGGGTGGACCAGATCAGCGGGGCGTCCTCGAACTCGGCATGGCCGGTCGCGTAGGCCAGGTAGTACAGCGAGCCGATGCCGCGCACGCCGAAGAACGCGGTGACGAGGCGCTCGCGGGGGCCGAGGTGCGGGTCGTCGTCGCGGTCGGAGTAGCGGCGGGTGCGGACCATCAGGGCGACGACGCCGCTGAGCGGACGCACCACGAGCACGAGGAGCACGGCGAGCAGCACCGAGCCCCACGTCATCGCCTCGAGCAGGCCGTGGGTGAGGGCGACGCCGAGCAGGAGCAGCACCACCAGCGTGAGGATGCGCTCGAGCCGCTGGACCACCTGGTGCATGAGCACGTGGTACTCGTGGCTCGGCTCGGACGAGCGGATCGTCAGCGCGCACACGAACACCGCGACGAACCCGTAGCCGCCGGCCACCTGGGCCACCCCGTACGAGAGCAGCACGGCGGCGACGGCGAGCAGCGGCTCGCTGTTCTCCGACGTCCGCAGCGACGGCGCGCGCGAGCGGAAGGCGATGCGTCCGAGCAGCCAGCCGACGGCCACGCCCAGCACGATGGCCACGACGGTCTTGCCCACCAGGTCCCAGGCGACGAACTCCAGCCCCCACTCGCCGACGCCGCCGACCGTGGCCAGCAGGATCGCGGCGTGCACGAACGGGAACGCCAGGCCGTCGTTGAGCCCGGCCTCGGAGGTGAGCGCGAAGCGGACCTCGTCGGTCTCGTCGGTCTCGGACGGGTCCTCGGCCGACGACGGGCCCTCGACCTGTACGTCCGAGGCGAGCACGGGGTCGGTCGGCGCGAGCGCAGCGCCGAGGAGCAGCGCGGACGCGGGCGCGAGCCCCACGGCCCACCAGCCGAGGAACGCGACCGCCGCGATCGACAACGGCATCGCGATGAGCAGCATCCGCCACGTCGGCGACCAGCGCCGCCACGTCGACGGCTTGAACAGGTGCAGGGGTCGGTCGAGCGCCAGGCCCACGCCCATCAGTGCCACGATCACCGTGATCTCGGTGACGTGCTCGATGATCGCGCGGTCGTCGACCACCTCGGGCGCGAACCCGTCGGAGACGGGCAGCAGCCCGATCACGGCGCCGACGCCGAGCAGCACGACCGGCGACGACAGCCACGCGCGGCGCAGGACGTACGGCAGGACCACGGCGAGCAGCATCGAGACGCCGACCAGCAGGAACGCGAGGTTGCTGGTCACGCGGGTCCCCGCGCGGGCGCGCAGCGGTGAGGGGTCGGCATCGGGTCTCCACGGGTCGGGGCGGGCGACGCCCGGCTCGTGTCGACCCCGGGTGTCGGCCGGGGTCGGGCGTACCCCCGACGCTAGGCGCGCCGCGGCCGTCGCGCCGACCGGCGGGACGGAGCGCCCGCGGGGAGGATGGCCCGATGGGCTCCACCGTGCGGCTCGCGACCGTCAACGCCGCCGGCGGCCGCGTGCTCGGCGGCGAGCAGGTCGACGTCGGACGGCTGGCGTCCGCCGTCGCCGAGCTGGGTGCCGACGTCGTCGCCCTGCAGGAGGTCGACCACCACCTTCCGCGCTCGGGTGGCTCCGACCAGGCCGCGCTGGTCGCGCAGGCGTGCGCCGCGGACGGACGTCCCTGGCGATCGACGTTCGTCGCGGCCGTCACCGGCACGCCGGGGGTCGACGCGGAGCCGGCCGCGCGGACGGAGGCGGGCGCACCGTCCTACGGCGTGGCCCTGCTGACGCCGCTGCCGGTCCTGGAGCGGCGCGAGCTCCGCATGGAGGCGTCGTGGGCGAGCCTGCCCATGGTGTTCCCCCCGGGTGCCCCGCAGCGCCTGCGCTGGTTCGCCGACGAGCAGCGGGTGGCGGTCGCGTCGGTGCTCGACACCCCGCTCGGCGTGCTGAGCGTCGTCACGACGCACCTGTCGTTCTTCCCGCCGCGTGCCGTCACGCAGCTGCGAGAGGTCCGTGACTGGGCGGCCGACCTGCCGCGGCCGCTCGTCGTCCTGGGCGACCTGAACCTGCCCGGCGGCGTGCCGTCGCGCGTGACCGGCTGGGACTCGCTCGTGCGCGGGCCGACGTTCCCGTCGCCGGACCCCCGCGTGCAGCTCGACCACGTGCTGGCCGACGGCCTCGTCGGGCCGGTCACGGGCACCGAGGTCACCCGCGTGGGCGCCAGCGACCACCGGGGCGTCGTCGTCACGCTGGGCTGACGCACGGGCTGGTTCACGCACGGGGAAGGGGCAACCCCTCCACCGTCAACGTATAGCCCACCCAGGGGCTTGCGGCAAGACCCTGGTGGTGCCGCATGATCGCCGGCGCAGGACCTCTGCCCCGACCGATCGGAGCCGCCCGGTGCCCCGTCCCACCAGTGCGTTCGCCCTCCCCGACCACCTCGCCGCCAAGGCCGACCCCGCCCTCGTCGCGGACGACGACCGGTACTTCGCCGCCGTCGCCGACAGCCTGGAGCGGTCGGTCGCCGACCTCACCGCCCGGCTCGACGAGGAGCGTCGCGCACCGGGCGGCACGGGCCAGGAAGCCATGGACCGAGACCTCGAGGTGCACCGGCTGTCGGCACGCCTGCGGACGCTGCGCCGCTTCGGCCTCGACCTGTGCCTGGGACGGATGGTCCCCGCCGACGGCGGCGAGCCCGTCCACGTCGGACGGCTGGGGCTGTCGGACGGCACGGGACGGAGGCTCCTGCTCGACTGGCGCTCGGCCGCCGCCGAGCCGTTCTTCGGCGCGACGCACGCCGACCCGATGGGCCTGGCGAGCCGGCGCCGCTACCGCTGGACGCTCGGGCGGGTCAGCGACTACTGGGACGAGGTCTTCACCGCCGACGGCCTCGAGGGCCATGCCGCCCTCGACGACCAGTCGGCGTTCGTCGCGAGCCTCGGTGCCGGCCGGTCGGCCCGGATGCGCGACGTGCTCGGCACCATCCAGGCCGACCAGGACGCGATCATCCGAGCGGGGTCGGGTGGTGCGCTCGTCGTGGACGGCGGGCCCGGCACCGGCAAGACCGTCGTCGCCCTGCACCGCACCGCGTTCCTCGTCTACTCCGACCCGCGCCTGCGGGACGGGCGCGGCGGCGTGCTGTTCGTCGGCCCGCACCAGCCGTACCTGGCCTACGTGTCCGACGTCCTGCCGAGCCTGGGGGAGGAGGGGGTGCGGACGTGCACGCTGCGCGACCTGGTGCCCGAGGGGGTCGACGCGCGGGCGGAGGCCGACCCCGAGGTGGCCCGGCTCAAGTCGTCCGCCGACCTGGTGCGTGCGATCGAGCCGGCCGTCGCGCTGCACGAGGAGCCGCCGACCCGGGCGACGACGGTGAGCACCCCGTGGGCGGAGGTGCGGGTGGACGCCGCCGACTGGGCCGACGCGTTCGCGTCCGCGGCCGGCACCCCGCACAACGAGGCACGTGACGAGGTGTGGGAGGAGCTCGTCGCGATCGTCTCCGACCGGCTCGAGGAGGCCGACGCGGACGTGTCGCTGGACCTGCTGCGCCGCTCGATGGCGCAGGACGAGGAGCTGGTCGAGGCCTTCACCCGCGCGTGGCCGCTCGTCGACGCGGCCGACCTCGTCGGTGACCTCTGGGAGGTGCCGGCGTACCTGCGTCGGTGCGCCCCCTGGCTCACCCCCGACGAGGTCCGCCTCCTGCGGCGCGCCGAGCCCCACGCCTGGACGGTCTCCGACCTCCCTCTCCTCGATGCGGCCCGGCACCGCCTCGGAGACCCGGAGGCGTCGCGGCGACGGCGCCGCCGCGACGCCGTCGAGGCCGTCGAGGCCGTACGGATGGACCAGGTGATCGACGACCTCGCCCAGGCCGACGGCGACCCGTACGGCGTGGGTCTGGTGACGATGCTGCGGCACCAGGGGATCCGCGGCGCGCTCGTCGAGGACGCGGGTGCGCCGGCCACCGACCCCGACGTGCTGACCGGTCCGTTCGCCCACGTCGTCGTCGACGAGGCGCAGGAGCTGACCGACGCGGAGTGGCAGATGGTGCTGCTGCGCTGCCCGTCGAGGAGCCTGACGATCGTCGGCGACCGCGCCCAGGCCCGGCACGGGTTCACCGGCTCGTGGGTCGAGCGGCTCGGGCGGGCGGGCATCGACCGCGTCGAGGTCGCCACCCTCGGCGCCAACTACCGGACCCCCCAGGAGGTGATGGACGAGGCCGAGCCCGTCATCCGCGCCGTCCTCTCCGACGCCAACGTGCCCGTCTCGGTCCGCCGCGGCGGCGTCCCCGTCGAGCACCGGCCGGTGGCCGACCTGGCCGATGTCGTCGACGACTGGCTCGCCGCGCACCCCACCGGGACCGTGGGTGTCATCGCGGTCCGCCAGGTCGACGCCTCCTGGGACTCGCCCCGCGTGCAGGTCCTCGCCCCCGAGCACGCCAAGGGCCTGGAGTTCGACCTCGTCGTCCTCGTCGAGCCCTCCACCTTCGGCAACGGGCACCAGGGGGCCGTCGACCGCTACGTCGCTATGACACGGGCGACGTGGGGGTTGGTGGTGCTGTCGGGGTGAGGTGCCGGGGTACTGGGCGGTCTCGGGGTGCTCCCGGCTGGGGGTTGATCGGGGTGCTGCCCGGCGGCTACGGGCCGGGGGCGATCCGCGGCGGCGTGGGTCGGTGGCCGGGTGCGGGCTGCATTTTGCGCCGTCCACAGATGACTGCAAGAGCCTTCACGCGCCGCCTTTGGTTCGGTAGAATCGAGCATACGTTCGATCCGCAGAGGACTCCTGATGACCGTCGCTGCTCTCCCGCTCACCGAGCACCCCGCGTTCGCGCTGCTCGCCGCGGTCGAGAGCGCTCTGGCCGCGGGTGGCGACCTGTCGGTCTACGAGGGTCTGTCGGCCGAGGACGCGGTGACGCTGGCGGGGCGGTGGAGCCGGGTGAACTCCCGCGTGGCCGCCCATGCGATGGCCGCGACCCGCTCGGTGGACCGGTCGGGTGCGGCGAAGAAGGCCGGCTCCGCCTCGACCGGGTCGCTGCTGGCGAGCCAGTTCGGTGGCGACCGCCACGCCGCGGCACGTGACGTGCATCTGGGCCGGGCCCTGGAGAGGGCGTCGCTGACCGAGCAGGCGCTGGCTGACGGGCGGATCTCGAAGGAGCAGGCGCGGCTGATCGCCCGGACCATCGCTGGCCTGCCCGATGAGATTCCGGCTGAGACGCGTGAGACGTGTGAGCGGGAGCTGATCGAGGACGCGAAGACGCTCATGATGCGCGACCTGCAGTACCGGGCCGACCGGATCAGCGACATGTTCAAGCCGGTCGAGGAGGTGGACGTCGACGAGGGGCGGGCGGTCCAGGACCGGGAGCGCGAAGCCTACGAGCGGTCAGAGCTGTGGATGAGGGACGACCAGGACGGCACGTTCTTCGGCCGTTTCCGGATCCCCGCGGCGCAGGCGGCCGCGTTGTCGAACGTCCTGGACGGGTTCTCGGCCCCGCGCCGCCGTCACCTCGACGACGGGCAGGGCGATACCGGCCTGACCTACCCCCAACG
>JAURVT010000038.1 GCA_030655315.1 Nocardioidaceae bacterium | reverse complement strand
CCTGTTCCACGGCGCCGGGTCGAACGTGTCGGTCGACGTGCAGCGTGTGGCGAACCTGTTGCAGGTGTCGTCGGCGTTCGGCCGGGCGATGGAGGCCGTCGACCGCGCCCGCGTCAGCAAGGCGGTGTTCCCGGTGCTCGCGCAGCGCCTCGCCGGGGGCCTTCACGCCGACCTGGTCGACCACGCGGTCGAGGCGGCGGCCGAGGGGTACCCGTTCCCGACCAACCTCGACCTGGACCAGCCCGTCGGCGGAATGACGCCCCTTGCCCAGACCGACCTGCTCCGCCAGGCCCTCGCCGAGGGCTGGGACACGTCCCGCGTCGACGAGGCCCTCGGGTCGTACGCCGAGCGCCGCGCCACCGACGGGTGAGCGACTCACCGAAGGAACCGATGACGACGTCGAACACCCGTCTGCTTGCCGACAAGGTGGTCCTGGTCAGCGGCGGGACGCAAGGCCTCGGCGCCGCCGTGGCGACCGCGGCTGCCCACCACGGTGCGCAGGTGGTGGTCACCGGCCGCCGCCCCGACGTCGGCGCCGCACGGGTGGCCGAGCTCGAGGCGCTCGGTGCCAAGGCGGCGTTCGTCCGCTGCGATGCCGCGGACGTCGATCAGGTCATCGCCGCGGCGGCGACCACCGTCGAGCGCTTCGGCCGCATCGACTGCCTGGTGAACTCGGCGGGCCTGACCACCCGCGGGACGATGCTCGACACCACGCCCGAGCTGTTCGACCAGCACGTGGCGGTCAACACCCGTGCGCCGTTCTTCCTGATGCAGGCGGCGATCAAGGACATGGTCGGCCGGGGTGCGCCGGGCACGATCGTCAACATCATCACGATGTCCGCGCACGGCGGCCAGCCCTACCTCGCCCCGTACGTGGCCTCGAAGTCAGCCATGGTCGGGCTGACGCGCAACGCCGCGTTCGCGCACCGCTGGGACAGGATCCGCATCAACGGCGTCAACATCGGCTGGACCCAGACCGAGGGGGAGGACGCGACCCAGCGGGAGTTCCACGGTGCCGGTGACGACTGGCTCGACCGCGCCGGTGCCGCCCTGCCCATGGGCAAGCTCGGGCAGGTCGACGAGATCGCCGACCTCGTGATCCTCCTGCTGAGCGAGCGCAGCGGCGTCGTCACCGGCTCGGTGATCGACTGGGACCAGGTCGTCCCCGGCGCCTACGAGTAGACCCCACCACCACACCATCGATCGGGAGATCACGTGCGCATCGGACTCATCGGACTCGGACGCATCGGCGCGTTCCACGCCCACACCCTCAAGGGCATGGAGCAGGTGGACGAGCTGCTCGTCACCGACGTCGTCGACGGCCTGGCCGCCGCGGTGGCCGACGAGCTCGGCGCGACGGCGGTCGACACCCCCGAAGCTCTCCTCACGGCCGGCCTCGACGGCGTGGTCATCGCCTCGTCGACCGGCACCCACCCCGACCTCATCGTCCGGGCGGTCCAGGCGGGCATCACCACGTTCTGCGAGAAGCCGGTGGCGCTCGCGGCCCGTGACGCGCAGGACGTCCAGCGCCGGATCGCCGGTCACGACGTCCCGGTGCAGATCGGGTTCCCGCGACGCTTCGACGCCGCGTTCGTCGCCGCACGCGAGGACCTCGTACAGGGGCGACTGGGACGCCTGCACACGGTCCGCTCCACGACTCTCGACCCGGCGCCGCCGCCCGAGGCCTACATCCAGGGCTCAGGAGGCATCTTCCGCGACTGCTCGATCCACGACTTCGACGCCATCCGCTGGGCCACCGGACGCGAGGTCGTCGAGGTCTACGCCGCCGGTGGCAACCGCGGAGCCGACTACATCGCTGCGGCCGGCGACGCGGACACCGCGTCGGCGATCCTGACGTTGGACGACGGCACGCTCGCCGTGGTCTCCAACACCCGGGAGAACGGCCGCGGGCACGACGTCCGACTCGAGCTGCTCGGCTCCCAGGACTCGGTCGCCGCCGGGCTCGACGACGGGCTGCCGCTGCGTTCGGCGACGCCCGGCGCGATCTTCCCCGCCGGCCCGCCGGCCTACTTCTTCATGGACCGGTTCGCCGGAGCCTTCCGTGCCGAGCTGGCCGCGTTCGTCGACGTGGTCGCGGGTACACGGCCGTCGCCGTGCACGGTGGCCGACGGCGTCGAGGCGAGCCTGATCGCCGAGGCGTGCACGGTGTCCAGGCGCGAGCACCGCCCAGTGACGATCGACGAGGTGCGTTGACGGACTCGTCCGTCCACGAGGACCGGCGGCTCGCATCGCGGTCCAGCAAGGCGATCACCGCCGTCGCGCCCTTGGCGAAGACGTCCGAGCCTGGCTCGTGGGCACTCCGCCAACGTCCCAGCGACTCCATCGCCGTCGGAATCCCGCTGTGGTCACGCTCCGCGTGAGAGTCCCGCTGTGATCACGCTCCGCGCGGGTTCGTCGTCGCTGCGGAGCGCGAGGGTACGACCGAGCCATCGCGACATCACCCGAGGGACCTACCAGCGTCGCGCAGCTCCTCCAACGCGGTCGCCGTGTGCGCGGCGAGCTCGTCGCCGCCGGGGCCCTCGGACCACGAGGCGTAGCCGCGCTTGAAGGCGAGGACGCCCAGCTCGGCGGCGAGGTGGGCCGCCGGGTCGGGGACGCCTCGCGCGGTCAGCGCCTCGGTCATGGCGGCGGCCAGCCCGACGCTCTTGAGTGCGTCGCGTTGCTGGAGCTCGGTGCTGGCGGCGACGGCGGCCCTCAGGCGCGGGCCGAGCTCGCGGTTCGACTGCCCCATCGTCCCGGACGCGCGCTCGAGCCCGGCTGCCACAGCCGCCAGGGGAGTGGCGTCGGCGGGCGCGTCGGCGATGCCGTCGGCCAGCAACCGGCTGAGCGTCTCCTGGCCCGCGACCAGCAGCTCGCGCTTGTCGGGGAAGTGACGGAAGAACGTGCTCTTGGTGACCCCGGCGCGATCGGCGATCTGGGCGACGGTGGTGTCGTCGTAGCCCTGCTCGTTGAACAGGTCGACCGCCGCGACCACGAGCCGGTCGCGCGCGTCGGGTGCCCATCGAGCCATGTGGCCCAGCCTACGTGATGGGACAGTTGTCCCGTCACGGTGCTACGGTGATGGGACAAGAGTCCCATCACTGCTGAGGAGCATGGCATGCGCGTCTTCGTCACCGGCGGAACCGGCCTGATCGGGTCGGCCGTCGTCCACGAGCTGATCGACCACGACCACCACGTCGTGGGTCTGGCCCGGTCCGATTCCTCCGCGCGGACGCTGGCCGATGCCGGGGCCGAGGTGGTGCGCGGCAGCCTCGGCGACCTGGCGACACTGCGCGACGCCGCGGCCCGCGCGGACGGCGTGGTCAACCTCGCCTTCTCACACGAGGCGGTGACGCCAGAGACCTTCGCCGCGGCGGTGGCGCAGGAGGGCGCCGCCCTGCAGGCGATGGGCGAGGAGCTCGCCGGCACGGACAAGCCGTTCGTGGTCGCCTCCGGCACGCCGTGGGTCGAGGGTCGGTTGTCGACCGAGCAGGACGAGCTGCCTGCAGAGGGGCCGGTCGCCGGGCGGGTGCGCGCGGTGCAGGCGGCCCTGGCGCTGGCCGACCACGGGGTGCGGACGAGCGCGGTGCGGATGGCGCGCACGGTCCACCACCACGGAGGTGGTGGCTTCGCCGGGCTGCTGACCGACGCCGCGCGGCGCACCGGTGTCGCCGGCTACCCCGGGGACGGGAGCCAGCGCTGGCCCGCAGTCCATGCGCTCGACGCGGCCGTGCTCGTGAGGCTGGCGCTGGAGGCGGCGCCGGCCGGTTCGGTCTGGCACGCCGTCGCCGACGAGGGAGACCGGGTCCGCGACATCGCCGCAGTCATCGGGCGGCGCCTGGAGCTGCCGGTGCTCTCGGTCCCCGAGGACACCTTCGGCCCACTCGGCTCGATCTTCGCGATCGACGGGCCGGCGTCGAGCGCACACACGCGTCGCGAGCTGGGGTGGGAACCGATCCACCCGAGCCTGCTGGAGGACCTCGAGAACCTTCAGCCCTGACATCCCGACCCCACCCCGAGGAGACCCCATGCAGATCCACCGACACGACGACGACGCGAGCACCACGGCGCCCGAGGCGACCTTCACCGGCGACGTCCGGATCGACGGCTACGTCCGGCGCGACGCCCCGAGCCGACTGACCTGCGCCACCGTGGTCTTCCCGCCCGGCGCCCGCACGTCCTGGAAGACCAACCCCGCCGGCCAGACCCTGGTGGTGACGAGCGGGACCGGGTGGGCTCAGAGTGAGGGCGAGGACGTCGTCGAGGTCCGCGCCGGCGACGTCGTCTGGTGCGAACCCGGCCGCCAGCACTGGGAGGGGGCCACACCTGGCAGCACGATGACCTACGTCGCGCTGCACGAGGGCACGGTCCAGTTCCTCGACCGCGTCACCGACGAGCAGTACCGACGCAGTCGAGGAACGGCTCCGCGGGGAGTGGGCCCAGACCTGGCCTCTTGACCGGCGAGACGGCCCCCGCGAGCGCGCGTCCGACGTCATCGGGAGCAGGGCCCATCCGGGCCACGGCGCGCGCCGATCAACGACCCCTGCGGGACGGATGGCCCACCGCGACGAGCGGAGGAACGGCGCCGCTGGACGTTCGAGCTGTGGTCACGCTCCGCGTGAGGTCGGTGCTGGAGTCCCTCGACGACGCCGGAACGAGCTATTCGGCGGTGGCATCCGATCGAGCGCACTCTGAATCACGGGTCATCACGGCCCGTACGAGTTCGAGTCTCGGCACAGCTCGCCGCAGTCGGCGATGGATCTCGTCCATGATGGTCCCGAGCGGAGATCTTCGTGCTTCCTGACAGCCTGTCCCAAGGCCAGTTCGACACCGTGTACAACCTGTTGTCCCTCGTGATCGCCGCACAGCTCTTCACGGCGATCTACCTACTGACCGTCCAGCAGCGGGTGCTGCCGCGATATCGGGCGGCGCTGGTGGTGTCGGCCGTCGTGTGCGGCATCGCGGCCTACCACTACTTCCGCATCTTCGCGTCCTTCAAGGCGGCCTTCGTCACCGAGGCCGTCGGTGGCCGGGGCACCTACACCCAGGCCGTCGGCGACTCGTTCAACGAGGGCTATCGCTACATCGACTGGCTGCTGACGGTCCCGCTGCTGCTCCTCGAGCTCGTGGTGGTGCTCGCGCTGATGCGCAAGGTGCAGAGCTCGCTGCTGGTGCGGCTCGTCCCCGCCGCGACGTTGATGATCGCGCTGGGCTACCCCGGTGAGGTCAGCGACAGCAACGGGATCCGGTTCGTCTTCGGGGTGCTGTCGACGCTGCCGTTCCTCTACATCCTCTACGTGCTGTTCGTCGAGCTCACCAAGTCTCTGGACCGGCAGCCCGAAGCCGTGCGTCGCACCGTGAGCCGGATGCGGGTGCTGCTGCTGGCCACCTGGGGCGTCTACCCCCTGGCGTACGCGCTTCCCCTGCTCGGCCTCGACGGGGCGAGCGCATGGGTCGGCAAGCAGGCCGGGTACTCCATCGCCGACATCCTCGCCAAGGCGCTCTACGGCCTGCTCATCTACCGCATCGCCCGGGTGAAGTCCTTCGCCGACGACCCGGCCTTCGCCGCCACCGAGGGGCATGACGAGAGTGGCCAGCCCGAACCCACCACCCAGCGGTCGGCCCCCGCCGCGTCGGCGCGCTGAGGTCGGTGCGGTGACCACGCGGATCGCCGCCACGCCGGCTCGTCCGGTGGCCCGGGCGCCGGTCCGCGTGGCGACCGCCGTCTCGTGGACGGTGGTGAGCGTGGTGCTCGTCGCCGACCTGGCCGTCCCGAGCGGATGGCGCGGGTTCGCGTGGGTGGTGCTCGTGGCCGGGCTGCTCCTCGGACTGCCGCACGGCGCGGTCGACCACCTGGTCGCCGGGTGGTGGTTGGGGCGTCGCGCCCCGCACGTCGTGGGCCTGGTCGCGGCCTACGCCGTCGTGGCAGGTGCGGCCTACGGTCTGTTCACCACGTTCCCGGCTGCAGGGCTCGCGGTGTTCGTGCTGCTGTCCGGGTGGCACTTCGGCACCGGCGACCTCGGGTTCGACGACCTGAGGACCGGCAGCTCCCGACGACACCGGCTCCTGCGGGCCACGGCCCACGCAGCCGTGGTGCTCGCTCTCCCGGCGCTGGTGCATCCCGGTGCTGTCGAGCCGATCGTCGCCTCGATCACCACCACGGCGCCCACGGTGCCGGAATCAGCCCGGACCGCAGCCATCGCGGTGGTGCTCGTCCTGGTGACGCTCGCGGTGGTGGGGGAGTGGAGCCAGAGGCGGGGCCTGTGGGCCACCGAGCTGGTCCTGTTGACCCTCCTCGTGCTGACCACGGACCCGCTGGTCGCCTTCGGCGCCTACTTCGGGGGATGGCACTCGGTCAGGCACCTCGCGCGAGTCCTCGTCGACAACCCCGCCAACGGTCCGGCGCTCCGGCGCGGGAGCCTGCGCGAGCCGTTGCTGGGGTTCTCGCGCGCCGCGGTGCTGCCGACCGCGGTGAGCCTGGGACTTCTGGCCGCGCTGTGGGTCTCGGGTGACGGGTGGCGCGACTTTGCCGGTGACTACATGGCGCTCCTGGCGGGTCTGACGGTGCCGCACCTGCTCGTGGTCGCGTGGTCCGACCGGCGTCGCGCGGCACCGGGGCCGGTGTCCCGGTGACCGGTGGCCCGACCTATCTCCTCGTGCTGACCGGGTGCCTGCTGATCACCTGTCCGCTCGAGCTGCTCGGGGCCCGGGTCTACCGAAGGCCCGGGCGCCTGGTCGCCGTCCTGGTGCCGGTGGTCGTGACGTTCCTGCTGTGGGACGTCCTCGGGGTGTCCCTGGGGCACTGGAGCTTCCCGGGAGTCGGACTCAGCGGCCTCGTCCTGCCCGGGGATCTGCCGATCGAGGAGCTGGCCTTCTTCCTCGTGGTCCCCACGTGCGCGCTGCTCACGTGGGAGGGAGTCGGACTGGTGCTCGGGTGGAGCCGGCGGAGTCGATCAGGCGGTGCACCCTGATGCCCGGTTACACGGTCGCGGCGCTCGTGGCCGTGCTGGTCGTCGTCGTGCTCGAGCGCCTCTGGTGGAGGACGGGGATCTTCTCCACCGCCCGCTACTGGTGGTCGATGGCCATCATCGCCTTCTTCATGGTGCTGGTCGACGGGTGGCTGACGCGCGGGCCGCTGCCAGTGGTCGCCTACGACCGAGAGGCGATCATCGGACTACGGGTACCCGGCAGCATCCCGGTGGAGGACTACGGCTTCGGGTTCGCGCTCGTCACCTGGACCATCGTGCGATGGCAGCTCCGCGCCGTCCGTGGCCCCGACCCGACCGGTCCCGTCCGCTTGCACGGACGACGTCTGTTGCGCCGCGTGTCTCGTCCACCGCGACCTGGCGCACCACCGGGCGCACGAACGGTCACCCCGACCGACATCGCCGCCGGAGACGGCGACGACAGCGTGCGCCCGTCGCCACAGGCTCCGACCTGGTTCGCGCGGTCGAGCCGGACGCCGCACACCACCAGATGGCCGTCCGTGCTCCGGAAGGCGGTCAGACGCGGCGCAGCAGACGCCGTCCGACCCTGAACGGGGGAGCAGCCACGAGGGATCCGCGATCGGGGCGAAGCGGCACGCGCTGGTCGCGATATGCCTGCGTCGGCGGCGTCGCGCTCCTGCGGAGATGAGTACGAGTGCTCGTGACGCCAGATCCGCCGATCGCGACACTGAGGACCATGACCAACAGTCGTGAAGTCACCGACCTCAGGCAGCCACAACAGCGGCTGTCCGCTTCAACTCGGGCCGGCAGCGCCGTCGCAGTCGTCCTGGCGGCTCCCGGGCTGGCGTGGCTGGTCCTGATCGCCCGCAGCGGCGATGCGGCGAGCGACACGCAGCACGTGCTGTGGTTCCTGGTGGTCGGTGCGGCGTGCTTCACTGCCGGCACTCTGGTGCCCATGCGACTCGGCGTGGTCGCTGCCTTGTCGGCCACGGCATGGGTGGCGGCCGTCCTCACGCTCTACCTCTGGTGGTCGTCTGTCGACATCACTGGCCTCTTCATGGTCGGCATCGTGCTGGCGGCCCCGCCGATGGCGCTCGCTGCGCCCGTGCTGATCCTGGCCGGCGCGAATCTTCGGCGCCTGACGGCTTCTTGAGTGAGCGGCTCGAAGCTCAGGGAACGATCCTCCGCGGGACGTAGACGGTGGAGGATCGTCAGTGGGACGACGTCTGGCCGGCTCGAGCTGGCCGACAGTGGCCGGTTGAGGTTCCCGCTGTGGTCACGCTCCGCGTGAGGTTGGGTCTCTCCGGGTGAGCGGCGGATCGGACTCAGCCAGGTGCACCGGTGCTCACCTGGCTGCCCGCGACCCGTACCTGCGTCGGGTGCCGTTGCGCGTGGCCCGATAGGTGAGTGTCGCCAGCACCGCTACGAGCAGCGTGGCGCAGACGTTGACGAGCAGGGTCGTCGTCGTCCGGGCACCGTCGACCGGTTCGACCAGGAAGCCCCCGAGTGCTCGGGACAGCAGCACGCCGACCGCGAGCGCCACGACGTGCCGGTCCGTCCACGCTCGGTTCCTTCCCCACCGCACCAACGCGACCGCCAGGAACGTCAGGCCGACGACTGTCGCGACCAGGGCAGGCCAGACGATCGACCAGCCCAGCGCGGACTCCACCACCATCCCGAGCAGCAACAGCAGCCACGGCGGCGGCACGCGCCGGGCGACACCGCCGCGCGGCGGCCACGGTCCGAGTGCTGCGGCGACGAGCAGTGCCACCAGGCCCAGCGCACCGGCCAGCTGTGCCGCGGACAGCTGCCACCCCTCCGAGGCGAGGTGGTCGGCGAGGACGACGCCCGCCGCGGCCAGGTAGAGACCGCCAAGGGCCAGAGCGGTCCACCGTCCGAGCCAGGGCCGTCCACCCGACCGCGACACCGCCCCGACGACCGCCAGCGGTGCACCGAAGGACGCCACCGTGTGCCCGAGCACGAACGCCACCGCCGCGTACGCCGAGAGGTCGAGGGCGGGTACGTAGGTCGGCTGCCAGAGGTCGCTCCACCCGTCGAAGCCGCGGTACTCGGGGTTGACGACGCTCTGGTCGATCACGAGAGCCTGCAACACCCCCAGTGCGGTGACGAGCAGCAGCAGCGCCGGCCAACCGAGGCCGCGACGCGCGACCACCTCTCGAGCGAGCAGGGCCGGCGCGCCGTACAGCGGCGCGAGCACGACCAGACCACCGAGCAGCGTGGGCAGGTCAGACGCCGACACGTCATAGGCCGACAGGTACTCCGCACACACCGGCGAGAGCAGCAGGACGCACAGGACCGGGAGCCAGCGAGTTCGCATGACCTCACTCCAGCACCCCCGGGACACCGACGACCACGGCCAGAAGTCCATCGTGGTCCGACCGAAGTAGCGGCTCGACCGAATCGCGACGTCGCCAGGCCGACGCACTGAACGGTCGCCGCCTCCTCGACCGCGAGCTGCTGGAGGAGGTCAGGGACCAAACCCCGTGGTGATCACTCTCCGCGGGACATTCCCTGCGGACGATCGGTCGCGCTCGTGACGAGCGGGGGAGCAGCGCCACGAGACGTTCTCGAGTGACCGGACACGCGGCGCCGCGGTGACGAGGCGGCCGAGCCCCGTCACGTCGTGGGGCTACCCAGGGAACAGCATCTCGCCGCCCTCGCCGAAGATCGCGGCGAGGACCAGTTGCGCTCCGGTTCCGAACGAGGCTGAGAGGAGGTACCCCAGCACGCCTTCAGAGGGCGTCGGGCGGAGTCCGCGTGCGGTCATGCCCAGGACCTCGATGTCCTGGGACCACTCAGCGAACACGTCCCCGTCGTGGTCGAGGGTGAACATGCCGAGCTCGTTGTCGCCCCGGTAGCGCGTGCCGCGTACCAGCCTGGTCGCGTCGGGGGTCGCCGGGGTGAACAACCACCGTGACCCTCCGCACTCGACGCGTACCCGGAACGACCGTCGCGACAACCGGCCCGGAGACGGACGCAGCAGCGCGGGCTCGCCGTCCAGCACGAGCGACAGATCGGCAGCACGGCGGGTACCGATCGGGACATGCTCGCGGACCGGTGCTGTCGTCGCCGAGCGGGTGATGCTCGCCGTGGGAAGGCCCTCGCCGCCCACGGTGAAGCGGCGCCCGACGAGGTCGCGCGTGACCTCGACAGTGCCGAGCAGCGGGTCGTGCACGCTGCGGCAGTCCTCCTCGAGCCCCATGCCTGCCCATCCTGCCGAACCCGCGAGGTGAGGATCGTGACCAACACCAGCGTGCCGCCGCGCCGCGACCCCGGCAACGCGGGCCGCTGGTGATCGAGCTGCCCGCGACGACGTGCTGGCGGTGCCACCGGCGGTCGTCATCGCGTGTCAGCCGCGGCAGCGGGCGGCTCCACCGGCCGGCCGGGCGAGGCCGACGAGACCAGGAGCACCACGCCGGCGAGGACCGCGGACCAGGGCACGGCATCGGGGACGCCTGCGAGCTCGGCGAGCGTCCCCGCCACGGCGACCGACACCAGTGCCGCGGCCAGACGCAGGAACATCGGCTGGCCGAACGCCCGCGCGAACGGCACGAAGTGCAGGCCGACCGCCGCGACCACCCACAGAGGCACCAGACGGGTCTCGTCGGCCAGGGCCAGCAGCCGAGCCCCGACGACGATCGCGACCACCATGGCGATCACGCTCCAGCCGTAGGCACGCACCGCCCGCGCGTCCGGAACCGTTCCACCACCCAGCCGGCGTCTCGCCACGACCCACACCACCACCACGAACCCGATCACGCCGGCAGCGCGCACCCAGCCCGCCGCGTCGAGCGGTCCGGCGTTGGCGACGACGAAGGCCAGACCACCCGCCGCCCCGACGAGTGCGCCGATCCGTCTTCCGTCCATCACTCACCCAAGCACGTCGAAGGGTCGGCGCCGAGGCGTCTCGCTCCCGCACGTCACGGCTGGTACGACGATCGACGACCCGCTCCACCGTCCTTCGCGCCGACGGCCCGGAACCTGGTCGACGTGCCGAGCGCGAGGTCGTCGCCGTCGAGGGATCTGCGTCTGAGGTCCCGACCTAGTCGGAGCCGCCACGCGACGTCGACGGGTCGGCGATCGTCCACGGCCCGCGGTCGCCGGTGTCGACCAGTCGAGCGACGGCGACCAGCATGAGCACTCCCACGGCCATGGTCACGACACCGGCCTCAGGGCCGAAGGCCCCGCCGGTGATCCAGTCGGGTCCGCTGAGCCCGAGCCCCTCGGACCGCCCGGGCAGGTCGGCGTACCCGGCGTTGGAGAACCCGGCCGCCGTCATCGCCACGTTCCAGCCGACCTTCAGCCCGACGCCGAACCAGATGCGGCCCGTGCGCCACCTGGCCGCGCCGATGACCAGGTTCACCAGGACCGACCCCGCGACGGCCATCACCCCGGCCGACGAGGCGAAGGCGTACGGCACCGCGATCAGCACCGACGAGATCGCCACCGCCGCCCCCTGGCCGGCCACGACACCCAGTCCCGTCAGGAGGAGCCCGCGGAACACGATCTCCTCCAGGACGAACAGCACGCCGAAGTACACCGTCAGGTAGACCAGCCCGAGCGCCTCGAAGCGCAGCCCGGTGACGTCGATCGCCCCCGCCCCGAGCAGCGCCAGGGTCGCGACGGCCATCCAGACCACGCCGAACAGCAGGCCGCGCAGCACCTCGCGCCAGGCGCCGCCGCGCAGGTCCAGCCCGAACGTCGTCCGGCCCTGCCTGCGGGCACGCCTGCCCATCACCCCGAACACCGCCGCCGGCAGCAGCAGGAATGCGTTCGCGATCTGCTCGGTGTCCATGTCGCGCCTCCCAGCTCGTGATTACTTCTTCAGGTAAACTGTTACTCGTGCAAGTAAGAAATGCAACCCCCGCTCGTCAGGCGCGACGCCGCCAGATCGTCGACGCCCTCATCGGCGTGGTCGCCGACGACGGGTACGACGCTGCGACGTTCGGCAACATCGCCCGCCACGCCGGGCTGTCGTCGACCCGGCTGATCTCGTACCACTTCGACGACAAGGACGAGCTCGTCCGCGCCACCATGAGCGAGATCTTCGACAGGATCGCCGCACACCTCGACGCGCCGGCGCCTGCCGATCCACCCACGTCCGCGCTCGAGCGCTACGTGCGCTCGGCGATCGGTCTGAGCTCGACCCTCCCGCGGGAGATGCGCGCCCTGGCGATCCTGTTCCTGCGACACCGGCCCAGCAGCACGCCGCTCTGGGACCGTCCGCAGGAGGACGCAGCCGTCGGACGAGTCCAGGAGATCCTGCAGACGGGCCAGGAGAACGGGTCGATGCGCCCCGACTTCGATCCCGCCGTCGTCGCCGGAGCCGTCCAACGCGCGATCGACGGCATCCCCCTGGCCCTCGCACTCGATCCCGAGATCGATGTCGACCATCACGCAGACCAGCTGGTCGACCTGTTCACCCGAGCGACCGCCGCCACCTGAGGCGACGCCGATCTTCCGGCCGTCACCTGCGACGAACGTGCGCTCCGCGTGCCGGCTGGTGCGATGCCGTCCGACCCGGGACGTCCTCGGGCGAAGGCGGTCGTGGAACGACGCCTAGTACGCGGCGGTACCCCGCCCGGGGCTCCGGCTCCGGTGTCGGCGGCGCGCCAAGGACAGGACCACGAGCGCCAGAAGTGCACCGATGGCAGCGCCTGAGGTGTTCCAGAGCCAGTCGTTGGTCGAGCACGACCGACCCAGGACGGTGACGGTGCTCTGGACCAGCTCGATGGCCGCCGAGGCCACACTGCCGCCGACGAACGCCAGGACGGGCCGCCGCATCGCCACGGCTGCGAGGAGCACCGGAACGACGAACAGGGCGACGTTGGCCCCCGACTCGACCGCCGCGAACGACGGCACCGACCAGGCCACCTCGCACCCGGGGAAGGCGGTCGTCCCCGACGGCCAGAGCGTCAGCAGGACGACCGGCGACGCCGAGAGCGCCGTGAGGATCCACGCCAACCGGGGACGAGGAGCGACGGCGGCACCGGCCGCGATGCCGACTCCGACGGCCGCGAAGAACAGCAACGGGACCAACCAGGGGTGCTCGATCAGCACGGTAGTGATCACGCGCCCATCTCACCTCATCCCGGACCTCTCGCAACGCGACGGCCAGACGGTCGAGGGCTCGTCGGATGGGACGCCGACGGCTCGCCCCACGTTGCAGGAGCCGGACCCAGACGGATCGCGCAGCAGGATCACCGGTCCGCTGCCTCGGGAAAACCTGGTCGGCCCACCCCCAGCACCCTCGCGCTGACCGCCGCCTGCCGACGAAGCGGGACGTGGTCTCGGTCCACGTTCCCCCCGTGGGCCACGTTCGGCGTGAAGCCGGCAGGCGACGCGGTCCGCGCGGCGCGAGTCAGGCTCGTGTCCTTGGATGCAGCTGACTCTAGAGACGCGGGTTGTTGAAAGTCTGTGTCTTGCAGTCACGCTGGTGCACCTTGGTCTGTGTCGTGACGACCTCGCAGCTGGTGACGCGGACCTGCTCCATCAGGCCGTCGACCTTCACCGCCTGCGCGAGGAAGTTCAGCGATCCGTCCCCGCAGCCGCTGCCGTCGAAGTGTTCGATGCTCCTGGTCTTGAAGCGCTGGACGAACACGATCGTCGACCGTGCACCCCAGTTGTCCTGAGGGCACTCATCGGCCAGCGAGTAGGAGATGAATGCCGACCTCTGGCTCGTCCACTCGATGGTGCCCTTGGTCCTCGCTTGACCATCGCCACCGTCGGTCGACCGAACGAGGAAGTCGGTCTCAGGGACCTCCGCCGACGATGCCGGCGAGACACCCACCCCGACCAGGACTCCGAGCGTGAGCGTCGCACTCGCGGCGATGGCAAACAGGTTCTTCGTCAGGCTCATGTGCACCAGTGGTCCCTTGTCGTGGCAGGTCATCCAGCGCGGTGGCGCCATCGGCAACGTCATGCCGACGGGGGTCAGGATCTGGAGCTCAGTCGGTTGGTCCGGCGGGAGGCAGGCACAGCTCTCGCCGTGGGTTCACTCGAGCCGGGACATGGCGTGAGTGACGGCTCGGCCGGCGCAGGAGGTTCCGCCGAGGCGCTGAGGGTGTGATCGGCGGTCAACTGCTTCCCGTGGCGGGTGGGGAGCCGCCGGGAAGGGGGGCGGTGAGGTGGTGCAGGAGCACGGGGCCGACCCAGGCGAGGAGGTCGTCGGTCTCGAGGTCGACGAGCGAGGGCAGGCGTACCAGGTAGCGCGCGACGGCGAGCCCGAGAACCTGGGACGCGACGAGCGCCGCGCGTCGGTCCGGCTGGTCTACCGCCACGACGGCCAGGGCCGGCGCCACCTGCGAGGTGAAGACCTCGCGCATGCGCGCCGCCGCGGTCTCGCTGGAGGCCGAGGCACGGAGGAGCGCCATGAAGGTGGCGTCCCGCTCCCACACGGCCACGAACCGCTCGAGCAGCAGGGCCGGGACGTCGTCGACGGCGGTGCCGGCGAGGTCGGGCAGGTCGAGGTCGAGGTCCGCGGCCTGGGTGAACAGACCGTCCTTGCCGCCGAAGTACCGCATCACCAGGGCGGGATCGACGCCCGCGTCCGCGGCCACGGCCCGGATCGTCGTGCGGTCGTAGCCGTCGGCTCCGAAGCGCGCGCGGGCGGCGTCGAGCACCCGGGCCCGGGTGGCGGTGGCGTCACGCGTCATGGCGCCAGCCTAGTCAACGCCTGTTGACCTGCGCCCGGAGGCGGCCTACGGTCAAGTCAACAGCCGTTGACCAGGTGGAGAAGAGATGACGGACCGGGTGGACGTGGTGGTGGTCGGCGCGGGCCCTGCAGGGCTCGTGGTCGCGGCCGAGGTGGCTCGGACCGGGCGGTCGGTCGTGGTGCTCGACCGGCGCGACGAGCCCTCGACGCTGAGCCGTGCCTTCGGCGTGCACGCCCGCACGCTCGAGGTGCTGGACGCCCGTGGACTGGCCGACGAGCTCGTGGCGTCGGGCCGCCGGGTCGACCGGCTGGCGCTGCTGGGTCGCGCCGGCATCGACCTCGGCGGGCTGACGACGCGGTTCCCCTTCGTGCTGATGACCCCGCAGGTGAACGTCGACCGTCTGCTCGAGCAGCACGCGAGGGTCACCGGCGCCCGGGTGGAGCGTGGCGTCGACGTGGTCACGCTGCGGCAGGACGCCGACGGCGTCGAGGTCGGCACGTCCACCGCCGGTGGCGAGCGGGTGCTGCGGGCGTCGTACGTGGTCGGTGCCGACGGTGCGCACAGCACGGTCCGCGACCTCGTGGGCCTGCCGTTTCCCGGCCGGACCATCCTGCGGTCGATCATGCTGGCCGACGTCCGCCTCGCCCGTCCGCCCGACGGTCAGGTCAGCGTCGACGCCGGTGACGGCTGCTTCGCCTTCCTGGCGCCGTTCGGGGACGGCTGGTTCCGCGTGATCGCGTGGGACCACGCGGTGCAGGCCGACGACCACGCGCCACTGGACGAGGAGGACGTCCGGGAGACCGTGCGACGGGCGTTCGGCACCGACCACGGCTGGGGCGAGGTGCGCTGGTCGTCCCGCTTCCACAGCGACGAGCGCCAGGTGCCGACGTACCGGGTGGGCCGGGTCCTGCTGGTCGGCGACGCGGCGCACGTGCACTCCCCGGCCGGGGGGCAGGGGATGAACACCGGCATCCAGGACGCCACCAACCTCGGCTGGAAGCTCGCGGCGGTGCTCGGCGGCGCCGACGACGCGCTGCTCGACACCTACCAGCACGAGCGGCACCCGGTGGGCCGCCTGGTGCTCCGCACGAGCGGCGCGATGATCCGCACCATGACGTGGCGCACCCGCCCGGCACGGGCCCTGCGAGCCGTGCTCCTCCGGGGCCTCCTCGGCCTGCCGCCGGTGGCACGTCGCGCGGCCGGCACGATCTCCGGCGTCGCGATCGCCTACCGGCGGGCACCGAGTGACCACCGGCTGGTCGGCACCCGGGCCGGTGACCTGTCCCTGACGAGGGGGAGGCTGGCCGAGGTCCAGCGCGAGGCTGGCCCCGTCCTCGTGATCGAGGCGGGGAGCCCGTCGGTCGACGCACCCGTCACCGTCGTGAGGCGGATCGGCGACGGCCCGGCCCTGCTCGTGCGACCCGACGGCCACGTCGCGTGGGCAGGATCATCGACCGACCCGAGCTGGCGGTCGGTGCTTCGCCGCTGGGGTGTCGACGAACGCGTCTGAACCCACGGCCGCGGCGCCGGTGCTGCGTGGGACCGGTGTGCCGGAGCCTTCGAGGAGCCGGTCCGCGAGCCGGACGAGTCCGGCACGGGCGGCCGACCACGGCACCCGCCCTGGAAGAAGCGGGTGCCGGAGGGGTCAGCTGCCGAGGCCGGTCTTGTCGACCTTGCGGTGGAAGCGCATGCCGGCGAGGCCGCCGAGCAGTGCGCCGACGAGGGCTGCGACGGCGACGGCGACGAGGGCGATGATGCCGCCGGTGGTGAGGTCGCTGGTGGAGACGGGGATGCGGGGGAAGCTGTTGAGGGTCGACAGGACGTCGTACTTGGATCCTGCGACGGCGCCGACGATGGCGACGACGATGGCGATGACGACGGCCCAGAGCCAGACGGCGAGTCCCTGCTTGAGTCCGTTGAAGCGGGCCATGCGGCCGGCGACGTAGCCGCCGCAGTAGTAGGCGATGAGGAGGATGACGAGCAGCACGATGCCGCCGACGATGCCGATGGTGTCGGCGCTGGCGCCGGCCTGCTCGGCGACCTGGTCGACGTTGGCGTTGGTCGAGACGCCGACGGCGGTGCCGACGGCGGCGAGGATCGCGGTGAGGATGATGGTCATGCCGGTGGCGGTGAGCCAGCCGAAGAACGCCGAGCCGATCTTGATGCCGCCGTGCTCGTCCTGCTCGTGGGCGAGGACGTCCTTGCGGCCGCGGGAGGTGTCTGTCGTGCGGGCGTCGCGGGGTTCGTCGGAGAGCCTGCTGGAACCGGTGTCGCTCATGGGGGTGCTCCTGTCGTCACGGGGGCGTCGCCCTGATGACCGCGGCGTGGCTGAGGGCGACTGGGGAAGGGCCGGCTCGGGGAATCGCACGCAGCCGGCGCGTCAATCTATGGCCCGATCGAGACCCACGCACGAGGAGACTCCCGTGCGGACGACGGATCACGGCCGCGGTCCTGACGGGTTCGCCGCCGACGCCGCGACCTTCCGCTCCTCACCAGACGGCCACTCGTCCCGGCGGCTTCGCGGCCGCACGTCTCGTGGTCCGGGGGCTCGACCTCGCCACCCCAGGTCCTGGTCCAGCCGGGTCTCCCGAACGCCCAACCGACTGGCCGTAGAGTCGTTGCTGCCGTTCCGCATCGGGATCGTCCACCGGGGTTCAGCCGCGGTGACGTGGGGGACCAGGGTCACGGCGGGCTGCCAGGATGGGTGAGGTGGAAGCGGTCGAGGAGGTGCGTCGGGCCGCCGAGGCCCGCGCCGCCGCGTTGGTGGCTGGTGATGCTGGGTCGCTGCGCCTGCTCCTGCACGAGAGGTTCCGATGGACCACGCACACCGGGCTCGTCATCGACCGCGATGAGTACGTCCGTCGGAACACCGAGGGTGTGGCGGTATGGCGTTCGCAGGCGCTGGGAGAAACCCAGATCGCGATCGTGGGTGACACGGCCGTCCTCCTGACGGTGGTCACCGACGTGGTGGTGGGCTCGCAGGCTGAGGACGAGGAGCTCACGATGCCCATGACCCAGGTCTGGGTACGCGTCCGCGACACGTGGCGATGCCTGGCCGGTCATGGCGGCCCACGCCTGCACTGACGCTTCGCTCGAGCCGGGGGACGAGGGCGAGCGGCAACCCAGCTCGCGCCCCAGAGTGCTGGGCGGAGGGGTGATCAGAGCGGTGGGGGCTGGAGCGAGGACAGGCGAGGTTCGGCGACCGGTCGAGGGGAGCGGCCGGACTCGATGAACAGGACCTCGCCGTCCTCGTCACCGAGGAGCTGCTCCACCACGACGCGGGCGACGTCCTGGGGCGCGAGCACGGGGAGTGGGTGGCCCTCGGGCAGGCCGTGTCCCAGCATCGGGGTGTCGACGAGGGAGGGGCAGACGGCGTTGACCCGGATGGACCGGTGTGCAGGAGCCAGAGAGCGGACGAGTCCGATCAGGGCGTGCTTGGAGGCGGCGTACATCGGATCGGCAGGGCTGGCGATCACGCCCGCGAGGCTGGAGGTGACGGTGACCGCGGCGGAGGGGCGGTGCTCCAGGTGCGGCAGTGCGGCGATGAACGGGGCGACGGTGGACATCACGTTGGTCACCAGTGACTGCTGGGCGGCGTCGAGGTCGGTGTCGGCTGTCAGGACCCCGACTCCGGGTCGTCCGGCGTTGAGGTGCAGGAGATCGAGGTGGCCGTGCTGGTCGATCGTCTGATCGACCGCCCGGCGCGCTCCGTGCTGGGTCGACACGTCGGCGACGACCGCGTTGACCTTGCCGGGGTGGGATGCCCCGAGGTGGTCGGCTGACGCCTGTGCCGCCGCGGTTCCCGTGTCCGCGATGGTCACCCGGACGCCGGCGTCGAGCAGGGCCGACGCGGTGGCCAGGCCGATCCCGGAGGCGCCGCCGGTGACGAGAGCGACGAGTCCGTCGGTCCGTGGCGACGTGGCGTTCACGACCGGTCCTTGGCGGGCTTGGCGGGGTAGTCGCGCGAGCCCGGCACGAGGCCGGCGGCGCGGCTGTAGAGGACGCTGATGAGGAGGAGGACGCCGATGAGGACCGCGTACTGGATCGCGTTCAGTGCCGGGACGGAGTCGACCGGCAGCGTGTAGGCCATGGCGACCCTGATCGCCGAGTCGACGATCATCCCGAGGCCCCAGATGACGGTGTGGACGCGCATGCCGTGGCGGAACGTCGCCGAGCGGCCCCAGCACTCGACCCAGAGCTGCTTCTCGGCCGGGCCCATGAAGGTGGTGCAGAACGTGTAGATGAACGGCCGCGCGGTCCGCAGCGTCACCAGGATCCAGATGCCGACGGCCAGGGTGATGACGGCGTCGCGGGCGAGGGCGAAGCGGGCGTCGCCGGTGACGAGCGAGGTGGCGACGGTCAGGACGATCACCGACAGGGTGAGCCCGGCGAGCGAGTCGACGGTCCGGTGGCGGGCGATCACGTAGATGCCTCGCGCGGCCGGCGCGGCGCCGCCGGCGAGCAGGGCGGCCACCTGACCGACGCCGAGAGCGCGGAGCAGGTAGAAGATGCCGACCGGGGCGACGACGTCGACGAGCACCGACGCCCAGGTCGAGTGGCCCTGGTCGACCGCACCGTCTGCGGACGGTCGTGCGCGGGGAGTGGGCGTCGGGGTCATGGGCAGAACCTCCAGTCGGTTCGCTCGGGCGGGTTCGATGCGGTCGACGTGCGTGCGGGCCGATCAGGCGCAGGTGGCGCGGGTGAAGGTGTCGACGAGCTCGTCGGCGTAGGCGCCCACGTCCAGGTCGGGCTGCAGGTTCAGCTGCGGGGTCACCGCGTCGATCGCCGCACGGATCGTCCGCGCCATGACGCGGCGGTCGAACGCACGCAGCTCACCGGCCTCCTGGCCCGCGCGCAGGACGGCCTCCAGCGGCGCGACCACGGACTCGAGCTGTGACTCGTCGTACGCCAGTCGGCCGTCCTCGCCGCGGAAGGACGTGAAGATCTCGTTCAGCACCTGGACCTCGGTGCGGTGGTCGGCAAGGAACACCAGGTTGCCGCGGATGTATGCCGCGAGGCGCGCACCGTGGTCGGGGGCGGCCTCCACCGCCTTCGCGATCTCGGTGCCGGCACCGGTGTACGTCTCGACGACCACGGCTCGGACGAGCTCGTCCTTGGAGCCGAAGTGGTAGAAGATCACGCCCTTGCTGATCTGGGCGCGCGCCGCGATCCGGGTGAGCGATGCCCGCGCGAACCCCTCCGCCGCGATCGTCTCGGACGCGGCCGCGACGATCTGCGCTCGACGCGCACGTTCGATGAAGGTGCCGCCTTCCTTCGCCGTGTCTGACTGCATGGTCAATAACCTAACCGAGCGGTCAGAAAAGCGCAACGAGCGCCGCTAGCGCTTGGACGACCCGGCGTCGCGAGACCCGCACCGTGATCCCGCTGTGGTCACGCTCCGCGTGACGATCGGTCGTCGGGCCGCACGTCGTCGGTCGACCCGTCGGGCGCCGCGGCCGAGCCCGGAGCAATAGCTGCCTTGGCGGGATTTGCTCCGGCTGGCTGGACCGCCATGGGCCGTGGCCGCTGGACGGGGTCTGCTGCTCGGTGCCTGCGTGCCCGCGCCGGCGGTTCTGCTGTGCCCTACGCCGTCGACGTCCCAGCCGACGCCACGATCGGCACGCTCGCAGCCACGATCGCGACCTGACCGCAGGACTCCGGTCGTCGAGGTGAGCACGCGGCGAGAGCGGCGTGGTCGGCGACGTCCTCCGCTCAAGCCGCTCGGTACAGCTCGCGCGGGGTGCGGAGGTGCACGCGGCGGAGGGCGGTGATGAACCCGCCGGTGGGGGAGGCGGCAGCAAGACCGCGCCACTGACGTTGTTCCGGCTGCGCGGCAGCAGTCATCCTGGTGCCTGGCACCCAGCATCCGCCGAGAACCACCGGCACGACGAAAGAGGACCCATGCCATCGCACGACCCAGCCGCTCCGGGCAGGCGCCTGCGCCGGCGCGTCCAGGCCAACGCCGTCGAGACGGTGATGGGTCTGCCGAGGACGTCGAAGGACCACGAGGTCGCGCGAGACCTCGAGGTGCCGATGCCCGACGGGACACGTCTGCTGGGCGACCTGCACAGGCCGGTCGACGCCACGGGCCCGATGCCGGTGGTCCTGGTCCGCCTGCCCTACGGGCGGGCCGGCACGGCCGGGCTGTTGTTCGGCACCACGCTGGCCCGTCGGGGCCTTCAGGTGTTCATCCAGTCCACCCGTGGCACGTTCGGCTCCGGCGGCCAGTTCCGGCCGTTCGCCACCGAGCACGAGGACGGCATGGCCACCTTGGCCTGGGTGCGCGAGCAGGCGTGGTGCGACGGTCGGGTCGCGATGACCGGTGGAAGCTACTTCGGGCACACCCAGTGGGCGATAGCACCGTACGCCGACCCACCGCTCGAGTGCTTCTCCCCGCACATCACCGCCGCCCGGATCACCTCGGTGTTCTACGACCACGGGGCACCGGGCCTTACCAACGCCCTCACCTGGGCGTCCCAGGTCGGCCGGCAGGAGCGGCGGAGCCCGTTGGCGCCACTGATGGCCCCGGTGGAGCGCACCCACCTGCGCCGGGTGGCCGACCGACTGCCGCTCCGAGCCGCCGACGTCGCCGTCGCCGGCGGGCCGGTCGCGTTCTGGCGCGACTTCGTCGACCATGCCGCCCCCGGTGACACGTTCTGGGACCACGCCGACCACAGCACCGTGGACATGGCCCGACTTCCCCCGGCCAACATGGTCACCGGATGGTGGGACGTCTTCCTGCCAGGCCAGCTCGACGACTACAGGCGCCTGCGCGAGGCGGGCAACCCCGCACGCCTCGTGGTCGGCCCGTGGCTGCACGGCGAGCCCGGCGAGCTGAGGGCGTTGCTCGCCTCCGAGGTCGCCTGGCTCGACCACCACCTCCGAGGCGGTCCCGCGCCTGCCGGGCCACCGGTCAAGGTGTTCCTGCAGCAGGCCGACACCTGGCTCGAGATGGACCACTGGCCGCCGCCCGACCGGACCCGGGTCACCCACCACCTCCACGGCGACGGCACGCTCGCCGTCGATCCGCCCCCGGCGTCGGGGAGCGTGACCGCTACCGAGGGCACGACACGTCTGGTCTACGACCCCGCCGACCCGACCCCCTCCATCGGCGGACCCCTGTTGCAGGGTCCGGGCAAGCAGGCCGACAACCGAGACGTCGAGAAGCGTCCGGACGTGGCCGTGTTCACCGGCGCGCCACTCGACTCGGACGTCGACGTGGTGGGTCAGGTGAGCGCACGCGTCCACCTGCGCATCGCGGGCTCGCACGCCGACGTGTTCGTGCGCCTGTGCGACGTCGCCCCGGACGGGACGTCGTCGAACGTCGTCGACGGCATCCGTCGCCTGCACCCTGACACCGTCCCCGCCGACGACGTCTCGGTGCTCGCGGACGGCAGCCTGGTGGTGGAGGTCGAGCTGTACCCCACCGCCTACCGGTTCCGCGCGGGCCACCGGTTCCGGGTCCAGGTCAGCGGCGGGGCCTTTCCCCGCTTCGCCCGGAACCTCGGCACCGATGACCCGCTGGCGTCTGGACGCGGTGGATCGCCGTACGCGATCGAGATCGTGCATGACCCGTCCGATCCGTCGACCATCAGCGTCGACCAGCTGCGATGACTGGTCCGGCCGGCTAGCGGTCGCGAGGGGTGACCGGGCGGGTCGAGGTCCGCTCGAAGAGCACCGGGTGGAGCTGGTGGAGCCGCGGCCCGTCCAGGGGTGGGGAGCCCACCCGCTCGAGCACGAGGTCGGCCGCGGTCCGTCCGAGCTCCTCGGAGCGCATGTCGACCGAGGTGAGGGACACCTGGCCCAGCTGCGCCAGGTCGGAGTTGTCGTACCCGACGATCGAGAGGTCGCCCGGGACGTCCAGCCCGCTGGCCGTGAGGGCGTCGACGACACCGATCGCCGTCACGTCGTTGTGCGCGAAGACGGCCGTGGGAACGCGGTCGCGGTCGAGCATCGCGTGCGCGGCGCGGGCGCCGCCGGCGCGGGTCAGGTCGCCCTCGACGACGAACGGGTCCAGCCCGAGCTCGCGCATCCGGGTCGCGTAGCCGTCGAGCCGGTCGTGGTGGCCCAGGTGCGACGGGCTGGCCACGTGGGCGATGTCGCGGTGGCCGAGGTCGTGCAGGTGGTCGACGGCAGCGCGGGCGCCGGCCACGTCGTCGGTGAGGACGGAGTCCACGGGGGCGTCGTCGACCCGCCGGGTCGTGACCACGGTGGGCACCCGTTCGCCGACCTTGGCGATGAGCGCGTCCGGCACGCTCGCACCGACCAGGACCACGGCGTCGACCCGCAGGTCCAGGAAGGTCCAGATCGCCTCCGCCTCCCGGTCCGGGTCGGTCCGTCCGGTCGCGACGAGCAGGCGCTGGGGCGTGTCGAGGAGCCGGTCGTCCAGCCCGTCGTAGACGGCCGCGAACACCGGGTTGTGGAGGTCGGACAACAAGACGCCCACCGTGTGAGTGCGGTGGCTCGCGAGCGAGCTGGCGAGGCGGTTGCGGCGGTAGCCCAGCTGCTCGGCCGCCCGGATGACGGCCTCGCGCTTCTCCGGCGAGACCTTCGGCGAGTCGCGCATCACGAGCGACACCAACGCGCGGGAGACGTCGGCCGCGCGGGCGACATCCTCCATCGTCACGTTCACCACGACGCCATCGTACCGAGAACCCGGGTGTCCTGGGTCGAGACATCCCCTTGACCAGGGCGTTAGAGCGCTCTAACGTGACGTCACGTCTGCATCGGGTCCCGACGGGGCTGGGCCGGTCGGACGACCCGGCACGCGACCGGCACCTCGACCCGCGTGTCCCGAACGCCAGCTGCCTGGAGGCGCCCATGACCACCCACGACACCACGCCGTCGAGCGAACGCCCGGCACTGCCGCCGGACACCCGCGGACCGCACTCGCAGCGCCTCGGGTTGATCGTCGTGGTCGCGACCTTCGGCGGCCTCCTGTTCGGGTACGACACCGGCGTCATCAACGGTGCACTCGAGCCACTGAAGCGCGACCTCGGCCTGACGGCCTTCACCGAGGGCTTCGTGGTCAGCATCCTCATCTTCGGGGCGGCCGCGGGCGCCATCGTCGGGGGCTACCTGTCGGACCGGCGCGGCCGGCGTCACAACATCCTGATGCTCGCCGTCATCTTCATGATCGGCACCATCGGCTGCGTCCTGGCCCCGTCGTGGCCGGTGCTGGCGCTGTTCCGCTTCATCCTGGGTCTCGCGGTCGGTGGCGCATCGGCGACCGTCCCCGTGTACCTCGCCGAGGTCGCACCGGTGGAGCGACGCGGCGGCCTGGTCACCCGCAACGAGGTGATGATCGTCAGCGGCCAGTTCGCGGCGTTCGTGATCAACGCGGTCATCTTCAACGTCTGGGGCGAGGTCGACTGGATCTGGCGCGTCATGCTGATCGTCGCGCTCCTGCCCGCCGTCGCCCTGTTCGTCGGCATGCTGCGGATGCCGGAGAGCCCCCGCTGGCTGGTGGCACAGGGACGCGACGACGAGGCGCTGGCGGTCCTCAAGCAGGTCCGGACCGACGAGCGTGCCGAGGCCGAGATGGACGAGGTGCACCGTCTCGCGGACGAGGAGGCGGCCTCGAAGACCGCCGGCACCACCGACCTGTCGGTGCGATGGATCCGCCGGCTGATCCTGATCGGTGCGGGGCTGGGGATCTTCCAGCAGTTCACCGGCATCAACTCGATCATGTACTACGGCACGCAGCTGCTCGGGGACGCCGGCTTCTCCGACAGCGCCGCGATCATCGCCAACACCCTGAACGGACTGTTCTCCGTCCTGGGGATCCTGGTCGGCCTCGCGCTCATCAACCGGATCGACCGCCGCAGGATGCTGATCGGCGGCTTCGCGCTCACCACGACGTTCCACCTGCTCGTGGGGCTGTCGGCCCTGCTGCTCCCCGACGGCACGGCCAAGGCCTACTTCATCCTCGTGTTCGTCGTCGCCTTCGTGTTCTGCATGCAGGGCACCATCGGCCCGCTGGTGTGGCTGATCCTCTCGGAGATGTTCCCGCTGAAGATCCGCAGCCTGGCCATCGGCATCAGCGTCCTGGTGCTCTGGCTCGCGAACGCCCTGGTGGCGCTCGCCTTCCCGCCGGTGGTGGAGGCGATCGGCATCTCCAGCACCTTCTTCATCTTCGTCGCGCTCGGCCTCGCGGCCCTGGTCTTCGTGCACCGCACCGTGCCCGAGACGCGCGGTCGCTCGCTCGAGGAGCTCGAGGCGCAGTTCCGCCGCGACTACGCCTGACCACCCGCTCGACCGACCCAGACAGGACCATCCATGACCGTGCTCACCGTCGTCACCGACAGCCCGGAGGGTCGTCACGCCCTCGCGGCCGGGGTCCAGGAGGCCACCCTCCTGGGCGTCGACCTGCTGGTCGCCAACCTCACCCTCGGCGCGCTCGACGTGTCGGCCCTGCCGCCCGACCTGCGGGTCACGATCGTCGAGCGCCACGGCGGCGGCGACCGCGATCCGGTCCGCGCGGTGCTGGACGAGGTCGCGGACCACCCCGACGTCGACCGGCTCGTCATCTGCGTGCGCCGCCGCTCGCCGGTCGGCAAGGTCCTCCTGGGCAGCGTCAGCCAGCAGCTCCTGCTCGACAGCCCCGTCCCCGTCCTCGCCGTCAAGATCCCGTCCTGACGGCGCCCGCCGTCACCCACCCGTCCGACCCACCGGAGGTCATCCTCGTGCCCACGAACCACCCCGCCGCCGAGCTGCGGATCGCCGTCCTCGGCGTCGGCCAGATGGGCGGCTACCACGTCGACACCCTGAGCGCGCGCACCAAGGGAGCCCGCGTCACCGTCGTCTCGGACTACTCCCACGAACGCGCCACCGAGGTGGCGTCGGCCGTCGGTGCCCGCGTCGTCGACGACCCGCTCGAGGCCGTCCGGGCCGACGACGTGGACGCCGTCGTGATCGCCAGCCCCGGCGCCTTCCACGAGGCACAGGTGCTCGCGTGCCTCGAGGCCGGCAAGCCCGTGCTGTGCGAGAAGCCCCTCACGATCGAGGCCGGCACCGCCTACGACGTCGTGCTCACCGAGGCCAAGCTCGACCGGCCGCTCGTGCAGGTCGGCTTCATGCGCCGCTTCGACGCCGAGTACCTCGCCCTGCGCGAGACCATCGCGACCGGCGAGCTCGGCAACGCGCTGGTGCTCCACTGCGCGCACCGCAACCCCGCCGTGCCGGACCACTTCGACAGCACGATGATGCTGACCGACTCGGTCGTCCACGAGGTCGACTCCGCCCGCTTTCTTCTCGACGAGGAGATCGTCGCGGTGCGGGTGCTCGCGGGCCTGGCGACGTCGGCCGCACCGTCCGGGACCAGCGACCCGATGATCGTGGTGTTCGAGACCGAGTCGGGGCGACTGGTGACCGACGAGATCTTCGTCCGCACCACCCACGCCTACGAGGTGCGCACCGAGCTCGTCGCGGAGCGCGGCACGGCCATGATCGGCCTCGGGCACGCCCTGCAGACCAGCAGCGGCGGACGCTGGGGTGGGCAGGTGACGCCCGACTTCGTCGCCCGCTTCGGCCAGGCCTACGCCGACGAGCTGCAGGCCTGGGTCGACGGAGCCCGCCGGGGCGAGGTCGGCGGACCCGGCGCATGGGACGGCTACGCGGCGGCCGCGGTCACCGAGGCCGCGGTCGAGGCGTTGCGCACCGGCGGACGGGTCGAGGTCGACCTGCAGCCGCGCCCGTGAACCGAGTGGTCAGCCCGGTGCTCACGTGCCTGGCGCGGGCCCACCACGGCCTGCCGGCGGAGCCGATGTACCACCGGCTCGCGTCCGCGCTCGAGCACGGGGTCCGACGCGGTGAGGTGCTCGCGGGCACCGCGGTGCCAGCCGAGACGACGATGGCCGGTCACCTGCGGGTCAGCCGCGGCACGATCAGGCAGGCGCTCGGTCTGCTGGAGCAGCGGCACGTCGTCGCGCGCCCACCCGGCGCTGGTCGCGGCAGGCCCCGCACGAGACGCATCACGACCCCGCACGAGGAGCTGGACGCATGAAGATCACCCTGGACCCGGCGATGTACTACGGGACGCACTCGCTGCTGGAGCTGCCCGACAAGGCGGCGAGCCTGGGGTTCGACTGGATCGAGATCAGCCCGAAGGACGACTTCGTGCCGTTCTTCGGCCAGCCCCGGATCGATGCCGCCGGCATCACCGCGCTGCGCCGGCGTCTGACCGACGCGGGGGTCGGGATCTCGTCGATCCTGCCGCTGCAGCGCTGGTCGGGTCCTGACGAGGAACATCGTCGCGCCGCCGTCCGGGCATGGCGCCGCACGATCCAGGTCGCGGTCGACCTCGGCGTCACGGTGCTCAACTCCGAGCTCAACGGACGCCCCGAGGATCCCGAGACCGCCGAGGCCTGCTTCATGCGCTCGATGGACGAGCTGCTGCCCGTGATCGAGGCCGAGGGACTGACGCTGGTGCTGGAGCCCCACCCGGACGACTTCATCGAGGACGGCGTGGCCGCCGTCCACGCCCTGCGCGGGCTGGACTCGTCGGCGGTGAAGTTCCAGTACTGCCTGCCCCACACGTTCCACATGGGCGGCAACGCGGCCGAGATCATCGCGCTCGCCGGTGCCGACGTCGTCTCGGTGCACGCGGCCGACGCGTTCGACCACACGATCAACAACGGCCTGCGCTACATCGTGAACCCACCCGGCTCGACCGCCCGCGTCCACCAGCACATGGAGATCGGACGCGGCGACGTCGACTTCGACGCCGCCTTCGCCGCCCTGGCCGCTGTCGGTTTCGACGGCTCCATCAGCTCGTCCGTCTTCGGCTGGGACGAGGTCGCCGACGAGGTCAACGTCCGCATGATCACCGCGATCCGCGACCTCGTCGACCGGCACTTCGCCACCGTCTCCTGGGACGCACCACTGGCCTGAGACGCGACGCATCGCCCGGCGACCCTGCCGTCGGGTCGCCGGGTCGCCGGGTCGGTCAGCGTCGCAGGACCCTGGGTGGTGACTCGGGCCGGAGGCGGAATCGTCCGAACCGCTCAGGTGCGACTGACCGAGGCCGATCGAGGTCCCGTGGCACGGGTGTCAGTCCCGAGGTGCCGCGCCCGACGTCTCCCCGTGCTTCGACCAGCAGGCACATCATCGGCGACGTGACACGGCAGTCCGGAGGGTCAGGTCGATGATCTCGGAGATCGTGCGCACCGGCGACGTGCGCAGCGTCTACCAGCCCATCATCCGTCTGGCGACCGGTGAGGTCGTGGGGTACGAGGCGCTCGCCCGTGGCCCCGAGGGACCGATGGCCAGCCCGCTGGCGATGTTCGCCGCGGCGTCGGCCGAGGGGTGTCTGGCCGAGCTGGACGCCGCGTGCCGCGCCGCGGCCCTGCGTGGCGCCGCCGAGCTCGGGCTGGCGGCTCCTCTGACCCTGTTCGTGAACGTCGAGCCCGACGTCCTCGACACCGCCGCGCTGGACCAGCTCCTGGGCCTCGCGGAAGGCACCCCGTCGAGCCTGCAGGTGGTCCTGGAGATCACCGAGCGATCCTTGGCCGCGCGGCCGGCCGAGCTGTTGAGGACGGTCGACCGGGTGCGCGAGATGGGGTGGCGCGTGGCCTTGGACGACGTCGGCGCCGAGGCCGCCTCGCTGGCCTTCATGCCCCTGTTGCGGCCGGACGTCGTCAAGCTCGACCTGCGCCTGGTGCAGCAGCGACCGGGTCCCGCCGTCGCCGAGATCATGAACGCCGTCAACGCGTACGCCGAGCGGTCGGGCGCCCTGGTCCTCGCGGAGGGGATCGAGGACGACCGGCACGTGACGATGGCGCTCGCCCTCGGCGCCACGCTGGGGCAGGGCTGGAGGTTCGGTCGGCCCGCACCTCACGCGGCGCCGGACCTGCCGGTCGGGGAGCTGCTGCTGCCGGTGGCACGACCCCGCGCCGACGCCGTGTCGCCCTTCACGTGCCTGCCGGAGCAGCTGCCGCTGCGCGTCTCGCCCAAGTCGTTGCTGATCGAGGTGAGCAAGCAGCTCGAGCGCGAGGCGATGCGGGTGGGGGAGACGTGCGTGGTGGCCTCGACGTTCCAGGAGCACCGGCACTTCACCCCGGCCACGGTGTCGCGCTACCGCGACCTGGTCGACCGCGTGGGGTTCGTCTGCGCCCTCGGCGACGGGCTGCCGGCCGAGCCGGCACCGGGAGTCCGAGGCGCGGACCTGCAGGCGGACGACCCGGTGCGCACCGAGTGGGACGTCGTGGTCCTGGGTCCGCACTTCAGCGCCGCCCTGCTGGCTCGTGACCTCGGTGACACCGGCCCGGACCGGGACCGGTCGTTCGAGTACGCCCTGACCTACGACCGCGACACCGTCGTGGCGGCCTGCGAGCAGCTGTTGATGCGGGTCGTCGCCCAGCGGCCGGGCCAGACTCCGCCCGCCGCGGCGGACCCGCGTGTCGCGGCCGTCGCCCCGGCGTCCGTGACGGTGCCGATCGACCTCCCGCTGCTGGAGCGTGCGCTGGCCGCGACCAGCAACGGCGTCGCCATCGCGGACATGCTGGCCCCCGACCAGCCACTGATCTACGTCAACACGGCCTTTGAGTTCCTCTCCGGCGTCCCCGTTGCTGAGCTGTTGGGCCGCAACTGCCGCTTCATGCAGGGCGAGGACACCGACCGTGCAGCCGTGGCGCGGCTGCGGGCCGCCATGGCCGACGGCCGGGAGGCGCGCGAGACGCTGCTGAACTACCGCGGGCCCCGGCGCGTGCCGTGGTGGAACGAGGTGCACCTGTCTCCCGTGCGGGACCGCGACGACCGCGTCGTCCAGTACATCGGGGTGCAGAACGACGTCACCGCCCGGGTCGAGGCCCAGCGCGGCCTGGACCGTGAGCGCGAGCGGGCCGGCCGGTACCTCGATCGCATCGAGTCCATGGCCTACACCGACCCGTTGACGGGGTTGATGAACCGACGCCGGTTCCAGGAGCGGGTCGAGGTCGCGATGATGGACGCCCAGCTGACGGGGCGGGCGGTCGCACTCCTGTTCGTCGACATCGACGGGTTCAAACCGGTGAACGACACGTTCGGTCACACCACGGGCGACCAGGTGCTGACGGCGGTCGGGGTGCGCCTGCGCGCGCACCTGCGGCGCTCGGACCTGGTGGCTCGCCTCGGCGGGGACGAGTTCCTCGTCGCCCTGCTGGATCTCGACCCGGCCTCGGCGTCGAGCGAGGCCGCCCGCGTCGCCGAGCAGCTCACCGCCCGGATCAGTGAACCTACCCTCGTCGACGGACAGGCCATCGCGGTCACCGCGAGCATCGGGGTCGGTCTCAGTCCCTCGGACGCCAGCACGTTCGGTCCGCTGCTGCACCTGGCGGACATGCGGATGTACGACAGCAAGTACCCGACGGGCCGGGGTGGTCGCCACCTCAGCTGAGCTCTCGTCGAGCAAGCCATCACGGGCCGACGCCGGGCTCTTGGCGTCCCAGGAGTAGGCCCGCGGGTTCCAGCAGGAATCCGAGATGAGCGTTCGATCGCGGAACGGTCCCGTTCTGCCAAGCCCCGAACACTGCCGATACCGGGTTGCATGTCGGATGCGGCGCCGGCGTGTTCCGCATGACGTCCAACGACGTCGGGCCGCGACAGGGGTCCTGGGCGCCCAACCACATCCGACCGACCCGAGCTGCCGCTCCGTCCGAGTTCAGACGGTGTGTGGTGCCCCCGGCAGGATTCGAACCTGCGACCTGCGGTTTAGGAAGCAGACGGGGCCGTCTTGAATACTTGAGCCCGTTTCACCAGGTCAAACGGTAGGACACCTGATCTCAGATGCCACGAAACCGCGTGCGGCTGAAAAGGACTCGACGAGTTTACTCCGGTCGGATGGGCAGTGTCGTCGTCCCGGAACTTGTTCACTTGTGCTCGAGGCGCCCAAAAGCACACGCTTAAAGGACGTGTAGGTCGACGATCCGGCCGTTGTGCGCTAACGCCGTCGGAGGTGGCGGACTTGGGACCGGGGCGAACGGGTATGACCCACAGCCTGCTCACGGTTGGGGCACCGGCTCGAGGCAGCGTCCGCCGACGGTCAGCCCTTGACTAACATCACCCACCTATTGCGGACCCCGAAACCCAACCTGCTGGGTGTGGGAGCAACGACCCGCATCTGTGCGGCCCTCCCGTCACACGGCTACTGCAGTGTGACGGGACCTCGTTCACCTGCACTGCTCTGGCAGCATTGAAACCTGCGACCGGGGTTCAGGAAGCGAGCGGGGTTCAGAACCTGACCGTCTTGGAGAACTTCTTCTTCCTTGGCGCCCAGTCCGAGCCCAGCACCTCGCCGTCGTGGTTGATCCTCTCGGTCTTCACCGCGAATCGCGCTTTGACGTCTCCGAAGCACGCCATCGGCATCTTGAACTGCATGCGGCGACCAGTCTTGCCCCACTTGCTCAGGCGAACGCGCTCTCCGCAGTTCACACCGACGTCCTTAAAGTCACCGTCCTGGAGCTTCCACCCCCGGGTCTCCCATCCAGACCACTCTGTCGCGCTGCTGAGGCTGGTGGCGAATGCGTACAGCGGGGTTCTGCGCTTCCCGGTGGGGTCCACGTACAGGGTCAGCACGTCGCCCACGTTGATGTTGCCCCGTGTCACGTTGCGAACCTTGACGGTCAGCGTCACGCCGTCGGCACTCTCGCGCGCGCGGAATGAGGCAATGTCAGGCGAACCGTCGCCACGCTTGTCCTGCACCATGACGGCACGGTTGGCTGCAACGGCCGCCTCCGTGCCGAGCGCAGCGAAGAACACCGTCACCACCATGGTGAGCGCCACGACAACTGCCGGCGATCGCTTGATCATTCGTTCCCCTTTGTCCATTGATTCATCATCATCGAGTCGGGAACTCCAGCGCAGCCGATTGACCGAAGCAAGGACAAGGCCCGACCCGCGGCTCGGGCGATCGCCAGCGGCCAACATTGGTTTCGCCGCGGAAACGAAGACACAACGTGGCAGACACATTCCGTGACCCAGACCACACGGATACGTACTTCTACCGACGCAGCAACCTCGGCCGTCTTCATACGGTCCAGGCATACCGGGAAACGCCCCCGGACGCCTCGCTGAAGGAGACCCGCACATGCCCGATCTGACTGGATCGGTCGCCCTGGTGACCGGCGCCGCCCAAGGCATCGGGCACGGCATCGCCTGCGCCCTGGCCGACGCGGGCGCGGTGGTCATCGCAACCGACATCCGCGACCAGTCCGACCTCAGCGACTCGATCGTCACCCGGTCCCACGACGTCACGGACGGCGAGCGGTGGCGGGAGGTCGTCTCCGAGATCGAGTCGCAGCACGGCCGCCTGGACATTCTCGTGAACAACGCCGGCGTGAGCGGGTACGACAGCCTGCACGAGCTCGAGTTGGCCGAGTGGCAGCGCATCATCGACATCAACCAGACCGGCGTGCTCTTGGGAATGCAGGCCGCACTGCGGCCGATGCTGCGACAGGGTTCGGGCAGCATCGTCAACATCTCCTCGATCTGCGGCGCAGCATCGGTGAGCGGGGTTGCGGCCTACCACGCGTCTAAGCACGCCGTGCTGACCATGACGAAGAACGCCGCTGTCAGCTACGCCCGCCAGGGCATCCGCGCGAACGCCGTACTCCCGGGCTGGATCCGCACGCCACTCACGCTCGGCCAGACCGACGACCTGAACGAGGCGTTCCTCGGCGCCACGCCGATGGGTCACGGAGGCGAGCCCGCAGACATCGCCGCGGCTGTCTGCTTCCTGGCCTCGTCCGAAGCCCGCTTCATCACCGGCGTCGACCTCCCGGTCGACGGCGGCTACCTCGCCCGCTGACCGCACAAGGAGCACCTGATGACACGCCTCACCGACAAGGTCGCGATCGTCACCGGAGCCGCCATGGGCATCGGCTGGGCGACCGCCCAGCTGTTCGCCGAGAACGGTGCCACGGTGATCGCCGCGGACGTGGTCAAGCCCCCGCTGTCCGAGAGCGATCACCCCATCGACTACCGCGAGCTCGACGTCACCGACCAGCACGCCTGGAAGGCGGTGGTCGACGGCGTGCTGAACGAGCACGGTCGGCTCGACGTCCTGGTGAACAACGCAGGAGTGATCGACTACGCCGACATCACGACAGTCACGCCCGAGGACTGGTCCCGCGTGGTGGGGGTCGACCAGACCGGAGTCTTCCTGGGCATGCGCACCGCGCTGGCGCCGATGAGGGCCCAGCACGCGGGCTCGATCATCAACCTGTCCTCCGCCTGGGGCGTGGTCGGGTCCGAAGGCGTGGCGGCCTACCAGGCGTCCAAGGGCGCGGTCCGGGGTCTGACCCGCAACGGTGCGATCACCTATGCCGCAGACGGCGTACGGGTCAACACCGTGGTGCCGGGCTGGATCGCGACGCCTCTGACCGAACGGCAGCCCGCCGACAAGAACGCCGAGGTGATCGGTCTGACCCCGCTCGGCTTCGGCGCCGACCCACGCGACATCGCCTTCGGCTGTCTGTACCTCGCCAGTGACGAGGCCCGGTACGTCACCGGGTCAGAGCTCGTCATCGACGGCGGGCTCCTCGCGCAGTAGCGCCGTCCGCACGCCCCCACCTCAACCCTCTCCATGTCTGGACTCCCTCCCATGCCCCGCACACTGACCGTCGCCGCCGCGCAGTTCGAGATGCGCGACGTCGACTCGTTCGACGACTTCGCCAACCAAACCAAGGAGCTGCTCGACAGCACCGAGGGCTCGCGCTTGGTCGTGCTGCCCGAGCTGCTCACGGCGGCCCTCTTCACCGTTGACCCGGCATGGGAGAAGGACGACATCTCGACGTTGAACCGCGTCTCGGAGTTCACCGACTCCTACATCGACTTCTTCGCCACCCAGGCCGCGGCCCGTGGCCAGTGGATCCTCGCCGGCAGCCACCTGGTCGCCACCGACCGGGGCCACGAGAACATCGCGTTCCTGTTCGGGCCCAACGGTGAGCAGCACCGTCACTCCAAGACCCACATCTTCCCCGCGGAGTCCCAGTGGGACACCCATGAGGGTGATGACCTGACCGTCTACGACATCGATGGCGTGAAGGTCGGGATCGCCATTTGCTACGAGGCCGAGATCCCCGAAGTCACGACTGCACTCACCCTGATGGGCGCCGAAGTGCTGCTCGTTCCGTCCTACACCTTCGCCGAGGCGGGCTTCTGGCGAGTGCGGCACTGCGCGGCCGCACGAGCCATCGAGGACCAGGTCTACGTCGTCCATTGTCCGGTCGTCTCACACCTGTCCGCGCCGCTCGCTCCCGGCTGGGGGCGCCCGTCGGTGCTCTCGCCTTGCGACGTCGACTTCCCCGCGAACGGCGTGATCGTCGAGGGCGCGACCGGAGTGCAGAACGTCGTCAGTGCCGAGCTCGACCTCGACCTGCTGCACCAGAACAGGGCCACCGGCGCCGCAACCACCTACAAGGACCGCCAGCGCCGTCGCGACCTGTACGGCACCTACTCGCACGCCGCGTTCTGATTCCACCGCCCTCCCGAAAGGACGACCATGCCCCTGAACCTCCCCGACGGCGTCAAGATCGCGGTCAACATCGGCGCCGACTTCGACGCGCACAGCGTCTGGATGGGCACCTTTGCCAAGACCAGCCCCAGCTACCTCTCCCGCGGTGAATTCGGCGCGGAGGTCGGCGTGCCCCGTCTGCTGAGGCTGTTCGACCAGTTCGGCATCACCGGTACGTGGTGCACCCCCGTGCACTCGATGGCCACCTTCCCCGAGGCGTTCGCCACCATCCTCGAGGCCGGCCAGGAGATCGCCGCCCACGGTTGTTTTCACGAGTCGGTGCCGAGCCTGGACCAGGACACCGAGGTCCGGTTGATGGAGGCGACCATCGAGGGCCACCTCAAGCACGTCGGCGTCCGCCCCCGCGGATACCGCTCACCGGCATGGGACTTCACCGAGCACACCCTCCAGCTGCTCGAGAGCACCGGCTTCGAGTGGGACTCCTCGTTGATGGGTCGTGATTTCCAGCCCTACCACCCGCGCCCGGTCGACGTGCGCTGGGAGGAGGGATCGGTGCTCGGCACACCCAGCCCGCTACTCGAGTTCCCCGTCTCCTGGTTCCTCGACGACTTCCCCGTCGCCGAGTACATCCCAGGCGTCAACCAGGGCCTGGGATCGAGCGAGGTGATGTTCCAGCGGTGGAAGGACCACTTCGACTACGCCTACGCCCACGAGTCGTCGCCCGTCCTCGCGATCACCGTGCACCCTCAGACGATCGGCCGAGCCCACCACATGCTCGGGATGGAACGGCTCCTCGAGCACATGGCCTCCCATGAAGGCGTCTGGTTCGCCTCTCTGAGCCAGATCTACGACACCTGGTCCGACTGACCGCCTCGCCTCTCCTCCTCGTCACCTCGGCCCCGGCCGCCCTCCCCCAAGGAACACATCATGAAGCTGCGTCACCTCACCAAGGCGGCCGCGCTCGCCTTGTCGGCTTGCCTCATCACGGCAGGCTGCTCGACCGAGACTCCCTCGGCCACCGCGAGCAACGACATCATCGACGCGCCGGTCTCGGACCCTGCCGACCTCAAGATCGCCTACTTCTCCGCGGGTGCCTCCAACGCCTACCTCCAGGCCTCCATCGACGAGGCCAAGAAGACCGCCAAGGAGATGGGGGCGACCCTGGACGTGTTCGACGGCCAGTTCGACGCCCAGGTGCAGTTCGACCAGATGCAGAACGCGATCACCAGCGGGAAGTACAACGCGTTCGCCGTCGAGCCCAACGACGGCAACCTCGTCTGCGACATCCTCACCAAGACGGCACCGGAGAAGAAGATCCTCGTCTCGGTGTTCAACCTGCCCATCTGTGGCCGCGCCACCAAGCTCGGCGACGAGACCCACCAGCCCGGGACGATCACCTACGTCGGGGGACAGACCCTCGACGTCTACCAGGCCTGGGTCGCGTCCGTCATCGAGGAGAACCCCGACGGAGCCAAGATCGGGCTCATCTCCGGTCCGGACCTGAATGCCAACTCCATCGCCTTCTTCGATGCTGCCAAGGCGTTCAAGAAGGAGGACGGCTTCGAGGTCGTCGCACAGCAGACCACCGACTACACCACCCCCAAGGCCTTCGACGCCGCGCAGACCATTGCCCGGGCCAACCCCGACCTCGACATCTTGATGTCGAACTTCTCAGGCATGACCCGCGGGGTCGTCGAGGCACTCGCCGGCCAGGACATCAAGGTGTACGACTTCGGCGGCGACGAGTGGGCCCTGAAGAACGTCCAGGACGGCAACCTCGCCCAGACCGTGATGATGCTGCCCCGCGCCGAGACCCGCGAGGCGATCGAGGCCATCGGCTCCTACGTCTCCGGTGAAGAGGTACCCCCGTTCATCAATCTCACCGAGTCCGACCAGCTCCCCGGCACACCGTTCGTCACCGCCGACAACGTGGCCGACTACACCGCCGAGTACTGAGCCCGGATCGACGACGGAAGGTGCCGACCATGAACGACCAAGCCGCCGACGCCATCGTCTGCCGCGGCGCCCGCAAGGTGTTCGGTGGAGCCGTCGCTCTCCAGCGTGCCGACGTCACCATCGGTGCCGGCCAGATCCACGCATTGGTGGGAGAGAACGGTGCCGGCAAGTCCACGTTGCTGGGGCTCGTCAGTGGACGCCTGTCAGCCGATGCAGGGACCGTCGACATCTTCGGGACCCGCCTGGCAGGCGGCTCGCCCCGCGAGAGCCGCGACGCCGGCCTCGTGGCGGTCTACCAGGAGCTCAACATGGTGCCCGGTCTGAGTGCCGAGGCCAACGTGTTCCTCGGGCAGACACGCACTCGGCGCGGCCTGCTCGACCGGCGCGGGATGCGACGTCGTTACCTCGAGATGTGCGATGAGCTGGACATCCACGTGGATCCCGAGATCCTCGCCCGAGACCTCTCCGTCTCGCAGCAGCAGATGCTCGAGATCATGCGGGGCATCGAGTCGGACGGTCGCGTCATCCTCCTGGACGAACCCACCGCGGCACTGGCCGAGCACGAGCGCGAGACCCTCTACCGGGTGCTTCGACAGGTCAATGCCAGGGGCACCACCATCGTCTTCGTCAGCCACAACCTCGACGAGGTGCTCGAACTGAGCGACACCGTGACCGTGCTGCGCGACGGGTCGGTCGTGACGACCGCACCCCGGGGGCAGTGGACGAAGCGGAACCTGATCGAGGCGATGGTCGGACGCAGTATCGACAGGCTGGCCGACCGAGGCACCCACCCCATCGGAGCCGAGGTGCTCGCCGTCGAGCACGTCGACCTTCCCGGCCGTGTCCACGACGTCAGCATGGACGCCCGCGCCGGCGAGGTCGTCGGGCTCTGGGGACTGGTCGGCTCGGGTCGCACCAGCTTCATGCGCGCCGTCGCGGGCGCCGAGCCGCAGACCAGCGGCACCCTGCGCATCGACGGCGTCGAGCGAGCCTGGCCACGATCCATCGGCGCCGCCGTGCGCAGCGGAGTCGTGATGGTCCCCGAGAGCCGCAAGCAGGCACTGGTCCTGGGCATGGACGGCGCAAGCAACTACTGGCTCGGCCGCGCCAGCGGCCGCTCGCCGTTCTTGGCGCGCCAGGATGAGAAGGCCCAGTCCGGCGACGTCGCCGAGTTCTTCGCTTTCCGACGTGACCGGCTCTCCGAACCAGTACGCAACCTGTCCGGCGGGAACCAACAGAAGGTCCTGCTTGCCAAGTGGGCCGGACACCGCCCGCGGGTCCTCATCGTCGACGAACCCACCCGCGGCATCGACATAGGCGCCAAGGCCGAGGTGCTGGCCTCGCTGGTCGAGCTCGCCTCGGAAGGTGCGGCCGTGGTCGTCACCTCTTCCGAGCTCGAAGAGGTCCTGGCGATCGCCAACCGCTTGCTCGTCTTCGCCCACGGCCGCGTGGTGCGAGAGATCGCCAGCAACGACCCCGAGTTCAACGTCAACGACATCGTCCGCCACGGCTTCGACGCAGGAGAGCTCCATGAGCCAGTCCACTGAAACCAGCCCGACCGAGGTGCCCACCGGCCCTGACGCCACGGCCATCGAGGTCGACGCTTCACCGGGTCGCTCCCAGCTGCTCTCTCGGTTCTCGATGATCGCCGTCCTGATCGCGCTGATCATCCTCGCCTCGATCCTCTACCCAGGTTTCCTGGCACCAGAGAACGTCCGCGACATCCTCGTGCAGAACGCGGCCGTGGGGATCATCGCGCTCGGCATGACGTTCGTGATCATCTCCGGCGGCTTCGACCTGTCGGTCGGCGCCACCTACGCGCTCGGCGCGACCGTCTCGGCCGGTGTCACCCTCTCGACCGGCCAACCGGCGCTGGGCATCCTCGCTGCGCTCGCCGCAGGTGGTGTGTGTGGCGTAGTCAACGGCATCCTCGTCGCGGTCCTGCGGATCAACCCGTTCGTCGCCACGCTCGGGAGCGCGTCGATCATCTCGGGCATCGCCTACATCTACTCAAAGTCAGCGCCGTTCATCGTCGCCGACCCCTCGTTCAAGGTTCTCGCGACCTCGCGAACCGCAGGGATCCCCACACCGATCGTCATCCTGGCCGTCACCTTCGTCGTCGGCGGCGTCCTGCTCGCGGCCACTCGATACGGCAGGAACGTCTATGCCGTCGGCGGGAACCACGAGGCCAGCTGGCTCTCGGGTCTGCGCGTCCCCCGCATCACCGCCAGCGTGTACGTGATGACCGGACTGCTGGCCGCGTTCGCCGGTACCATCGACGCCTCCAGGCTCGGCGTCGGTCAGGCCGACGTCGGGGCGAGCCTCGCCCTCGACGCGATCGCCATCGTCATCGTCGGCGGCACCTCGCTCCGGGGTGGTGAAGGCGCGGTATGGCGCTCAGCCGTCGGGCTGCTCATCTTCGCGACGCTGACGAACTTGTTCTACAGCCTGAATCTCAGCCAGAACTGGCAGCTCATCGCCAAGGGCACCATCGTCCTGATCGCCGTGGCTCTGGACAGCTACAGCCGGTCCCGGCGTTCCTGAACACTGAGAATCCGGTCACGATCTGCCCCGAACATAGCGGCCCGTGCCGGTCCCGGACCTAGTCTGAGACCCGCACGGGCGCTCGGGGCCCAGGACACCTCGACCCCAGGGAGCAGCCCATGGCCAATCCTTCGAGGGCGCCGGCCCCCCGTGACACCCACGAGCTGGTCCTGGACGCCGTCGGTACCTTCCGCAGCGTCCGCGGCGTTCACTTGGCGCACGCGCTCGGCCCCTACCAGGGCCTGGTCGAGCTGGCCCGGAACGCGCTCGCGCTGGACGGGGACATCGAGCTGTCCTTCCATTGGCGCGACGAGGACGACGATATGGTGTTTGCGACCGTCCGTGCCCGCGGCGACGGGGACTCGCGGAGGTCGTCGTTGTCCTGGCAGGACGCCGCCGTCGTCCCGCACGGCATCACCCCACGCGAGCTCGATGTGCTCACACTTCTGGTGGGAGGACTCAGCAACGCCGATATCGCTGCCCGGCTGTGGACCAGCCCCAGGACCATCACCACCCACGTCGAGCGCATCTTGGCCAAGCTCGGTCTCCGCTCCCGCACCGCGGCCGCGACCCTCGCTGTCGAGGAGAGCCTCGTGCTTCTCCCTATACCTGGTGGCGCGGAGGGATTCGAACGCTTGCTCTTCGGCATGGTGAGCGCACCCCAGGCTCCGGCGGACCTGACGACCCGACGCCCGCGCACACCGGCGCGCGTCCGACATCACCGACGGTCGGTCACCCGTCCCATCCTTCTCGGCGGCGCCATCCCGCAGAGCGGCGAGACCGCCGAGGACGGCATCGAGATGATCCGCGCGACCGAGCTGGCCATCGGAGAGGTCAACGCCCGAGGAGGAATCTCCGGACGGCCCATCGAGCTGGTGTCGGTCGACCTCGACATCAAGGACGCCGACAGCATCGAGCACGCGTTCAGCGACCTGGCCGGCCGCGACGTCGACGCCATGCTCTCGGGATACCTGGGGCACCAGGAGATCGCCCACCGCATCGCTGCCGACCATGGCGCCCCGTACCTTCACGCAGCGACCCTGGACTCGATGGCGCAGCTGGTCGAGGGGGAGCCAGACCGCTTCGGGCGGGTGTTCCAGATCTGTCCGAGCGATACCTGGTACGGACCAGGCTTCGTCGAGGCCATGACCACCCTCCGCGACAGCGGGCAGCTGCCGGCGACGAGCGGCACCCTGGCCGTCGTGAGGGGAAGCTGGAAGCTCGGAAACATCGGCATCGATGCCACCATCGAGCTCGCCGAGCGACGCGGCTGGAAGGTCGCCTACGTGGCCGACGAGGTCACCGGTGAGGTGGACTGGCGCGAACAGGGTCGCCTCATCGCCCAGCTCGCACCGACAGCCGTGCTCATCGGCAGCTACTTCGTCCACGAGACCGTGCAGTTCATGGACGCCTTCCTGGCCGCCCCCAGCCCGACCGTCCTCTACTCCCTCTACGCGCCGTCCATCCCCCAGTTCCGCGTGGCCATGGGCCCTCGCGCCGAAGGCATCCTGTGGGCTACCGTGACCGGCACCTACTCGGACAAGGTCGCCCGCGACTTCGCTGCTCGGTACCGAGACGCCTACGCGGTGAGTCCGGGGCGCTCGCACGCCGGGATTGCCTACGACCGGGTCCGGATCCTGGCCAACGCGTGGTCCGACGCCGACTCGCCGCGCGACTTCACATCGGTGGCAGAGGCCATCCGCCGGTCGGTCCACCGGGGTGTCAACGGCGCCTACAGCCTGACCGACGTCGGCCAATCGGCACTGGCCTACCCGCTGTCCACGCCGGACCCGTCAATAGCGATGGCGCACCTGGTGTTCCAGATCCAGGACAACCGCCAGCGCATCGTCTATCCCGCCCCGTACACCGAGGCCGCCTTCCGCCTCCCCCCGTGGTGGAGCTGATGCTCACATGCCGAGCGCCGACTCGTCCTTGAGCGCCACCCCTGTAGCGCCCATCGCGCGCGAACGGTGCAGCAGGTCGGCGATCGTCCGGCTCGCTTGGTCGTACGAGAGGCCTCCGGGCGGACGGATGTTGGACACGCAGTTGCGCGCGGAGTCAGAAAGACCTGGCCGGGGGGAGTGAGTGAGGTACGCGCCAAGGCTGTCCGTTGACGAGAGGCCTGGCCGTTCGCCCACGAGCACCAACACGTGCCTGGCTCGGTGCGCAGCCCCGACGTGGTCACCCAGCGCGACCCGGCCCTGGACCGCCACGGTTGGCGGTGCAACGACCAGCGACTCGATCCGGGTCAGCAGCGCCTCGAGCAACGGCACGGCATGGAGCTGAACGGCCCGCGGCGACAGACCGTCGACGACGACGAGGGCCAGGTCGTGCTCAGTCTCGGTCTTGCCAAGCCCTGCGGCCGGTCGCCGCCCCAGGTCAGGTCGGCGCAGGTACTCCGGGCGCGAACGCGCCGCTGAAGTGACGACGAGGGGCTCGCCGATCCCCAGCCGTCTCAGCTGTGTGGACAGGTCGCCGACGTCGAGCGGGTCGTGAACCGCGTCCCGCGCCGCCGCATGCGCCGCGCCGAGCTCGAGCACCTCGCGAGTGGAGATGGCGTTCCCCGTGCGACCGAGCCCGATGCGAGCAGGCGTGTGCAGGCGCAAGGACTCCCACGCATCGGTCGTGCGGGCCTGAGCTGGCCGCGTCATCAGGCGGCCCCGAGCGCGCGCAGCGGAGACGAGGCGACGTCGACAGGCACGACGGCTCCGCGTGCGTCGATCATCCCCAAGTCCGCGAGCCAGGCCTCGAATTCCGGTGACGGGCGCAGGCCCAGCACCTCCCGGGCGTAGAGGGCGTCGTGGAAGGAGGTGCTCTGGTATCCCAGCATCACGTCATCGGCGCCGGGCACGGCGATCACGAAGGGACAACCTGCCACCCCGAGCATGGTGAGCAGGAGGTCCATGTCGTCCTGATCCGCCTCAGCGTGGTTGGTGTAGCAGACGTCCACACCCATGGGCAGGCCCAGCAGCTTTCCGCAGAAATGGTCCTCCAGGCCGGCACGGATGATCTGCTTGCCGTTGTACAGGTACTCCGGTCCGATGAACCCGACGACGGTGTTCACCAGCAGCGGTTCGAACACCCGAGCCACGCCGTACGCCCGGGTCTCCAGGGTCTGCTGGTCCACCGGCGCGCCGCCCGTGCCCAGGTGGGCGTCGGCACTGAGGGCCGAGCCCTGGCCGGTCTCGAAGTACATGGCGTTTTGTCCCACGGTGCCACGACCGAGCGAAGCCGCGGCGGCGTGCGCCTCACCCAAGATGGCCAGGTCGACGCCGAAGCCTCGGTTCGCTGCTTCGGTGCCGGCGATGGACTGGAAGACCAGGTCCACCGGTGCGCCGCGGGCGATGAGGTCGATCGTCGTCGTGACGTGCGTGAGGACGCACGACTGCACGGGTATGTCGTAACGCGTCCGTACCTCGTCGAGCAGGTTCAGCAGGTCGGTGGCTGTTCGGGGGTTGTCCGACGCGGGGTTGATGCCGATGACCGCATCGCCACACCCGAGAAGCAGACCGTCGAGCACGGCCGCGGCGACCCCGCGAAGGTCATCGGTCGGGTGGTTGGGCTGCAACCGGGTCGACAGACACCCAGGTTGCCCGATGGTGGTGCGATAGGCCGAGGTCACCTCGACAGCGCGAGCGACCGCCACCAGGTCTTGGGCTCGCATCAGCTTGGAGACCGCTGCCACCATCTCGGGAGTCAGACCGGCAGCGAGCGCCGCGAGAACCGGTCCGGCCCCCGTACTTGATGCCACGTCTAAGAGCCAGTCCCGCAGCTCACCGACGGTCAGGCCTGACACGACCGCGAATGCCTCGCGATCGTGGCTGTCGATGATTAGCCGGGTGATCTCGTCGGACTCGTAGGGGATCACCAGGTCCTCGAGGAACGTCGTGAGCGGGACCTCCGACAGCGCCCACCGGGCAGCGGCTCGCTCGGCGTCGCTGCCAGCGGCGCAGCCGGCCAGCTCGTCGCCCGACCGTCTCGAGGTGGCCTTGGCCATCAGGTCGACCAAGCCCGTGAAGCGGTACGTCGTCTCACCGACGCGTTGGCGATAGATCACGGCACGTACTTCCCTGGGGAGCTTGGACATCTGGTGGTCTGAACCTAGGCCTGACGTGGTTCGGAGCCGATACGTAGGAATGCGCAAACTCGGGACAACGGGTCGATTCCGTGTCTGTGCTCTTGTTGGTCGGCACCGGATGACCCGACAGGTCGCACGAGCCGGCACCAGCCTGTTGACCTCGACGCCGCCACTCCGTAACGTGTGCATTCGCTCACGCGGTGAGCAGATGCTCAGGCGGGACATGTGATGGTCGAGGGCCTCGCCAAGCAACGGCAACTGGTGCGTGCGGCCGTCATGTACCACGTCGAGGGTGCCACCCAGCAGGACATCGCGGGACACCTCGGGGTCAGCCGACCCTCCGGGTCACGCTGTGACCGCTTCAAGCATTCACCTGGCTCCTTCGACACCGCTATCGGGTAACCGGAGCACTCTTGATCAAGCGCAACGGATGTGACCAGTCGCTCCAGCCATTGAGGTTTGGGTGTACGACGGCTCACCGGCCTCTTGGGCGACCCCCAGAGATCGTCCGTGCCGTGCTCGTCGACGAGGTGGGCGAGGAAGACACGCAGGTTGCCCTGCTTGGTCACCAGGCCGCCGATGGAGTGCCGCTCGAGATACGTCGTCAGGTAGGCGTTGAGATGATGGACCGACAGGTTGTCGTAACCGCCGGGGTGGTCGAGGTCGTCGAGCCAGCGGCCGAGGGAGTCGACGGCGTCGAGGTAGGCGCCGACGGTCCGCTCTCTGTACGGGGTGCCGCGGCGGCTGGGCTCGCTGCGCAGCACCAGGGCGAACAGCTCGCGCTGCTGGCGGCGGACCTCGGCGTCCGCCGGGTCACCGCTGCCGACGGCTCTCAGGGACGTACGGCTGGTGTGCTGGTCGGGCTGCCTGTGGTGCTGTGCCATGTCGTGACCTCCGGTCTGGGGGCCCACGCCCGTCCCCAAACCGTGTGTCCAACCTCTTGGTCGCTCGGGCACGAACCCCTTCGACCGGCCCGAGACGGTGCATCGTCACAGGTCAGATGGTGTTCTGTGCCCCCGGCAGGATTCGAACCTGCGACCTGCGGTTTAGGAAACCGACGCTCTATCCCCTGAGCTACGGGGGCGCACGGGAGCAGCCTAGTGGGCGGCTAGCGGTCGTCGCGGAGGCGCTCCTCGAGGCGCTGGACCTTGGCGGTGAGCTGGCCGGTGTGGCCGGGGCGGATGTCGGCCTTGAGGACGAGGCCGACGCGGGGGGAGGCCTCGGCGACGACGTCGACGGCCTGCTTGACGACGGCCATCACCTCGTCCCACTCGCCCTCGATGTTGGTGAACATCGCGTTGGTCTCGTGGGGGAGGCCGGAGGCGCGGACGACGGCGACCGCGCGGGCGACCGCCTCGGAGACGCCGCCGGTGTCGTCGGCGGCGGTCGGGCTGATGCTGAAGGCGACGAGCATGGACCCACCCTACGAACCACCTCGGCCCACCCCGGTCGACGCGGGGCGGGGAGGTCGGTGCCACGACCTAGGCTGGGCGTCGTGAACCAGCCCGTCCTCCGCCACGCCGCCGCCGAGGACGTGCCGCGGCTCGCGCACGTCGCCGCGGTGACCTTCCCGCTCGCGTGCCCGCCCGACACCGTGCCCGCGAGCATCCAGTCCTTCATCGCCGCCCACCTGTCGCCGGAGCGGTTCGAGGACTACCTGGCCGACCCCGACCGGGAGGTGCTGGTGGCCGAGGTGGGCGGTGAGGTGGTGGGCTACACGATGCTCGTGCACACCGACCCGGTGGACGCCGACGCCGCGGCCGCCGTGAGCGCGCGACCCACCTCCGAGCTGTCCAAGTGCTACGTGATGCCCGACGCGCACGGCAGTGGGGTGGCGGGCGCTCTCGTCGAGGCGTCGGTCGACGCCGCGCGGGCCCGGGGTGCGCGCAGCGTGTGGCTGGGCTGCAACCAGCAGAACGCCCGCGCCAACGCCTTCTACGCCAAGGTCGGCTTCGCGCAGGTGGGGGAGAAGCGGTTCCAGGTGGGCGCACGTCTGGAGCACGACTTCGTCCGCGAGCGCCCGATCGAGGGGGCTGCGGCATGAGCACCGAGCTCCCCGGCTGGGACGAGTCGACCCGGCCGCACGCCCCGTCGCCGGGCCACCTCGACGCACACATGCAGGCCCAGGGCGGCCACCTGCGCGCCATCCACGACATGTACCGCTCCAACCTCAGCCAGGTGCGGTCGGTGCTCGACCGCATCGGCGACGGGGCGCTCGACGTCGGCGAGGCGCGCGCGGCCGTCAACCAGGTGGGCCTGCGCGCCACCTACGAGCAGCTCGGGTCGTTCTGCGGCCAGATGTGCCAGATGGTCGAGGTGCACCACTCGATCGAGGACGCGCACATGTACCCCGCGCTGGCCGCGACGCCCAGCGGCGACGCGCTCGCGCCCGTGCTCGGACGTCTGGCCGAGGAGCACCTGGTGGTGCACGCGATGCTCGTGCGCCTCGACGAGGTCCTGGTCGTGCTGCCGGACGCGCCGGAGCGCATCGGCGAGGTGCAGGTGCTGTTCGAGCACCTCCAGGTGCTGCTCGAGTCGCACTTCACCTACGAGGAGGACGAGCTCTGCGACCCGCTCGGGTACCACGGCGTCATGGTCTGAGCCGGGGGCACGGGCGCCGCACGACTCAGGCGGCGAGGTCCTCGCGCACCAGGTCGGCGACGCGCGCGCCCGAGACGAGCGCGCCCTGGATGCTCGCGGTGTCACGGTGGTCGCCGGCCACGTAGAGGCCCGGGCGCACCCGCTGCTCCTTGCGCATCTCGAGCGGCGCGGTCATCGAGGGCAGGGCATGGGGGATGGCGTAGGTGGCGACGTGCTGCCAGCGCGAGGCGTCCGTGCCGTACATCCGACCGGCGTGCTCGCGGGCCGCCGCCTCGGAGGCCGGGTCGTCGTGCGCGCCGAGCACCGTCGTGGCCAGCAGCGAGCCGCTCCGGCAGTACGACGGCGCCGAGTCCGACATGACGGCGGTGTTGATGACGGGCCCGCTGCGATCGGCGTCGACGTGGAGCATCGGGTGCTCGGCCGGCGACTCGTCGACGTGGTGGTAGTAGGTGGTGAGCGCGTTGGTGGCCGCCGTCGCGGTGCCGGCGAGCCCACCGGCCTCGTCGGCCGCGGTGGCCACGACGACCACGCGGGCCGTCAGCGGCCCGCTCGCGGTGTGCACGGTCGTGCCGTCGATGCGCTCGGCGGGCGTGCCGAGCCGCACGGTGCCGTCGGCCAGGTGCGACGCGACCTGCTCGGGGAGCGCCTGCATGCCGTCGCGGGGGACGCCCGGCAGGCCCTGCGCGAACGTGCGCAGGAGGAGGTCGACGAAGTGGCGCGACGCGGTGCGGGTGTCGTCGGCCAGCACGCCGGCGAGGAACGCCTCGATCGTGGCGCGCCCGACGGACGACCCGAGGCCGGCGTCGTCGAACGCCTGCCCGTAGGCCATCTCGGGGCGGCGCATGATCGAGTCGACCGACTCGAGCGCGGTGCGGCCGAGGTACTTGGCGATGCCGACGGTGGCGTGGAGGTCGGACGTGCTGCGGGGGAAGAGCGTCCGCATCGTGCCGAGGATGTCGCCGGGCGACCGGCGCGGGTCCGAGAGCACGTGGCGGCCGGCCGAGGTCTTCACCACGACGCCCGCCCGGAAGCTCGACAGGGCCAGTGCGTCCAGGTCGACCCGACCGGCGAGCGCCGGGTAGGCCGGGTTGAGCAGCTGGAAGCCGCGGTCGAGGAGCATGCCGTCGACGTGGTCGGTGCGGATGCGTCCGCCCACCGCGTCGGACGCCTCCAGCACGACGACGGCGTGCCCGGAGTCCTGCAGCGAGCGGGCCGCCGTCAGGCCCGAGAGGCCGGCGCCGACGACGATGACATCGGCTTCATCCATGCTCCGACGTTAACGCCGACACCCTCTGCCCGCAGTCCGAGCAGAGGGTGCCTGACGTCGCTGTGCGGGGCCCCCGGGGGCCCCACACAGGTGCTGCTCAGACGCCGATGGCGCGCCCGTCCTTGCGCCACACCGCGACGACGGACGGCCGCGGCAGCGTGCCCGGACCGTCGGGCCAGCTGGACGCCGGCTTCTCGACCGACGCGCCGTCCTTCTCGCCCGGGTGCTGCACGCAGACGAGGACGCGGTCCTTCTCGACCCACGGGCCGCACGTCTCGGCCCCGACGGGCACGCTGAGGAACTGCTTGGTCTTGCCGCGCTCCTCACCCTCGACGGCGACGCCGAACAGGCCGTCGTGCGACCCGAGCGCGTTGCCGTCGGTCGAGATCCACAGGTTGCCGTAGGGGTCGAACGTGACGTTGTCGGGGCACGAGATCGGCGAGACGTCCTCGGCGCCGTAGCCGCCGAAGTAGGTGCTCGGGTCCGACGGGTCGCCGCACAGGAGGAACACGTTCCACACGAAGCCGGTGGCCGCGGCGTCGTCCCCGCGCTCGGTCAGCTCGATCACGTGGCCGTTCTTGTTGTTGGTGCGGGGGTTGGCCTCGTCGGCCCCGGCCCGTCCGGCCGCTCCTCGGTTGGAGTTGTTCGTCAGCGCGATGTAGACCTTGCCGGTCTTGGGGCTGGGCTCGACGTCCTCGGGGCGGTCCATCTTGGTGGCGCCCACCTTGTCGCCGGCCTGGCGCGTGAAGAGCAGCACCTCCTCGGCGGACATGCCGTCGACGAACGACCGGGTGCCGCTGACCAGCTTGATCCACTCGCCCGAGCCGTCGAACTGGCCGTCGCGGGGGAGCCTGCCGGTGCCGTCGACCTGGCCGACGGGGGAGTCGCCGGTGAACTTGGCGACGTACAGCGTGCCCTCGTCCAGCAGCTTGGCGTTGGCCCGACGGGCCGCGGCGCCCTTGCCCTTGCGGAACTTCTTGGCCGAGACGAACTTGTAGAAGTAGTCGAACCGCTCGTCGTCGCCGAGGTAGACCGCGACGCGGCCGTCCTCGGTGATGGCCGGCTCGGCGGCCTCGTGCTTGAAGCGGCCGAGCGCGGTCCGCTTCTTGGGGGTCGAGTCGGGGTCGTAGGGGTCGATCTCGACGATCCAGCCGAAGCGGTTGGCCTCGTTGGGCTCCTTGGCGAGGTCGAAGCGGTCGTCGAAGCGCTCCCACTTGCGCTCGGTCGCGGTGCCGGTGATGCCGTAGCGCGTCAGGCGCGCCTTCTGGGTCGGGTCGGTGACCGTGTCGGCGTTGGCGAAGTACTGGTTGATGTTCTCCTCGGCCGTCAGCCAGGTGCCCCACTGCGTCAGGCCGCCCGAGCAGTTGTTGAGCGTGCCGAGGACGGTGCGTCCGGCGGGGTCGGCCTTGGTCCGGACCAGCTTGGAGCCGGCGACGGGGCCGGTGAGCTCGAACTTCGACGTCGTGTGCAGGCGGCGGTTGAGGCGGTGGCCGACGACGGGCTGGAGGGCGCCCGAGCCGCGCTTCTCGCTGACCGCGACGACGCTGAGGCCGTGGGCCGCCCAGGCGGTCTCGACCTGACGACGCGTCGGGTTGTCCGCGTCGTAGTCGGGGAACATCATCGTCTCGCTCGTGTACTCGTGGTTCACGACCATCACGCGGGTCCGCGCGTTGAGCGGGAGCAGGCCGAGGAAGTCGTTGTTGAAGCCGAACTGCGACTTCTGCTTCTGCGGCGTCTGGCGGTCCACGTCGAACTTCGGAACGCCCTTGAACAGCGGGTCTCCCCACGAGATGACGACCTGCTGGTCGTGCCCGGACGGTACGCTGACCGCGTCGACCGTGTTGGGCGGCACCGGGGAGAAGCGCAGCCGGCGCGCACCGGAGTCGGCGGCGGCGGCGAGGCCGGCGGCGGCTGGTGCGGC
>JAURVT010000033.1 GCA_030655315.1 Nocardioidaceae bacterium | reverse complement strand
ACCCACGCGCACCGGTCGCGCACCGGGCACTGGCCGCAGCGCGGGGAGCGGGCCGTGCAGACCAGCGCGCCGAGCTCCATCACCGCGACGGCCCAGCGGGCGGCCGTCGTGGGGTCGTCGGGCAGCAGCGCCTCGGCGGTGCGGCGCTCGGCCGCGGTGGTGGCGTTCGGCGGGTAGGCGGTGCCGTCGACGAGTCGCCCGAGCACGCGTCGGACGTTGGTGTCGAGCACGGCATGCCGCTGGCCGAACGCGAACGACGCAACGGCCGCGGCGGTGTAGCTGCCCACGCCGGGCAGCGTGAGGAGCGTCGCGTGGTCGCTTGGCACCCCGCCGTCGTGGTCGGCGACCAGGGCCACCGCGCAGGCGTGCAGGCGCAGCGCGCGCCGGGGGTACCCGAGCCGTCCCCACGCGCGCACGGCCTCGCCGGCGGGCTCGGCCGCGAGGTCCCGCGGACTCGGCCAGCGACGGACCCACTCGGCGTAGACCGGCAGCACCCGCACGACGGGCGTCTGCTGGAGCATCAGCTCGGAGACCAGCACGTGCCACGGCGGGGTGCCGGGCTCGCGCCAGGGCAGGTCGCGGGCGTGCTCGTCGTACCAGCCGAGCACCGTGTCGTGGAGGCCGTCGAGGTCGTCGGGGGAGGAGTCCGGACGGTCGGTGGGGTGCATGGCGTGCCGATCCTAGCCAGCGTGGTCGAGCGGCTACCGTGGGCCGGGATGAGCGCGAACCCGAGGCCGAGACGCCGCCCCAGCCCCGCGGTCTACCGGCGCCGGCGACTCGTCGTGCTGGTGGTCGTGGTCCTCGTGGTGGTCGGCCTCGTGCGGCTCCTCACCGGCGGCGACGACCCCGCCCCCACCGCCGCGCAGCCCGCCGCCAGCAGCACGCCCTCGGCAGTCCCCACCGCGGAGCCGACGGCCGAGCCCACCCGCAAGGTCCGCACCCGCCGGATGGTCGACGTCGACGTCGACCTCGCGTCGTCGGGCGGCGCGTGCGCGGCCGACGCGGTGGGCGTCCAGCCCGCGGTGCCCGGCGGCGCCTACGCCGACGGGCCGGTGCCCGTGCGGCTGGCCTTCACCACCACCAGCACCCGGGCGTGCACGCTCGACCTCGCCGACGTCGACCTGATCGTCGACGTCGCCAACGACGACGGCGTCAGCCTGTGGAGCACGCAGGTCTGCCCCGACGCCGTCCCGCAGCGGTCGGTGCAGCTGGACCCCACCTGGTCGACGTCGGTCGACCTCACCTGGTCGGGACGACGCGGTGGCGACGACTGCGCCGACACCGAGCGCTTCCTGCCCGCCAAGACCTACGAGGTGCGGGCCGCGGTGCTCGGCGGCGAGCCAGGCACGGCCGAGGCGGTGCTGCGGACCCGTCCGAAGCCGACCCCCACGCCCAGCCCGAAGCCGTCGGCCACGCCGAGCGCCTCGCCCAGCACCTCGGCGACGCCGACCCCGACCCCGACCGACTGAGCGTCGGGCGCGCGTCGCTCAGACGTAGCGCTCGAGGATGCTCGACTCGGCCAGGCGTGACAGGCCCTCGCGGACGCTGCGCGCGCGGAGCTCGCCGACGCCGTCGACGGTCTGGAGGTCCTCGATGCTGGCCGCGAGCAGCTTCTGCAGGGTGCCGAAGTGCTCGACGAGACGCTCGACGACGAGCGGGGGGAGGCGCGGCACCTTGGCCAGCAGCCGGTAGCCGCGCGGCGAGACCGCGGAGTCGAGGTGCTCGCTGCCCCCGAGGTACAGCGCGCGGGACACCGCGGCGGGGTCGACGAGGTCGCTGGAGGAGATCGCCGACAGCGACGACAGCACCTCGGCGGGGGTCTTGGCGCGGCGACCGCCGGGCATGTAGTCGCGGACGACGAGCTCGCGGTCGGTCTCGACGCCGGTGACCAGCTCGTCGAGCTGCAGGGAGAGCAGCCGGCCGTCGGTGCCGAGCTCGAGCACGTAGTCCTCGATCTCGGCCGAGATGCGGGCCACCATCTCGAGGCGCTGCGCGACCGCGGAGACGTCGCGGACGGTCACGAGGTCCTCGATCTCGAGCGCGGACAGCGCGCCGGAGACCTCGTCGAGGCGGAGCTTGTAGCGCTCGAGCGTGGCCAGGGCCTGGTTGGCGCGCGCGAGGATGGCGCCGGCGTCCTCCAGGACGCGACGGTTGCCGCCCACGTAGATCGCGATGATGTGCATCGAGGCGGATACCGAGATGACGGGGACGCCGGTCTGGCGGGCGACGCGGTCGGCGGTGCGGTGCCGGGTGCCGGTCTCCTCGGTGGGGATCGACGGATCGGGCATCAGGTGGACGCCGGCGCGACGGATCGTGGTGGCGTTGCCGTCGAGGACGATCGCGCCGTCCATCTTGGCCAGCTCGCGCAGCGCGGTGGCCGAGAAGGGCACGTCGAGCACGAAGCCACCGGTGGACATCTGCTCGATCTCCTTGTCCTCACCGAGGACGATGAGGGCGCCGGTGCGGCCGCGCAGGATCCGCTCCAGGCCCTCGCGCAGGGTGGTGCCGGGGGCCACGCCGGCCATGACGGCCCGCACGCGGAGGTCGCCGAGCGCTCGGTCGCTCGGCCTGTCGCTGATCGTCACGTCGCTCCCTGTGATGGCACTTCTCTGCCCATCCTAGGCGCGCGCCGCGGCCGTGGACGCCATCGCGTCGGTGGAGTCACGACTGTGACCTGACCTACGCCATCTGCAGGAGCGGGGGGTCATCGGGCCGCACGCAGCGTGAACGCGTCGGCGTCGTCGGACGGGGACGACGCGCCCGTGCGGGCCTGGAGCCCGAGGGCGCGCAGCGCGGACGCGAGGTCGGCGACGGGGACGACCTGGATGCCGTCGACGTCGGCGGGGGCGGGGGCGGCACCGTGGTCGGAGGGGACCAGGGCCCGCTTGAACCCGAGGCGGGCGGCCTCGCGCAGGCGGTGCTGGACGCCGGCGACGCGTCGGACCTCGCCGGCGAGGCCGACCTCGCCGAGGGCCACCACGTCGGACGGCACCGCCACCTCGCGGGCGGCGGACGCGATCGCGACCGCGGTGGCGAGGTCGGCGGCGGGCTCGCCGAGCCGTGCGCCGCCGACGGTGGCGGTGTAGACGTCGGCCTGGGCGATGCCGACGCCGCAGCGGCGCGCGAGGACGGCGATGACCATGGCCACGCGGGTGGAGTCGAGCCCGCTGGCCGCGCGACGCGGCGACGGCGTGCTCGAGGGCGCGACGAGCGCCTGGATCTCGGCGAGCAGCGGGCGCCGTCCCTCGAGCGTGACGGTGACGCAGGTGCCGGGCACGGGCTCGGCGTGACGCGAGACGAACAGGCCGGTGGGGTCGCTGACCTCGACGATGCCCTCCTCGGAGAGGTCGAAGCAGCCGATCTCGTCGACCGGGCCGTAGCGGTTCTTGACCGCCCGGACGACCCGGAGCCGCGAGTGCCGGTCGCCCTCGAACGACAGCACGACGTCGACGAGGTGCTCGAGCACGCGTGGGCCGGCGATGGCGCCGTCCTTGGTGACGTGGCCGACGAGCAGCGTGGCGATGCCGCGCCGCTTGGCGACCTGGGTGAGCGCGGCCGAGACCTCGCGCACCTGGGTGACGCCGCCGGGCACGCCCTCGACCTCGGAGGAGGAGATGGTCTGCACGGAGTCGACGACGAGCAGCGAGGGCTCGACCTGGTCGACGTGGCCGAGGACGGCCCCGAGGTCGGTCTCGGCGGCGAGGTAGAGGTTCTCCTCGACGGCGCCGGTGCGGTCGGCGCGCAGCCGGACCTGGGCCGCGGACTCCTCGCCGCTGACGTAGAGGGTGCGGCGGCCGAGGCGCGCCCACTGGGCGGCGACCTCGAGCAGCAGCGTGGACTTGCCGACGCCGGGCTCGCCGGCGAGCAGCAGGGCGGCGCCCTGGACGACCCCTCCCCCGAGCACGCGGTCGAGCTCGCCGACGCCGGACGAGGTCGCGCGGGTGGCGTCGATGCTGATCTCGGTCATCGGGCGCGCGGGCTGGGTGACGGGCCCGGCGGTGGTGCGTCCGGACGAGCGCGCGCCGCCGACCTCGGAGACCGTGCCCCAGGCCTGGCACTCCCCGCAGCGCCCGACCCACTTGGACGTGGTCCAGCCGCACTCGGTGCAGTGGAAGGCCGGGCGGGCGGGCTTCGCGGTGGGGGTCCTGGCCATGGGACGACCCTAGGTGCTGCCTCCGACAGCATCGGTGCGCCGTCCCGTCCGGCGGTGGAGGGGCTAGACCGCGCCGACCGCCAGGCTGCTCGCCACCAGGCAGACCACGCCGGGGACGTAGCCCCACAGGCCGGGGACGAGCCGACGGGTCGCGGCCACGAGCACCGCCGCCACCCCGAACGCGGCGGCCGAGGCCCCACCCGTCAGCGCCGCTGCTCGACGCAGGGCGGACGCGTCCGGGTGCGGGCCCGCGACGTACGCGGCGGTGCCGACGAGCACCACGGCGAGCACCGCGAGGAGGGCGACGACCGTCACGACGGTCGCGCGCGAGCGGGCGAGGGAGGCGGTGGTTCCGGTCATCCCCTCAGCCTGGAGGGCGGCGGCGGAGATGACATCCGTCCTCCTACTCAGAAGGAGGTTCCTCCGTCTCCCCGTCTGCGGGGTCTGGCGGGATACCAGGGCCCGCAGATCAGATCCGGACGACTCCGGCGGGCCCGTGGAACTGGGCCGCGACGATGCCGGGGGTGCCGTGGGGGGCGACCCAGCGGACCTCGAGGTCCTCGAGCGCCTCGAGAGCGGGCTCGCCGAGCCAGTCGGTGACGCGCTGGGGGCTGCCGGCGATCTCGAGGGCGGTGAGGGAGATCTGGTTCTTGGTGCCGTGGGAGGGGTGCTCCGAGCGGGGCACGTCCCAGCAGATGACGAAGGGCAGCTGGGGGTCGGACTGCAGACCGCGGACGCCGATCTGGCGCCACTGCAGGTTGAAGCCGTCGGGGCGGCGCCGGTTGCCGGGCACCGCGTGGCGCCCGATGCGGCGCTCGACGGGCTCGATGTCGTCGACCGAGACGACCCAGCCGAGCCAGCCGCCGCCGGCCTCGGAGCGGGCGCGGACCGCCTGGCCGAAGGGGGCCTTGTCGCTGGCGGGGTGGTCGAGCACCTCGACGACCTCGATGAACTTGCCGTGCGCGACGGGGATGATCACGTTGCGGGTGCCGAAGCGCGGGTGGATGCCACCGTCGAAGTGCTTGGCGTCGAGCATCTCGCTGAGCCGGGCGGCGGTCTCGACGAGTCCCTCCGGGCCGGCGGCGAACGACAGGTGATCCAGACGCATGCGGACATTGTGACCATGGAGGACCGCCGCACCGGAGGCGGGGTGCGGTGCGACGTCGACCGGGGCCACGAGCCTCAACGCGTGGGGTCCGCAGCGTGTCGGGTGGACCGGCCGGGCACCGAGAGGTGCTCCTCGCACAGCCTGACGAGGACCTCGTAGGCCCCCTCACCCATCAGGGCGACCAGCTCGTCGGCGTTGGAGACGTAGACCGGTTCGCGTCCGACGTGGGCCTCGGTGTTGGACGAGCAGTACCAGTCGAGGTCGTGCCCGCCGGGGCCCCAGCCGGCGCGGACGTACTCGCCGATCTCGACCTCGGTGTAGGTGGTGCCGTCGCCGCGGTCGACGTCGCGGAACCGTCGACGCATCGGCAGCTGCCAGCACACGTCGGGCTTGACCTCGTGCGGCTTGACGTCGTGGCCGAGCGCCCAGCCGTGCAGCGCGCACCCGTAGCCGCCGGCGAAGTCCCGGTCGTTGTGGAAGATGCAGGCGCCCCCGACGACGCGCGTCTTGAGGTCGCCGTCCTCGTCGGTCTCGGTCCAGCCCTCCGGCTCGTGGCCCTCGGCGTGGTGCTGCCAGTCGTCGGGACCGAGCTGGTCGACGAACGTCGCGACCCGGTCGCGGTCGTCGTCGTCGCTGAAGTGGGCGCCGAGCGTGCAGCAGCCGGAGTCGGGGGCGGTCGCGTAGATGCCCTTGCAGCCCTGGCCGAAGATGCAGGTCCAGCGCGAGGTGAGCCACGTCAGGTCGCAGCGGAACACCTGCGTGGCGTCGGCCGGGTCGGTGAACTCGGTGTAGGCACGCGGGAAGTCGAGCAGGACCTCGGGCACGAGGCGGACTGTACGCGTGACCCCGGGCCCCCGTGACGGCCTAGGGTGGGCTGATGCGCCTCGGAGTCCTCGACATCGGCTCGAACACCGGTCACCTGCTCGTGGTCGACGCCTACCGTGGCGCCCCGCCGCTGCCGGCGTTCGCCCACAAGGAGCCGCTGCGGCTCGCCGAGCACCTCGACGCCTCGGGCGCCGTCGACGCGACGGGGGTCAGCCGCCTGGTCACCTTCGTGCAGGAGGCGGGACGCGTCGCCGAGGACAAGGGGTGCGCCGAGGTCGTCGCGTTCGCCACGTCCGCGGTCCGCGACGCCACCAACGCCGACGACGTCCTGCGCCGCGTCCGCGAGGAGTCCGGCGTCGAGATCGAGGTGCTCCCCGGTGCCGACGAGGCCCGCCTGACGTTCCTCGCCGTCCGCCGCTGGTTCGGCTGGTCGTCCGGTCGCCTGGGCGTGTTCGACATCGGCGGCGGGTCGCTGGAGATCGCCACCGGCTCCGACGAGTCGCCCGACGTGGAGCAGTCGCTGCCGCTGGGCGCCGGTCGCCTGACGCGCGAGTGGTTCGGGAACGGCGGCGACGTCGAGGAGCAGGTCCGCGGCCTGCGTCGCCACGTCCGCACCCAGATCGCCAACGACGCCGGCGCGATGATGCGCGGCGGCGGGTTCGACCACGCGGTCGCCACCAGCAAGACGTTCCGGTCGCTCGCGCGGCTGTGCGGCGCGCCCCCGTCGTCCGAGGGCTCCTACGTGCGTCGCTCGCTCAAGGCCGAGTCGCTGCGCGAGTGCCTGCAGACGCTGCCGGGGCTCAGCGTCGAGCAGATCGCCGAGCTCCCCGGCGTCTCGCCGAACCGCGCCCACCAGCTCGTCGCCGGCGCGGTCGTCGCCGACGCGGTGATGGACCTGTTCAACGTCGACGAGCTCGAGATCTGCCCCTGGGCCCTCCGCGAGGGTGTCCTCCTCGAGCGCCTCGACTCGATGTAGGCGCCGCCGTGCGCCCGACCGGCGGCGTTCTCCTCACGTCGCAGGGCAAAGTGCGCCCGGCTTCGTTCGTCCGCCTTGCCGGACCGGACGCACGCCACCGCCTGCACCGCCGCCGTGCGCCCGACCGGCGGCGTTGTCCTCACGTCGCAGGGCAAGGTGCGCCCGGCTTCGTTCGTCCGCCCTGCCGGACCGGACGCACGCCACCGCCTGCACCGCCGCCCGGGCTCAGCGGTGACGGGCGTAGTGGAGGAAGAGGACGCCCTCGGCGGTGGTGGTGGACTGGGCGAGGTCCCACTCGCCCGCGCCGACGTCGTCGAGCAGCCGCAGGCCGCCTCCGAGCAGGACCGGGACGACCATGAGGCGCAGGTCGTCGAGCAGGTCGAGGCGCAGCAGCTGCTGGATGATGCTCGCGCTGTTCTGGACGAGGACGTCGCCGCCGTCGCCGTCACGCAGCGCCCGCACCTCGCCCTCGAGGTCGGACGCGACGCGCACGTCGTCCCAGGCGAAGCCGTCCATGGCGTCGGTGGGCAGCGAGCGCGAGAACACCACCTTCTCGACGCCGGTGAGGAACCGTCCGTACGCCCGGCTGCTCTCGCTGAGGTCGGGGCTCCTCGAGAGCCCCGGCCACACCGCGCCGAAGCCCTCGGCGTTCCGGCGGCCGATCAGCACCGTCGACGCGCGTCGCCACACGCCCTCGAAGTGGGCCTCGGTGGACGGGCGCACCGCCGTCCGATGCAGCCAGGTGTCGTGCATCGGCCCGTCGGGCCCGGAGCTGAAGCCGTCGAGGGAGACGCCGCACCAGGCGGCGACGCGGCGGGAGGGGGAGGGGCGCTCGTCGTCTCTCATGCAGGGGCAGACCCGGGCCGCCCCGCGGACTCATCGGGCGGCGCCGGGCGGGATCGCGGGCGGGTCGTAGGCTGGAAGGTGTGAGCGACGCCGACTCGGAGGGCCCCGCCGCGGCGGTGCCGACGCACCACGCGGCGTCCGTCTCGTTGTCGACGTCCTCGGTCTACCCCGAGTCCACCGCCGACGGGTTCGAGCTCGCGCGCCGCCTGGGCTACGACGGCGTCGAGGTCATGGTCGGCATCGACGAGATCAGCCAGGACGTCGACGCGGTCCGCGGCCTGCGCGACTACCACGACATCCCCGTCGTCTCCGTGCACGCGCCGTGCCTGCTGGTCACGCAGCGCGTCTGGGGCACCGACCCCTGGGGCAAGCTCGAGCGCAGCGCCGAGATGGCCCACGCGCTCGACGCGACGTCCGTGGTCGTCCACCCGCCGTTCCGCTGGCAGCGCGACTACGCCCGCGACTTCGAGACCGGCATCCGCGAGCTCGAGACGCGGACGGGCATCGACTTCTGCGTCGAGAACATGTACCCCTGGCGCGCCCGCAAGCGCGAGTTCCAGGCCTACCTCCCCGGGTGGGACCCCGTCGTGCACGACTACGACCACGTCACCCTCGACCTCTCCCACACCGCCACCGCCGGCTCCGACCCCGTCGCCATGGCCCGCGACCTCGGGACGCGCCTGCGCCACGTCCACCTCACCGACGGCAACGGCTCGGCCAAGGACGAGCACCTCGTGCCCGGACGCGGCGGGCAGCCGTGCGAGGAGTTCCTGACGCTCCTCGCGGAGTCGGGCTACGACGGCCACGTCGTGATCGAGATCAACACCCGACGCTGCGCCGACCGCGTCGAGCGCGAGTCCGACCTCGCCGCCGCGCTCGCCTACACGCGCCTGCACCTCGCCGCCGCCCCCTGAGCCGCCGCCCCCTGAGTCACCGCCCCGTGAGACGGCGGCGACCGTCCGGTCCGTAGAGTCCGGATCGACCCGGTGCGTGCCGGGTCGGACTGCAGGAGGAGCCCATGCTTCGTCGGTCGTTGCTCGCGCTGGCCCGCAGCGAGAGGCTCAAGGAGCTCGCCGCGACGATGCCCGTGTCGTCGGGCATCGTGGCCCGCTTCGTCGCCGGCGAGTCCACGACGGACGCCGTCGACGCCGCGCGGGACCTCACCGCCAAGGGGCTGCTGGTGAGCCTGGACCACCTCGGCGAGGACACCACCGAGCCGGAGCAGGCCGAGGCCACCGTGCAGGCCTACCTCGAGGTGCTCACCGCGCTCGCGGCCGCCGGCATCTCCGACCGCACCGAGGTGTCGGTCAAGCTCTCGGCCGTCGGCCAGGCGCTCGGCGGCGACGGCGACCGGACGGCCTTCGAGCACGCCCGCCGGATCTGCCAGGCCGCGGCCAACGTGGGCACCACGGTCACCCTCGACATGGAGGACCACACCACCACCGACTCCACGCTCGGCATCCTGGGCGACCTGCGCCAGGACTTCCCGTCGACGGGCGCCGTGCTCCAGGCCTACCTGCGTCGCACCGAGGCCGACTGCCGGCACCTGGCCACCGAGGGGTCGCGGGTGCGCCTGTGCAAGGGCGCCTACAAGGAGCCGTCGAGCGTCGCCTTCACCGACCGGCACGACGTCGACCGCTCCTACGTGCGCTGCCTCAAGGTGCTCATGCAGGGCGCCGGCTACCCGATGGTCGCCTCGCACGACCCGCGCCTGGTCGAGATCGCCGGTCACCTCGCCGCCGAGAACGGGCGCGGCCCCGGCGACTTCGAGTACCAGATGCTCTACGGCATCCGCCCCGACGAGCAGGAGCGTCTCGCCGCGCTCGGGCACACCGTCCGCGTGTACACGCCCTACGGCGAGCAGTGGTACGGCTACCTGGTGCGCCGCCTCGCCGAGCGCCCCGCCAACGTGACGTTCTTCGCGCGGTCCCTGGTCACCAAGGGCTGAGGGGCCCGTCCGGCCGCTGTGCCACCATGACGCCATGAGCGTGGTCGCGGTCCTCGGTGCCGGTGTGATGGGCGAGACGCTCGTCGCGGGTCTGCTGCGCGGCGGGCGGCGACCGTCCGAGATCGTGCTGTCCGAGCGCCGCGAGGAGCGCGCCGTCGAGCTGCGCGAGCGCTACGGCACCGAGGTGCTCTCCAACCGCGACGCCGTCGCCAAGGCCGACACGGTGCTGGTCGTGGTCAAGCCGCAGGACATGCAGGACGTCCTCGAGGAGATCGCGCCCGTCGTGCCCGACGGCACCCTCGTGGTGTCGCTGGCCGCCGGCATCACGACGGCCACGCTGGAGGCCGCGCTCCCGGCCGGCACGCCCGTCATCCGTGTCATGCCCAACACGCCCGCGCTCGTCGACGAGGGCATGTTCGCGATCTCGCGCGGCACGCACTGCACCGAGGAGCACCTGGTCCGCACCGAGCAGCTCCTCGCGCCCACCGGCAAGACGCTGCGCGTGCCGGAGAAGCAGCAGGACGCCGTCACCGCGATCTCCGGCTCCGGGCCCGCCTACATCTTCTTCGTGGTCGAGTCGATGATCGAGGCCGGCGTGCACCTCGGGCTGCCGCGCTCGACCGCCACCGAGCTCGTCGTCCAGACCTTCGTCGGCTCGGCCAAGCTGATGAGCGAGACGGGGGAGCACCCGACGATCCTGCGCGAGCAGGTCACCTCGCCCGGCGGCACCACCGCCGCGGCCATCCGTGAGCTCGAGGACCACAAGGTCCGAGCCGCCTTCCTGTCCGCCATCGAGGCCGCGAGGAACAGGTCGAGAGACTTGGCGTGAGGCCCGTCACGGGCGCGCACTAGGCTGCTCGACATGAGCGACACCGCCAGCGTCGTGTTCGACGAACGGCTCACCGAGTACGACTTCGGGCTCGGCCACCCGATGGCCCCCGTCCGCGTCGAGCTGACGATGTCGCTGGCCGACGAGCTGGGCCTGCTGGAGCCCGAGTCGCTCACGACGGTGGTGCCCGAGCCGGCCACCGACGAGCAGCTGCTCGCGGTGCACTCCCGGCACTACGTCGACGCCGTCAAGGCCATCCGCAGCAGCGACGACACCGACCTGTCGGTGGGTCTCGGCAGCTCCGACAACCCCACCTTCGCCGGCATGCACGACGCCAGCGCCCTGATCGCCGGCGCGACGCTCGAGGCGGCGCGCCAGGTGTGGACGGGCCTGTCACCGCGTGCGGTCAGCATCAGCGGCGGCCTGCACCACGCGATGCCCGGCGTCGCCAGCGGCTTCTGCATCTACAACGACGTCGCCGTCGCGATCCACTGGCTGCTCGAGCAGGGCGCGCAGCGCGTCGCCTACGTCGACATCGACGCCCACCACGGCGACGGCGTGCAGCACATCTTCTACGACGACCCGCGCGTGCTCACCGTCTCGGTGCACGAGGGACCCCAGACGCTGTTCCCCGGCACCGGGCTGCCCACCGAGGTCGGCGGACCCGGCGCCGAGGGGTCGTCGGTCAACGTCGCGCTGCCCCCGGGCACCACGGACGCCGGCTGGCTGCGCGCGTTCCACGCCGTCGTCCCGCCGGTGCTCCGTGCCTTCCGGCCCGAGATCATCGTGACCCAGCACGGGTGCGACTCCCACATGGACGACCCGCTGACCAACCTGATGCTCAGCGTCGACGGCCAGCGCGCGTCCTACCTCGTGCTCGCCGACCTCGCCCAGGAGCTGTGCGGCGGACGCTGGGTGGCGACCGGCGGTGGCGGCTACTCGGTGCTCGACGTCGTCCCGCGGGCCTGGACGCACCTGCTCGCGATGGTCGCCGGCGCGCCCCTGCCCGCCGACACCCCGTGCCCGCCCGAGTGGTCCGCACGCGTCGCCGAGATGCGCGGCAAGCCGGGCCCGGTGACCCTCAGCGACGGCCAGGACGTCGCCTACAAGGACTTCGACGCGGGCTACGACCCGGCCAGCTGGCTGGACCGCTGCATCACCGCCGCACGCCACGAGGTGTTCCCGTACCACGGTCTCGACCCGCTGCCGTAGAGCGCCACGCGGGACGAACCCCGCCGAACACCCGCGAATCGTCCACCCGACGTCAGCGGACATTGCTGTTCGGCTTTCGCACACGCCCCACCGAGCACTACTCTCACACCAGACACGCCCGTTGAACCCTCGGAGGGGAAGCCCGAGGGGCGCGCGAGTCCAGACAGGGCGTGAGTGATGCCAGACAGCGTGAAGTTCCTGACCGTGGCCGAGGTGGCCACCCAGATGCGCGTGTCCAAGATGACCGTCTACCGGCTCGTGCACGGTGGCGACCTCGAGGCCGTGCGTGTGGGGCGGTCGTTCCGCGTCCCCGAGCACGCGGTGGACGAGTACCTCAAGAAGTCCTACTTCCAAGCCGGCTAGAACGTCCGGCATCCCGACCGGCGGCTCGGCGCGTCGATCATCTACCACGTTCACGTGGTAACTGGTCCGAAGCGCGGGAGATCTCCCATGCTTCGCACCAACTACCACGTGAACGTGGTGATTGGTCCGCGGTGCCGCCGCCTCGTCGCGATGTCTGATCCCTGAACCCCGAATGGGTTCTTCGTGCCTGAAGGCCGTAGGCTGGGCCGACGCCGGTGTCGTGCCGGTTCCAGCGAACGTGAACGTGAAGGTGACTCGTGGGTTCTGTAGTCAAGAAGCGCCGCAAGCGGATGGCGAAGAAGAAGCACCGCAAGCTCCTCAAGCGCACGCGCGTCCAGCGCCGTCGTCTCGGGAAGTAGTCGATGGGTCGCGTCGTCCTGGTCACCGGGGTCGCACGCGACCTCGGTGCGCTGTTCGCACGCACCCTGGCCGGCAACCCGGAGGTCGACCGGGTCGTCGGCCTCGACGTCGTTCCGCCCGCCGGTGACCTGCGGGGCGTGAAGTTCGTCCGCGCCGACATCCGCACCCCGGTGGTGGGCAAGGTGATCGCCGTCGAGGACGTCGACACCGTCGTCCACATGAACCTCGGCTCGAGCAACCGCGGCTCGGTCAAGGAGACCAACGTCATCGGCACGATGCAGCTCCTGGCCGCGTGCCAGGCGGCACCGCAGGTGCGCAAGCTCGTCCTGCAGTCCTCGACGGCCGTCTACGGCACCTCGCCGCGCGACCCGGCGATGTTCACCGAGTCGATGTCGCCGCGGGCCGGCGTCCGGACCGGGTTCCCCAAGGACGCCGTCGAGGTCGAGGGCTACACCCGCGGCTTCGCGCGCCGACGCCCCGACGCCGTCGTCACGACGCTGCGACTCGGCACCATCCTCAGCCCGCACGTCCGCTCGGCGTTCGGCGACTACTTCAGCCTGCCCGCGCTGCCGGCCGTCCTCGGCTACGACCCGCGCCTGCAGTTCCTGCACCCGCACGACGCGATCGAGACGCTGCGCCTCGCCACGCTCGAGGACCGTCCCGGCACCTACAACGTGGTGGGCGACGAGGTCACCACCGTGTCGCAGGCCGCGCGCCGGCTCGGACGGCCGCTCGTGCGGCTGCCGTCGGTGGGCTTCACGTCGCTGACCTACCGCCTGGTGCGCCAGATGGGCTCGCGGTTCACCCCCGAGCTCAGCCGGCTGCTCACCTACGGACGGGTGGCCGACACCGCGGCCCTGCGCGACCTCTTCGGCTACGAGCCCCGCTACACCACCCCGCAGACGCTCGCGGAGTTCGCCGACGGCGTCGCTCCGGGCCTGCTCGCCGCCGTCGGAGGACACCGTGGTTGATCCCGCCGCCCAGGGCGCCGACGAGGTCGCCGACGTCGTCCCCATCGGCACCCGCGGCCGCCCCGGACGCGGCAGCCGGTCGGCCTCGCCCTCCTCGGCGGCCCGCTCGCTCGCCCCCGCCGGCGGCGCGCGACGTCCGGGCACGCCGCGACGTCCCGCGCCCGTCGACGACGCCCTCCGCCCCGCAGCGGTCGGCGAGCCCGCGGCCGAGCCCGACCCCGTCGTCACGACGGCGCCGGTGTCCGAGGAGTCGTTCGTCGACGACGTCCCGCCCCGGGCCGCCCACGAGCCCCGCGCCACCACCGCGCCCCGCGGCGCGCAGCGCATCCCCCTCGAGGAGCTGGTCTCGGCCCTGCTCGACGGCGCCCGCCAGGTGCTGGGCGAGGACTGGGAGCGCCGTGCCGCCGAGATGGTGGCCGCGCTGCGCCGCCGGCTGGGCGGCGACTACGAGATCGACGTCTTCGGGCTCGACCCGCAGGTCCAGGAGATCCTCCTCGCCGCGCTGCGTCCGGTCGCGGAGAAGTGGTTCCGGGTCGAGGTCCGCGGAGCCGACAACATCCCCGACGAGGGCGGCGCGCTGATCGTCGCCAACCACTCGGGCACGGTGCCGATCGACGCCGCCGTCACCGGCCTGGCCGTCAAGGACCACGCGCACCGCAACCTGCGCCTGCTGGGCGCCGACCTCGTCTTCGACCTGCCGTTCGTGGGGCAGCTGGCCCGCAAGACCGGCGCCACGCTCGCCTGCAACGAGGACGCCGAGCGGCTGCTGCGCGCCGGCCACATCGCCGGTGTCTGGCCCGAGGGCTTCAAGGGCATCGGCAAGCCCTACTCCGAGCGCTACAAGCTGCAGCGGTTCGGCCGCGGCGGCTTCGTGTCGGCGGCGATGCGCACCCAGGTGCCCATCGTCCCGGTCTCGATCGTCGGCGCCGAGGAGATCTACCCGCTCGTCGGCAACATCCCGTCGCTCGCGCGCCTGCTGGGCCTGCCGTACATCCCGATCACGCCGTTCTTCCCGCTGCTCGGGCCGCTCGGCCTGATCCCGCTGCCCAGCAAGTGGATCATCGAGTTCGGCGAGCCGATCCGCACCGACGCCTACCCGGCCGACGCCGCCGACGACCCGATGCTCGTCTTCAACGTCACCGACCAGGTGCGCGAGACCATCCAGCAGACGCTCTACTCGCTGCTCGTCGACCGCGGGCACCCCTTCCTCTAGGGCGCGGCACCCGCTCCTGCGGGCCGAGCCGCTACGGCGTCGGCTCGGTGGTGGGCTGGCCGCCCCCGCCGAGCAGGTCCTCGACGACGCCCGGGATCGGTCCCAGCGGCTCGCTCGCGGGCGGCGTGGTGGGCGAGGGGTCGAGGATCCCCTCGAGCAGCGGCGTGAGCGCGCGGACCGGGTCGGGCAGGATCGGCACCGGCACGACGGGCGCGGTCACCTCGGTGCTCGGCGTGGGCGCGGGGGTGGTAGGCGCCGGCGACGACGGCTGGGCCGACGGCGCGGCGCTGGCCGACGGTGCGCCCGCGGCCGGTGCCGACGGGGCCGCGGCGCTGGGTGCCGGCCCCTGCACGACGGGCGGGTCGGTGGGCAGCGCCGAGATGTCGCGCCCCGGCTGGCTCGGCGCGGTGGGGGAGCAGTCCTGGCACACCTGGCTGGTGTCGTCGGCGATGCCGACCACCGCGGCGGCGGCCGACGCCAGTGGAGCCGCGGCCGACGCTGGCAGCCGGTCCTGGAGCGACTCGATCGTGCGGGTCGAGCGCGCCGTGAACGCGTCGACGCGGGCAGCTGCGGCGGCGTCGCCGTCACGGCCGTACGCGCCCAGCAGGGCCTCGGAGCCGGCGCGGGCCCGGCGGGTGAACTCCGCGAGCGCGGTGTCGACCAGCGGCGCCTCGCGGCGCGAGATGCCCCGGGTGGCGAGCGCGTCGACCTCGTCGAGACGCTCGGAGGCGAGCTCGAGCTGCTTGCGCCCCGTTCCGACGGGGCCGCGCTCGAGGGCCAGCTCGACCCGCTCGACGCCCTGCTTGACGGGGTAGAGGGTCTCGCCGGGGATGGCCTGGGCGCTGGTGGCGACCAGCCCGAACGAGGCGGCGGCGACCGTCACGGCCGCCACGAGCGTGCGGACGCGGTGGCGCGAGGAGGTGGGGGCGTCCTCGACCGGGCGGACGTGGACGACGACGCCCGACGTGCCGAGCGCGGCGGGTGCCTGCGTCATCAGGCTCGCGCGGAGGTCGGAGGCGAAGGTGGGGTCGGGCTCGGGGTGCGCGGAGCGGAGGATGGCCTCGGCGTAGCGGACGAGCTCCTCGCTCTCGCGGGCGAGGACGTCGTCGCGGACCGGTCGCCCGTCGAGGGCGCGTGCCAGCGCCTCCGCGCGTGCCTGCTGCCGCTGGTGCCGTCTCATCGTCCGTCGCCCTGTCTGGTTCCCTGCGCGTCGGTGCCGAGCCGCCGCGTGCGGGCCCGAGCGGGCCCTGTCACTGCATCAACGACGCGTGGGGCCACGGGGTTACGGGAGGACGACCAGACGGCGACGGGCATCACGTCACGGCCTCGCGGGGGACCTCGCGGGCCAGGCGGCGCACGGCCCGCAGCTGCAGCTGCTTGACGGCGCCCTCGGAGCGACCGAGGGCCTCGGCGGTCTGCGAGATCGTCATGTCCTGGACGAAGCGCATCAGCAGGCAGTCACGCTGCTCGTCGGGCAGGGCCCGCACGGCGTCCATCAGGACGGCGTTGGTGAGAGACTCCAGCACCTCGTCCTCGGGGCCGGGCTGGACGGGCCCGGTCTCGGGCGCCTCCTCGGTGACGACCTCGAGGCGGTTCCGGCTCGACTTGTAGTGGTCGGTGACGATGTTGCGCGCGATCGTGGTCAGCCAGGCGCCGAAGTCCTTGCCCTGCCACTCGTAGCGTCCGATCGAGCGCAGGGCCCGGGTGAACGTCTCGCTGGTCAGGTCCTCGGCCAGCGTCCGTGAGCTCACCCGGTAGTAGACGAAGCGGAACACGCCCGGCAGGTAGTGGTCGTAGAGCTGCCCGAACGCCTCGGCGTCGCCCCCGCACGCGAGCTCGACCAGGGCGCGCAGGCGCGTCGCCCGCGGGTCGCCCGCCGGGTCCGTTCCGCCACCGCCGGCGCTGGTGACCGCGGACGTGTCGGCGATCGACATCAGGAGCGCGAGGTCGCCGGCGGACGTGGCCGGGCGGTCGTGCAGGCGCAGCACCGTGGCGCGCAGCAGCCCCCAGGACCCGATCACGTGCTCGCCCCTCCCTGGAGCCGTCGTCCCCCGATCGTAGCCAGGGGGCAGGCGCACGTCACGGGAGATCGTCGATCAGGTCCCCAGACGTCGCCGCAGGGCGGTCGCAGCGGCCGAGGCGCCGAGCACGGTCCCGGACCCGACCGCGACCGCGAGACCGGCCCGCGCGGCCCGTCGTCCGGTCCGGTAGTCGTGCACCCGCCAGCCGTTCCGACGGGCGTGGGCACGCAGCCGCGCGTCCGGGTTGACGGCGCACGGGTCGCCGACCAGGCCGAGCATCGGGAGGTCGTTGGACGAGTCGGAGTAGGCCGAGCAGCGCTCGAGGTCGAGTCCCTCCCGCTCGGCGAGGGCGCGGACGGCGTCCGCCTTGGCCGGGCCGTGCAGCATCTGGCCCGTCAGCGCGCCGGTGTAGACGCCGTCGACGCTCTCGGCGACCGTGCCGAGCGCACCGGTCAGGCCGAGCCGGTGCGCGATGGTGCGGGCGACCTCGACCGGCGCGGCCGTGACGAGCCAGACCCGCTGCCCCCGGTCGAGGTGCATCTGGGCCAGCGCGCGGGTGCCGGGCCAGATCCGGTGCGCCATCTGCTCGTCGAAGATCTCGCGGACGACCTGCTCCAGCTCGTCGACCCGGTGGCCCGCGATGAAGGCGAGCGCGGAGGCACGGGCCTCGGCGACGTGGTCGGGGTCCTCGACGCCGACGACGCGGAACCAGGCCTGCTGCCAGGCCGCCCGGGCGATGTCGCGTCCGGTGAAGAACTCGCGCCGGTGCAGCCCGCGGGCCAGGTGGAACAGCGACGCACCCTTCATCAGGGTGTTGTCGACGTCGAAGAACGCGGCCGCGCCCGGGTCGGGGGCCGCCTGGAGGGCGTGCTCGACCTCGGCCGCGGACGCCGCGGCCTGACCGGCCAGGGACGACCGCGACCTCAGGTTGAGGGGTGGCTCGGCGGCCGGGTCGCGGGACACGCCACGAGGGTAGGGCGTGCCGGTCCGTCCGGCGGTGGGCCGGTGCGAGCGTCCCGCACCACCCGCGCACGGCGACCGGGCGCATACCGGCGGTGTGGAAGACTCGACGGCGTGAGCGCCAACGTCAGCGACCTCCTCCGTCGACGCGCCGCGGAGCGGCCCGACGCGGTGGCCCTCGTCGAGGCCTTCGGCACCGGACGCACCGCCACGTGGGCCGAGCTCGACGCCACCGTCGACGCCGTCGCCCGCGGCTTCTCGGCCCGGGGGCTCGTCGCCGGGCACCGGGTCGGCCTGGCCCTGCCCAACACCGTCGCCTTCGTCGCCACCTACCTGGCCGCGCACCGCGCCGGAGTCGTCGCCGTGCCGATCAACCCGCGGGCTGCGGTCGGTGAGGTGTCACGGGTCGCCTCCGACGCCGGGCTGCGCCTGGTCGTGGCCGGGGGACCGGCCGTCGCGCTGGTGCGCGAGGCGCTGGGCGACGGCGGCCCGCCGGTCGTCGTCCACGACGCCGAGGTCCACGACGGGGAGTCCGCCTGGGACGACCTCGCGGCGACGCCGGGGTCGGGCGTCCCGCCGAGCCCGGCCGACCCCGAGATCCTCGCGACGCTGCTCTACACCTCGGGCACCGCGGGCACGCCGCGCGGCGTGATGCTCAGCCACCGCGCCCTGCTCGCCAACGTCGACCAGGTGTCGCGCATCGACCCGCCCGTGATGGAGGCCGACGACGTCGTGCTGGGGCTGCTGCCGCTGTTCCACGTGTACGGCCTCAGCTGCGTGCTGGGCCAGGTGCTCGCCACCGGCGCCCGGCTGGTGCTCGTCGACCGGTTCGACGCCGCGGGCACCCTCGGCGTCGTCCGCGACCACGCCGTCACCAACGTGCCGCTCGCGCCACCCGTCGCCGTGGCCTGGGCCGGCCGCGACGACCTGCGCGGGTCGTTCGCCCACGTGCGCACCGTCCTCAGCGGCGCCTCCCCGCTCGATCCCGACCTCGCCGCGGAGTTCGCGGCCTCGGCCGGCGTCGTCATCGAGCAGGGCTACGGCCTGACCGAGGCGTCGCCCGTCGTCGCCGCCACGGTGGTCTCGCCGGGCCGCGACCGCAGCCGCCCGCCGCGCCCCTCGTCCGTGGGGCACCCGGTGGTCGACCTCGACCTGAGGATCGTCGACGTGTCGGGGCGCGAGGCCCACCGCGGCGACCCGGGCGAGATCTGGCTGCGCGGTCCCAACCTGTTCAGCGGCTACTGGCCCGACGCGTCCGACGGACCCGGTGCCGACGGTTGGTGGGCCACCGGCGACGTGGGCCTGGTCGGCGACGACGGCGACCTCGTCCTGGTCGACCGGCTGCAGGAGCTGGTCATCGTCTCGGGCTTCAACGTCTACCCGCGCGAGGTCGAGGAGGTGCTCGGCGAGCTGCCCGAGGTCGCCGAGATCGCCGTGATCGGCGTCGACGACGCCCACAGCGGCGAGGCCGTCAGCGCCTACGTGGTGCCCGCCGGCGACGTCTCGCGCGAGCAGGTGCTCGCCGCCGTGGGCGCCCAGTGCGAGACCCGCCTGGCCCGGTACAAGTGGCCCCGCGACCTCGAGGTCGTCGAGTCCCTGCCGCACTCGGCCACCGGCAAGGTGGCCAAGGGCCGCCTGCGGTCGCGGGTGCGGGCCGGCGAGCTGGGCCTGGCGTGACGGCCCGCGTCCACGTCCTGACCCGCCGCGACTGCCACCTCTGCGAGGTGGCCCTCGGCGTCGTGGCGCAGGTGTGCGACGAGCTGGGGGAGTCGTGGACCGAGCAGGACGTCGACTCCGATCCCGACCTCGTGCGCACCTACGGCGACGAGGTGCCCGTGACGTTCGTCGACGGCGAGCGCCACGACTTCTGGCGCGTCGACGCCGGTCGGCTGCGCGCAGCACTGGCGTAGGGCCGCGGCGGCCCCGACGCCCGGGCCCGTGCCCACCGACCCCGCCGTCGGACGTGACCCGCGGGTAGATCACCGGAACCCCGGCCGCTACCACACCGCTAGTGGGATATCTCACGCACCCCCACCTGCACCCCCTTCTCGATTTTGTTCTCTCGTTCACAAACTCTTACAGTGGGGTGTCCGCCTGACGACACATCCGTGAACGCCGGAGCCTCGACCCCTGGGCGGACCAGGAGCGACGTGACCCAGATGAGACCCCCGACGGGAAGCCGCGCAGCCGCGGCGGACCGCGGGATCCCTGAGGCGACCGTGGCCCGTCTGCCGGTCTACCTGCGGGCGTTGGCCGCGCTCGCCGATGCCGGCATGCGCACGGCCTCGTCCGAGCAGCTCGCCGGAGCCGCCGGCGTGAACTCGGCCAAGCTGCGCAAGGACCTGTCGCACCTTGGGTCCTACGGCACCCGCGGCGTCGGCTACGACGTGGAGTACCTGCGCTACCAGATCGCGCGCGAGATCGGCCTGACGCAGGACTGGCCGGTCGTCATCGTCGGCATCGGCAACCTCGGGCAGGCGCTCTCCAGCTACGGCGGGTTCCGCTCGCGCGGCTTCTCGATCGTCGCGATCTTCGACGCCGACCCCGACCGCGTCGGCGAGGAGCACGGCGGCCTGCCGATCTCGCCGATGGACCAGCTCGAGCCGGTCGTGGCCGAGCACGGCATCTCCATCGCCGTGATCGCGACGCCCGGCCCCGCCGCGCAGGAGGTCGCCGACCGCCTGGTCGCCGCGGGCGTGAGCAGCATCCTCAACTTCGCGCCGGCCGTGCTGTCGGTGCCCGAGCGCGTCGACGTCCGCAAGGTCGACCTCTCGATCGAGCTGCAGATCCTGGCGTATCACGAGCAGCGCAAGGCGCTCTCGGGAGAAGAAGCGGTTCCCGGTCACGACGCGACGGACGACGTCGCAGCGAAGGTGGTGGGTCAGCTGTGAGCATCCTCGTCGTGGGCATGTCCCACCGCAGTGCGCCGGTCGACGTGCTCGAGCGCGTGACGCTGGCCGGCGACGACGTCGACAAGCTCGTCCGTCGCGCCGTCGAGACGCCCCACGTGGGCGAGGCCGTCGTCATCTCGACCTGCAACCGGGTCGAGGTCTACGTCGACGCCGAGCGCTTCCACGGCGGTGTCGAGGACATCTCGTCGCTGCTCGTCGACCACGCCGGCATCGGCCGCGACGCCGTGCTGCGCCACCTCTACGTGCACTACGACGACGCCGCGGTGCAGCACCTGTTCTCGGTCGCGTCGGGCCTGGACTCGATGGTCGTCGGCGAGAGCCAGATCCTCGGCCAGGTCCGCGTCGCCCTGCAGCGCGGCCAGGAGCAGACCACCGTCGGCCCCGCGCTCAACGTCCTGTTCCAGCAGGCGCTGCGCGTCGGCAAGCGTGGCCACGCCGAGACCGGCATCGACCAGGCCGCGCCGTCGGTCGTCAGCGCCGCGCTCGACACCGCCGAGGCGTGCGGCACCGACCTGCAGACCAGCCGCGTGCTCGTCGTCGGAGCGGGCGCGATGGCCGGTCTCACCGCCGCCACGCTGGCGCGCCGCGACGTGCACGACATCGTGGTCACCGGCCGCACCCTCGCGCGCTCCCAGCGCGTCGCCGAGGGCGTGCAGGGCACCGCGGTGCCGTGGGACGAGCTCGACGCCGAGCTGGCCCTCGCCGACGTCGTCGTCAGCTGCACCGGCGCCACCGGCACCGTGCTCGACCTCGAGCGCGTCCGTCGCGTCGCCGACGGCCGCCCGCTGGTGCTGCTCGACCTCGCACTGCCCCGCGACGTCGACCCCGCCGCCGCCGACCTGCCGGGCGTCACCCTGGTGAGCCTGGCCGAGCTCGCGGCGTCCACGCCCGACGAGAGCACCGCCGCCGACGTCACCCGGGTGCGCGACATCGTCGCTCGCGAGGTCGCGTCGTTCCTCGCCGCGCGCAACGCCGCGCGGGTCACGCCCACGGTGGTCGCGCTGCGCTCGATGGCCACCGACGTCGTCGAGGCCGAGCTCGAGCGCCTCGCCGCGCGGCGCCCCGAGCTGGCCGCCGACGTGCGGGCCGACGTCGCGCAGACCGTCCGCCGCGTCGCCGACAAGCTGCTCCACGCGCCCACCGTGCGCATCAAGGAGCTCGCGGGCCAGCCCGACGGCATCACCTACGCGAGCGCCGTCGCCGACCTGTTCGCGCTCGACCTCGCGTCGGTCGAGGCCGTCACCGAGGCAGTCGCCCCGCGTCCCGAGGACGGTGGGGGCCGATGAGCGACGTGATCCGCATCGGCACGCGCGCCAGCCGGCTCGCGATCGCCCAGTCCACCACGATGGCCGAGGCCGTCGCCCGCGTCACCGGACGTCCCACCGAGCTCGTGCCGGTGAGCACCGAGGGCGACCGCAACCTCGCACCGCTCACCGACTTCGGGGGCCAGGGCGTCTTCGTCTCGGCCGTCCGCGACGCGCTCCTCGAGGGCCGCGTCGACGTCGCCGTGCACTCCCTCAAGGACCTCCCCACGGCCCCGGCCGCCGGCATCAGCCTCGGCGCGGTCCCGCCGCGCGAGGACCCGCGCGACGTCGTCGTCGCCCGCGACGGGCTCACGCTCGGCGAGCTGCCCCGCGGCTCCACCGTCGGCACCGGGTCGCCCCGTCGTGCCGCGCAGCTCAACGCGCTCGGCCTCGGGCTCGACGTGGTGCCCATCCGCGGCAACGTCGACACCCGCATCGGCAAGGTCCGCGACGGAGCGGTCGACGCGGTGCTGCTCGCTCGCGCGGGCCTGGCCCGCCTCTCCCGGGTCGACGAGGCCACCGAGGTCCTCGACCCGCTCCAGATGCTCCCCGCCCCCGGGCAGGGTGCGCTCGCGTGCGAGTGCCGCGACGACGACGTCGACGTGCTCGCCGCGCTCACCGATCTCGACGACGCGCCCACTCGGGCCGCCGTCACCGCCGAGCGGAGCCTGCTGGCCACGCTCGAGGCCGGTTGCTCGGCGCCCGTGGGCGCCCTCGCCGACGTCGCCCTGGGCGACGACGGCGACGAGCTGTGGCTGCGGGCCGTCGTGGGGGCCGTCTCCGGCGTCCCCATGATCCGGATGTCCATGACGGGGGCCGTCGAGGACCCCGTCGGCGTCGGTGCACGTCTCGCTGCCGAGATGCTCGCCGACGGCGCCGCCGCCCTGGTAGCGGAGGCCACACGATGACTGCACGAACCCCGAGGCAGACGAGGAAGAAGACGACTGTGACGACCACCTCCACCGCGACCCGCGCGACTGCGACGTCGCGCCCGAACGCGTCCGAGGCGCAGGCCACCCCGCCCAAGGGCGGCGGCAAGGCGTCGCTCCAGACGCCTCCCGAGACCCCGACGGCGCCCGTGCGCCCGCGCGGTCACGTCAGCTTCGTCGGGGCAGGTCCCGGTGACGCCGGGCTGCTCACCGTCCGCGCCGCCGAGCTCCTCGCCGAGGCCGACGTCGTGATCATCGAGGCGCCCGAGCACGCGGCGCTGGTGACCAACGGCGCCGAGGTCGTCGACGGCGGCTTCGCCGAGGACGGCGCGACGCTCACGCCGTCGGCGCGCGGGCGCATCGTCGTCCGCCACGCCAAGACCGGCCAGCGCGTCGTGCGCCTGCTCGCCGGCGACCCGTTCACCTACGCGACCGGCCCCGAGGAGGCGCAGGCCTGCGTCAAGGCGGGCCTGTCGTTCGAGGTCGTGCCCGGCCTGTCGTCGGCCACCGCGGTGCCCGCCTACGCCGGCGTCCCGCTCACCACGCGCAACCGTCGCGAGATGTCGGTCGTGCGGATGGGCGACTCCAAGGTCGACTGGGCCCCCTACGCCGGTGACCAGACGGTCGTCGTGCTGTCGGCGGTCAACACGATCGGCGAGGTCGCGTCCGGCCTGATGGAGGCCGGTCGCGACCCCAAGACCCCCGTGGCGATGACCCGGGTGGGCACGACCACCGAGCAGACCACCCTGGTGTCGACGCTCGCCGACGTCGCCGCCGACGCGCGCGCCGCCAAGATGGCCGCGCCCGCGGTCACCGTGGTCGGTGACGTGGTCGACCTCCGCGGCACGCTGTCGTGGTTCGAGACCAAGCCGCTGTTCGGCTGGCGCGTCCTGGTGCCCCGCACCAAGGAGCAGGCCGCCGGGCTGGCCAACCGCCTGCGCAGCTACGGCGCGGTGTCCGAGGAGGTCCCGACCATCTCGGTCGAGCCGCCCCGCAATCCCCAGCAGATGGACAAGGCCGTCCGCGGCCTGGTCGAGGGCCGCTACGAGTGGGTGGCCTTCACGAGCGTCAACGCCGTCAAGGCCGTGCGCGAGAAGTTCGACGAGTACGGCCTCGACGCCCGCTCGTTCTCGGGCCTGAAGATCGCCGCGGTCGGTGACAAGACCGCCGAGGCGATCCGGACATGGGGAATCATCCCCGACCTGGTGCCGAGCGGCGAGCAGTCCGCCCGCGGCCTGCTCGAGGACTGGCCCCCGTACGACGAGGTGCTCGACCCGATCAACCGCGTCTTCCTGCCGCGCGCCGACATCGCCACCGAGGCGCTCGTCGCCGGGCTCACCGAGCTCGGCTGGGAGATCGACGACGTCACGGCCTACCGCACCGTCCGGGCCGCGCCGCCGCCGGCGCCGACCCGCGAGGCGATCAAGACCGGCAAGTTCGACGCCGTCGTCTTCACGTCGTCCTCGACGGTCCGCAACCTCGTGGGCATCGCCGGCAAGCCGCACGCGTCGACGATCATCGCGTGCATCGGCCCGGCCACGGCCAAGACGGCCGAGGAGCACGGGCTGCGCGTCGACGTCGTCGCGGAGTCTCCGTCGGCCGAGGACCTCGCCGACGCGCTCGGTGACTTCGGCGCCTCGCGCCGCGTGGCCATGCTCGACGCGGGCGAGCCGGTGACCAAGCCGTCGGAGCGACGTCCCACGGGCCGTCGCCGCGCCGGCGCCTGACCGGCCCCGCGATGGCGTTCCCCGCCCACCGCCCGCGTCGCCTGCGCACGTCGCCGGCGGTGCGGCGGCTCGTTGCGGAGGTCTCGGTCGAGCCCCGGCACCTCGTGCTGCCGATGTTCGTCGCCGAGGGGCTCAGCGAGCCGCGCCCGATCTCGAGCATGCCGGGCGTCGTCCAGCACACCCGTGAGTCGGCCAAGGCCGCGGTGGCCGAGGCCGCCGCGCTCGGCCTGGGCGGCGTGATGCTGTTCGGCGTCCCCCTGCGCAAGGACGCCACCGGCTCCGGCGCGCTCGACCCCGACGGCATCCTGAACGTCGCGATCGCCGACGCGGCCGCCGCGGCCGGCGACGCGCTCGTGGTGATGTCGGACCTGTGCCTCGACGAGTTCACCGACCACGGCCACTGCGGCGTGCTCGACGACCGGGGGCGCGTCGACAACGACGCGACGCTCGAGATCTACGGCCGGATGGGCGTCGCGCAGGCCGAGGCCGGGGCGCACATGGTGGGCCCCAGCGGGATGATGGACGGCCAGGTGGGCGTCGTGCGGGCGGCCCTCGACGCCGCCGGCCACACCGACACCTCGATCCTCGCCTACGCCGCGAAGTACTCCTCGGCGTTCTACGGCCCGTTCCGCGAGGCCGTCGACTCCTCGCTCCAGGGCGACCGCAAGACGTACCAGCAGGACCCCGCCAACGCCCGTGAGGCGCTGCGGGAGGTGCTCCTCGACGTCGAGGAGGGGGCCGACCTCGTCATGGTCAAGCCCGCCATGGGCTACCTCGACGTGGTGCAGCGCGTGCGCGACCTCGTCGACGTCCCCGTCGCCGCCTACAACATCTCGGGGGAGTACGCGATGGTCGAGGCCGCCGCCGAGCGCGGCTGGATCGACCGCGAGCGCGCCATCGACGAGACCGTCCTGTCCATCCGCCGCGCCGGCGCCGACGTCGTCCTCACCTACTGGGCCGCTGAAGTGGCCCGCCGCCTGCGCTGACGGGCCGCCCAAACACCACGTTCACGTGGTAGTTGGTGCCGAGCACGGTAGATCTACCGTGCTTCGCACCATGTGCCGTGTGTGAGTCACTCCTTGGCGAGGACGACGCACGCACCGACGCCCGTGGCGCCGGGCTCGGTGCCCGGGGCGCACGGGAGCTCGCACGTGCCCGGCGTGGCGCCGCCGGCGGCGTCGGCGCGGGTCACCTCGACCTCGCCGTCGGTGCACGCCTCGGGAGCCGGGGTCTCGGGCTCGGCCGGGGTCGTCGCCGGCGTGCTGGGCGCGGGCTTCGCCGGAGCGGGGTCCGCCGGCTCCTCGGTCGGGGCGGCGGGGGCCGGCGACTCGGTCTGCGGCGTGGTCCCGGCGGACGGCGTCGCGCTCGGCGTGGGCGTGACGGGTGCCGGCGTGGTCGGTGCGGACGGTGTCGGCACGGCGGGCGTCGCGGGGACGGTCGGCGTCGGCGTCGGCGTCGGCGCAGGCGTGGTCGGCGTCGTGGGGGCGGTCGGGCCCGGGGACGGGACGGCCGGTGTGGCCGGAGCGAGCGGCTTGGCAGCAGGCTTGGTCGCGGGCGTGCTGAGCGCGCCGGGGTCGCGTACCAGCTTGGACTCCTGCACCGGTGCGCGGCCCTTGCCCGGGGTGGAGACCTCGGTGGGGGCGCCCGGGGTGGTGTCGACCGGGTCGGCCGTGGTGGTGGGGACCTCGCTGAAGTCGCCCGCGGCGTAGCGCGTGGAGATGGCGAGCACGAGGGTCGCGTAGGCGTCGGACTGGTTGTAGCGCAGGACGGCCGAGCGTGCGCCGCCCGGCGTCGACAGGTCGGCACCGCCGGCGCAGAGGTACACGCCCGCCGACACCGCGGCGTCGTCGATGTCCTGCGGGTTCTTGACGCCGTCGCCGTCGCCGTCGACGGCGACCGAGGCCCAGGTGGACGGGATGAACTGCAGGGGTCCGACCGCACGGTCGTAGGCGGTGTCGCCGTCGAGGGCGCCGCCGTCGGTGTCGAGGATGCGGGCGGTGTCGTTCGTGCCGTCGAGGGCGATGCCGCGCACCCCGGGGCGCGAGACGCCGTCGGCGCCGAGCGTGTTGCCGCCGAAGCGACCGTGGTGCGACTCGACCTTGCCGATCGCGGCGACCAGCGACCAGGGCAGTCGGCACGCGGCGTCGGACGACGCGAGGACGGTGGCGGCGCGGCGATAGGCGGCCAGGGCTGCAACGGGGATGTCGGCGTCGGACACGGCACCGAGCTGCGTGACGGGGTTGGCGCCACCGGGGCCGTCGGGGGTGGTGTCGCGCGCGGCCGTGACCAGGGGCGTGCTCGACTCCGAGCCCGGCACGTCGGGCACGCTGACGGTGCCGTGCGACGCGGACGGCTGCTCGACCGGGCTCTGGGCGACGGCGGCGCTCCAGGCGCCGGCCATCATCACCAGCGGCACGGCGGCCGCGACCGCGGGCCAGCGTCCCGGTCCCCGGCGACTCCCTGCTCTGCTGCTCACGACGACGTCCCTCCCGTGACACCCGGGCCGGATGGCTCCGCCCGCGATGCCTTGCCTGTCACGTGCCGGCGGTCGCGGGTGGGGAAGTCCCCGACACCGCCAGTACCCCTGTACCCAGGGTAGGTCCGTCCGAACCATCCTGCGCCTGCGTTGAGCCGATCGTCACCGAACGTTCAGACCTGAGGCGAAGTGCGGGGTCAACCTTGAGGCGTGCCCACCAGGTTGCCGACGCAGCCGAGCACGTTCAGGGGCTGGTTCGTGGTGCAGTAGACGGTGGCCTCGGCGCGCGACCAGAGGTCCTGGACCGGCTCGGCGACCGGCGGCGGCAGCGGGTCGGTCGCGCCGTCGACGACGTCTCCCACGCCCCCGACCACCTCGTCGACGGTGTCCTTGACCGGCTTCTTGATGACGTCGGGGATGTCGGCGACGTCGCCGGACCCGCCGCTGCCCGAGCTGGAGTCGTCGTCGGAGGAGCCGACCCCCGAGCCCGAGCCGCCGGAGCCGCCACCGTCGGACGAGCCTCCGCCCGAGCCCGAGCCGCCGGTGCTGCCGCCACCGGACGAGGCGCCCGGCGCGGTGGAGCCGGTGGAGCCGCCGGACGAGCCCGCGCGGTCCTGGTTCCTCTTCTTGGTCTTGGTCTTGGCCGCCGCGCGCTGCTTGGGCGTGAGGGTTTGGTCGTTCTGCCGGTTGACGATCGACGGCGTGCTGAGCACGTTGTTGGGCGCCTCGGAGAAGTCGCCCTTGGCGTAGCGGTCGGCGATCGCGAGGACCAGGTCCACGTAGTCCTGCGAGCGGTTGTAGCGCAGCACCGCGGCACTCGCGCCGGGCCGCGCCGACAGGTCACCGTCACCGGCACAGAGGTAGACGCCGGCCGCGAGGGACGCGTCGTTGACGTCCTGCGGGTTCTTGGCGCCGTCGTTGTTGCTGTCGACCGCGATGCTGTTCCAGGTGGCGGGGATGAACTGCATCGGCCCGACGGCGCGGTCGTAGACCTTGTCGTTGTCGAGCGCACCGCTGTCGGTATCGGTGATCCGTGCGGTGTTGTTGCTGCCGTCGAGCGGGATGCCGTAGATGCCGGGACGCGAGACGCCGTCGGCGCCCACGCGGTTGCCGCCGAACCGACCGTGGTTGGACTCGACCCGGCCGATGGCGGCCACGAGCGACCAGGGCAGCTTGCAGGACGCGTCGGCGCTGGCGAGGAGCGTCTCGGTGCGCTTGTAGGCGAGGAGGGCGGCCGAGGGGATGCCGCTGGTCGACAGCGTCGAGAGCGTGCCGGGTGCACCGGCCCTGGGGTCGACGCCGGGCGGCGTGGTGTTGGGGGCCTGGATGCTGGCCGGCTGCTCGAACGGGGTGCTGGGCACCTCGGGCACGCCGGGGTCCGAGCCGTCCTGGCTGCTCGACGCGGAGGTGACCTGCGGGCCCGCGATCGCGGCGCCCCAGGCGCCCACGATCAGTGCCACCGGCACGACCGCGCTGGCCTTCTGCCAGCGCGTCAGACGACGTCCTGCCATGTCTGTTCTCCCCTCCCGCACACGTCCCACTCACGAGCTCTCCCTCGAGAAGCCCTCGTCGCCCGTGAGTTTCGTAACACGATGTTACATCTCGGCGGCCGTCGCGTGAACCCTTGCGCGGCGCCGACGCATTTCATCTGCTTGTAGTAGACCTACCTGTAGTAGACGCCACAGCGGACCGTTCGGCCATCCGGGGCGATCACCGGTAGTTCGGTGCGTCCGCCACAATGGACGGGTGGCATCTCCTGACTCCCGCACGGCCGCCTCGGCGGCGTTGTTCGCACGCGCCCGCGAGGTCTCGCCCGGCGGCGTCAACTCGCCGGTGCGCGCGTTCCGCGCCGTGGGGGGCACGCCGCGCTTCATGCGTTCGGGCCAGGGCGCGTTCGTCACCGACGTCGACGGCACCGAGTACGTCGACATGGTGGCCTCCTGGGGCCCGCTGCTCCTCGGGCACGCCCACCCCGAGGTGATGGACGCCGTGCGGGACGCCGTCGGCCGTGGCACGTCGTTCGGCACGCCGAGCGAGCCCGAGGTGCGGCTCGCCGAGGAGATCGTCGCGCGCACCCCCGTCGAGCAGGTGCGCCTCGTCTCCTCGGGCACCGAGGCGACGATGTCGGCCATCCGGCTGGCCCGCGGCTGCACCGGCCGCGACCTCGTCGTGAAGTTCGCCGGCTGCTACCACGGCCACGTCGACTCCCTGCTCGCCGAGGCGGGCTCGGGCCTGGCGACGTTCGGCATCCCCGGCACCCCCGGGGTCCCGGCCGCGTCCACCGAGCAGACGATCGTCCTGCCGTACAACGACCCCGCCGCCGTCGAGGCCGTGTTCGCCGAGCACGGCGACCGGATCGCCTGCCTCATCACCGAGGCCGCCGCCGGCAACATGGGCGTCGTCGCCCCGGCGCCGGGCTTCAACGCCCTGCTGTCGCGCCTGTGCCGCGAGCACGGCGCCCTGTTCGTCACCGACGAGGTGATGACCGGCTTCCGCGTCAGCCGATCGGGCTACTGGGGCCTGGACGGCGCGCACGAGGGCTGGACGCCCGACCTGATGACGTTCGGCAAGGTCATGGGCGGCGGGTTCCCGGCCGCCGCGTTCGGCGGTCGCGCCGACCTGATGCAGCAGCTCGCCCCCACCGGCCCCGTCTACCAGGCGGGCACCCTGTCGGGGAACCCCGTCGCGACCACGGCCGGCTACACGACCCTGAGGCTCGCCACCGACGAGGTCTACGCGCACCTCGACGCCGTGTCGCTGCAGGTGCAGGAGCTCGCCGGCGACGCCTGCTCGGCCGCGGGGGTGGAGCACGTCGTGCAGTCGGCGGGCAACATGTTCAGCGTCTTCTTCGGACGCACCACCCCGGCCACGAGCTTCGCCGAGGCGCAGGACCAGGAGCCGTTCCGCTACCGGGCCTTCTTCCACGCGATGCTCGACGCGGGCGTCTACCTGCCGCCCAGCTCGTTCGAGAGCTGGTTCGTCACCGCCGCCCACGACGACCGCGCGCTCGACCGTCTCGCCGAGGCACTGCCCGTCGCGGCCCGTGCAGCGGCCGCCGCCACCCCCGACGACGCCCCCCGGAGCTGAGCCCGCCATGGTCCACGACCACGCCCGCACCGTCGTCCACCTCGTCCGCCACGGCGAGGTCTACAACCCCACCGGCGTGCTGTACGGCCGCCTGCCCGGCTACGTGCTGTCGGACCTCGGCCACCAGATGGCCGAGCGGGTCGGCGAGTGGCTCGTCGCGCGCGACCTCGCGCACCTCGTCGCCTCGCCGCTGGAGCGGGCGCAGCAGACGGTCGCGCCCACGGCCAAGGCCACGGGGCTGCCGGTGACCACCGACGAGCGCGTGATCGAGGCGGGCAACGCGTTCGAGGGCAAGATCTTCGGGGTCGGCGACGGCGCCCTGCGGCACCCGTCGGCCTGGTGGCTGGTGCGCAACCCGCTCAAGCCGTCGTGGGGCGAGCCCTACCGCGAGATCGCCGACCGGATGCTGGCCGCGATGGCCGACGCCCGCGACGCCGCCCGCGGTCACGAGGCGGCGATCGTGTCGCACCAGCTGCCCGTCTGGACCGCGCGGATGGCCGTGGAGGGACGCCGCTTCGCGCACGACCCCCGCAAGCGTCAGTGCTCGCTCGCCAGCGTCACGTCGGTGACGTACGAGGACGACGACGTCGTCGCGGTGGCGTACAACGAGCCCGCCGGCGACCTCATCCCCGCCGCGCTGCGCAAGAAGTTCGTAGGCGGCGCGTGAGGGTGCCCCACCGGAATCGCCGCCTCGCGGCCGTCCTCCTCGTCGTGGCGCTCGTGGGCACCCTCGCGTCGTGCACCCGGAGCACCGCCACCACCAGCGGCGAGTACGTGACCGGCGACGGCCTGATCACCGTCGTCTCGCCCGCTGACCGCGAGGAGGCGCCCGACATCGCCGGCGAGACCCTCGACGGCGAGCGGCTCGAGCTCTCGCAGTTCGCGGGGAAGACGCTCGTGGTCAACGTCTGGGGATCGTGGTGCCCGCCGTGCCGCAAGGAGGCGCCGGCCCTGATCGAGGTCTCGAAGCAGTACGCCGACCAGGACGTGCAGTTCGTGGGCATCGCCATCCGCGAGGAGGCGGCCGCGTCCAGGGCGTTCTCCGACCGCGTCGGCATGCCGTACCCGAGCATCTCCGACCCGTCGTCGCAGACGCTGCTCGGCTTCGTGGACTCACTGCCTTCGCAGGCCATCCCCACCACCTGGGTGATCGACGACCAGGGACGCGTGGCCGCCCGCGTCCTCGACGACGTCACCGCCTCGACGCTGGCCGGGCTCATCGACGAGGTGAAGTCGGGCGAGGTTCGGCAGAGCGATGGGTGAGTGGTTCGCCGGGACCGCCTCGTCGGGATCGCTGCTGCTCGCGGTGCCCGTCGCGATGATCGCGGGCCTGGTGTCCTTCTTCTCCCCCTGCGTCCTGCCCCTGCTCCCGGGCTACCTGTCCTACGTGACCGGGCTGTCGGCCGCCGACCTCGCCGACACCGGCTCGCGTCCGCGCGGGCGCATGCTCGCGGGCACGCTGCTCTTCGTCCTCGGGTTCAGCGCGGTCTTCGTCTCCTACGGCACCCTGTTCGGGGCCATCGGGTGGCAGCTCGCCCCCTACACGCGCACGATCTCGATCGTCATGGGCGTGGTCACCATCGTGCTCGGCCTCGCGTTCATGGGGCTGGTGCCGGCGCTGCAGCGCGACGTGCGCGTCCACCGGGTGCCGTCGGTCGGCCTCGCCGCCGCGCCCCTGCTCGGCGCGCTGTTCGGCCTGGGCTGGACGCCCTGCATCGGCCCGACCCTCGGGGCGGTGCTGGGGCTGTCGCTCAACGACGCCGCCGCCGGGCGCGGGGCGTTCCTCACGTTCGCCTACTGCCTCGGCCTCGGCATCCCGTTCGTCCTGGCCGGCCTCGGCCTGCGCCGGTTCATGGGCGCCGTGGACTGGGTGCGCACGCACCAGCGGGCGGTCTCCTTGGCCGGGGGCGGCATGCTGGTCGCGGTGGGGCTGCTGCTCGTCACCGGGGCGTGGGACGCGCTCGTGTTCGACCTGCGCCAGTGGGTCTCCGGCTACGGGACGGTGATCTAGCACCTGATGGCGACCTCCACGAGCGAGAGGCGTCGGCCCCGGGGCGACGCACCGAAGCGGCCGTCGTCGGCACCGGCGCTGTCCACCCGCGAGACGCTGCGGTGGGCGTGGCGCCAGCTGACGTCGATGCGCACCGCGCTGTTCCTGCTCCTGCTGCTGGCCGTCGCGGCCATCCCCGGCTCGCTGGTGCCGCAGCGGGGCGTCGACGCCCAGGCGCTCGAGCGCTACCAGATCCAGCACCCGACGCTCGCGCCGATCCTCGACAACCTCGGCTTCTTCTCCGTCTACTCCTCGCCCTGGTTCAGCTCGGTCTACCTGCTGCTGATGGTCTCGCTGGTGGGCTGCATCCTGCCGCGCACGCTCGTGTACTACCGCGCGCTCCGGGCGCGTCCGCCCAAGGCGCCGCGCAACCTCGAGCGGCTGCCGGAGTCGCGCCGCTGGGAGACCGACGCCGACCTCGACGAGGTCGTGGCCCACGCCCGCAAGGTGCTCGGACGCGGCCGCGCGCGCGTCGACGTCGTCGACACCGAGGTCCGCGCCGAGAGCGGCTACCTGCGCGAGGCCGGCAACCTGGTCTTCCACGTCTGCCTGGTGATCGTGCTCGTCAGCGTCGCCGCCGGCGGCCTGCTGGGCTACCGCGGCAGCGCGATCGTCGTCGACGAGGGCGGCGGGTTCTCCAACGACCTCACGCAGTACGACGAGTTCAGCGCGGGCGCGCTCTTCGACACCGACCGGCTCCCGCCGTTCTCGCTCACCCTCGACGACTTCCGGGCCCGCTTCCAGCTCACCGGCCCGCAGCGCGGGGCCCCGCGCGAGTTCGAGGCCCTCGGGCGCTACACGTCGCGTCCGGGCGAGCCCGAGCGCCCGTTCGACATCCAGGTCAACCACCCGCTGAACATCGACGGCACCTCGGTGTTCATCGTCGGCCAGGGCTACGCCCCCGTCATCAAGGTCACCGACGGCGACGGCAACGTCGCGTTCGACGGCGCGGTGCCGTTCCTGCCCGAGGACGGCACCTACACGTCCACCGGGGTCGTCAAGGTGCCCGACGCGGTGCCCGAGCAGCTGGGCTTCCAGGGCTTCTTCCTGCCCACGGCGATCTCCACCGGTGACGACTCCGCGCCCATCTCGGCCTTCCCCGGCGCGGCCAACCCGAATCTCGGGCTGTTCGCCTACTACGGCAACCTCGGCCTGGACGAGGGCGACCCCCAGTCGGTGTTCATCCTCGACAAGGACGACCTCACGCAGATGACCGACACGGACGGCGCGCCGTTCCGGATCAACCTCTCCCAGGGCCAGGTCACCGACCTGCCCGACGGGCGCGGCACCGTCGAGTTCGTGGGTCTGCGCCAGTTCGTGAAGTTCCAGTTCAGCGCGTCGCCGGGGCTGCAGGTCCCGCTCTGGGCGACGTCCATCGGCGTGCTCGGGCTGATCCTGTCGCTGGGCATCCGGCCCCGGCGCACATGGCTTCGTGCGCGCCGCGAGGGGACGCGTACCGTGGTGGAGGTGGCAGGTCTCGACCGCGTCTCGCGCGGTGACCTCGGCGCCGACATCGACGAGATCGTCCGCGAGCTGCAGGACGAGCACCCCGTCGCGGCAAACGACGGACCCGACGCGACCAGCACCGACAAGAGCATCGACGACCAGCACGAGGACGCACGATCATGACGCTCGCCGACTACGCCACCTTCTCCAACTACGCCGTCGCCTCGGCGACGGTAGTGATCGCGCTGGCCTGGCTGGCCTACATGGCCGAGTGGGGCTTCGCGCGGCAGGTCAGGACGCCGGTGCGCGAGCGCGAGCTCGTCACCGCCGGTGGCGGCGGCGACGTCGACGCCCACGAGGCCGACGCCCCGCCCGAGCTGCGCCGCGACCTCGCCGGCCGGATGGGCACGTCGTTCAGCATCCTCGGCACGCTGATCCTGGTCGCCGGCGTCGTCGCCCGCGGCCTGGCCGCCGAGCGCGTCCCGTGGGGCAACATGTACGAGTTCTCGTGCGCCGGCGTCGCGGTCGCGATGACCGTCTACCTGGGCCTGGTCAAGACCCAGCAGGTGCAGTGGCTCGGCGGCATCGTCACGGGCTTCGCAGTGATCGTCCTCGGCCTGTCGATGACCGTCTACGTGCCGGCCGGCCCGCTCGTGCCCGCGCTGCACTCGTACTGGCTCGTCATCCACGTCGCCGCCGCGATGATCGCGGGCTCGGCGTTCCTGGTGGGCGCCGCGACGTCGGTGCTGTACCTCGTCAAGGCGCGTGCCGAGCGGCTCACGCCGAACGAGGAGGACCGCGTCGGCCCGATCTGGCGCCTGCCCTCGTCGGTGGCGATGGACCGCCTGGCCTACCGCGTTCACGCCTTCGCGTTCCCGATCTGGACGTTCGGCGCGCTCATCGCCGGCCCGATCTGGGCCCAGTACGCGTGGGGCCGGTACTGGGGCTGGGACCCCAAGGAGGTCTGGGCCTTCATCACCTGGGTCGTCTACGCCGGCTACCTCCACGCCCGCGCCACCGCCGGCTGGAAGGGCAAGGCCGCGGCCATCCTGGCCCTGGTCGGCTTCGCCACCTTCATGTTCAACTACGTCGGCGTCAACCTCTTCGTCCCCGGCCTGCACTCCTACTCCAAGTAGGGCGCGTCGGCGGGGGCCCGGCGGGAGGATCATTTACCACGTGAACGTGGTAAGTGGTCCGAAGCACGGGAGATCTCCCATGCTTCGCGCTGTTCACCACGTTCACGTGGTAAACGATCGCCGCTGGACGGGCCTCGGCTACAAGCCGCGGAGGAACTCGGGGTCATCGTCGGGGCCGCGGTTGGGCGGACGGGGGGCGCGGGGCGGGCCGGCGGGCCGGGTGCGGACCTTGCCGAACAGCAGCCACAGGATGGCGCCGAGCACCGGAACCAGGACGACGAGGATCCAGACGGCCTTGGGGAGCGAGCGGATCGACGTGCGGGGCGTCGCCACGACGTCGAAGAGCGAGTAGATGGCCAGCACGGCCACGACCACCACCAGCAGTGCCTTGCCCATGTGCCCCAGGTTAACGGGGTCGTGGTCACCGGGCCGTACGAGCGTCGCCCGCCGGCCACCCGGCCCGGCCCTAGGCTGTCCGCATGGACCTCGTGACGCTCGCCGACGTCGAGGCGGCCGCCTCGCGCGTCGCCACGACCTGCCTCCGCACCCCGGTGCTGCCCCTCGCCGGCTCGGGCCCCGGCGGGTCGTCGCTGTGGCTCAAGGCCGAGTCGCTGCAGCCCACCGGGGCGTTCAAGCTGCGGGGTGCCACCAACGCGCTGGCGCTGCTCGACCCGGCCCGACGTGAGGCCGGTGTCGTCACGCACTCCTCGGGCAACCACGGGCAGGCGATCGCGTTCGCGGCCACGGCGGCACGCGTGCCGGCCACCGTCGTGATGCCGGAGGGGTCGCCGCAGGTCAAGATCGAGGGCACCCGACGCTGGGGCGCGGAGGTCGTGCTCGTCCCGGTCACCGAGCGCGTCAGCGCCTGCGCCGAGATCGCGGCGCGCACCGGCGCCGAGATCATCCCGCCCTACGACGACGCCCGCATCATCGCCGGGCAGGGCACCGTCGCCCTCGAGATCCTCGAGCAGGTGCCCGACGTCGACGTGGTGCTCGTCCCGGTGAGCGGGGGAGGCCTGCTGTCGGGCGTCGCGGTCGCCGTCAAGGCGCTGCGGCCCGACTGCACGGTGATCGGCGTCGAGCCCGCGCTCGCCGGTGACCTCGCCGAGGGCTTCGCCGCGGGGGAGCGTCGGGTCTGGTCGACGGACCAGACCACGCGCACCATCGCCGACGGCCTGCGCACGCCGTCGGTCGGCGAGCTGAACTGGGAGCACGTGCACCGCTACGTCGACGACGTGGTCACGGTCACCGAGGAGACGATCCTGTCGGTCATGCGCGAGATCGTCACCCGTGCCCGGATCGTCGTCGAGCCCAGCGGTGCCGTCGCCGCGGCGGCCTACGTCGAGCACGCGTCCACGCTGCGGACCGGCACCACCGTCGCGATCGCGTCGGGCGGCAACGTCGACCCCGAGTTCCTCGCCTCGGTGCTGAACGGCTGAGCACCGTGCGCGAACGGGTCGACGCGTGGTCGCGGGCGCACCCCGTCGCGGTCGACGCGACGGTCGTGGCGCTGCTCTCCGGCCTGGCCCTGCTGTCGGGGGGCGGGGCCGGGTGGAGCGGGTGGGTGGACGCCGCCCTGTTCCTGCCGCTCGTGGTGCGCCGTCGGGCGCCCGTGCTGATGTTCACCCTCGTGGGGCTGTCGCTGCTGGCGCTGGCGCTGCTCGACACCCGGGACGGCCGGTTCGGCGAGGTCGTCCTCTTCCCCGCCCTCTACGCGGTGGCGGCCTACGGACCCCGGTGGGCGCGCTACGCCGGCCTGGCCACGGGGGTGCTGGGCAGCGCGATCGCGGCACTCGACTGGAGCGCCGGCGGCGGCTGGCAGACGGTGGGCACCACCTTCGTCGCCCTGTCGCTCGCGTGCGGCCTGGCCTGGCTCGCCGGTGCCCAGGTGCGCACCCGCCGCGACTACACCGCGCAGCTCGTCGCCACCGCCCAGGAGCGCGAGCGCGAGGCCGAGACGCAGGCCCGGCTCGCGGCGTCCACCGAGCGCGCCCGCATCGCGCGCGAGATGCACGACGTGGTCGCGCACAGCCTGTCGGTCATCGTGGTCCAGGCCGACGGCGCCACCTACGCGGCGCGCACGCGTCCCGGGGCCGCGGTCGAGGCGCTCGCGACCATCTCCGACGCCGGTCGCTCCTCGCTGGCCGAGATGCGCCGCCTGCTCGGCCTGCTGCGCGGCGAGGACGACGCCGGGGCCGAGCGGGTGCCCGTGCCGGGTGCCGGCGACCTCGTCGCGCTCGTCGAGCAGGTCCGCGCGAACGGCCTCGAGGTCGACCTCAGCCTGGAGGAGTCCGTGCGGTCGCTCCCGCCGGCGGCGGGCCTCACGGTGTACCGCGTCGTGCAGGAGGCCCTGACCAACGTCCTCAAGCACGCGGGGCCCGGGGCCAGCGCGACCGTCGAGGTGAGCCTCGACGGCGACGACGCGCGGATCCGCGTGGGCGACGACGGCCGCGGTGGCAGCGCGGCCAGCACCGGCGGGTACGGGCTGCGCGGCATGCGCGAGAGGATCGCCCTGCACGAGGGCGTCGTCGAGGCCGGTCCCCGACCCGGCGGCGGCTTCCTGGTCACCGCCCACGTCCCGACCCGCACCCCGGAGGGCCGATGACCATCACCGTGGCGCTCGTGGACGACCAGCAGCTCGTCCGGGCGGGGTTCCGGATGCTCGTCGACAGCCAGGACGACATGGTGGTCGTGGGCGAGGCGGGCGATGGCGAGGAGGCCGTCGCGCTCTGCGAGTCCACGGACGTCGACGTCGTGCTGATGGACGTGCGGATGCCCCGGCTCGACGGCGTGCAGGCCACCCGCCTGGTCACCGCGCTCCCGCGACCGCCCAAGGTCGTCGTGCTCACCACCTTCGACCTCGACGAGTACGTGATGGACGCGCTGCGCGCCGGGGCGTCGGCCTTCCTGCTCAAGGACGCGCCGCCCGAGACCCTGCTCTCGGCGGTCCGTGACGTGCACGCCGGCGACGCCGTGGTCGCCCCGAGCGCCACCCGTCGCATGCTCGAGCGGTTCGTCCTGCCCGAGCAGCCCGAGGCGCCCGGCCCCGACCGGGCCCAGGTGGCCCGGGTCGACACCCTCACCGAGCGCGAGCGCGAGGTGCTCGTCCTCGTCGGGCGCGCGCTGTCGAACACCGAGATCGCCGCCGAGCTGGTGGTCGCCGAGCCCACCGTCAAGACCCACGTCGGACGCATCCTCGCCAAGACGGCCGCGCGCGACCGGGTCCAGCTCGTCGTCCTGGCGTACGAGTCCGGGCTGCTGGACGACTGAGCCGCACCCCTGGCGTACGACCGGGGTATGACGCCGGCCGGACCAGGTGCGGTCCGCGGGCTGACGACCCGGGGGTGCCCCCGTTCCTAGCGTGGGCGACGTCCCTGACCGACGTCCCGAGGAGCCCCAGATGCACCCCGCTGCCGCCCTCCGCCCGCCCGTCGCCGCACCCACGGCCGCCGCAGTCGTCAGCGGCCTGACCAAGGTCTACGGAGCCGGTGACACCGCCGTCCACGCGCTCGCCGGGATCGACCTCAGCGTCGCCCGCGGGCGGCTGACCGCCGTGATGGGACCCTCGGGGTCGGGCAAGTCCACGCTGATGCACTGCCTGGCAGGGCTCGACTCGGCGACGTCCGGCAGCGTCCGCGTCGGCGACGTGGAGCTGACCGGGCTGGGGGACGACGCGCTGACGCGCTTCCGCCGCGACCGCGTCGGCTTCGTCTTCCAGGCCTACAACCTGCTCCCGATGCTCACGGCGCGCCAGAACGTCCTGCTGCCCTTCGAGCTGTCCGGACGCGAGCCCGACTGGGCCTGGTTCGACGAGGTCGTCTCGGTGCTCGGGATCGGCGAGCGGATGGGGCACCGCCCGTCCCAGCTGTCCGGCGGCCAGCAGCAGCGGGTCGCCATCGCCCGGGCGCTCACCGCGCGACCGGAGATCGTGTTCGCCGACGAGCCCACCGGCAACCTCGACAGCCGCGCCAGCGCCGAGGTCCTCGGATTCCTGCGACGCTCGGTCCGCGAGCTCGGGCAGACCGTCGTGATGGTGACGCACGAGCCGAGCGCCGCGGCCTACGCCGACGAGGTCGTCCTGATCGCCGACGGCCGGGTCGCGGGCGGCATCAGCGACCCGACCCCCGAGGCCGTCCTGGACGCCCTCAGCCGGATCGGGGGCTGACGTGCGCACCGTCGTCCTGGCCTCCCTGCGCCACCAGCTGCGGCGCTACGTCGCCGCGGGCCTCGCCATCGCCATCGCCGTCGCCTTCGTGGTGGCCGTCAACGCGATGAGCGCGGCCGCCCGCGAGGGTGCCACCGCCGAGGTGGCCGCCCAGTACCGCGGCGCCGACGTCGTCCTCACCGGCGACCTCGCCGACGCCTCCGCGCTCGAGCGACGGGCCGCCGACGTGCCCGGCGTCGAGTCGGTCGCCGTCAACCGCTCGAGCTACACCGAGGTCGGCCTGGGCGGCGCGCCGACCACCCGCCCCGTCGGCAGCGTCGCCGCCGACCCCGCCCTGCGCTGGCAGCGCCTGTCCGTGGGTGCCTTCCCGCGGGGTCCGACCGACGCGCTCGTCAGTGCCGACGCCGCCCGCGACGCCGGTCTCGCGGTCGGCGACCGGGTGACCGCCCAGGGGCTCGGCGGCACCGGGAGGTTCACGGTGACGGGCCTGGTGGACGACGCGACCGGACCGCTGTCGGCCTCGGTCTACCTGCCCGAGGACGTGCTCGCCGCCACGGACGGCAACGCCTTCGCCACCAGCCTCGTGCTGCACACCGCCGCCGGCGACGCGTCGTCGGTCGCCACGGCGCTGCGCTCGTCGCTCGGCGACGACGGTGCCGTCGTGGTCCAGACCGCCGACGACTTCCTCGCCGACCAGCGCTCGCAGGCGACGCAGGGCGTCGACGTCTTCCAGAACCTGGTGCTGGCCTTCGCCGCGCTGGCCGCCTTCGTCGGCGTGCTCGTCATCGCCAACACCTTCACCATCCTCCTCGCCCAGCGGGCCCGGGACTTCGCGCTGCTGCGCTGCGTGGGGTCCCTGCGTCGCCAGCTGGTGCGCGGCGTCGTCGCGGAGGCGGCGGTGCTGGCCCTCGTCGCCTCGCTCCTCGGTGCGGTGGCCGGGTACGCCCTCGCGTTCGCCGGCGTCGCGCTGCTCGACGCCACGAGCCCGCTGACGACCGGTACCCCTTCGATCGGCGTCGGGTCCGTCGCGGTGCCGGTGCTGGCGGCCGTGCTCGTCACGGTGGCCGCCTGCGTCGTGCCGGCCCGCCGGGTGGCGCGCCAGACGCCGCTCGCGGCGCTGCAGCCGCAGGTCGAGCCCGCCGCCCGGTCGCGGGCGGGAGTGCTGCGGATCGTCTCGGCGCTCGTCGTGGGCGGGACCGGGGTCGGCGCCCTCCTCCTCGGAGCCGCCGCGCCCAGCCTCCTCGTGGCGATGGCGGGCGGCATGCTCTCCTTCGTCGGGGTCGTGCTGCTCGGACCCGTGCTGGTGCCCGCCCTGGTGCGGCTCGTCGGGCCGCTCTTCCGGACGGCCGGGGTGCCCGGGCGGATCGCGGTGCAGAACGCGGTGCGCAACCCGCGCCGCACCGCGTCCACCACGCTCGCGCTGCTGGTGGGCGTCACGCTGGTGACGACGGTCGTGGTCGGCACCGCGAGCGTGAAGTCGAGCGTCGGCTCGGTGCTGGACGACGCCGCGCCGGTCGACCTCGCGCTCACGTCGACGACCGGCGCCCTCCCCGGGGGCGTCGCCCGTGAGGTGGGCGGCACCGACGGCGTCGGACGCAGCGCCGAGCTCGCCGGCGCGCAGGTCGAGGTCGGCGGCACGTCCGTGCGGCTGCTCGGCGTGGGCGACGACGCCCGGCAGGTCGCCCACGGCGGGTCGACGCTCGTCGGCCTGCGACCCGGGACGGTCGTGCTGCCGAGCCAGGTGGCGAGTGACGCCGGCGTCGCGGACGGCGCGCGGGTGGAGGTGGTCGGACCCGACGGCCGTCCGGAGTCCCTCACCGTGAGGATCGACGACGGCGTCGGCGCGGTGGGCTGGGTGACCGCGCGCGACCTGCGGGCCGTCGCCGGCGACGACGTCGCGCCGTCGGCCGTGTGGGTGCGGGCCGACGACGACGCGGACGCCCAGGCGACCACGGCGGCGATCGGCGCGCTCGCGGCGCGGGCCGACCTGGACGTCTCCGGCGGGCTGCCGCAGCGGGCGGGGGTGCTGGGCGTCCTCGACACGATGCTGCTGGTGACCGTCGGCCTGCTGGCCGTCTCGGTGCTGATCGCACTGGTGGGGGTCGGCAACACGATGAGCCTGTCGGTGCTCGAGCGGCTCCGCGAGACGTCCCTGCTCCGCGCGCTCGGCCTCGAGCGGCGTCGACTGCGCCGGACGATCGCACTGGAGTCGCTGCTGATGTCGGTGGTCGCGACGGTCCTCGGCGTCGGGCTCGGCGTGCTCTACGCCTGGTGCGGCGTGCGCGCCGTGAGCGCCGGCGTCCTCGGGGGGGTGTCGGTGCCCTGGCTCCAGCTCGCGGGGATCGTCGTGGTCGCCGCGGTGGCCGGCCTCGTCGCGAGCGTCCTCCCCGCACGCCGCGCGGCCCGGGTGTCGCCGGCCGCGGGCCTCGTCGCCGACTGACCCTCCGGAGTCGCCGAGATACGGGACGCGCACCACCGAACGGCCGTCGGTGGTGCACGTCCCGTATCTCGACGACGGGTCCGGGCGTCCGGGGTCGGGGCGTCCGGGGACGGGGCGGCGCCCCGGTAGCCTGACGGGGTGACTCCGGTGATCCGCTACACCCTCGCCCGGCTCGGCCTGTTCCTGGTCGCGTTCGCCCTCGTGTGGGCCGTCTGCCTGCCGCTGGGGTACCGGTGGACGTCGATCACGGCGCTGTGGACGGCCCTGGTGGCGCTGGCGATCTCGGCGGTGGCGTCGTTCGCCCTGCTGGGGCGGTTGCGCGACCAGGTCGCCGAGCGCGTCCAGGTGCGGGCCGAGCGGATGAGCGCGCGCATCGAGGAGTCTCGCCGTGCCGAAGATCTCGACTGACGACCGTCGCTGGGTCGACGAGGCCGTCCGCCGGGTCGAGGCCGACGCCAACCGCAGCGCCGACACCCACCTGCACGTCTTCCCCCTGCCGGGACCGCCCGGCGTCGAGCTGTACCTGAAGGACGAGTCGGTGCACCCGACCGGCTCGCTGAAGCACCGGCTGGCGCGCTCGCTGTTCCTCTACGCCCTCGTCAACGGCTGGGTGGGTCCGACCACCACGGTGATCGAGGCCTCCAGCGGCTCGACGGCCGTCAGCGAGGCGTACTTCGCCCGCCTGCTCGGGCTGCCGTTCGTCGCCGTGGTGCCGCGCCGCACCAGCGCCCAGAAGGTGGCGCTGATCGAGTGGTACGGCGGGCGTTGCCACTTCGTCGACGACGCGGGCCACGTGTACGCCGAGGCGCGCCGCCTCGCCGACGAGTGCGACGGCCACTACCTCGACCAGTTCACCCACGCCGAGCGCGCCACCGACTGGCGCGGCAACAACAACATCGCGGAGTCGATCTTCGAGCAGATGTCGGCCGAGCCGCACCCCGTCCCGTCGTGGGTGGTGGTGAGCGCCGGCACCGGCGGCACGTCCGCGACCATCGGCCGCTACCTGCGCTACCAGCGCCACCCCACGCAGCTGCTCGTCGTGGACCCGGAGAGCTCCGCCTTCCTCGAGGGCTGGGAGACCGACTCCTCCGACGTCGTCACCGGCACCGCGTCGCGCATCGAGGGGATCGGCCGTCCCCGCGTGGAGCCGTCGTTCGTCGGCGGCGTGATCGACGAGATGCTGCGCGTCCCCGACGCCGCCTCCCTCGCCGCGATGCGCTGGTGCTCGGAGCGCACGGGACGCATGGTGGGCGGCTCCACCGGCACCAACCTGTGGGGTTCGCTGCAGGTCGTCGCCCGGATGCGGGCCGCCGGCGAGGCCGGCAGCGTCGTCACGCTGCTCTGCGACGGCGGCGAGCGCTACGCGGGCACCTACTACGACGACGACTGGCTCGCCGAGCACGACCTCGACCTCGCCCCCCACACCGCCGTGCTCGAGGAGTTCGCCGCGACGGGGGAGTGGCCGGCGGAGGGTGGATCAGTTACCACGTGAACGTGGTAGCTGGTCCGATGCACGGGAGATCTCCCGTGCATCGGCACATCTGCCGTGCGTGAGCCCTAACCCAGGGCGAGGGCGGCGCAGAGTCCGGCGGCGTAGACCAGCTCGGCGATCCCGGTGCCGGCGAGGACGGGGATGAGCGCGGGGCCGGTGGCGCCGCCGAGCACCCGGCGCGACGGCGGGACGAGCATCGCGAGGCCCGGCACGGCGAGCAGCGACCAGGCGCCGACGGTCCCCGCGGTCGAGACCGCGGCGACGACCGCGACGAGCACGAGCAGCACGTAGAACCGGCGGGTGGACGCGTCGCCCAGGCGGGTGGCGAGGGTGCGCTTGCCCGCGTCGACGTCGGAGTGGATGTCGCGCAGGTTGTTGGCGACGAGGATCGCGCAGGCGAGCGCACCGACGCCCACCGCGCACGCCAGTGCCGCCCAGCTGAGCGTCTCGGCCTGCACGTAGGTGGTGCCGAGCACCGCCACCAGCCCGAAGAACACGAACACCGCGACCTCGCCGAGGCCGGCGTACCCGTAGGGCCGGGCGCCGCCGGTGTAGTACCAGGCGGCCACGATCGCGACCGCGCCGACGAGCAGCAGCCACCATGCCGTCGTCAGGGCGAGGACCAGGCCGAACGCCGCGCCGGCACCGAGGCTCGCGAACGCGGTGGTCCTGACCGCGGACGGCGTCGCGGCGCCGGAGCCGACGAGCCGCATCGGGCCGACGCGGTCGTCGTCGGTGCCGCGCACGCCGTCGGAGTAGTCGTTGGCGTAGTTGACGCCGACCTGCAGCGCGAGGCTGACGAGCAGCGCCAGCAGTGCCTTCCACCAGACGAAGCCACCGAGCTGCGCGGCCGCGCCGGTGCCCGCGAGCACCGGGGCGACGGCGGCGGGGAGGGTGCGGGGACGGGCACCCTCGACCCACTGCGCTGCGGTAGCCATGACGCGTCATCGTCCCACGCGCTCCTAGGGTGGGAGGCATGGGCACCCCGTCGCTGCAGCCGGTCGCCGGCACGCCCGCGGAGGTCGCCGGGCTGCTGAGCCCGTGGCTCGCCGCGTCCGCCGAGCCCGAGCCGCTGGTGGTGCGCACCTCGGGCAGCAGCGGCCGTCCCAAGGACGTCGTGCTGTCGCGACGGGCCGTGACGTCGTCCGCGCACGCCACCCACGCCCGGCTCGGAGGCCCCGGACGCTGGCTGCTCGACCTCCCGGTCTCTGCGGTGGCCGGGCTGCAGGTGCTGGTGCGGTCGCTGCTCGCGGGCACCGACCCGGTCGTCGCGGCAGACCACCCCGACCTCGCCTCGGCCGTGGCCGCGCTCGGGTCCGGCGGCGGACGCGCCTACGCCTCGCTCGTCCCGACGCAGGTCCACCGCCTCGTCCGCGACGGCAGGATCGGTGCGCTCGCCTCGCTCGACGCCCTCCTCGTCGGCGGCGCGGGCATGCCCGTCCGCCTGCGGCACGCCTGCGCCGAGGCCGGTGTCCGCGTCGTGCGCACCTACGGCATGAGCGAGACCGCCGGTGGCTGCGTGTACGACGGCGTCCCGCTCGACGGGGTCGCGCTGCGGATCGACGCCGACCGCGGCGTCCACCTCGCCGGCCCGGTGCTCTTCGACGGCTACGGCGGCGACGCGGCGCGCACGGCCGCGGTCCTGCGCGACGGCTGGTTCGCCACCGACGACCTCGGCGAGCTCGACGACGACGGCCTGCTGCGCGTCCTCGGCCGCAGCGACGACGTGGTGGTCTCGGGCGGCGTCAACGTGTCGCTCCCTGCGGTCACCGAGGCCCTGCTCGCCGCCGACGACGTGGTCGACGCCCTCGCCGTCGGCGTGCCCGACGACGAGTGGGGCACCCGCGTGGTGGCCTGCGTCGTGGGCACGGCGCCCCTGCCCGCCCTGCGCGACGCCGTCGAGGCCGCCGGGCTGCCCCGCACGTGGGGCCCGCGCGCGGTCGTCGTCCTCGACGCCCTGCCGCTCCTGCCCGGTGGCAAGACAGACCGGGTCGCGCTGCGGACGCTGGCGGGCGGGGCGGGCTGACGCGGGGACGGGAGAATCGGCGTATGACCAGCCCACCTGGTCATTCGCCGATTCTTCCGTCGTGGCTCGCACCGAGGGATCGGCGTAGGACCGCGCATCGGGCGAAGAGGCAGATTCTCCGGTCGCCGCGTCAGCCCGACCAACCACCACGGCGAAGCATCCGCACCAGCTGCGAGACGACGACCTGCTGCTGGTGACGCACGGCGTAAGAGCTGAAGAGCAGCAGTCGAGGGCCGGCGATGGTGATCTCGTTGGCGCGCAGGAGGTCGGAGTCCCACTGCTCGACCTCGAGGTGCGGCATGCCGTGGATCTCGCAGGCGGTGCCGAGCTCTCGCCACTCGACGTCGAGGTGGAACCGGCCGTCAGCGCCCTTCACCGGGGTCTGCCGGCTCGGAGCGGGGATGCCGGCACCGGTGCGCAGGTCGTCGAAGTCGAGCTCGGGCAGCGACTGGATGCCACCGCCCGCGTCGAGCCCGGACTCGAGGATCAGACCGCGGTGCCGGCACGCGCCGCGACGGCCGACGGCCTCACGCACCGCTCGAGGCTCGACGAGCCGCTGCTGCACCGCCGCCAGGACGATCGCGCGTGCCCGTCGCGGGTCACGCGACCAGCTCGCCTCGTCGACCGCGCTGCGGGCGGGCCGCGTCCGCGCCGGTTCCCGGACGGGGTGGACGTCGCGCTGGTCGAGCGCGATCGACCAGTGGACCTGCACGTCGCCGAAGGACGGCCGGCGAGCGCCCATGGGCTGCACCACGCGCGGCACCTCCACGCGCGTGGCAAACCCGGTGAACCCGTCCTGACGGAGCGCGGTGATGCCACCGACGACCGACCCGCGCGCGGACGCGAGCAGCGCCACCCACGTCCGCTGCTGCTCGGTGAGCGGACCGTTGTGGGTCACGACGACGCCGCGGGCGGGCGACCGCCAGCGGCGTCCGTCGAGCTCCGACCGCAACCGCGGCTGGCCGAACAGGGCCAACGCCTGCGAGGTCGTGACGACACCCTGCTGGGTGGTGAGGAGGTCGTGGGGAAGCTCGAGCGCGATGGCCATGACGCCACCCTGGGCGCGTCCCTGGCGGTCTCGGTAGGGGTGCCGACGGATCTGTGGACGACGGACCGTCGGGTCCCCAGCGGGCCGCGGGGACGGGAAAATCGGCGTATGACCAGCCCACCTGGTCATACGCCGATTCTTCCGTCCAACCGCCTCCCGAGGAATCGGCGTATGACCGCAGATGCCGGTCATACGCCGATTCTCCCGTCGACCAACGGCCGCCGGTAGTCTCGGACGGTGCCGCAGATTCCCGACGTCGTGGTCTACCGGGTGCCGATGCGCACCCGATTCCGCGGCATCACGGTGCGCGAGGGGCTGCTGCTGCGCGGTGACGCGGGGTGGGCCGAGTTCAGCCCGTTCCTCGACTACGACGCCCGCGAGTGCGTCCCGTGGCTGGTCGCCGCGCGGGCGAGCGCCGACGTCGCGTGGCCCACGCCGGTCCGTGACGCCGTGCCCGTGAACTGCACCGTGCCGGCCGTCGGGCCCGAGCAGGCGGCCGCCGTCGTCACCGCCGGACGCGGCTGCCGCACCGCCAAGGTCAAGGTGGCCGAGCCCGGGCAGAGCCTGGCCGACGACGTCGCGCGCGTGGAGGCCGTCCACGACGCGCTCGGCCCCGGCGGACGCGTGCGCGTCGACGCCAACGGCGGCTGGGACGTCGACGCCGCGGTCGCCGCGGTCGCCGCGCTCGACCGCGTCGCGGGGGGGCTGGAGTACGTCGAGCAGCCGTGCGCGTCGGTGGAGGACCTCGCCGCCGTCCGACGCCGGGTCGACGTGCCGGTCGCCGCCGACGAGTCCATCCGCCGGGCCGCCGACCCGTACCGCGTCGTCGAGCTGGAGGCGGCCGACGTCGCCGTGCTGAAGGTGCAGCCGCTGGGCGGGGTGGCCGCGTGCCTGGAGATCGCCGAGCGGATCGGCCTGCCCGTCGTCGTGTCGAGCGCGCTGGAGTCGTCCATCGGCATCGCCGCCGGGGTCGCCCTCGCCGCCGCGCTGCCCGAGCTCCCCTACGCCTGCGGCCTGGCCACCGTCCAGCTGCTCACCGCCGACGTGGTGGCGCGCCCGCTGCTGCCCGTCGACGGCCTGCTGCCCGTCACCCGTCCGGTGCCCGAAGCCGAGGCCCTGCGCGCCGTCACCGCCGACGACGAGACCACCGCCCGCTGGCTCGCGCGTCTCGCCGAGGTGGAGGCGGCGTGAACCCGTCCACCGCGCTCGCCCGGGTGATCGTCGACGAGCTGGTGCGGCACGGCGTCCGCGAGGCCGTGCTCGCGCCCGGCTCGCGTAGCGCCCCGCTCGCCTACGCGCTGCACGCGGCCGACGCCGCCGGCCTGCTCCGCCTCCACGTCCGGGTCGACGAGCGCAGCGCCGGGTTCCTCGCGCTCGGCCTGGCCAAGGGCTCGCACCGCCCCGTCCCGGTCGTGACGACGTCGGGCACCGCCGTGGTCAACCTGCACCCCGCGGTGCTCGAGGCGCACCACGCGGGCGTCCCGCTGGTCGTGCTCAGCGCCGACCGGCCCGCCGAGCTGCGGGGGACCGGCGCGAACCAGGTCACCGACCAGGTCAAGGTGTTCGGCGGCGCGGTCCGGGCCTACGTCGAGCTGCCCGCGCCCGACGTCGTGCCGGCCACGTCCGGCCCCTGGCGCGCGGCGCTCAGCCGGGCGCTCCAGGCCACCCGCCTCGGCCCGGTGCACGTCGACGTCTGCCTGCGCGACCCGCTGGTGCCCGACGACGACACCGGGCTGCCCGCCTCGCTCGCGGGTCGCCCCGACGGCCTGGCGTGGTCGCTCGACCTCCGCGAGGAGGCCCACGAGCGCGTCACGCTCCCGCTCGGCCCGCGCACGGTCGTCGTCGCCGGGGACGACGCGGGCCCGCCCGCCCGTCAGCTCGCCGAGCGCGCCGGCTGGCCGCTGCTCGCCGAGCCGTCGTCGGGCTCGCGCACCGGCACGGCCCCGATCGGCGCCTACCGGCTGCTGCTGGGCCTGCCCGAGCTCGCCGACGCGGTCGAGCGCGTGGTCGTCCTCGGTCACCCGACGCTGTCGCGACCCGTCACACGGCTGCTGTCGCGCCCCGACGTCGAGGTGGTCGCGGTGGGATCGGGCACCCGGCCCGACCCCGGCAACCAGGTGGCGCGCGTGCTCGGTGCCGCCGGCGTGGACGGCCCCGACGACCCCGCCTGGCGCGACCGCTGGGCCACCGCCGACGCCGCCACCCGGCAGGCGATGGACGAGGTCCTGTCCGCTGAGCCGGCGATCGCGCCGCAGGTGCTCGCGCACGAGGTGTCGGCGGCTTTGCGTCCCGGTGGCCTGCTCGTCGTCGGCTCGTCGAGCCCCGTGCGCGACCTCGACCTGATGGCGGTCGCGCACCCCGTGGGGGAGCGGCGGATGGTGATGGCCAACCGCGGCCTGGCTGGCATCGACGGCATGGTGTCGACCGCGATCGGCGTCGCGCTGGCGCGGCGGTCCAGCCACGCGCTCGCGTACGTCGGCGACCTGACGTTCCTGCACGACACCAACGGACTGCTGCTCGGGCCGCACGAGCCGCGCCCCGACCTGCGGATCGTGGTCGCCTCCGACGACGGCGGCAGCATCTTCTCCGGCCTCGAGCACGGCGACGCGTCGCGCGCCGCCACCTTCGAGCGGCTCTTCGCCACCCCCACCGGTGCCGACCTGGGCGCGTGGTGCGCCGCCGCGGGCGTCCCGCACGAGCGCGTCACCGACCTCGGGAGGCTGCGTGACGTGCTCGCCTCGGACTGCCACGGCGTCGAGGTGGTCGAGGTGCCGCTCGACCGCTCCCGCCGCCGTGGCCTGGACGCGCGGCTGGCCGCCTGCGCCCGTCTCGCCTGACGACCCCCGCCGCTGGCAGCGCTTGCTACCAGCGCGTAACTTGTGACCAACGTCGCACGACTCGGAGGCTCGCATGGCAGGTCCGGCAACGGAGGAGTTCGACTACGTGGTGGTCGGCTCGGGGAGCGCGGGCGGCGTCGTCGCCGCCCGTCTGAGCGAGGACCCCGGCACCCGCGTCCTCCTGCTCGAGGCCGGGCCCGTCGACGACGCGGACGAGATCAAGATCCCTGCCGCGTTCTCGTCGCTGTTCAAGACCCGGTGGGACTGGAAGTACGAGACCACGCCGCAGAAGCAGCTCGCCGGCCGCCGTGCCTACTGGCCGCGGATGAAGGCCCTCGGCGGCTGCTCGTCGATGAACGCGATGATCTACATCCGTGGCAACCGCGCCGACTACGACGGCTGGCGCGACGCGCACGGCGCCACGGGCTGGGGCTACGAGGACGTGCTGCCGTACTTCGTGCGCAGCGAGGACAACGACCGGCTCGGTGGTCCGTACCACGGACGGGGCGGCGCCCTGCACGTCGAGGACCGCCGGTTCACCCACGAGCTGAGCCATGCCTGGGTCGAGTCGGCCGTCGCGGCCGGGCTCAAGCCCAACGACGACTTCAACGGCGCCGAGCAGGAGGGGGCCGGCCTCTACCAGGTCACCCACCACCGCGGACGGCGCTGGTCGGTCGCCGACGCGTTCATCCGTCCCGCGACGGGACGCCCCAACCTCACCGTCCGCACGGGCGCGCTCGTCACCCGCGTGCTCCTCGAGGGCACCCGCGCCGTCGGCGTGGAGTACCTCCAGGACGACGCCACCCATGCCGTGCACGCGTCCGCCGAGGTGGTGCTGTCGGGCGGCACGCTCAACACGCCGCAGCTGCTGATGCTGTCGGGCATCGGCCCGGCGGCACACCTGCGCGACGTGGGCGTCGACGTCGTCGTCGACCTGCCCGGCGTGGGCGAGAACCTGCACGACCACCCCGTCACCGGCGTCCTGTGGAACACCCGGGGCACCTCCGACCTGACCGAGCTCGCCGGGCTGACCAACCTGCTGCGCTGGAAGGCCACGGGCACCGGGCCGCTGGTGTCCAACGTCGCCGAGGCCGGGGCCTTCTTCGCCAGCCGCGACGGGCTCGCGGCCCCCGACGTGCAGTTCCACATGGCGCCGGCGGGGTTCTGGGACAACGGGCTGCGCGAGGCGCTCTCGCGCGGCGTGACCGTCGCGTCGACGCTGGTCGACCCCAAGAGCCGCGGCCACGTGCGGCTGCGCTCCACCGACCCGCGCTGGCACCCCGAGATCGACCCGCGCTACCTCGAGGACCAGACCGACCACGACGCGATCGTCGCCGGCATGGAGCGCGCCTACGACATCGCCCGGTCGGGCCCGTTCGCCCGCTTCCTCGACGGGCCGCAGATGCCCGCGTCGGAGTCGACGGCCGACGTCGAGGAGCACGTCCGCCAGACCACGCAGACGCTCTACCACCCCGTCGGCACGTGCGCGATGGGCAGCGGCGAGCAGTCCGTCGTCGACCCCGAGCTGCGCGTGCGCGGCGTGGAGGGTCTCCGCGTGGCTGACGCGTCGGTGATGCCGGTGGTGCCCCGCGGCAACACCAACGCGCCCACGATCATGATCGGCGAGAAGGCCGCCGACCTGCTGCGCGGCCGTGCCGCGCCCCGCCCCCGCTCGACCCCGAAGGACGCCCGATGACCGCGATCGACGAGAGGCCCGCCGAGGTCCGCGAGCCCGACCACGAGACGTTCGACTCCCTGGACCCCGCCACCGGCGACGTCGTCGACACCTACCCGGTGCACACCGTCGCCGACGTCGAGGCCGCCGTCGCCGCGGCCCGCGAGGCGTCCACCTGGTGGTCGGCGCTGACGTTCGCCGAGCGCGCCGACGTGCTGGGCAGGTGGCGGGGGGTCATCACGCGCCGGATGGCCCAGCTCGCCGACGTCGTGCACCGCGAGACCGGCAAGCCGCACGCCGACGCGACGATGGAGATCGCGCTCGCGATCGACCACCTCGCCTGGGCCGCCGGCCACGCCCGGAAGGTGCTCGGCCCGCGCGGCGTCGCGCCCGGCCTGCTGATGGCCAACCAGGCCGCGACCGTGGAGTACAAGCCGCTGGGCGTCGTCGGCGTCATCGGCCCGTGGAACTACCCGGTCTTCACCCCGATGGGCTCCATCGCCTACGCGCTCGCCGCGGGCAACACCGTCGTGTTCAAGCCCAGCGAGCTGACGCCCGGCGTCGGGCGCTGGCTGGCCGACAGCCTGCGCGAGGTCGTGCCGGACCGTGCCCTCCTCGGCCTGGTGACGGGCCTCGGCGCCACGGGCGGCGCGCTCGCGTCGTCGTCCGGCGTCGACAAGATCGCCTTCACCGGCTCCACGGCCACCGGCAAGAAGGTGATGGCCGCCGCGGCGGAGCACCTCACCCCGGTGATCATCGAGGCCGGCGGCAAGGACGCGCTGATCGTCGACGACGACGCCGACCTCGCCGCCGCGGCCGACGCGGCCGTCTGGGGCGGCATGTCCAACGCCGGCCAGACCTGCATCGGCATCGAGCGGGTCTACGTTCACGAGCGCGTCTACGACGACTTCGTGGTGGAGGTCGAGAAGGCGACGCGCGGGCTCGTCGCCGGCGCGGGGGAGGGCGCGAAGCTGGGCCCGATCACCATGCCGTCACAGCTGGACGTCATCCGCTCGCACGTCCAGGACGCGCTCGACAAGGGCGCCCGTGCGCTCGTCGGTGGCCTCGACGCCGTCGGCGACCGCTACGTGCAGCCCACCGTCCTGCTCGACACCCCCGAGGACTCGACCGCGGTGACGCAGGAGACCTTCGGCCCCACGCTCACCGTCACCCGGGTGCGCGACATGGACGAGGCGGTCGAGCGCACCAACGCCACCTCCTACGGCCTCGGCGGCGCGGTGTTCTCCCGGGCGCGCGGTGCCGAGATCGCGTCGAGGATCCGGTCGGGCATGACGTCGGTGAACGCGGTGATCAGCTTCGCGGCGATCCCGTCGCTCCCCTTCGGCGGTGTCGGGGCCTCGGGCTTCGGCCGCATCCACGGCCCCGACGGGCTGCGCGAGTTCACCTACGCCCACGCCGTCGCCCGCCAGCGGATCAAGCCGCCGCTGAACCTGATGTCGTTCACCCGCACGGCCGCCGCCGACCGCCAGCTCAGCCAGATCATCACCGTGCTCCACGGCGGCGCCTCGACGTTGCCCAAGGAGGCCGGCTCGCGCATCGGCGCGACCATCACCAAGCTGGCGGGCATCGCCCGCCGTCCCTGACGAGGTGGTGACCCAGGACCCCTGGACGTCGCGGGTGCCCGAGGCGGCAGGGCGCTCGCTCGTGCTCGTGCCGCACCCGGTGCTGGTGGCGCTCGCCGACGGCGACCTGGCGGCCGCCTCGGCGCTGAGCGGGCTGCCCCTCACCGCCTACCTGGTCGGCGAGGAGTGCCGGGGCACCTGGCGGCGGCGACGCGACCAGGTGGCCGACCAGCCCGCGGACGCGCCGTGGGTCACCCGGCTCGTGGTCGACGCGGGCGTGGTGGTCGGCCGGGCCGGCTTCCACGGACGTCCCGATGCCGGGGGCACCGTCGAGGTCGGGTACGCCACCGACCCGGCGCACCGTCGCCGCGGCCACGCGCGCGCCGCGTTGCTGGTGCTGCTCGAGGTGGCGGCCGCCATGCCCGGGGTGGGCGCCGTCCGCGCGAGCGTGCGTCCCGACAACGTCGCGTCGCGGGCGCTGCTCGACGCGCACGGGTTCGTGCACGTCGGCGAGCAGTGGGACGAGGAGGACGGTCGCGAGCTCGTGCTCGAGCGCCCCGCACGGGCCGTCTGAGGTAGCGACGGCCGCGCCGACGCCGGAGATAGGGAGCTCGGCCGATGTCCGGTGCTACCTCAGGGCCGCATCGTCGACCTCGACGCCACCTGCACGAGGTGGCCGAGGGACGGAGCAGACCATGGACGCACGCATCGACCCGAGCCTGATGGCCGAGATCGAGTACCGCCACGACCGCGCACGCCGGTTCATCGAGAACGAGCAGCAGGCCGCCGTCGTGCGCCGTGCCCGCCGGCTGACGCGGCGCGCCCGGGCCCGCTGAGCGAGCCGGTGACGTGAGGTCGGCGTCCGGGCGATGATGGACGACATGCTCCATCCTCCACGCCCGGGCGGCATCGTCGGCCGGGCCGCCGAGCTGGCCCAGGTGGTCGCCGCCCTGGGCATCGACGACCCCGCGGTCGCGACGTCGCGCGCGGTGCTGCTCGGCGGGGACGCCGGCATCGGCAAGACCCGCCTGCTGTCCGAGCTGGGCGCGCACGCCCGCGCCGCCGGGTGGCGGGTGCTCTCCGGGCACTGCCTCGACCTCGGCGACGACGAGGTGCCGTCGCTGCCGCTCACCGAGATGTTCGGCCGCCTCGACGCCGAGGACCCCCGGCGCACCGAGGAGCTGGTGGCCTCTCACCCCTCCGTCCGTCGCCTGCTGCCGCGGCACCGCCAGCGCGCGGGCTCGTCCGACGTGCCGGTGCCGATCGACCGCGCCGAGCTGATCGAGGGCGTGCTCGGCGCCCTCACCGACCTCGCCGCGGACGCGCCGCTGCTCGTCGTGGTCGAGGACGCCCACTGGGCCGACCAGTCCACCCGCGACGTGTTGAGCGTGGCACTCGCGCGCCAGGCCGACGCGCCGCTCCGGTTCGTCGTGTCGTACCGGACCGACGACCTCCACCGTCGCCACCCGCTGCGGCCCGTCGTCGCGCAGTGGACCCGGGTCACCGGTGTCGAGCGCGTGCAGCTCGACCCGCTCGCCGAGCCCGACGTGCGCCTGCTCGTCCGCGACCTGGAGAGCTCGGTGCTCGCCGAGCCCGACGTCGCCGAGATCGTCGACCGGGCCGACGGCAACGCGTTCTTCGTCGAGGAGCTGGTCGGGGCGGTCGCGGCCGGCGGGCTCCCGCTCGACCTCGCCGACCTGCTGCTCGTGCGGCTGGAGCAGCTCGACGACGGCGCGCGCCAGGTGGTCCGCACCGCGTCCGTCGCCGGACGTCGCGTCTCGCACCCGCTGCTCGCGGCCGTCTCGCAGACCACCGACGCCGACCTCGACGCGGCGCTGCGCGCGGCCGTCGAGCGGCACGTCCTCGTGCCCGACGACGCGGGGCGCTACTCCTTCCGGCACGCGCTGCTCGCCGAGGCCGTCTACGACGACCTGATGCCCGGGGAGCGCACCCGGCTGCACGGTGCCTACGCCCGCGCGCTGGGCTCGGGAGCCGTCGAGGGCTCGGCCGCCGAGCTGGCCCGGCACGCCCGGCTCTCCGGGCAGCGCGACCTCGCGGTCCGCGCCAGCCTCGAGGCCGGTGACGAGGCCATGCGCGTCGGCGGTCCCGGCGAGGCCGGGCGGCACTACGAGCGCGCCCTGGAGCTGCTGGGCGAGGGCGAGCCGCCCGAGGGCGTCGACGTCCTCGCCCTGACCCTGCGTGCGGCGCAGGCCGCGGTGGACGGCGGGCACGTCGACCGCGCGGTGGCCATGCTGCGCGACGCCCTCGCCCACCTGCCCGCGTCGGCGTCCGTCGCCCGCCGGGCCCGGCTGCTCGCCGCCCTGGCCGACGCGGCGCTCGTCGCCGACACGGGGGTGGACCCGTGGGAGGTGGCCCGCGAGGCCCACGGTCTGCTCGACGACGTCCGCGACGACGAGGTCACCGCCCGCGTGCTCGCGGTCTACACCCGTGCCGCGCCGCCGGAGATGACTGAGGCGACGATCGTCGACGCGTCCCACGCGATCGACCTCGCCGAGCGCAGCGGCCAGTCCCGACTCGCGACCGACCTGCGCGTGACGGTCGCCCGGCTCGAGGAGCGCCTCGGTGACCCCGACGGCGCGCGGCACGTGCTCGAGGACGTCGCCCGGCAGGCGCGCGTCGACGGCGACGCGGTGGCCGAGCTCCGCGCCGGGTACCACCTGGCGACCATGCGGATGGAGGGCGGCGACCCGGCGGGCGCCGTGCCCGAGTTCACCGCCGTGGCCGAGCGGGCCCGCGTCCTGCGGCACACCTGGGCGCCGTTCGGCGTGGACGCGTGGGTGCTGCGGATCGTGTCGTCGTACATGTCGGGCGACTGGGACGGCGCGCTCGCGGCCGGGGACCTCGCCGGAGCGGCAGCCCCGCCCGTCCCGGCGGCGATGGTCGGCCAGGCGGCCATGCTCGTCCGCGCGGGTCGGGGCGACGCGTCGGTCCTGCCGGCGGTGCTCGACAGCCGCCGTACCTGGGAGCGGGAGGGGTTCGTCGCGATCCTGGCCGCGGGCTCGGGCGTGGAGCTGCTCGCCGATGCGGGTGACGTGCCGGCCGCGATCGCCTTCCACGACGAGGCCGTCGCGCTGCTCTCCCGGACCTGGGAGCCGCGCTTCTCCGCGCGGGTGCGCTTCGGCGCGGTGCTGCTGGGCCAGCTGGCGGCGCACGTCGGCGAGGTCGGGCCCGACGTCCGGGCGGCCTGGCTCGAGCGGGCCGGCGACGTCGAGGAGGTGGCGCGCGGCATCGCCACCCGCGAGGGACCGCGGCAGCAGGGGGTGGAGTCGCGGGCGTGGCTCGCGCGCACGTCCGCCGAGCGGCTCCGCCTGCGTCGCGCCGCGGGGGAGTCGGTGGAGCCGGACGACCTCGTGACGGCCTGGGAGCGGGCGGTGCGGGGCTTCGGCGAGTCGGGGCACGTCTTCGAGGTGGCCCGGTCGCAGGCCCGGCTGGCCGCGGCGCTGCGCGTCGCGGGGCGTCAGGCCGAGTCCGACGCGGTGGCCGCCCCGGCCCGCGAGGTGGCGCGGCGGCTGGGTGCCCGTCCGCTCCTGGCCGAGCTGTCGCTCCTGCGCGGCCCCGGCCGACCGTCCCGCGGCTCCGACGTCCTGACCCCGCGCGAGCTCGAGGTGCTCGCCCTCGTCGCCGACGGCCGCACCAACGGCGAGATCGGCACCCGGCTGTTCATCAGCACCAAGACCGTCAGCGTCCACGTCTCCAACCTGCTCGCCAAGCTCGGCGCCTCCGGCCGCACCGAGGCCGCCTCCCTCGCCCGCCGCCGCGGCCTCCTCCCCGACTGACCCCGCCCCCTCTCCCGCCTCCCGCCGAGCGGCGCAAACTCGGGGTGACACGCCGAGGCGGACCCCGATCTTGCGCCGCTCGTCCGCAGGTTTGCGCCACTCGGTGAGCGTCCGCCGCCGCGTCGACCCGTACGCCCGCGCGTCACTCTGCCGGCCACCTCGTGACCTTCTCGCCGCTCTCCTCTGCGCGTGACGGGGCCGGCGCCCGATCCGTCCGCGTCGAGTGGCGCAAATCCGTGCTCGAGTGGCGCAAGATCGGGCCGAATCATGCGTGTCGACCCCGAATTTGCGCCACTCGGCGAGACAGCGGGCGGGGAGGGGGCTAGGAGGTGAGGGGGGCGACGGTGCGGAGCTGGACGACGGGCTCGCCGGCCTCGTCGGAGGCGTCGAGGTGGACCGTCGCGCGGATGCGCCAGTCGTGGTCGCCGTCGGGGTCGGCCATCACCTGCTCCACCTCCCACACGCGTCCGGCGTCGGGGTCGTCGCGCTCGGGGTCGTCGTCGACGACGAACATCGACGGGCCGCGGGCGTCGGCGTCGGTGCCGAGCACGTCGTACTCGGCGAAGTAGTCGGTCATCGCCTCGGACCAGCGGGTGGCGGTCCAGCCCGCGGCGGCGTCCATGGCACCGAGCTCCTCGAAGCGCCGCAGCGCCGCGAGCTCGACGCGTCGGAACAGCGCGTTGCGCACGAGCACGCGGAAGGCGCGGGTGTTGGAGGTGAGCGCGGTCGGTGTCGCGTCGAGGGGACGCGCGGCGACGACGGCCTGGCCACCGCCGGCGGCGAGCTCCTCCCACTCGTCGAGCAGCGAGGAGTCGGTCTGGCGGACGACCTCGCCGAGCCAGGCGGTGATGTCCTCGAGCAGCTCGTCGCGCGCCGACGCGGGGACGGTGTGCCGCAGCGCCTTGTAGACGTCGGACAGGTAGCGCAGGACGAGGCCCTCGGACCGCGCGAGCTGGTGGTAGGAGACCAGCTCGGCGAAGGTCATCGACCGCTCCCACATCTCGCGGGCGACGGACTTGGGGCGCAGCTCGTGGTCGGCCACCCACGGGTGCCCGGCCTTGTACGCCTCGTACGCCGCCTCGAGGACGTCGCGCAGCGGCTGCGGGTGGGTGACCTCGTCGAGCAGCTCCATCCGCTCCTCGTACTCGATGCCCTCGGACTTCATCTGCGCGACGGCCTCGCCGCGCGCCCGGTGCTGCTGCGCGCGCAGGATCGTCCGCGGGTCCTCCAGCGTCGACTCGATCACCGAGACGACGTCGAGCGCGTGGTCCTCGGACTCGGGGTCGAGCACGTCGAGCGCGGCGACCGCGAACGGCGACAGCGGCTGGTTGAGCGCGAAGTCGGGCGGCAGGTCGACGGTCAGCCGCACGGTGCGGCCGTCCGGGCCCGGCTCGGGCACGCGCTCGACGACGCCACCGGCGACCAGCGCCCGGAAGATCGCGATCGCCTCGCGGATCAGCTGGTTCTGGCGGCGACGGGGCTCGTGGTTGTCGCGCAGCAGGTAACGCATCGACGCGAACGCGTCACCGCGGCGCTGGACGACGTCGAGCACCATCGCGTGCGACACCTTCATCCGAGAGACCAGCGGCTCGGGCTCGCCCGTCGTCAGCCGGTCGAAGGTCGACTCGGTCCAGTTGACGAAGCCCTCCGGTGCCTTCTTGCGGGTGACCTTGCGCTGCTTGCGGACGTCGTCACCGGCCTTGGCGAGCTGCTTGGCGTTCTCGACGACGTGGTCGGGCGCCTCGACGACGACGCTGCCGACGGTGTCGAAGCCCGCCCGCCCGGCACGCCCGGCGATCTGCTGGAACTCACGCACCTGCAGGTGACGCTGGCGTGTCCCGTCGTACTTGGTGAGCGCGGAGAACAGCACGGTGCGGATGGGCACGTTGATCCCGACGCCGAGGGTGTCGGTGCCGCAGACCACCTTGAGCAGCCCCGCCTGCGTCAGCGTCTCGACGAGCCGCCGGTAGCGCGGCAGCATGCCCGCGTGGTGCACCCCGATGCCGAGGCGCACCAGGCGCGACAGCGACGTCCCGAAGCCCGACGTGAACCGGAACGCACCGATCGTGTCGCGGATGGCGTCGCGCTCGGCCCGCGACGCGACGTTCATCGACGCGAGCGCCTGAGCGCGCTCGATCGCCGACGCCTGGGTGAAGTGCACGACGTAGACCGGCGCCTGGTGTGACCCGAGCAGCTCCTCGAGCGTCTCGTGGACGGGCGTCGTGACGTACTCGAAGACCAGTGGGACGGGCCGGTCGACCGACGTGACGGTGGCGGTCTCGCGGCCGGTGCGGCGGGTGAGGTCGTCGGCGAAGAAGGTGGTGTCGCCGAGCGTGGCCGACATCAGGACGAACTGCGCGTTCGTCAGCTCGAGGAGCGGCACCTGCCAGGCCCACCCGCGGTCGGGGTCGGAGTAGTAGTGGAACTCGTCCATCACCACCAGGCCGACGTCGGCGGCCGCGCCCTCGCGCAGCGCCTTGTTGGCCAGGATCTCGGCGGTGGCGGCGATGATCGGCGCGTCCGCGTTGACCGCGGCGTCGCCCGTCACCATGCCGACGTTCTCGGCGCCGAACAGCTCGACGAGCGCGAAGAACTTCTCCGACACGAGTGCCTTGATCGGCGCCGTGTAGTAGGTGCGACGACCCGCGGCCAGCGCCGCCAGCTGGGCACCCGCGGCCACCAGGCTCTTGCCCGAGCCCGTCGGCGTCGCGACGATGACGTTCGAGCCGGCCAGCACCTCGAGGATCGCCTCCTCCTGGTGCGGGTAGAGGGTCAGCCCCTGCGCGTCGGCCCACTCGGTGAACGCCGCCAGCGTGAGGTCCTCGTCGAACGGGCCCTCGGGCAGGTGGTCGACGAGGCGCATGCGCTCGACCCTACGGCGGGCCGTCAGGCGGCGGACGCGCGCCGCATGGCGACGTGGCCCACGACCACCACCACGACGGTGATCACGGCCGACAGCGCGACCCCGGCGCCGAGCTCCCAGCGCAGCAGCGCGGCCCCGGCGGCGGCGCCGAGCAGGATCAGCCCGACGGCCCCGAGGCGTCGCCACTGCCGGGTGCCCGACCGGTTGCCGAGCACGGAGTCGGCGGCCAGCCCGGTGAGCGTCGACGTGACGACGACGGTGGTGACGTCGGCGACGGCGAGGTGGCGCGCGGTCGCGGCCTGCAGCCCCATCGCGGCGCCCAGCACGCCCGTCACCGACAGCGCGAGCGGCTCGGGGAAGGAGGGGACGACCAGGAGGGTGACGGCCAGCGCCGTCAGCACCACGGCGACGACGGCGAGCAGGCCGCTCGTCCGACGGGACCAGCCGCTCTCGCGGTGGCGCAGGACGAAGCCGCCCAGCGCGGCCCCGAGGACGAAGCCCACGAGCGCGATGACGGGGCCGAGGATCGGCAGGTCGTCCGCGCCGACCAGCGCCATCCCGAGGATGACGACGTTGCCCGTCATGTTGCCGGTGAAGACGCGGTCGAGGCCGAGGTAGCCGACCGCGTCGACGACGCCGGTGGAGAAGGTGAGGGCGAGCATCAGCGGGACGTGGACGCGTCCCGCGGTGTGCAGGCGCTGGGAGGCGGTGCTCATGGGCCGATCCTGCCAACCGTGACCGGCCTGGGACGATCGGGGGATGACCGCGTCACCTGTCTTCCACCGCTACGTCGCGCTCGGCGACTCCTTCACCGAGGGCGTCGGCGACCCCGACCCGTCGCGCCCCAACGGGCTGCGCGGGTGGGCCGACCGCGTCGCGGAGGTGCTGGCGACGCGCACCGACGACTTCGGGTACGCGAACCTCGCGATCCGTGGCCGCAAGCTCGACGCGATCCTCGACGAGCAGATCGAGCCGGCGGTCGCGATGCGGCCCGACCTGGTGACGATCTACGCCGGGGCCAACGACATCCTGCGACCCAAGGTCGACCTCGACGACCTCGTCGCGCGCTACGGGGAAGCGGTCGGGCGGCTCACCGCGACCGGCGCACGCGTCGTCGTCTGGACCGCCGTCGACCCGGTCGGTGCGCCGGTGATCGGGACGATGCGGGGCCGGTTCGCGATCTACAACGAGCTGGTGCGCGAGATGGCCGACGTGCACGGCGCGACGCTGCTCGACTACTGGCGCCTGCGCGAGTACGCCGACAACCGGCTGTGGGACGAGGACCGCATGCACATGTCGTGGCGCGGGCACACCCGGATGGCGATCGCCGTGCTCGACGTCCTGGGCGTCCCGCACGACCTCGTCAGCGAGCCGATGAGCAAGGCCGCGTTCGTCCCCAAGAACGAGCGCCGCGACGCCAACCTCGCCTGGGCCAAGGAGCACGCGCTGCCCTGGGTGGAGCGGCGCATCCGCGGCACGTCGTCCGGCGACGCCGTCACCGCCAAGCGGCCGAGCCTCGGGCCGATCTGATCCTGGGGGTCGCCCTCGGCACGGGTGCGCGGTGGGTACGGCCCCACCTCCGGGCCGATCCTGGTGCCATGGCCACCGCCGCTAGGCGGGACGGGAGCGGGCGCCGGTGAGTGCGGGCACGAGGACGAGGGCGCGCAGGTCGATCACGACGTGCAGCACGATCGCGACCCACAGCTGGCCGGTGAGCAGGTAGACGCCCACCATCAGGACGCCGACCACGGTGGTGCCGACGACGCCGGCCGCGCCCTGGTAGGCGTGCATCAGCCCGAACACCAGGGTCGGGCCGACGAAGGCCGCGACGACGCTGCCGGTCACCGCGAGCACCAGCGCGGGCAGCGCGAGGCGGAAGAGCAGCTCCTCGAACACCCCGGCCGTCACCGACAGCACGCCGCCCCACGGCAGCTCGGCACGGTTGCGCGGCAGGAGGGCGTCGATGTCGCCCACGGTCGACGGTGCGCCGGACGAGCGGCTCGCGAGGACCGCGCCGACCACCGAACCGCCCACCACGGCGGCGACGAACGCGGCCACGAAGCCGGTGCCGAGCCCGTCGCGGGCCGATGACACGAGGTCGGAGGCCGCCGCGCGGGCGAGCGGCGCCTCGAACGGACGGCCCGCGACGCCCAGCGCGACGAGCGTCATGCCGCCGAAGAGCAGCGGCCCCTCCAGGCACCAGCGGCGGTAGGCGCGCACCCGGGCCGAGGTGTCCGTCAGGGCGCGGAAGCGGGCGTACTCGGTGACGTCGCGCCGGACGTAGAGCCCGAGCACGGCGACCAGCGCGACGAGGACGACCACCTGGAGCAGCACCGGGACAGCGTCCCAGACCGGTGGGTCAGGAGGTCAGGGCGTCGCGCACGGGGACGAGCTTGGCCTGGCTCTCGGCGAGCTCGGCCCCGGGGTCGGAGTCGGCGACGATGCCGCAGCCCGCGTAGAGGCGCACCCGCGTTCCGTCGCCCTCGACCGAGGCCGAGCGCAGCGCGATGCCCCACTCGCCGTCGCCGTCGGCGTCGATCCAGCCGACCGGACCGGCGTAGCGCCCGCGGTCCATGCCCTCGATCTCGAGGATGAGGTCGACGGCGGTCTTGGTCGGCGTGCCGCCCACGGCCGCCGACGGGTGCAGGGCGCCGGCGAGCTCGAGCGCGGACGTGTCGTCGTCGATCACGCCGGCGACGTCGGAGGCCAGGTGCATGACGTTGGGCAGGTGCAGGACGAACGGCGACTCCGGCACGTTCATCCCCGTGCAGTGGTCGGCGAGGACGTCGGCGACCGAGCGCACCGCGTACTCGTGCTCCTCGAGGTCCTTGCTGGAGCGCGCCAGCGACGCGGCGAGCGCGAGGTCGTGGGCGTCGTCGCCGGTGCGACGGATCGTGCCGGCGAGCACCCGCGAGGTCACCAGGCCGCGCTCGCGTCGCACCAGCATCTCCGGGGTGGCCCCGAACAGGCCGTCGACCTGGAAGGTCCAGCACGGCGGGTAGGTGGCGGCGAGGCGCTGCAGCGGCCAGCGCGTGTCGAGGGGCGCGTCGAGGTCGGCCACGAGGTCGCGGGCGAGCACCACCTTGTCGAGGTCGCCGGCGGTGATGCGGCGCACCGCCTCGGCGACGACGGTCTCCCAGTCGGCCCCGCCGCGGGCACCGTCGGTGAAGACGACGTTCTCGGGCCGGCGGGCCGGGCTGCCCGGCCGGAGGCCGGGGGCGGGCTGCTCGTCGGTGCCGATCGTCGTCAGCCAGACGAGGTCGCCCCGGCGTCCGACCACCACCTCGGGCACGGCGAGCACCGAGTCGCCGGGGTCGTCGGCGAAGGCGAAGGAGCCGAACGCGACGAGCCCGGACCCGGCGCAGTCGACGTCGTCGAGCACGTCGGCGGCGGCGGTGAGATCGCGCCACCAGTCCTGCGCGTCGGAGAACCGGCCGGGCCCCGACGTCGAGGCGACCGCCGCACGTCCCCAGCCGACGAGGCCGTCGCCGTCGCGCACCCAGGCGAGCGAGTCGTGCTCGGGAAGGAGGTCGAGCAGGCCGTTCGCGAGGGGGCCGATGCGGGTGGTGCGCACCACCAGACGGGGGACGCCCGCGTCCGGGCCCTCGGGGCTGATCACCCTTTCAGGGTACGTCGCGGACGGCGCCCGGCCCGATCAGGCGGGGCACGTCACACGATGGGACGATGGCCCGGTGACCCGCGCCGACCTGACCAAGCAGCCGGGCGAGGTGGCCCGCATGTTCGACGACGTCGCGCGCCGCTACGACCTCACCAACGACGTCCTCTCCCTCGGGCAGGACCGACGCTGGCGCCGCCGCGTGGTCGAGTCCGTCGCCCCGGCCGAGGGCGAGACGATCCTCGACCTCGCCGCCGGCACCGGGACCTCCAGCGTCCCGTTCGCCCGCGCCGGCGCCACCGTCGTCCCGTGCGACTTCTCCATCGGCATGCTCCGCCAGGGCGTCCGCCAGTACGCGCACCTGCCCTTCGTGGCCGGCGACGCCACCGGCCTCCCGTTCGCCGACGACTCGTTCGATGCGGTGACGATCTCGTTCGGCCTGCGCAACGTCGTCGACCCGTCCGCCGGCCTGCGCGAGATGCTCCGCGTCACCCGCCCCGGCGGACGCCTCGTGGTGTGCGAGTTCAGCCGTCCCACCTGGGCGCCGTTCCGCACCGTCTACGTCAACTACCTGATGCGCGCGCTGCCCTCGGTCGCCCGCCGGGTCTCGTCCAACCCCGAGTCGTACGTCTACCTCGCCGAGTCGATCCGCTCCTGGCCCGACCAGAGCCACCTCGCCGGCCAGATCCACGACAGCGGATGGCGCTCGGTCACCTGGACCGACCTCACCGGCGGGATCGTCGCCCTCCACCACGCCACCAAGCCCCTCTGACGCGCCCCGGCATCCCGCCTGGGTGCGTTGCTCGCGGCCTCGACGACCAACCCCGGGTCGTCCTCGCCGCGGCGCCTTCCCAGCCGGGCGCCGGACGGGTCAGCCTGACGTGCACGGCATTCCGGCCGGCGGCGTTGCTCCCGGCCATCGCGACCACGTCAATAACGCAAGCCAGAAATGCCCTAAATCCCCAGGTCAGGACCGGTGTCGCCGGTCACACCCCCGTGTCGGACGGGGTGTGACCGGGCATACACTGACGAACGTCGCCACCCCCGAGCGTCGTCTCGCCGACCCTCGTGAAGAAATTCACGAGCGCACGAGCGAGAGGGTCCGAGGACGGCGACCGCAGCACAGCCGTGAGTCCCTCAGACACCGTCCGCCCCAGGGGAGTGACACCGCGTGAACGCCTACATCCCGATCCTCGCCCTGGGCGTGCTGGCCGCAGGGTTCGCGGTCTTCTCCGTCGGCATCGCGCCGTTCACCGGACCGGCCCGCTACAACCGGGCCAAGCTCGACTCTTACGAGTGCGGCATCGAGCCCACGCCGCAGCCGATCGGCGGCGGCAAGGTCTCGGTCAAGTACTTCATCACCGCCATGATGTTCATCGTCTTCGACATCGAGGTGATCATCCTCTACCCGTACGCCGTGGCCTCGGACCAGCTCGGCTGGTTCCCCCTGTGGGCCGCGGTGCTGTTCCTGGTCAACGTCACGATCGCGTACGCCTACGAGTGGCGGCGCGGCGGAATGGAGTGGGACTGACATGGGTCTCGAAGAGAAGCTCCCCAGCGGAGTCCTCCTGTCCACCGTCGAGGGGCTCGCGGGCTACTTCCGCAAGGCCTCGTTCTGGCCCGCGACGTTCGGCCTGGCCTGCTGCGCCATCGAGATGATGACGTTCGGCGCGCCCCGCTACGACTCCTCGCGCTTCGGCATGGAGGTGTTCCGGCCCTCGCCGCGCCAGGCCGACCTGATGATCGTCGCCGGCCGCGTCAGCCAGAAGATGGCGCCCGTCCTGCGCCAGATCTACGACCAGATGGCCGGCCCCAAGTACGTCCTCGCCATGGGCGTCTGCGCCAGCTCGGGCGGCATGTTCAACAACTACGCGATCGTGCAGGGCGTCGACCACGTCGTCCCCGTCGACATGTACCTCCCCGGCTGCCCGCCGCGGCCCGAGATGCTGATCGACGCGATCCTCAAGCTGCACGCCGACATCCAGCACACCAAGCTCGGCGCGCACCGCCTCGCCGAGATCGACGAGCTCGAGACCGCGGCCCTCGCCGCCACCCCGACGATCGAGCAGAAGGGCCTGCTGCGGTGACACCTGCCGACGACGCCCCGAAGCGCCCCGACGTCCAGCGACCCAACACCCAGGACGTCAGCCACGAGCAGGTCGCCGAGCCGCGCGGTGCCGAGGTGGTGCCCAGCGACGCCAGCACGCTCGAGGTCGTCGACGTCCGCGAGGGCATGTTCGGCGTCCGCGGCACCGGCGACACCTCCGGCTACGGCGGCCTGACGCGTCCCGTCACCCTGCCGGGCGCCACCCAGCGCCCCTTCGGCGGCTGGTTCGACGACGTCGCCGACCGCCTCGACTCCGCGCTGACCTCCGAGCAGCTCACGGGCTCGGTCGAGAAGGTCGTCGTCGACCGCGACGAGATCACGTTCCACGTCCGCGCCGCCGACCTGCTCACCGTGGCGCGCGTGATGCGCGACGACCCCGCGCTGCGGTTCGAGCTCTGCAGCAGCGTCTCGGGCGTGCACTACCCGCACGAGACCGGACGCGAGATGCACGTCGTCCACCACCTGCTGTCGATGACGCACAACCGCCGCGTGCGGCTGGAGGTCGCCGTCCCCGACGCCGACCCGCACCTGCCGTCGGTGGTCCCGGTGTACCCGACGGCCGACTGGCACGAGCGCGAGACGTTCGACATGTTCGGCATCGTCTTCGACGGACACCCGGCCCTCACCCGCATCCTGATGCCCGACGACTGGCCGGGCCACCCGCAGCGCAAGGACTACCCCCTCGGCGGCATCCCCGTCGAGTACAAGGGCGCGACGGTCCCGCCGCCCGACCAGCGGAGGTCGTACAACTGATGACCGACACCCAGCAGCCGACGAGCGACCCCTACGCCGGCACCCAGGAGACCACCAGCGGTCCGGTGTTCACCGTCACCGGCCAGGACTGGGACTCCGTCACCGCGGGCTCCGACGGCCGCGAGGAGCACATCGTGGTCAACATGGGGCCGCAGCACCCCTCGACGCACGGCGTGCTCCGCCTGATCCTCGAGGTCGACGGCGAGATGGTCACCGAGGCCCGCGCGGGCATCGGCTACCTCCACACCGGCATCGAGAAGAACATGGAGTTCCGCTCCTGGACGCAGGGCGTCACGTTCTGCACCCGGATGGACTACGTCGCGCCGTTCTTCAACGAGGCCGCCTACGTGCTGTCGCTGGAGAAGCTGCTCGGGATCACCGACGAGATCCCCGAGAAGGCCCAGACGCTGCGGGTCCTGATGATGGAGCTCAACCGGATCTCCTCGCACCTGGTGTGCATCGCCACCGGTGGCATGGAGCTCGGCGCCCTCACCGTCATGACGTGCGGCTTCCGCGACCGCGAGGAGATCCTCGACCTGTTCGAGATGATCACCGGCCTGCGGATGAACTCGGCCTACTTCCGTCCCGGCGGCGTCTCGATGGACCTCCCGAGCGGGGCCCTGGAGAAGATCGCCGAGACCGTCGCGCTGCTGCGCAAGCGGCTGCCCGAGTACGCCGCCCTGTGCAACGCCAACCCGATCTTCAAGGGACGCCTGGTCGACGTCGGCTACCTCGACGTCGCCGGCTGCCTCTCGCTCGGCATCACCGGCCCGCCGCTGCGCGCCACCGGGCTCGACTGGGACCTGCGCAAGAAGCAGCCCTACTGCGGCTACGAGACCTACGACTTCGAGACGATCACCTGGGACCAGCCCGACTCCTACGGACGGTTCCGGGTCCGCCAGGCCGAGATGTGGGAGTCGCTCAAGATCGTCGAGCAGGCCGCCGCGCGCCTGGCGACGATGGAGGGCCAGCCCGTCATGGTCGACGACAAGAAGATCGCCTGGCCCGCGCAGCTGGCCATCGGCGCCGACGGCATGGGCAACTCCCTCGACCACATCAAGCACATCATGGGCGAGTCGATGGAGGCGTTGATCCACCACTTCAAGCTCGTCACCGAGGGCTTCCGGGTGCCGGCCGGGCAGACCTACGTCGCGATCGAGTCGCCCCGCGGCGAGATCGGCTGCCACCTCGTCTCCGACGGCGGCACGCGTCCCTACCGCGCCCACTTCCGCGACCCGTCCTTCGTCAACCTGCAGGGCACCTCGGTGATGAGCGAGCGCGGCATGCTGTCCGACGTCATCGTGGCCATCGCGAGCATCGACCCGGTGATGGGAGGGGTGGACCGGTGACGACCGACCACGAGCCCAGGACGAGCGGCGTGCTCGACGAGCGCGTCCGCGGCGACCTCGCCCAGATCGCCGGGCGCTACCCGCAGTCCCGCTCGGCGCTGCTGCCGATGCTGCACCTGCTGCAGTCCGTCCAGGGCTACGTCACGCCCGAGGGCATCGAGCTGTGCGCCGAGGTCCTCGGCATCACCACCGCCGAGGTCTCCGGCGTCGCGACCTTCTACACGATGTACAAGCGCCGCCCCGTCGGCACGCACCACGTCGGGGTCTGCACCAACACCCTGTGCGCGGTGATGGGCGGCGACGCGATCCTGAAGCGCCTCGAGGAGCACCTCGACGTCGGTCACGACGAGACCACCGACGACGGCGCGATCACCCTGGAGCACCTCGAGTGCAACGCGGCGTGCGACTACGCGCCCGTGATGATGGTCAACTGGGAGTTCTTCGACAACCAGACGCCCGACTCGGCCGTCGAGGTCGTCGACGCGCTGCGCGAGGGACGTGAGGTGCTGCCCACCCGCGGCGCCCGCATCACGTCGTGGCGCGAGGGCGAGCGGCTGCTCGCCGGCTTCCCCGACGGACGCGCCGACGAGGGTCCCGCCGCCGGTCCCGCGTCGCTGGTCGGCCTGTCGATCGCCCGCGAGAACGACTGGCGCGCACCCGACAGCCTCACCGACGGCAGTGCCGACGACGACGCCGGCACCGACGCCCACCAGGTCGTCACCGACCCGTCCGGCACGCCGGGCGAGCAGGCGGTCAAGGCCGCCGAGCAGGTGGGCGACGACGACGTCGAGGCAGCGGCCGTCGAGGCCGAGGCCGAGGAGAAGACGGGGGCCACCCCGGCCGCCGAGCGTGACGACGCGCAGGAGGACGACCGATGAGCATCCCCACGTTGACCCCGGTCCTGTCGGACACCTGGGACACCGAGCGCTCCTGGACCCTCGACGGGTACGGCGACTACGCCGGGCTCCGCCGCGCGCTCACGATGCTGCCCGACGACCTCATCACCACCGTCAAGGACTCCGGCCTGCGCGGCCGCGGGGGAGCGGGCTTCCCCACCGGCATGAAGTGGGGCTTCATCCCCCAGGGCGACGGAAAGCCGCACTACCTGGTGGTCAACGCCGACGAGTCCGAGCCGGGCACGTGCAAGGACATCCCGCTGATGATGGCCTCGCCGCACACGCTCGTCGAGGGCGTCGCCATCACCTGCCACGCGATCCGCGCGAGCACCGCGTTCATCTACGTCCGCGGCGAGGTGCTGCACGTCGTCCGACGCCTGCAGGCCGCCGCCGACGAGGCCTACGCGAAGGGCCTGCTCGGCAAGAACGTGCTGGGATCGGGCTCGGACATCGACGTGGTCGTGCACGCCGGCGCCGGCGCCTACATCTGCGGCGAGGAGACGGCGCTGCTCGACTCGCTCGAGGGACGCCGCGGCCAGCCCCGCCTGCGTCCGCCGTTCCCCGCGGTCGCCGGCCTCTACGCCTGCCCCACCGTGATCAACAACGTCGAGTCCATCGCCTCGGTCCCGGCGATCCTCGAGCGCGGCGTCGACTGGTTCTCCTCCATGGGCACCGAGAAGTCCAAGGGCATGACGCTCTACTCGCTGTCGGGCCACGTGCGCCGTCCCGGCCAGTACGAGGCCCCGCTCGGCATCACCCTGCGCCAGCTGCTCGACCTCGGCGGTGGCATGCGCGAGGGCAGCACGCTCAAGTTCTGGACGCCCGGCGGCTCGTCCACCCCGATCCTCACCGAGGAGCACCTCGACGTGCCCCTCGACTACGAGGGCGTCGGCGGCGCGGGCTCGATGCTCGGCACCAAGGCGCTCCAGGTCTTCGACCAGACGACGTCGCTGGTGCGGTGCGTCCTGCGCTGGACCGAGTTCTACAAGCACGAGTCCTGCGGCAAGTGCACGCCGTGCCGCGAGGGCACCTGGTGGCTCGTCCAGGCGCTGCAGCGCCTCGAGGCCGGGCAGGGACGCGAGGGCGACGTCGAGCTGCTCCTCGACCTCTGCGACAACATCGTCGGACGCTCCTTCTGCGCGCTCGCCGACGGTGCCGCGGCCCCCATCACGTCGGGCATCCGACACTTCCGCTCCGAGTTCGAGGCCGGCATGACCACCCCCGCGTGGGAGCTGTTCCCCTACGAGGCGTCGATGCTGGCGCCCGTCCGCGAGTCCGTCCGCGCCACCCAGGGAGCGAGCGCATGACCGTCGCCAAGGAGGGCTCGGCGCAGGCGGACACCACGCCGGTCGAGCTCGTCACGCTGACCATCGACGACGTCGAGGTCAGCGTCCCCAAGGACACCCTGCTGATCCGCGCCGCCGAGCTGATGGGCGTCGCGATCCCCCGGTTCTGCGACCACCCGCTCCTCGAGCCGGTCGGCGCCTGCCGCCAGTGCCTGGTCGAGATCCCCGACATGGGCAACGGCCGTGGCGCGCCCAAGCCGACGGCCTCGTGCACCCAGCCCGTCATGCCGGGCATGGTCGTGCGCACGCAGGTCTCCTCGCCGGTCGCCGCGAAGGCGCAGAACGGCATCATGGAGTTCCTGCTCATCAACCACCCGCTGGACTGCCCGGTCTGCGACAAGGGCGGCGAGTGCCCCCTGCAGAACCAGGCGATGAGCAACGGCCACGACGAGTCGCGCTTCACCGAGGTCAAGCGCACCTACCCCAAGCCGATCAACATCTCGGCCCAGGTCCTCCTCGACCGCGAGCGCTGCGTGCTCTGCGCCCGGTGCACCCGCTTCTCCGAGCAGATCGCCGGCGACCCGTTCATCGCGCTCGTCGAGCGCGGTGCGCTGCAGCAGGTGGGCATCTACGAGCGCGAGCCGTTCGACTCCTACTTCTCGGGCAACACCATCCAGATCTGTCCGGTGGGTGCGCTCACCAGTGCGTCCTACCGCTTCCGCTCGCGCCCGTTCGACCTCGTCTCGACGCCCTCGGTCGCCGAGCACGACGCGTGCGGCGCCGCGGTCCGCGTCGACCACCGTCGCGGCAAGGTCATGCGACGCCTGGCCGGCGACGACCCCGAGGTCAACGAGGAGTGGATCAGCGACAAGGACCGCTTCTGCTTCGGCTGGTCCTCGCGTCCGGACCGCCTCACCACGCCGCTCGTCCGCGACCCCGGCACCGGTGAGCTCGAGCCGGCGTCCTGGCCCGCGGCCCTGGCCGTCGCCGGTCGTGGCCTCGCGGGCCTCGACGGCCGCGTCGGCGTCCTGCCCGGTGGCCGTCTGCCGCTCGAGGACGCCTACGCCTACGCCAAGTTCGCCCGCGTGGCGCTCGGCACCAACGACGTCGACTTCCGCTCCCGTCCGCACTCGGCCGAGGAGGCCGACTTCCTGGCCGCCGCCGTCGCCGGGTCGGGGCTCGGCGTCACCCATGCCGACCTCGAGCGTGCCGGCACCGTCGTCCTGGCCGGGCTCGAGCCCGAGGACGAGGCGGCGACGGTCTTCCTGCGGCTGCGCAAGGCGCACCGCCACCACGGCACCCAGGTCGTCGCCCTCGCCAGCCACACCACCCGCGGCCTCACCAAGGCAGGCGGACGGCTGGTGCCCACCACGCCCGGCGACGAGGCGCAGGCCCTGGCCGCGCTCGCCGACGACGCGTCGCTCGCGCTCGGGGCAGGTGACGTCGTGCTGGTCGGCGAGCGCCTGGCCACCGTGCCCGGCGCCCTCACCGCGGCCTACCGTCTCGCCCGCCACACCGGGGCCCGCCTCGCCTGGATCCCCCGCCGTGCCGGCGACCGTCCCGCCGTCGAGGCCGGTCTGCTGCCGGGCCTGCTCCCCGGCGGACGACCCGTCGCCGACGCGAGCGCGCGTGCCGACCTCGCCGCGGCCTGGGGCGTCGACTCGCTCCCGGCCGAGCCCGGCCGCGACGCTGACGCCATCTGGGCCGCCGCCGCCGCCGGCGAGCTGACCGGCCTGGTGGTCGGGGGCGTCGAGCTCGTCGATCTGCCCGACCGCGAGCTCGCCCTCGCCGCGCTCGACGCCGCCACCTTCGTGGTGAGCCTCGAGGTGCGCGAGAGCGAGGTCACCGCACGCGCCGACGTCGTGCTGCCCGTCGCGCCGCCGGTCGAGAAGTCCGGCACGTTCGTCACGTGGGAGGGGCGTCGCCGCCCGTTCGGCACGGTGATCGACCGCGCGAGCTCGCTGCCCGACTCGCGCGTCCTCGCCGGCATGGCCGAGGAGATGGGACGTCCGCTCGGCTTCCGCACGGTCGCCCAGGTGCACTCCGACGTCCTCGACGTCGGGCTCTGGGACGGCGACCGCGCCGCGGCGCCGCTCGTCGAGCCCGGTCGCGCCCGCGCGGTGACCACCGGCCAGGCCGTGCTCTCCACCTGGCGCCTGCTCGTCGATGACGGCCGCGGCCAGGACGGCGACGACGCGTACCGCGCGACGGCCCGCCGGTCCGTGGCCCGGCTGTCCGCCACCACCATCGCCGGGCTCGGCCTGGCCGAGGGCGGCGAGGTCGTGCTCCGCACCGAGCGCGGTGCGATCGCGCTGCCGGTGGAGGCCGCCGACCTGCCCGACCACGTCGTCTGGGCCCCGGCCGCCTCGGGCGGCCTCCCGCTGCTGCAGGTGCTGGGCGCGACGTCCGGCGACGTCGTCACCGTCGAGGTCCCCAGCACGGAGGTGTCGCGATGAGCGACCTGTTCGGCACCGAGTCGTGGTGGGTCGTGATCGTCAAGGCGGTCCTGATCTTCGTCGTCCTCGTCGTCTACACGCTGTTCAACATCTGGTTCGAGCGTCGCGTGGTCGCCAAGATGCAGCACCGCGTCGGCCCCAACGTGCACGGCCCGTTCGGCCTGCTGCAGTCGCTGGCCGACGGCGTGAAGCTCGCGCTGAAGGAGGACATCATCCCGACGGCGGCCGACAAGGTCGTCTACGTCCTCGCGCCTATCATCGCGACGATCCCGGCCTTCATGGCCTGGGCGGTCATCCCGTTCGGCCCCGAGGTGAAGATCCCCTTCACCGACACCGTCACGCCGCTGCAGCTCACCGACCTGCCGGTCGGCGTCATCTACGTGCTCGCGGTGACGTCCATCGGCATCTACGGCATCGTGCTCGCCGGCTGGTCGTCGGGCTCGACCTACGCGCTGCTCGGCGGGATGCGCTCGTCGGCGCAGATGATCTCCTACGAGATCGCCATGGGCCTGACGTTCGTCTCGGTCTTCCTCTACGCCGGGTCGATGTCCACCGCCGCCATCGTCGAGGCGCAGGAAGGCATGTGGTTCTTCATCCCGCTGTTTCCCGCGTTCGTGATCTACGTGATCGCGATGGTCGGAGAGACCAACCGTGCGCCGTTCGACCTCCCCGAGGCCGAGGGCGAGCTGGTCGGCGGGTTCCACACCGAGTACTCGTCGCTGAAGTTCGCGCTGTTCTTCCTGGCCGAGTACGTCAACATGGTCACCGTCTCGGCGCTCGCCACCACGTTGTTCCTCGGCGGCTGGCGCGCCCCGTACCCGATCGCGTTCTGGGACGGCGCCAACGAGGGCTACTGGCCCGTCCTGTGGTTCCTGGGCAAGACGCTGGCCTTCATCTTCCTGTTCATCTGGCTGCGCGGGACGCTGCCGCGGATGCGCTACGACCAGTTCATGAAGTTCGGCTGGAAGTGGCTGATCCCGGCCGCCCTGGCCTGGACGGTCCTCGTGATGATCGTGCGCAAGGTCCAGTCCGACCTCACGCTCGACCGGCAGACGCTGCTCATCGTGGCGGCGTGCGTCGCCGTGGTCCTGCTGCTCGTCAGCCTGATCCCGGAGTCCAAGAAGGCCGACGAGGTGGAGGACGAGGTCGAGTTCGACGCCTTCGCCGGCGGCTTCCCGGTGCCCCCGATGCCGGGCCGCCAGACGTCCACCGACCGCACCGACCAGACCGAGACCACCGCCACGTCCACCACCTCCAGGGAGGAGTGAGATGGCCACGCTCAAGGAGCAGCTCTGGGACCCGGTCGCCGGGTTCGGAGTCACCTTCCGGACCATGTTCCGCAAGCCCGTCACCGAGCAGTACCCGTTCGAGAAGAAGCCGACCGCGCCGCGGTTCCACGGCCGGCACCAGCTCAACCGCTGGCCCGACGGCCTCGAGAAGTGCATCGGCTGCGAGCTGTGCGCCTGGGCGTGCCCGGCCGACGCGATCTACGTCGAGGGCGCGTCCAACACCGAGGACGAGCGGTTCAGCCCGGGGGAGCGGTACGGCCGCGTCTACCAGATCAACTACCTGCGCTGCATCCTGTGCGGGCTGTGCATCGAGGCCTGCCCCACGCGCGCGCTCACGATGACCAACGAGTACGAGCTCGCCGACCGCTCGCGCGAGGCGCTGATCTACGAGAAGCAGGACCTCCTCGCCCCACTGCTGCCGGGCATGGAGCAGCCGCCGCACGAGATGATGCTGGGCGACGACGCCGAGGACTACTACAACCGGACGTTCGCCGAACGCGTGCCGACCACCGACGTCGCCGCGCCGACCACGGAAGGGGAGCGCGCCTGATGGTCACGTTCTGGACGCTGGCGCCGATCATGGTGCTCGCGGCGCTCGGCGTCGTGCTCGCGCGCAAGGCGGTGCACTCCGCCCTGCTGCTCGCGGTCGTGATGATCAGCCTCGCGATCACCTACGCCTCCCAGGGTGCACCCTTCCTGTTCGCCGTGCAGATCATCGTCTACACCGGCGCGATCATGATGCTGTTCCTGTTCGTCCTGATGCTGGTCGGCGTCGACGCGTCCGACTCGTTGGTCGAGACGATCAAGGGCCAGCGGATGATGGCGCTGGTCGTCGGGCTCACGTTCGGCGTGCTCGTGGTGCTCGTCGTCGGCCAGGGCGTCGTCGGCGTCTCGGTCGGGCTCGGAGAGGCCAACGCCAACGGCAACGTCTACGGCCTGGCCGCGCTGATGTTCACCAAGTACGTGCTCGCGATCGAGTTCACCGCCGCGCTGCTCATCACCGCCGCGGTCGGCGCGATGGTGCTCGCGCACCGCGAGCGCCTGGTGCCCCGGCGCAGCCAGCGCGAGGAGTCCGCCCGTCGGCTCCAGGAGTACGCCGAGACCGGCCGCCACCCCGGCCCGCTGCCCACGCCCGGCGTCTACGCGCGCCACAACGCCGTCGACACCCCGGCCCTGCTGCCCGACGGCTCGCCGTCGGAGCTGTCGGTGTCCCGCGTGCTGCGGGCCCGCGGGTCCGTGCGCGAGGGCTTCGAGGGCGACGTGGGCCAGACCCTTCGTCAGCTCGACCCCGACGACCCGACCAGCACCATCGGCGGCTCCACGCCCCGACGTGGCGGCAGCGGGCGGACGGAGGAGTCGTGACCGACCACTACATCACCCTGTCGCTGCTGCTCTTCACGATCGGCGCCGTCGGCGTGCTGGTGCGGCGCAACGCGATCGTGGTGTTCATGTGCGTCGAGCTGATGCTCAACGCGACGAACCTCGCGTTCGTCACGTTCGCGCGCGCGCACGGCAACCTCGACGGCCAGATCGCCGCGTTCCTCGTGATGGTCGTCGCCGCGGCCGAGGTCGTCGTCGGGCTCGCGATCATCGTGTCCATCTTCCGTACGCGTCGCTCGGCCTCGGTCGACGACGCGAGCCTGCTCAAGTACTGAGGACGGGTCCCCCAGAACCATGACCGCACCCACCGACCTGCTGCTCGCGACCGAGCAGGCCCCCGACGCGCTCGCCCCCGTGGCCGCCTCCGGCGTCTTCGTGCTGATCGCCGTGATGATCCTCGTGCCGCTGGTCAGCTCCGCGCTGCTCGTGCTCGGGGACGGCCCGCGCTTCGACCTCGCCGACAAGCGGGGACACCTGCTGGGCACCGCCGCCTCGCTCGCGTCCTTCGTGATCGGCGTGGTCCTGTTCGTCACGCTCCTCGGGCGCGACGCGGGCGACCGCTCAATCGAGCAGAACCTCTTCGCGTGGATCCACGTCGGCGGCTTCCAGGTCGACATGACGTTCCTGTACGACCCGCTCTCGGCGCTGTTCGTGCTGCTGATCACCGGCGTCGGCACGCTCATCCACGTCTACTCGATCGGCTACATGGAGCACGACCCGCGCCGTCGCCGGTTCTTCGGGTTCCTCAACCTCTTCATCGCCGCGATGCTCACCCTCGTCCTCGCGGGCGACTACCTGGTGCTCTTCCTCGGCTGGGAGGGCGTCGGCCTCGCGTCGTACCTGCTCATCGGGTTCTGGCAGCACAAGCAGTCGGCGGCCGTCGCGGCCAAGAAGGCGTTCGTGGTCAACCGCGTCGGCGACGTCGGCCTCGCGCTCGCGATCATGCTGATGTTCGCCCAGCTGGGCACCACCTCGTTCGTCGGCGTGGCCGAGGGGATCGAGCAGGTCTCCAGCGGCACCGCCACCGCGCTCGGCCTGCTCCTCCTGCTCGGCGCGTGCGGCAAGTCCGCCCAGGTGCCGCTGCAGAGCTGGCTGCTCGACGCGATGGAGGGCCCGACCCCGGTCTCGGCCCTGATCCACGCCGCCACGATGGTCACCGCCGGCGTCTACCTGGTCGTCCGCTCGAACTTCATCTACGAGGGCACCGAGGCGGCCCGCACCGCGGTCGTCGTGGTCGGGCTCGTCACGCTGATCGCCGGCGCCTGGATCGGCTGCGCCAAGGACGACATCAAGAAGGCGCTCGCCGGCTCCACGATGAGCCAGATCGGCTACATGATGCTCGCGGCCGGACTGGGTCCGGCGGGCTACGCCTACGCGATCTTCCACCTGATCACCCACGGCTTCTTCAAGGCCAACATGTTCCTCGGCGCCGGCTCGGTGATGCACGGCATGGACGACGAGGTCGACATGCGCCGCTACGGCGGGCTGGCCCGGCTGATGCCGCTGACGTTCGGCACGTTCGCCATGGGCTACCTGGCGATCATCGGGTTCCCCGGCTTCTCCGGCTTCTTCTCCAAGGACCGGATCATCGAGGCCGCGTTCGCCGAGAACGTCTTCGTCGGGATCGCCGCGGCGCTCGGCGCGGGCGTCACCGCGTTCTACATGACGCGGCTGATGATCATGACCTTCCTGTCCTCGCGACGCTGGAAGGAGAACGCCCACCCGCACGAGTCGCCCGCGGTGATGACCGCGCCGCTCGTCGTGCTCGCGGTCGCCTCGGTCCTCGGCGGCTTCCTCGTCCTCGGCGGCTGGATCTCGGACTGGCTCACCCCGGTCACCGGCTACGAGACGCACGAGCTCGCCGTCCCGGCCTGGGTCTTCAGCGTCGGCATCACGGTGCTCGTCGCGATCGGCGTCGCCGTCGCGTGGGCCACCTACGGCCGCCGCGACGTCCCGTCGACCGCACCCGAGAAGGTGTCGTTCGTGACCCGCGCGGGCCGCCGCGACCTCTACGGCGACGCCGTGAACGAGGCCGTGCTCATGCGGCCCGGCGACCAGGCCACCCGGGGCCTGGCGGTCTTCGACCGGATCGGCGTCGACGGCGCCGTGCGCGCCGTCACCGGCGGCATCGGCGCGACGTCCTCGCTCCTGCGCCGCGCCCAGACCGGCTTCGTCCGGTCCTACTCCCTGACCATCTTCGGCGGTGCCCTGATCGTGCTGGTCGCGGTGCTCGCGGTGAACCTGGCATGAGAGGCTCCGACGTGCCCTGGCTGACCATCCTCGGACTGGCCCCGATCGTGGGCGGTGTCGTGCTCGCGCTGCTGCCGCGCGGACGCGCCCTGCTCGCCAAGCAGGTGGCGCTCGGCTTCAGCGGCCTGACGCTCGTGCTCGTGCTCGTCGTGGCCGCGCAGTTCGACCTCGACGGCTCGGGCTACCAGCTCACCGAGCAGGTGGACTGGATCGCCGCGTTCGGCGTCCACTACGCCCTCGGCATGAACGGGCTCGGCCTCACCCTCGTGGTGATGACGGCCATCCTGACGCCCGTCGTCATCCTCGCCTCGTGGGAGGACGGCGACGGTGGCCGGTGGAGCAGCGCGTCGTTCTTCGCCTGGATGCTCGTGCTCGAGGGCCTCGCGCTCGGGGCGTTCATGGCCACCGACGTGTTCCTCTTCTACGTCCTGTTCGAGGCCACGCTCATCCCGCTGTACTTCCTGATCGGCGGCTACGGCGGTCTCGGTCGCCAGTCCGCGGCGCTCAAGTTCCTGGTCTACAACCTGCTCGGCGGGCTGGTCATGCTCGCCGCGGTGGTGGGCCTGTACGTGGTGTCCTCCCGCGCGGGGAGCCCGTCGTACCTGCTGAGCGACCTGATGGACCTCGAGATGGGCACGTGGACCGAGCGTCTGCTGTTCATCGGGTTCATGGTCGCGTTCGCCATCAAGGCACCGCTGTGGCCGCTGCACACCTGGCTGCCCGGGGCGGCCAAGGCGGCCACGCCCGGGTCCTCGGTGCTGATGGTCAGCGTGCTCGACAAGATCGGCACCTTCGGCATGCTGCGGTTCTGCCTCGGCCTGTTCCCCGAGGCGTCGCAGTGGGCCAGCCCGGTGGTCATCACCCTCGCGGTGATCTCGATCATCTACGGCGCGCTGCTGGCCATCGGCGAGGACGACATCCGCCGGCTCATCGCGTACACCTCGGTGTCGCACTTCGGCTTCATCATCCTCGGCATCTTCGCCTTCACGACGCAGTCGACCACCGGTGCGGCGCTCTACATGTTCAACCACGGCCTGTCGACGGCCGCGCTCTTCCTGGTCACCGGCTTCCTGATCGCGCGACGTGGCTCGGCGAGCATCGCCGACTACGGCGGCGTGCAGAAGGTGGCGCCCGTGCTCGCCGGCATCCTGCTCCTGGCCGGGCTCTCGAGCCTGTCCCTGCCGGGGCTGTCGCCGTTCGTGTCCGAGTTCCTGGTGCTCGCGGGCACCTTCACGAGGTCGACGGTCGCCGCGGTGTTCGCCACGCTCGGCATCGTGCTGGCCGCGCTCTACATCCTGCTCATGTACCAACGCACGATGACCGGACCGCTGCGCGAGGACAACCGCCACGTCACCGACCTGCGCGGGCGTGAGATCGCGTCGCTGGCCCCGATGGTCGTGCTGATCATCGGTCTCGGCCTGTACCCGCAGCCGCTGCTCAACGTGATCCAGCCGACCGTCGACGCCACGCTCCAGCACGTCGGCGTCACCGACCCGGCACCGGTCTCCACCGAGGCCGAGGAGGGCTCGCGATGATCCACCCCCTGCTCGTGTCGGCGTCCGCACCGCCGCCGATCGACTCCCCGACGATCCAGTACGGCGACCTGTCGCCGCTGCTCGTCGTCGCGGCGGTCGCGCTGCTCGGCGTCATGGTCGAGGCGTTCGCGCCCCGCGCCCTGCGCTTCACGATCCAGACCGCCCTGGCGATCGGCGGCATCGTCGTCGCGCTCGCCGCCACCGTGTGGGTGGGCCTCGGGCTCGACCGCGCCAGCGGCGACGTGCTGGCTCGTGGACGCGTCGTCGCCGAGGGCGCCGTCGCGGTCGACGGCCCGTCGGTGTTCATGTGGGGCCTGGTCCTGCTGTTCGCGCTGGTCAGCATGCTGCTGTTCGCCGAGCGTCGGCTCGAGGGCGGGCTGTCGGCCTTCACCGGCCAGGCCGCCGCGCCCCCGGGGTCGGCGATGGAGCGCGAGGCGGTGGAGCACCGCATCGAGCACACCGAGGTCTTCCCCCTCGCGATGTTCGCGCTCGTCGGCATGATGCTGTTCCCGGCCGCCAACGACCTGCTCACGATGTTCGTCGCGCTCGAGGTGCTCTCGCTCCCGCTGTACCTGCTGTGCGGGCTGGCGCGTCGTCGCCGCCTGCTCAGCCAGGAGTCGGCGATGAAGTACTTCCTCCTGGGCGCATTCAGCTCGGCGTTCTTCGCCTACGGCATCGCCCTGGTGTACGGCTTCGCCGGCGGCTTCGGCCTCGGCGACATCGACCAGGCCGTCAGCAACCGGATCGACGGGCAGAACCTGCTCCTCGCCGGCATCGCGCTGATGGCCGTCGGCGTGATGTTCAAGGTCGGCGCCGTGCCGTTCCACGCCTGGACCCCCGACGTCTACCAGGGCGCCCCGACCGCCGTCACCGCCTTCATGGCCGCCGGCACCAAGGTCGCCGCGTTCGGCGCGATGCTGCGGCTGTTCTTCGTCGCCTTCGGTGGCGCGAGCTGGGACTGGCGCCCGATGTTCTGGGTCGTCGCGATCCTCACCATGGTGGTCGGCGCGGTCGCGGCCGTCACCCAGAGCGACGTCAAGCGGATGCTGGCCTACTCCTCCATCGCGCACGCCGGGTTCATCCTGGTGGGCGTGACGGGCGCGTTCGTCGGCACCCGCGACGCGAGCGTCACCAGCGTCTCGAGCGTGCTGTTCTACCTGACCGTCTACGGCTTCTCGACCATCGGCGCCTTCGCGATCGTCACCATCGTGCGCGACGCGTCCGGCGAGACCACCCAGCTCTCGCGCTGGGCCGGTCTGGGCCGGGAGTCGCCGCTCGTCGCGGGGGCGTTCGCGCTGTTCATGCTGGCGTTCGCGGGCATCCCGCTGACGAGCGGGTTCATCGGCAAGTGGGCGGTCTTCAGCGCCGCGTGGTCGGGCGGCGCGTGGCCCCTGGTGGTCGTCGCCGTGCTCGCCAGCGTCGTCGCGGCGTCGTTCTACGTGCGCGTGATCGTCACCATGTTCTTCACCGAGCCGACGGGCGAGGGACCCAGCGTGGCGGTGCCCAGCATGGCCACCACCGCGGTGATCGTGGTGGCCGTCGTCGTGACCGTGCTGCTGGGCGTCGTGCCCGGACCGGTCCTCGACCTCGCCCAGTCCGCAGGCGCATTCGTCCGATGAGACAATGAGGATGCACCCCGTGCCGGGGGTGCATCGACCGAGTCCAGGAGACAAGCCACCGTGCCAGCGTTCGAGCTCGACTACGCCGACCCCGAGCTGGAGTCGCGCGTGCGGCTGTCGATCGACGAGGTCGAGAAGCAGCTGGGTGCCGCCACCGAGTCCGAGCAGCGCTTCGTCAGCGAGGCCGCCGTGCACCTGCTGCGAGCCGGCGGCAAGCGGTTCCGTCCGCTCGTGGTGCTGCTCGCCGCGGAGTTCGGCGACCCGTCCGCGGCCGACGTCGTCCCCGCCGCCGTCGTGGTCGAGCTGACGCACCTCGCGACGCTGTACCACGACGACGTGATGGACGAGGCGACGCTGCGGCGCGGGGCGCCCACCGCGAACTCCCGGTGGGGCAACTCGATGGCCATCCTCGTCGGCGACTACCTGTTCGCCGGCGCGTCCACCGTGGTGGCCGACCTCGGCCCCGAGGCCGTCCGCATCCAGGCCGCGACGTTCGCCCGGCTCGTGCAGGGCCAGATCCGCGAGACGCTCGGCCCGGCCGACGACGAGGACCCGCTCGAGCACTACCTGGGCGTCGTGGCCGACAAGACCGGCGCGCTCATCGCCACCTCCGCCCTGTTCGGGGCCCGGATGTCCGGCGCCGCCCCCGAGGTCGAGCACCTGCTCACCCGGTTCGGCGAGAAGATCGGCAGCGCCTTCCAGCTCAGCGACGACGTCATCGACGTCGCGTCCGACGAGGGCGACTCGGGCAAGACGCCCGGCACCGACCTGCGCGAGGGCGTCCCCACGCTGCCCACCCTGCTGGCCCGCCGCTCCACCGACCCGGCCGACGAGCGGCTGCTCTCGCTGCTCGCCCGTCCGCTCACGCAGGACGACGAGGTCGACGAGGCCCTCGGCCTGCTGCGGGCGCACGCCTGCGTCGAGCAGGCCCGCGCCTTCGTCCGCCGCGAGGCCGACGAGGCGCGCGCGATGCTCGAGGACCTCGACGACGTCCCGGCCCGGCGCGCCTTCGCCTCGCTCTGCGACCTGGTGGTCTCGCGCGTCGGCTGACAGGCCGATCCGCCCCGTTCGTCCGGTTCGTGCGGCCCTGGCCGCCGATCGTGCGGCGACCGGGGGGCGTGCACCGCAGATCATCTGCGATGAGTAGCCCGAAGAGGCTTCCCGGCATGGCCCACTTGGGCTTAGTCTGATCCCGTTGTGCCCCGACCGGGGGTTCGGGCTACCCAGATTGATGGAGTACACGATGATGAAGCGCCTCGCCTACGGAGTGGCCGCCGCGGCCGTCGCCGCCTCGACCCTGCTGGCCGTCCCGACGTCCGCCTCGGCCGACACCTCCGGCACCGTCGTCACGTCGAGCGCCTCCAGCACCTCGGCCGCGCCGAGCCCCAAGCTCTACCGCGCCAACGGCTGGAACTGGGACTGATCCTCGGGTCGGACCGGTCGGAGTGACCGTGACCGACCCTCAGGGGCATCCGTGACCGGATCGCGCGTGCAACGTCGTCTGCGGGTCTTCGTCGCCGGCGTCTACGTCCTCGCCGCGATCGCGCTCGTCGTCGCGCTCCTCATCGACGCCGAGCCGGCCTTCGCGCTGCCGCTCTACACGCTGCCCGCGCTCGTCGTCGGTCTCGCCGCTGCCGAGCTCCTGCGTATCCGATTCCGGCGGCGCAGCTCCGTGGAGTCGCTCACCCTCGTCGACGCGCTCCTGGCACCACTGATCTTCGCGTTCGAGCCGCTGGTGGTCGTCGGCGTGCTCGGCGTCGTCCAGCTCGCCTCAGCCGTCGCGCGCCGCACCCAGCCGATCAAGGGCCTGTTCAACGCGGGCCAGTGGATGCTCGCGGCGGCCGTGGGCTGCCTCGTCGCCGACAGCCTGATGTCGAGCGAGGTCCTGTCGCTGCGCTCCCTCGGCGTCTTCGTCGTCACCATCGTCGCGGTCAACCTCGTGAACGTCGCCGCCACCACGGCCGTCCGGTCCGTCGCCGAGGACCTCCCGGCGCGTCGGGCGTTCGCGGGACTGCGGCCACTCCTCGGCACCACGCTCCTGAGCGTCTCGGTCAACCTGCTGTTCGGTCTGCTCTTCGTCCTCGCGGCGGTCGGTCACCCCGCGGCGACGGTGCTCTTCCCGTTCCCGCTCGTCCTGCTCTACTACGTCGTGCGCCAGTACGCCGCGGCCCAGGCCGACGGGCGTCGACTGGAGGGCCTGAGGCAGGCCGCGGCACGCCTGACGTCGAAGATCGATCCGCTGGAGGTCGTGCACGAGTTCCTGGACGAGGTCCGGCAGAGCTTCGACTGCAGGGTGGCGGCGCTCGTCCTGACCCAGGACGACGGCACGTTCGGCACCTACCTCAGCACCGGCACCGACGGCGCGGTCGCGCCCGACCGGTCGGCGTCCTCGATCGAGCGCCTTCTCGCCGGCGAGCTCGAGCCCACCCGCCTGAGGGCCGGGGAGGCCGGGAACCTCGCACGCGCGCTCGAGGAGGCGGGCTGGCGCGAGTCGAGCAGCGCGGCCCTGGTCAAGGACGAGAAGCCGGTCGGTGCGTTGATCGTCTTCGACCAGGTCGGGTTCGAGGGGACCGGGTCCGCCGAGCTCGTCGTCCTGCAGGCGCTCGCCCGTGAGACGGGCAACACCCTGGCGCGAGGCCGGCTGTTCGCCAGCGTCACCGAGCAGGAGCGCCAGCTCAACCAGATCGTCAGCACCACGTCCGACGGCATCTTCAGCCTCGCCGACAGCGGCGTGCTGCTCACGTGGAACGCCGCCTGCGAGCGGATCACCGGCTACGCCGAGAGCGAGGTCACGGGTCGTCGCGACCTGATGCGCGTGCTCAGTGCGCGCACCGCGGCCGGGCGTCCCGTCGACTTCGCCAACTGGGTGACGATGCCTTCGCTGCCGCGCGAGATCCTCGTGACCACCGCCGACGGCGACCAGCGTCGGCTGTCCTGCTCGGCCACGTCGGGCACCGACCCCGAGGGTCGGCAGTCGCTCGTCGTCGTCGCCCGCGACGTCACCCCCGCCGAGGAGTACGAGGAGCTGCGCGAGCAGTTCCGCGCGCTCGTCGAGGCCCAGGCGGCTCAGCGTCTGGTCGTCGACCACCTCCAGCAGGCCGTCGCCCCCGAGCCGCCGGCCGTCGAGGGGGCCGACATCGCGGTCGCCTACGTCGCGTCCGACCCCGCCTCGCCCACCGGCGGCGACCTGTTCGACTGGCACGAGCTGCCGTCGGGCGAGCTGCACGTGGCCGTCGTCGACGTGCTCGGGCACGGCGTGGCCGCCACCAAGGACGCGCTCACCGTCATGCACATGCTGCGGTTCGTCGCCCTCGACGGCACCGACCTCGTCGACGTCGTCCGCCGCACCGACGAGCTGCTGGGCGCGCAGGAGTCCGAGCTCGTCGCCACCGTCGTCGTCGCGCGCTACGACCCGCGCAACGGCCGCCTCGAGGTCGTCTCGGGCGGGCACCCGCCCGCGCTCGTGGTCGGCTCCCGCGGCGAGGTCACCCAGCTCGCCGCCACCGGTGGGGCGATCGGCTGGCCCGGCGTGGGCAGCGACAACGTCGCCACGACCACCCTCGACGTCCACGACTCGGTGGTGCTCTACACCGACGGCCTGATCGAGGCCCGCAAGGACATCATCGAGGGCATGGACTCGCTGGTGAAGGTCGCCGCCGAGGTGGCCCACCTGCCCTCGCAGCACTACGCCGACGAGCTGGTCCGCCGCTCTTTGGCCGGTGCCGACCGTCGCGACGACACCCTCGCCCTGGTGCTGCGCCGCACCCGCCAGGCCGCCGTCGAGTCCGACCGCCGCTGGCGGCTCGAGCCGCCCGAGCCCGAGGGCGTCCGCACGATGCGCCGCGAGCTCGGCACCTGGCTGATGGCGCACCAGGTGGAGTCCGACGACGCGGTGCTCGTCGCCGCCGAGCTGCTGGCCAACGCCGCGTCGGTCGCGCGCGGCGTCGTCACCATGAGCGTCCAGGTGCAGACGGGGCGCGTCACCATCGAGGTGTCCGACGACGGCCCCGGCGTCGACAGCATCGACGAGCTCGGTCGTCGCCTGCCCGGCACCGAGAGCGAGCGCGGCCGCGGCCTGTACCTCGTCCGGGCCATCAGCGACGACCTCTCCATGATGAGCACCAGCGAGGGCACCATCGTCCGCGTGGAGCTCGTCGTCCGCGGCGTCACCGCCGAGGGTCGCCGGGTCCACGACCCCCAGTCCCACTGACCCCCGTCCGTCGCTCCGACCCCTGCCGTCCGTCGGTCCGACCCGCTCGGTCCGTCGCTCCGACCCCTGCCGTCCGTCGGTCCGACCCGGCCGTGACCGGGGCCGGCGACGGACGGGTGGGGCGGGAGCGACGGACCGGTGGGGCGGGCGCGACGGACGGCGGTCAGGCGGTGGCGGCCTCGGCGGGGTGGCGGACGACGCGGCGACGGTGCACGAGCGCCTCGGCGGTGATGATCGCCAGGGCGGTCCACACCAGGGCGAAGCCGAACCAGCGGGTGGTGGTCATGGTCTCGCCGAAGACGACGAGGCCGAGGACGAACTGCAGCGTCGGGGCGATGTACTGCAGCAGGCCGATCGTCGTCAGGCTGACGCGCGTGGCGGCGGCCCCGAACATCAGCAGCGGGATCGCGGTGACCAGGCCCGTGCCGACCAGCAGCAGCGCGTGCGGGACGCCCTCGGACCCGAAGGTCCCGTCGCCGGAGAGCTGCAGCCAGACCAGGTACCCGAGCGCGACGGGCGTGAGCAGCATGGTCTCGAGCGCGAGGCCCTCGGTGGCGCCGAGGTCGAGCTTCTTCTTCATCAGCCCGTAGGTGCCGAAGGAGAAGGCGACGAGCAGGGCCAGCCACGGCGGACGCCCGTAGTCGACGGTCAGACCGACCACGGCGACGACCGCGAGGCCGAGCGCAGCCCACTGCACCGGGCGCAGCCGCTCCTTGAGCACCACCACGCCGATCAGGATCGTCACCAGCGGGTTGATGAAGTACCCGAGGGAGACCTCGATGACGTAGCCGTTGTTGACGCCCCAGATGAACCCGCCCCAGTTGAAGGCGATCACCACCGACGCGACGAGGACGAGCAGCAGCTTGCGTGGCTGGCTCAGCACCGCGCGGAGCAGGCTCCAGCGATGCACCGCGGTGACGAGGACGACCACGAACAGCAGCGACCACACGACGCGGTGCGACAGCGCCTCGATCGCGCCGGCGGGCTGCAGGAGCGGCCAGTAGAGCGGGAACAGGCCCCAGCAGAGATAGGCGCCCGCGCCCAGCAGGAAACCACGGCGCGACTCGTCCACCGGCGCAGACTACGCCCGCCGCTCGCGTCCGCCGGACGGCCGGGTCAGGCCGACGTGGGCGTGACCGCCACCTCGACCTTGGAGCCGTCGAAGCACCAGGTGTCGGCGAGGTCGGCGGCGTCGGAGAGCGGGTGCGGGTAGCCCCATGCGACGTCGGCGAGGCCGTCCAGCGCGAGGTAAGAGGCCGTCCCCTTGTAGGCGCAGACGCTGGACGTGTCGGTCGAGGTGAGCAGCTCGGTGCGGACGTCCGCGGTGGGCAGGTAGTAGCGCGGGGGGAGGTGGGTCTCGAAGACGACCCGCGGACGCGTGGAGCGCGCGAGCTCGACGCCGTCGTGCGTCACCACGACCTCGTCGGAGCCCTGGCGCACGTCGACGCGGTGGAACGGGTCGCGGGGGTGCCCGATGACGACCTCGTCCTCCTCGCGCCACTCGTCCACCGCCTCCCCGTCGACGAGCACGTACCCCGCGAGGTCGGCGTCGTCGAGCAGCAGGCCGGCACCGACGAGCGTCCGGTCGCCGGCGGCGAGGTCGAGCGGCGTGCCGGGCGCCGTGTGCGCCGCGAACGGGACGCCGGGGAAGACGGGGCCGTCACCGTCCGGCGCGGGCTCGACGGGGGCCTGGCTCGGCGTCGACCCGACGAGGTCGTCCGCGGGGACCGCGTAGAGCGCGACGACGTGGCGCGGCTCCCACAGCAGCACCGCGCGCCGCGAGTCGAGGACGAGGTCGCCGCCGACGAACGCCCTCACGCGCTTTGACGTGGGCTCGTGCCGCAGGTCGGTGGAGACGGAACGCAGGTACGAGGACAGCTGGACGGACATGGGTCCATGGAACACCCACGCCGGCTGCGGTCAGCCGACCGTCCACGTGTCGGGCCCGTCGACGAGCGACTGGAGGTCGCCGGGGCCACTGGTGCCGATCGCGGTCTCGACCTGCTGCCGGGTGAGGTCGTCGTAGGTCGGACGCTCTACCTGGCGGAAGATCCCGATCGGGGCGCGCTGCAGGTGGCCGGCGTCGGTGAGCCGCGACAGCGCGAACGCCTGGGTGGGGTCGTCGGCGTGCGCGTCGTGGACGAGCAGCCGCGCGAGCCAGGCGTCGTCGGCGTCGTCGGGCACGTCGACCACCTCGACGCCGCCGGACGCCGAGCGCACCACGCCGTGGCGCCCGCCGGCCCCGAAGCGGATCGGCTCGCCGTGCACCAGGGGGATGACGGCCTCCTCGCGCTGGTCGGCGTCCTTGACGGCGTCGAACGCGCCGTCGTTGAAGATCGGGCAGTTCTGGTAGATCTCCACCAGCGAGGCGCCGCGGTGCGCGGCGGCCTCGCGGAGCACCGCCGTCAGGTGCTTGCGGTCGGAGTCGACCGTCCGCGCCACGAAGGTCGCCTCGGCGCCGAGCGCAAGGCTGACGGGGTTGAACGGGGTGTCGACCGACCCCATCGGCGTGGACTTGGTGACCAGGCCGATCTCGGACGTGGGGGAGTACTGCCCCTTGGTGAGGCCGTAGATGCGGTTGTTGAACAGCAGGATGGTGAGGTTCACGTTGCGGCGCAGCGCGTGGACCAGGTGGTTGCCGCCGATCGAGAGCGCGTCGCCGTCGCCGGTGACGACCCACACCGAGAGGTCGGGACGCGCGGTGGCCAGGCCGGTCGCGATCGCCGGTGCACGCCCGTGGATGGAGTGCAGGCCGTAGGTGTCGAGGTAGTACGGGAAGCGGCTCGAGCAGCCGATGCCGGACACGAAGCAGATGTTCTCGCGGCGCAGGCCGAGCTCGGGGAGGAAGCCCTGGACCGCCGCCAGCACCGCGTAGTCGCCGCAGCCGGGGCACCAGCGCACCTCCTGGTCCGACGCGAACTCCTTGCGGCTCTGCTCCGCGTCGGTGGTGGGGACGCCCGCCAGGCCGTCGCGGGCCAGCACGGGCATCGGCAGGTCGGTGCTCGTCATGCACGCTCCTTCGAGTCGGTCCGCTCGTCCTGGCGGACGAGGTCGAGCGCGTGCTCGGCGATCACCTGGGCCAGCTCGTCGGAGACGAACGGCATGCCGCGCACCTTGTCGTAGCCGCGGACGTCGACGAGGTACCGCGCGCGCAGCAGCAGGGCGAGCTGGCCGAGGTTCATCTCCGGCACCACGACGCGCTCGTAGCGGCGCAGCACGTCGCCCAGGTCGGGCGGCAGCGGGTTCAGGTGGCGCACGTGCGCCTGCGCGACCGGGGTGCCCTCGGCCCGGGCGAGCCGCACGCCGGCGGCGATCGGCCCCTTCGTCGACCCCCAGCCGAGCATCAGGATGCGCGCGTCGCCCGTGGGGTCGTCGACCTCGGTAGGCGGGATGGACGCGGCGACGGCATCGACCTTGGCCTGACGGGTGCGGACCATCAGGTCGTGGTTCTCGGGGTCGTAGGAGATGTCACCGCTGAGGTCGGCCTTCTCGATGCCCCCGATGCGGTGCTCGAGGCCGGCCACCCCCGGCGGCGCCCACGGTCGGGCGAGCGTCTCGGGGTCGCGGGCGTAGGGCGCGAAGCCCTCGGGCGTGTTGGGCCCGTCGGCGAACCGCGGGTCGATGCGCGGGAGGGCGTCGACGTCGGGCACCCGCCACGGCTCGGACCCGTTGGCGAGGTAGCCGTCGGACAGCAGCATCACCGGCGTGCGGTGGGTGACGGCGATCCGCGCGGCCTCGCTGGCGGCGTCGAAGCAGTCCGCCGGCGACGACGGCGCGACGATCGGGACGGGGGCCTCGCCGTTGCGCCCGAACATCGCCTGCAGGAGGTCGGCCTGCTCGGTCTTCGTGGGCAGGCCCGTGGACGGTCCGCCGCGCTGCACGTCGACGACCACCAGCGGCACCTCGAGCATGACCGCCAGGCCGATCGTCTCGCTCTTGAGGGCGACGCCGGGGCCGGACGTGCTGGAGAAGGCGAGGTGGCCGCCGTACGCGGCGCCGAGGGCCGCGCCGACGCCCGCGATCTCGTCCTCGGCCTGGAACGTGGTCACGCCGAACGACTTGTGCCGCGACAGCTCGTGGAGGACGTCGCTGGCGGGCGTGATCGGGTAGGCGCCCAGGAACACCGGGAGCCCGGAGAGCTGCCCGGCGGCGACGATGCCGTAGGCGAGGGCGAGGTTGCCGGTGATGTTGCGGTAGCGACCGGCCGGCATCGGCGCCGGCGCCACCTCGTAGGACACCGCGAACGACTCGGTGGTCTCGCCGAACGCCCACCCGGCGCGGAAGGAGGCGATGTTGGCGGCGGCGACGTCGGGCTTGGAGGCGAACCGGTTCTGGACGTGCTCGATGGTGCCCTCGACCGGGCGTCCGTACATCCACGACAGCAGGCCGAGCGCGAACATGTTCTTGGTGCGGCTCGCGTCCTTGCGGGACAGGCCGAACCCCTCGACCGCCCCGGTCGCGAGCCCGGTGAGGTCGATCGCGTGCACCTGGAACGCGGCGAGGTCGTCGCCCTCGAGCGGGTCGTGCTCGTAGCCGGCGCGGGCGAGGTTGCGTCGGGTGAAGTCGTGGCTGTCGACGACGAGGATCCCGCCGGCACGCAGGTCGGCGACGTTGGCGCGCAGTGCGGCGGGGTTCATCGCCACGAGCACGTCGGGCCGGTCGCCGGGCGTGAGGACGGCGTGGTCGGCGAAGTGCAGCTGGAACGACGAGACGCCCGGCAGCGTGCCGGCGGGCGCCCGGATCTCGGCGGGGAAGTTGGGCAGCGTCGACAGGTCGTTGCCGAACGTCGCGGTCTCCTGGGTGAACCGGTCGCCGGTGAGCTGCATGCCGTCGCCGGAGTCGCCGGCGAAGCGGATCACCACGCGGTCCAGCTGCTCGACCTGCTTGACCACGCGACCTCCTGGTGTCGGGACCCGGTCGTCCCCAGGCTATGCGAGATGCGGCCGCTCGGCGTGGCGTGGCTCACGTCCCGGGCGGCACGGCCACGGGCCGGGGGAACAAATCGCTCGACGGGGCCGGTTGACTACCACCATGGAACCGGACCCCACCGCCACCGTCGACGTGCCCGTCGTCGACCCCGTGACCTCCGCGGCCCCGGTGGGCGTCGCCGCGCCCGTCGGGCGTCGCTACGTGCAGCTGGTGCTGGTGCTCGGCGCCGTCATCGCCGTCGGGCCGCTGAGCATCGACATGTACCTGCCGGCCCTGCCCGCGCTGGCCGACGACCTCGGCACCAGCCAGGCCGGCGCGCAGGTGACGCTGACGGCGATGCTGGCGGGCCTGGCCCTCGGCCAGCTGGTCCTCGGTCCGGTCTCCGACGCCTACGGGCGTCGCCGCGTGATGCTCTCCGGCCTGGTCGTGCACGTGCTGATGTCGGTGGCGTGCGCGCTGGCCCCCAGCCTCGCGATGCTCACCACGGCCCGCGTCGTCCAGGGTCTGGCCGGCGCCGCGCTCGCGGTGACCGCCATGGCGATGGTCCGCGACCTGTTCGAGGGCTCGGACGCCGCGCGGATGCTGTCGCGCCTGGTGCTCGTCATCGGCGTCGCGCCGGTGCTGGCCCCCACCTTCGGCGGCCTCGTCCTCGGGTTCACCGACTGGCGCGGCATCTTCTGGGTGCTCGGCGCCGCCGCCGCGGTGCTCGTGGTGGTCGCCGGCGTCGGCCTGGCCGAGAGCCTGCCGGTGTCGCGCCGTCGTCCGCTGCACGTGCGGAGCACCCTGTCGACCTACGGCTCCCTGCTGCGCGACCGGACGTTCGTCGCGCTCGTGCTCACCGCGGGTCTGATGTTCGCCGCGATCTTCGCCTACGTCTCGGGGGCGTCGTTCGTGCTCCAGGACGTCTACGGCCTCAGCGAGCGCACCTTCGGGTTCGTCTTCGGCGCCAACGCCCTCGTGCTGGTGGTCTTCTCCCAGCTCAACCCGGTGCTGCTCGACCGGTTCACGCCGCTGCAGGTGCTGTCGTGGTCGACCGTCGCGGGGCTCGTCGCCGGTGCGCTGCTCGTCGCGGTGACGCTGAGCGGCTCGGACTCGGTGGTGTTGCTCATGCTCCCGCTGGCCGGCGTGATGGCCGCGGTCTCCCTCGCGATGCCCAACACCCCGGCGCTCGCGCTATCGCGCCACGGCGAGGTGGCCGGCACGGCCGCCGCGCTGCTCGGCACCGTGCAGTTCGGTGTCGGCGCGCTCGTCGCCCCGCTCGTCGGTGCCTTCGGCGAGGGCACCGCGGTGCCCATGGGCGTCGTCATCCTGTCCGTCACCGCCCTCGGCACCGTCCTCACCTGGGCGGTCGTGCGGCCCGCCGCGAAGCGGGCCCAGGCTGCTTGAGCTCCGCGTCATCGTGGGTCGAGCGGCGCTCAACCCACGATGACGCGGAACTCGACGACCGGGACGGTCTCCGCGGGCCCGTCCGGATGGCGTCAGGCCGAGAGCCGGGCAGTCTGGTCGGCGCTGAGGGTGATGCCGGTGGCCCGGGCCGAGGACGTGATCGACGTCGGACGGCTGGCTCCGGGGATCGGGATGACGTTCGGCGACAGGCCGAGCAGCCAGGCCAGCGCCACCTGCTGGGGTGAGGCGTCGAGCTCGTCGGCGACGGCCGCGAAGGCGTCGTGCTCGGAGCCGAGCTCGGCCGCCTTGCCGGTGCCGCCGAGCGGGCTCCAGGGCAGGAAGGCCAGGCCGAGCTCCTGGCAGACCTCCACCTCGGGGAGGCTGGAGCGGAACCGTGGGCTCAGCTCGTTCTGCACGCTGACGAGCGCGTCACCCACGATCTCGCGCGCCTCGCGGATCTGCTCGGGGTTCGCGTTGGAGATGCCGACGCGCTGCACCAGGCCGGCGTCGACGAGGGCGCGCAGACCGCCCATCGTCTCGGCGTAGGGGACGGCCGGGTCGGGACGGTGGTGCTGGTACAGGCCGATGCCGTCGGTGCCGAGCCGGCGCAGGGACGCCTCGGCCGCGCGACGCAGGTAGTCCGGGTGGCCGTCGAGCCCCCAGCTCTCGCCGTCGCGGGTGTGGCCGCCCTTGGTCGCCACGACGACGCCGGAGGTGTCGCCACCGTACGACGCGAGCGCCGCGGCGACGACCTCCTCGTTGTGGCCGAGCCGGCCGTCGGGGGTGTAGGCGTCGGCGGTGTCGATCAGGGTGACGCCGGCGTCGAGGGCGGCGTGCACCACCTGCTCGGCCTGCTCGGGTCCGGGCTCGCCGGGGGTCATCGACAGCGGCATCGCGCCGAGGCCGATCGCGCTGACGGTGAGGTCGCCGATGCTGCGGGTGGGGAGGGAGGTCATGCCCCGACGCTACCGGCGCGCCCCTCCCGTCCGCGATCCGAAGCCCTGTGGTGGTCATGGGCGCCCGATGGGCACCACAGGGCACCAGATCGCGGACGGGAGGGGTGCCGCCGGGAGGGTCAGCCGGAGCGGCGACGGCGGCCGGCGCGATGGGCGAAGGCGTCGAGGGCGTCGACGACCTCGGGGGCCTGCCAGACGCGGTTGCGGGCCTGCTTCCTCACCAGGGTGAGGACGCCGGCCGCGGCCAGTCGGTCGATGGCGGTCTGGGCGGTGCGGCCGCTGACGCCGAGCCGGTCGGCGACGTGTCCGGTGCTGACGACGGGCTGCGCGAGCAGCAGGTCCGCCACCTTCCAGGCGGCAGCGTCGCGGCGCGCCGTCAGACGTCGGTCCCACTCCCCGCGCACCGCCTCGAGCCGCTCGAGCAGCTGCGAGCCGTTGCCGATCGCCAGGAAGGTCGCCTCGCACAGCTCGAGGACGATCGGCTCGGGGTCCCCGTCGCGGTACGCGTCGAGCGCGGCGACGTAGCCCTCGACGTCGCTGAGGAGCCCGGCCGACACGGGCACGGTCACGCGCTCGGTGACGCGCTGGTGGCGCAGCAGCGCGTGGACGAGGGCGCGCCCGGTGCGGCCGTTGCCGTCGGTGAACGGGTGGATGGTCTCGAACTGGGCGTGCGCGACCGCCGCCTGCACCATCGGGGGCAGGTCGTCGCGGCTCATGAAGCGCGCGAGGTCGCCGAGCGCCTCGTGGACGGGCCCGTGCGTGGGCGGGACGAACTGCGCGTGGTGGGGGCACACGCCACTGCCGCCGATCCACATCTGCTCCTCGCGAAGTGACCCGGCGTCCGGGTCGATGCCGTGGAGCAGGGCTGCGTGCAGCTCGAGCAGTGCCTCGACGTCGAGCCGGTCGGCGAGGGCGAGGGCAGCGCGCATCGTCGTCACGTTGCGGACGACCAGTGCCGCGTCGCGTCCGGACGATCCGCCCAGCGCGGCCATCGCCAGCTGGCGGGCGCCGACCGTCAGGTTCTCGATCTGGGAGCTCGAGGCCGACTCGGTGCGCAGCAGGACGGCGTCGACGGGACCGATCTCGGTGCCGCCGAGCCGGGCCGTCGAGTGCTCGTCGAACCGGGTGACGCTCGAGGCGGCCTCGAGCGCGACCGCGAGGGTCTCGCGCGACAGCGGCACGTCGAGGTCGGCGATCGGTGGCACCACCGCGGCGTCGAACGGTCCTAGATGTCGACGCCGCTGGGTGCGCGAGACGTCGGCGTCGCGCGACGGTGTCCACGGCACACGCTCCCAGCCCACCGCCGGCCACGCCGTCGTCACCGTCCTCACCGCCATCCCTCCGTCAGCTCCAGCCTTGCTGAAGGATACGGCACATCCTTCAGCAAGGCGGGGGGCCTTGGCCGGGGTCCGCAGGACCTAGACTGCCGCGCATGGGTGCGGACTACCTCTGGTCGTACGCGAGCGTGGCCGTCGTCGGCCTCCTCGGCGTCGCGCTGGCCGCGGGGATGATGGGCCTCAACCGGTTCCTGCGCCCGAGCCGCCCCACCCGCGAGAAGCTGCTGACCTACGAGTCGGGCGTCGACCCGGTGGGCACGGGGTGGGCGCAGAGCAACGTCCGCTACTTCGTCTACGCCTACCTCTACGTGATCTTCGCGGTCGACGCGGTGTTCCTGTTCCCCTGGGCCACGGTGTTCGCGCAGATCGGCTGGGCGGCGGCGGTCGAGATGGCGGTCTTCCTCGGCTTCATCGCGCTCGGCCTGGTCTACGCCTGGCGCAAGGGCGTGCTGACGTGGACCTAGACCGCGTCCCCGACCGTCCCGTCGTCCACCTGCCCGACCCGGTGTTCTCCGACCCCACCCTCGGACCGGGCTCGACGCTGGCCCCGCGCCCCGTCCGCTACCTGCTCAACTGGGGCCGCCGGTACTCGCTGTGGGTCTTCAACTTCGGCCTCGCCTGCTGCGCGATCGAGTTCATCGCCAGCTCGATGTCGCGGCACGACTTCATCCGGCTCGGCGTGATCCCGTTCGCGCCCGGCCCGCGGCAGGCCGACCTGATGGTCGTGTCGGGCACCGTCACCGACAAGATGGCGCCGGCCGTCCAGCGGTTGTACGAGCAGATGCCCGACCCGAAGTACGTGATCTCGTTCGGCTCGTGCGCCAACTCCGGCGGGCCCTACTGGGACTCCTACTGCGTGACCAAGGGCGTGGACCAGATCATCCCGGTCGACGTCTACGTGCCCGGCTGCCCGCCGCGCCCCGAGGCGCTGCTCCAGGGGATCGTCAAGCTCCAGGACCACATCGCCGGCGAGGACCTCGCCGACCGGTACGCCCCGCGCGGGGCCACCTCCCTGCTGTCGCCCCGGGTCGAGCCGCCCGAGGGACGATGACCGCGCCGGCCGAGGCGCTGGACGTCGCGCGCGCGGCCGCGGGCGACCACGCCGACGCGCTGGTGGTCGACGACGGGTTCGGCCCGCCGACGCTGCGCGTGCCGTCGGCGGTCTGGCGTGCGGTGGCCACGGCGCTCCGCGACCGCGCCGGGCTCTCCTTCTTCGACTGGCTCAGCGCGGTGGACGAGCTCGACGACGGGTTCACCGTCGTCTGCCACGTCGCACGTCTCGGTGGGCCCGGGGCCCTGCGCCACCTCCTGGTGTCGACGACGGTGCCGCGCGACGCGCCGACGCTCGACTCGCTCGTCCCGGTCTGGGAGGGCGCCGCGTGGCACGAGCGCGAGACCCACGAGATGTTCGGCATCGGCTTCGAGGGCGGGGTCGCGCTCACCACGCTCCTGCTGCCCGAGCGGTTCGAGGGCCACCCGCTGCGCAAGGACTTCGTGCTCGCCTCGCGCGTGGCCAAGGCGTGGCCGGGCGCCAAGGAGCCGGGCGAGAGCGACGCCGACGTCGCGCCGGGCACGTCGTCGCCCGGACGTCGGCGCCAGCGTCCGCCAGGGGTCCCCGAGCCCGAGGCGTGGGGGCCGCGGGAGCCGGGCAGCGCCGCCCCC
>JAURVT010000026.1 GCA_030655315.1 Nocardioidaceae bacterium | reverse complement strand
TGGCGGCGACGACGAGGGCGGCCAGGCCGGTGCCGGTGAGGTCGTCGCGGTCGACGTGGGCGGGGATCCGGGCGTACATCTCGCGGACGAGGTGGCCCACCAGGGGCATGTGCTCGCGGACGAGGGTGTCCAGGTCCGTTGCGGCGGTCGGTGCCGGCGCCAGCTGGGGGGAAGGGGTCACAGGTCAAAGAATGATCAAGGAATACTCAAGTTGGAGGGTTTCTCGCTCGATTGGTCGAGTCGGAACGTCGAAGATGGCCCGTTTGGGTCATAAATACACCGCTGTAGTTCCTCAAGTGGACGGGTTTTCGGCCCTACGCAGCCCGTCCATATCGTCCAGGCCTCTCATCCGTACCTCCCTGGAAGAGCTCGGCGGGGGGTCGGCGCGTCGCGGTCCCGAGCGTCCGCCGGCTCCCCTAGGGTGTCGAACATGTGTTCGTCCCAGGCCCGGTCGGCCGGCTGATGCGCGTCCTCGGGGTCGACCCGGGTCTCACGCGCTGCGGCGTCGGCGTGGTCGACGGCCAGCCGGGCCGTCCGCTGACCATGGTGGCGGTCGGGGTCGTGCGGTCCGCGACGGACCTGCACGTCGCGCGCCGGCTGCTCGCGATCGAGGAGGGGCTCGAGGAGTGGGTCCGGGAGCACCGCCCCGACGCCGTCGCCGTCGAGCGCGTCTTCAGCCAGCACAACGTCAGCACCGTGATGGGCACCGCACAGGCCAGCGGCATCGCGATGCTCGTCGCGGCCCGGCACGGGCTGCCCGTGGCGCTGCACACCCCGAGCGAGGTCAAGGCCGCCGTCACCGGCAGCGGCCGGGCCGACAAGGCCCAGGTGGCCCAGATGGTCACCCGGGTGCTCCGCCTGACCGCCGCACCCAAGCCCGCCGACGCCGCCGACGCCCTCGCGCTCGGCATCTGCCACATCTGGCGCGGGCCCGCCCACGACCGCCTCGAGGCCGCGCTGGCCAAGGCGGGGAGGAGTCACCGATGATCGCCTTCGTCCGCGGCCAGGTCGCCGCCCTGACGCTCAGCACCGCCGTCGTCGAGGTCGGCGGCGTCGGCATGCAGGTGTTGTGCACGCCCACCACCCTGGCGCGGCTGCGGCTCGGCCAGGAGGCCCGCATCTCCACCTCGATGGTGGTGCGCGAGGACTCCCTCACCCTCTACGGCTTCGCCGACGACGACGAGCGCGACATGTTCGAGCTCGCCCAGACCGCCACCGGTGTCGGGCCCAAGATGGCCCAGTCGATGCTCGCCACGCTCAGCCCCGACGAGCTCCGCACCGCCGTGGCCCGCGAGGACCTCGCCGCGCTCACCACCGTGTCGGGCATCGGGCGCAAGGGCGCCCAGCGCATCGTGCTCGAGCTCAAGGACCGCATCGGGCCCGCCACCGGGGCGGTGCCGCCCTCGGGCGTCGGGGCCGCGGCGCCGTCGACCTGGAAGGACCAGGTGCACACCGCGCTCGTCGGGCTCGGCTGGTCCACCACCGAGGCTGAGCTCGCCGTGTCGGCCGTCGCGGACCAGGCGGCCGACCAGGTCGCCGAGACCGGACGTCCCGACGTCCCGGCGCTGCTCCGCTCGGCGCTGCGTAGCCTGGCCCGCAGCTAGTGCGCGACCAGCCGGAGGGCCCGATGACCGACGACGACGAGGTGGTCACCCATCACCGCGCCCTCGTCGAGGCGTCCGCCGACGGCGACGAGCGCGCCGTCGAGGCCGCGCTGCGCCCGCGCACGCTGAGCGAGCTGGTCGGCCAGGAGCGCGTCCGCGAGCAGCTCGACCTGATGCTGTCGGCCGCCCGGGCGCGCCGCGCCACCCCCGACCACGTCCTGCTGTCGGGGCCCCCGGGGCTCGGCAAGACGACGCTGGCGATGATCGTCGCCGCCGAGATGTCGGCGTCCCTGCGCCTGACCAGCGGCCCGGCGATCCAGCACGCGGGCGACCTCGCGGCCATCCTGTCGGGCATCGGCGAGAACGAGGTGCTCTTCGTCGACGAGATCCACCGGATGTCGCGCCCGGCCGAGGAGCTGCTCTACATGGCGATGGAGGACTTCCGGGTCGACGTCGTCGTCGGCAAGGGGCCCGGCGCCACCGCGATCCCGCTCGAGATCCCGCCGTTCACGCTCGTCGGCGCCACCACGCGCGCCGGCCTGCTGCCCGGACCGCTTCGCGACCGCTTCGGATTCACCGCCCAGCTGGAGTTCTACGAGACCCACGAGCTGCACCGCATCGTCGACCGCTCCGCGGCGCTGCTCGAGGTCGAGGCGACCCCCGACGGTGCGCACCAGATCGCGTCCCGCTCGCGCGGCACCCCGCGCATCGCCAACCGGCTGCTGCGCCGCGTGCGCGACTACGCCGAGGTGCGCGCCGACGGCGTCGTCGACGAGCGCGTCGCCCGCGCCGCCCTCGCCCTGTACGAGGTCGACGAGATCGGTCTGGACCGCCTCGACCGTGCCGTGCTGCGCGCCCTGTGCCACAGCTTCGCCGGTGGACCGGTCGGTCTGTCGACGCTGGCCGTCGCCGTGGGGGAGGAGCGCGAGACCGTCGAGGAGGTGGCCGAGCCGTTCCTGGTGCGTCAGGGCTTCCTCGCCCGCACCCCCCGCGGACGCGTGGCCACCGCCGCCGCGTGGCGCCACCTCGGGCTCACCGCCCCCGCCACCTCTCCCGGCCTCGAGCAGCTCCCGCTCGACTGACCGGGCCCGCCCGCGGAGCCGTCGCCCGTCGCGCGGGGACCGGTCGCGTCGGCCGGTAGGCTGGCGCGACCCACCGTCACCGATCCTCTGGAGCCCCCTCGATGTCCGCGGACCAGCTCGCCGGCCTGCTTCCCCTCGTCCTGCTCGTCCTCGTCTTCTGGTTCCTGGTGCTGCGCCCGGCCCGGCGCCGACAGAAGGAGGCGCGCGAGACCCAGCAGCAGATCGAGATCGGATCGCGCGTGATGATCACGAGCGGCATCTTCGGCACGGTCACGGGGCTCGGGGACGAGTCGTTCTCCCTCGAGGTGGCGCCCGGCGTGGTGCTCGAGGTGCTGCGCCCCGCGGTGGCCCGGATCATCGTCGACGAGCTGCCCGCGACGCACGTCGAGGACGACCGCGACCGGCCGTCCGACCCCACCGCCTGAGGTCGATCCAGGGGCCCTGACCCCGACACCGGAGATAGTCCGAGGTCGCAACCGACGCGTGCGTACACTCCTCTGGTGCCCACACCCCGTCCCTCTCCAGGGTCCTCCCACGCCCGTCCGGGCCGCGTCCTCGCGGCCTTCATGGTGGTCGTCGTGGCCCTCTTCGCCGCCGTCGCCCTGATCGGCACGTGGAAGCCCGCGCTCGGGCTCGACCTCCAGGGCGGCACCCGCATCACGCTGCAGGCGAAGTCGTCCGAGGGTGACGTCGACCCGGTCAAGCTCGAGCAGGCCCGCGACATCATCGACCAGCGCGTCAACGGCACCGGTGTGTCCGAGGCCGAGGTCACCACGCAGGGCGGCGACCAGGTGATCATCGAGATCCCCGGACGCCAGGAGCAGGGCATCGTCGACGAGGTCGGCCGGACCGCGCAGCTGCGCTTCCGTCTCGTGTGGGCCACCGGGCAGCCGCCGGCCACCGCGCCGTCCGCGGCCACCGTGAAGGCCGACGCCGCTGCCGCGCAGAAGGCCGTCGCGGCCGTCGACTGGACCAAGCTGTCCCTCGCCCAGCAGATCACCGGCGAGACCAAGGGCGTGACGTCGCTCGGCGCGGACTACCAGCCCGCGATCGCGGCGCTGCAGAAGCAGGCCGCCTCCTTCCCGTGCACCCGCGCCGGCCTGGGCACCGTGCAGGACGAGCCGGACCAGCCGATCGTCACCTGCGAGCCCGACTCGGGCGCGGCCTACGTGCTGAGCCCCGCGGTCATCGAGGGCACCGACGTCGGCAAGGTGACCGCCGGCGTGCCCCAGGGCCAGTTCGAGTGGGGCGTCAACCTCGCCCTCAAGAACGACGCCAAGGACGCCTTCAAGGACGTCACCACGGCCCTGACCCAGCAGAACAGCCAGTTCGCGATCGTCCTCGACGGCGAGGTGCTCGCCGCCCCCACGTCGCAGGCGGCCATCTCCAACGGCGAGTCGCGGATCAGCGGCGGGTTCACGCAGACGTCGGCGCAGTCGCTGGCCAACTCGCTGCGGTTCGGTGCGCTGCCGCTGTCCTTCGGGGTCAACGGCGTCGAGGTCGAGGGGCCGTCCCTGGCCGGCGCCCAGCTGCAGGCCGGCCTGATCGCCGGCGCCCTGGGCCTCGCGCTGGTCGTCGTCTACAGCGTCGCCTACTACCGCCGCCTCGGCCTCGTGGTCGTCGGCTCGCTCGGCATCGCCGCGGCCATCACCTACGCGCTGGTGCTGCTGCTGGGCGCGGGCGCCGGGTTCACCCTGACGCTGCCCGGCATCGCCGGCCTGATCGTCGCGATCGGCATCACGGCCGACTCGTTCATCGTCTACTTCGAGCGGATCCGCGACGAGATGCGCCACGGCCGCTCCGCGCGCGTGGCGGTGGAGACCGCCTGGGTGCGCGCCCGGCGCACCATCCTGGCCGCCGACGCGGTGTCGTTCCTCGCCGCGCTCGTGCTCTTCATCTTCGCCATCGGCGTCGTGCGCGGGTTCGCGTTCGCGCTCGGCCTCACCACCCTGATCGACATCGCGGTCGTCTTCGGCTTCACCAAGCCCCTCGTGTCGCTGATGGCGCGACGCGGCTGGGTCAAGGTCGCCGGTGCCGAGCAGGACCCCGACCCCGCCGACGCCCCCGCGGCGCCCGTCCCCGAAGGAGTGCTGCGATGAGCCGGTTCGGCTCGATCGGTCGTCACCTGTACGAGGGGCGGATCTCGATCGACTTCGTCGGGCGCCGCAAGCTCTGGTACTCGATCTCGGCCGCGATCCTCGTCTTCGCCATCGTCGGGCTGCTCGTGCGCGGGCTGACGCTCGGCATCGAGTTCAAGGGCGGCGTGGAGTTCGACGCCCGCATCGCCGCCACCGACGCCAACGTCACCAAGGTGATCCAGGCCGTCGAGGACGCCGACGTGCCGGCGGCCGGCGACGCCACCGCGGTCACGTCCGGCTCGGACTCGATCCGCATCCAGACCAAGGCGATCAGCCAGGACCAGGCGACCCAGATCGAGGAGTCGCTGCGGTCCGTCGGCGTCACCGAGGTCAGCCAGAACCTGATCGGCCCCACCTGGGGCCAGCAGGTGGCCACCAAGGCGCTGACCGGGCTGATCGTGTTCCTGGTGGTCGTGACGATCTTCATCGCCGCGTGGTTCCGGCAGCCCGCCATGGCGGCCGCGGCCATCGTCGCGCTGATCCACGACCTCGTCATCACCATCGGCGTCTACGCGTGGTCGGGGTTCGAGGTGACCCCGGCGACCGTCACCGGGCTCCTGACCATCCTGGGCTACTCGCTCTACGACACGGTGGTGGTCTTCGACAAGGTCCGGGAGAACACGATCGGCTACGAGCGGCAGACCGTCGCCACCTTCGCCGAGCAGTCGAACCTCGCCGTCAACCAGACGCTGGTCCGCTCGATCAACACCGCGATCACCGCGCTGATCCCGGTGGCCGCGCTGCTGCTCGTCGGCGTCGGCGTGCTGGGGTCGGGCCCGCTCAAGGACCTCGCCCTCGCGCTGCTCGTGGGCATGATCGCCGGCGTCTACTCCTCGGTCTGCATCGCGACGCCGCTGTTCGTCCAGATCAAGGGACGCGACCGCGCCATCAAGGCGCAGGCGGCCCGCGTGGCCGCGGCCCGTGGTCGGGACGTGCCCGAGGCATCCACTACGGTGGCGGGGCACGCCTGACCGCCTCCAGCTCCACCGAAGGACCCCGCCGTTGACCTCCCCGACCGACGTCCTCGGCGACCATGTCCGCGACGTCGCCGACTGGCCGCAGGCCGGCGTCACCTTCCGTGACGTCACCCCGCTGCTCGCCGACGCCGACGCGTTCGCCGCCTCGGTGCGCGCCCTGGCCGACCTCGGCCGCGACCTCGGCGGCCAGATCGACGTCGTCGCCGGCGTCGAGGCCCGCGGGTTCGTCTTCGGGGCACCGGTCGCGATGGCGCTCGGCGTCGGGTTCGTGCCGATCCGCAAGGCCGGCAAGCTGCCCGCGGCCACCTACGGCGTGAGCTACGACCTCGAGTACGGCACCGAGACCGTCGAGGTGCACACCGACGCGTTCGGGCCCGGCCAGCGCGTCCTCGTGCTGGACGACGTCCTGGCCACCGGCGGCACGCTCGTCGCGGCCAACGAGCTCGTCCGTCGCACGGGCGCCGAGGTCGCCGCCGACGTGGTGCTCATCGAGATCGCCGCGCTCGCCGGCCGCGCCCGGCTCCAGGACGTGCCGCTCGGCGCGATCCGCACGTATTGACGACCCGAGACGACAAGGATCGACGATGAACGACGACCAGCGACGACTCGTCGCGATCGTGCTCGTGGTGGCCCTCGTGATGGCCGCCGCCGCCACCTTCCTCGGCGTCGTCCTCGGCTGACGACCTCCTCGGGAGTCGACGCGTGAGCACGGCGCCGGCACCGTAGGCTGGCTGCAGGAACGGGAGGTCCAGTGGCGGATCGCGCAGGCACCGACGGCGAGACCCGGGCTCCGGCGACGGAACCGGCGTCAGCGTCCGCCCCCGCGCGCGTCCGCACCCGACTGGCGCGACTCGGCGCCCGTCCGGGCTCGGCCAACCCGGTGCTGGACCCGCTCCTGAAGATCGTCCGCACGACGCACCCCAAGGCCGACTCGACCATCGTCGAGCGCGCCTACGCCACCGCGGAGAAGATGCACGCGGAGCAGAAGCGCAAGAGCGGCGACCCGTACATCACGCACCCGCTCGCGGTGGCGACCATCCTCGCCGAGCTCGGCATGACGCCGCCCACGCTGTGCGCCGCGCTGCTGCACGACACCGTCGAGGACACCGCCTACACGCTCGACGCGCTGCGGGCCGACTTCGGCGACGAGGTCGCGGTGCTCGTCGACGGCGTCACCAAGCTCGACAAGGTCAAGTACGGCGACTCCGCCCAGGCGGCCACGATCCGCAAGATGATCGTCGCGATGAGCCGTGACATCCGCGTGCTCGTGATCAAGCTCGCCGACCGGCTGCACAACATGCGCACCCTGCGCTACCTGCGCCAGGACAAGCAGGAGCGGATCGCGCGCGAGACCATCGAGATCTTCGCGCCGCTGGCCCACCGGCTCGGCATGAACACGATCAAGTGGGAGCTCGAGGACCTCTCGTTCGCGACCCTGCACCCCAAGGTCTACGACGAGATCGTGCGGCTCGTGGCCGACCGCGCGCCGTCCCGCGAGGAGTTCCTCGAGACGGTGACCGCGCAGGTCCAGGCCGACCTGCGCACCGCCAAGGTCAAGGCGACGGTCACCGGCCGCCCCAAGCACTACTACTCCATCTACCAGAAGATGATCCTCGGCAAGCGCGACTTCGCCGAGATCTACGACCTCGTCGGCATCCGCGTCCTGGTCGAGACGCTGCCCGACTGCTACGCCGTCCTCGGCGTCCTGCACGCCCGCTGGAACCCCATCCCCGGGCGGTTCAAGGACTACGTGGCGATGCCCAAGTTCAACCTCTACCAGTCGCTGCACACCACCGTGATCGGCCCGCAGGGCAAGTCCGTCGAGCTGCAGATCCGCACCTTCGGCATGCACCGCCGCGCCGAGTACGGCGTCGCGGCGCACTGGAAGTACAAGGAGGCCGCGCTCGGCGCGCCCCCGGGCGAGCAGAGCGGACGCCGTCGTGGCGGCGACCCCGCCCGTGACGAGATGCCGTGGCTGCGCCAGCTGATCGACTGGCAGCAGGAGTCCCAGGACGCCGGCGACTTCCTGGAGTCGCTGCGCTTCGAGATCAACTCCAACGAGGTCTACGTCTTCACCCCGCGCGGCGACGTGGTGTCGCTGCCCGCGGGATCCACCCCGGTCGACTTCGCCTACGCCGTCCACACCGAGGTGGGCAACGCCTGCATCGGCGCGCGCGTCAACGGCAAGCTGGTCCCGCTGGAGTCGCGCCTGGAGAACGGTGACGCCGTCGAGGTGTTCACCTCCAAGGCGCCCGGAGCCGGCCCGACCCGCGACTGGCTCGAGTTCGTCCAGAGCCCCCGTGCGCGCAACAAGATCCGTCAGTGGTTCACCAAGGAGCGGCGCGAGGAGGCCATCGAGCGCGGCAAGGACGACCTCACGCGCCAGATGCGCAAGGAGGGCCTGCCGCTGCAGCGCCTGCTCAAGCACGAGTCGCTGCTCGCCGTCGCCAAGGACCTCCACCTCGCCGACGTGTCGGCGCTGTACGCCGCGATCGGCGAGAGCAACGTCAGCGCGCAGGCGGTGGTCGAGCGCGTCCTGGCGCTGATGGGTGGTGCCGACGGCGCCGTCGAGGACCTCGCCGAGGCCATCGCGATGCCCGACTCCACCGACCGCCGCCGCAAGATGCGGCGCGGCGACCCGGGCGTCATCGTCCCGGGCATGTCGGGCGACATGCTGATCAAGCTCGCGCGCTGCTGCACCCCGGTGCCCGGCGACGACATCGTCGGCTTCGTCACGCGCGGCGACGGCATCTCGGTGCACCGCTCGGACTGTCCCAACGTCAAGGGCCTGGCCGCCGAGCCCGGCCGGATGACCGACGTGTCCTGGGCTCCCACCGCCTCCTCGACGTTCCTGGTGGCCATCCAGGTCGAGGCGCTCGACCGGGCCCGGCTGCTCTCGGACGTCACCCGGGTCATCTCGGACCAGCACGTCAACATCCTCTCGGCGGCGCTGTCCACCGGCCGCGACCGCGTGGCGAAGAGCAAGTTCACGTTCGAGATGGCCGACCCCAAGCACCTCGGTCACGTGCTCACGGCCGTGCGCACCGTCGACGGCGTCTTCGACGTCTACCGCGTCACCCAGTAGCGCCGCCCGTCGTCCACAGCCGGCACCCCGGCAGACGGTCGTCCACAGATCGACCGACGTGACGGTCCGCGGCCACCCGATGGCACCACAGTGTCGTCGGAGGTGGTGGGCGTGCGCTCGACGCAGGCAGAGAAGGACGCCGTCGGCAGGTACGGCGAGAAGGTCGCGGTGGCGCACCTGGAGGAGGCCGGGATGCGCGTCCTGGCCCGCAACTGGCGCTGCCGGCACGGCGAGGTCGACGTCGTCGCGCTCGACGGCGACACCCTCGTCGTGTGCGAGGTCAAGACCCGCCGGTCGAGCGGCCAGGGCTCCCCGTTCGAGGCGGTCACGCCGCGCAAGGCCGCCCGACTGAGGCGTCTGGCCTCGGCCTGGCTCGAGCTCCACCCGATGCTCCCCGAGACCGTCCGCATCGACGTGGTGGGCGTGGTCGTGCCGTCGCGGGGTCCCGCGCACGTCGAGCGCGTGACGGGGGTGTGCTGAGGTGTCCGGCGCACGCACCCGGTCGGCCACGCTCGACGGCATGCGGGGCCGTCTGGTCGAGATCGAGGTCGACGTCGCCCCCGGCCTGCCCAAGATCACGCTCGTCGGGCTGCCCGACGCCTCGCTGTCCGAGGCCCGTGACCGCTGCCGCGCGGCCGTCACCAACTCGGGCTGCTCCTGGCCCGACCGCAAGGTCACGGTCAACCTCGCGCCCACGGTGCTGCCGAAGATGGGCGTCCACTACGACCTCGGCATCGCGCTGGCGGTGCTCGCAGCGACCCGGGTCGTGCCGCAGTCGTCCCTCGAGGGCACCCTCGTGCTCGGCGAGCTGGCGCTCGACGGTCGCCTGCGGGCGGTCACCGGGGTGCTGCCGGCCACGCTGGCCGGTGCGGCCGCGGGCTGTCGCCGTGTCCTGGTGCCCGAGGCCAACGTGGCCGAGGCCGAGCTGGTCGAGGACGTCACGGTCCTCGGGGTGCGGTCGCTGCGGCACGCGGTCGCGCTGCTCACCGGGGGGCAGGTGCCCGACGACCCCGAGGTGGAGGCCCTGCCGGCCACCGGCACGACCGCCTGGCAGCACGCCGAGAAGCTGGCCCACCTCGACCTGCTCGACGTGGTCGGCCAGCACGAGGCGCGCGCCTCGATCGTGGTCGCCGCGGCCGGTGGCCACAACGTCCTGCTGGACGGGCCCCCGGGCGTCGGCAAGACGATGCTCGCGCAGCGGATGCCCGCGCTGCTGCCCGACCTCGATCGCGACCAGTCCCTCGAGACCACCGCCGTCTACTCCATCGCGGGGCTCCTCAGCGAGGACGGCGCGCTGCTCACCCGGCCGCCGTTCGTCGATCCCCACCACACCGCCAGCACCGCCGCGGTGGTCGGGGGAGGGTCGCGCTTCATCCGCCCGGGCGCCCTGTCGCTCGCCCACCACGGCATCCTCTTCCTCGACGAGGCGCCGGAGTTCCAGCGGCCGGTGCTCAACGCGCTGCGCCAGCCGCTCGAGAGCGGGCACGTCACCGTGTCGCGCGCCGCCCACACCGCGGAGTACCCGGCCCGCTTCCAGCTGGTCCTCGCGGCCAACCCGTGCCCGTGCGGGTTCAACTCCGGGCAGGCCGGCGACTGCGAGTGCTCGGCGACCACCAAGCGCCGCTACCAGGACAAGATCGCCCTGCCCATCCGCGACCGCATCGACGTGCAGCGCACCGTCACCGGTCCGGGACGACGCGACGTCGAGTCCGCCCTGGCCGGCGGCGTGCCCACCAAGATCGTCGCCGAGCAGGTGGCGGCCGCCCGTGAGCGGCAGGCCCACCGCTACGCCGGCTCGCCGTGGCGGACCAACAGCGACGTGCCGTCCGGCGACCTGCACCGGCGCTGGCCGCTCGACGACGCGGGGACGCAGGAGATCGACCGACTCGTCCGGCGCCAGGTGCTGAGCCCGCGCTCGTCGGACCGGGTCACGAGGCTGTCGTGGACGGTCGCGGACCTCCTCGGGCTCCCGGCACCCACGCTGGCCGAGGTGCGGACGGCGCTGGCGCTGCGACGGTCGCAGCCGCTCGAGGGTGCGCTGGTGCACCTCGTGGAGTCGGCCGCGTGAGCGCGCGCGACGGCCTCGACCGCCTGCGGTTGTCGATGCTGGTCGAGCCGGGCGACGCCCGCGTCGCCGAGCTGCTCCGCACCCACACCGCCGGCCGGGTCGTGGAGGCCTGCGTCGCCGGCACGCCGTTGCGGGGCGGGTCCTCGCTCGGCGGCGGGCTCCCCGACCCGTGGCTCACCCGGGCGCGGTCGGGCGTCGCCGACGACGCCGCGGACCTGCTCGCCGCGGCCCGCGAGCGGGGCCTGCGGTGGGTCTGCCCGGGCGGCGCCGAGTGGCCCACCGCCCTCGACGACCTCGACCTCGGGCACCCGGTCAACGGCTCGCGCGGCGCGCCGCTCGGCGTGTGGGTCCGCGGCGCCCGGCTCGACGCCCTGGTCGCTCGTGCGGTGGCCGTCGTCGGGGCCCGTGACGCGACCACCTACGGCCAGGAGGTCGCGGGCGACCTGGGTGCCGATCTCGCCGAGGCCGGCACCTGCGTCGTGAGCGGCGCCGCCTTCGGCATCGACGCCGCTGCGCACCGCGGGGCGATGTCGATGCGGGGGAGGACCGTGGCCGTCCTCGCCTGCGGCGTCGACGTCGACTACCCCCGCGCGCACGCCGGCATGCTCGCCCTGGTCGCGGGAGCCGGCGCCGTCGTCAGCGAGCAGCTGCCGGGCCAGGGCCCGACCAAGGCCCGGTTCCTCTCGCGCAACCGGCTGATCGCCGCGCTCTCCGCGGGCACGGTGGTGGTCGAGGCCGCGCGGCGCAGCGGTGCGCTCAACACGCTCGGCTGGGCCGCGTCCATTGGGCGGGTGACGATGGGCGTGCCGGGCCCGGTGACGAGCCGGGCCTCGGTCGGCGTGCACCAGGCCCTGCGCGACGGGCAGGCCGTCGTGGTCACCAACGGTCGCGAGGTGCTGGAGGCGATCAGCCCGTTCGGCACCGTCGACGCGACGCCCGCCGCCGCGCCCGACACCGCCCTCGACACGCTCCCGGCCGCGGCCAGGTTGGTCCTCGAGGCGGTGCCGACGGGCGACGGCGCCGACGTCGGTGCCCTCGCCCGCCACCTCGGCGTCGACGCCGACGACGTCGCGGTCGTGCTCGACGACCTGCTCGCACGCGGGTGGGTGGCCGTGCTCGACGGGAGGTGGTCGCTGGCGCGGCGTGCCGACTTGTCCCCGCCGGTGCGCTGACGGACAGTGACGCCATGGCGGCACCCGGGTCCGAGGTGGGCGAGAGCTGGGCCCGGACGATCGGCGAGTACGAGCGGCACCTGACCTCCGAGCGGGACCTCAGCGCCCACTCGGTGCGGGCCTACGTCACCGACCTGACGGCCCTCGCGGTCCACGCGGGTCGACTCGGCCTCGACGACCCCGCCGACCTCGACCTTCGGGCGCTGCGCAGCTGGCTGGCCCACCTGCAGAGCCGGGGCCGCGCTCGCACCACGCTCGCCCGCCGCGCCACCAGTGCCCGGGTCTTCACCGGCTGGCTCGCGCGCACCGGCCGTGCCCCGACCGATTCCGGCGCCCTGCTCGCCACGCCCCGCCGGCACCGCGAGCTGCCGGTCGCGCTGCGCGCCGACGAGGCGCGCGCCGTCGTCGACGCCGCTGCTGACGCCGTCCCCGACGACGGACCCCTCGGCCTGCGCGACGTGGCCGTGCTCGAGCTGCTCTACGCCACCGGGATCCGCGTCGGCGAGCTGGTCGGGCTCGACGTGGACGACGTCGACCGCGGCCGCAACGTGGTCCGGGTGCTCGGCAAGGGCCGCAAGGAGCGCACCGTCCCGTTCGGCGTCCCCGCCGCCCGCGCCCTGGACGCCTGGCTCGCCGACGGACGGCCCGCGCTGGCCGTCCGCGGCAGCGGCGCGGCGCTCGTCCTCGGCGCCCGCGGCCTGCGGATCGACCCGCGCGCCGTGCGCACCCTCGTGCACCGCCGCGTCGGTGCGGTCGACGGTGCCCCCGACATCGGCCCGCACGGCCTGCGCCACAGCGCCGCCACCCACCTGCTCGAGGGCGGTGCCGACCTGCGCAGCGTCCAGGAGCTCCTCGGCCACGCGTCCCTCGCGACCACGCAGATCTACACCCACGTCAGCTCCGAGCGGCTCCGCTCCGCCTACACCCAAGCCCACCCGAGGGCCTGACCCCGGGCGCCTGGGCACGCACCTGGCGGCGTTGCTCGCGGCTTCGACGAACAAGACCGGTTCGCCTTCGCCGCGGCGCCTGGCCATGTGTGCACCCAGACGCCTGGGGTGCGCACGACCTCGTGAGCAGCGCGGGCGAGTGGGCACGCACCGGGCGGCGTTGCTCGCGGCTTCGACGAACAAGACCGGTTCGCCTTCGCCGCGGCGCCTGGCCATGCGCGCACCCAGACGCCCGGGGTGTCCAGGACCCTGGGACCGCGGGTCGTGCGTGCCGCGCCCCCTCGCTCAGAGATAGGTGGCCGGGTCCACCGGGGACCCGTCGCGGACGACCATGAAGTGTAGGTGGCAGCCGGTGGACAGGCCGGTGGTGCCGACGGCGCCGAGGAGCTGGCCGCGTCGGACGCGGGTGCCGTCGGCCACGTCGAAGCGGGAGAGGTGGTTGTAGGAGGTGGTGAGGCCGCCGCCGTGGGACACCACCACGCGGTTGCCGTAGGCCGGGTGGGCGGTGCGGCCCACCACGGTGCCGTCGGCCGCGGCGCGGACGGGGGTGCCGCAGGGGGCGCCGACGTCCATCCCGTCGTGCAGCTTGAGCACGCCGGTCACCGGGTGCACCCGCATGCCGAACGACGAGGTGACCGGGCCGGGAGCGGGGACGCCGAGGGCGCCGCTGCCGGTGGGACCGAGGTCGACCGGGGGAGAGGGCAGTGCGCCCGTCGGCGTGAACAGTCGGATCGCGGCCGTGCGCCCGATGAGCGCCAGCGGGTCGGCGTAGTCCTCGCCGATGCGGCGCCCGAGGTGGAGGCACGCCCGCGGAGCGCAGTGGCTGCCCACGAGCAGCAGGCGGCCGAGCCGGTCGCCCGCGGACACCCGCTCGCCGACGCGCACCTCGCCCGACACCGGCTGGTAGGTCGAGATCTCGCCGCCGTGGTCGACGCTGACCACGGCCACCCCGGCGACCGTCCCGACGTGCCGCACGACGCCGCCGGCCACCGCCACGACGGACGCCCCGGGCGTGCCGACCAGGTCGGCGCCGCGGTGCCCGGCCGCGTACCGGTCGAGCGGCGCCTCGAAGGGGCGCGAGACGTCGGGGGCCGGCGACAGGGGCCAGACCCAGCCGTCGGCGCCCGAGGCGGGTCGGGCGCCGACGAGCAGGATCAGCATTACGAGCGCCGTCAGGAGCGCGGGACGGGACACGGGGAGCGGGGACGGGGCCATCACCCGACCCAAGCCGCGTCGCGGCCCCGGCGCCACGACCCGGCGCCGATCTGTGGACGACGGGCCCGGGGACGGACGTCGGTGGACGCGGACGGGACGAACCGGCCCCGGTCGGCGCCCGGACGGGTACGGTGAGCGTCTCGTCCATCTGGACGGCCGTCGGTCGTCCCGCTCCCGAGGTGACCCACGATGAGCCGCTCCGCCCACACCCCCCGCGCCATCCTGGTCGCGCTCGTCGTCGCCGTGGGGCTCCTCCTCGCCGGCCCGGCCGGCTCCGCGTCCGCCGCACCTCGCAGCGCGGTCGAGAAGGCCGTGGTCAAGGCGACCAACGCCGAGCGGACCGCGCGCGGCCTCGTCGCGCTCAAGAAGGGCACCTGCGTGCAGAGGTACGCCGACCGCTGGGCCGCGAGCCTGGCGCGCCGGCAGGTGATGGAGCACCAGGACCTCGGCACGGTGCTGCGGGCCTGCCGCCTGTCGTCCGTCGGCGAGAACGTGGCCGTCGGCTACCCGACCGCTCGCAGCACGGTGAAGGCCTGGATGAAGTCTCCGGGTCACCGCGCCAACATCCTCACCCGCGGCTACCGGCAGATCGGCGTCGGCGTGGCCCGTGGCTCGGACGGCAGGCGCTACTCCGTGCAGGTCTTCGGCACCGGCGGCTGAGCCGCGACGACGGCGATTTCCGCCGCACCACGTCCGTGTCCTACGATGGACCCAGCACCTGTTTCGGCAGGTGACTTCGCGCGCCCGCACTCCGTGTGACTCGAGTTCGACGATCACGGGCACGATCCAGGTCCTCCGCACCGCGGGGGTGGACCGTGGCACCGGGCGCCAGGGTGCCGGCGAACCCGTCGGTGCGACAACTTGGACACAGGTCCGACGGGCGCGTGCGCTCGCGGACCGGAAGGACCGTCATGGCCGTCGTCAGCATGCGCCAGCTCCTCGAGAGCGGCGTCCACTTCGGGCACCAGACCCGTCGTTGGAACCCCAAGATGAAGCGCTTCATCTTCACCGAGCGCAACGGCATCTACATCATCGACCTGCAGCAGTCGCTGGCCTACATCGACCGCGGGTACGACTTCGTCAAGAACACCGTCGCGCGCGGCGGCCAGGTGCTCTTCGTCGGCACCAAGCGCCAGGCCCAGGAGGCCATCGCCGAGCAGGCGACGCGCGTCGGCATGCCCTACGTCAACCAGCGTTGGCTCGGCGGCATGCTCACCAACTTCCAGACGGTGAACGAGCGGATCAAGCGCCTCAAGGAGCTCGAGGAGGTCGACTTCGACGACGTCGCCGGCTCCGACCGCACCAAGAAGGAGCTCCTGCAGATGAAGCGGGAGTACATCAAGCTCGACCGCACCCTCGGCGGCATCCGTGACATGACCCGCACCCCCTCCGCGGTGTGGATCATCGACACGAAGAAGGAGCACCTCGCGGTCGACGAGGCCAAGAAGCTCGGCATCCCCGTCATCGCGATCCTCGACACCAACTGCGACCCCGACGACGTCGACTTCCCGATCCCGGGCAACGACGACGCCATCCGCTCGGTCGGCCTCCTGACGCGCGTCATCGCCGACGCCGTCGGCGAGGGCCTGCTCGGTCGTGGCGGCGGCAGCGCCGACGCCGCCACCGGCGCCGAGGTCGCCACGGACGAGCCGCTCGCCGAGTGGGAGCGCGAGCTCGCCAGCGGTGCCGCGCAGGAGACCGCGACCGCGGCCACCGGTGGCGACGCCGCCGCCGAGGCCCCGGCCTCGGAGTCCACCGGCGCCTCCAGCGAGTCCGCCGCGGCCCCCGCGGCCGAGACCGCGACCGACGCCCCGGCCGCCGAGGCGCCCGCCGCCGACGCACCCGCCGCCACCGAGGCCCCGGCCTCCGAGGGCGACGCAGCCAGCACCCAGGCCTGAGGCCTGACCGGACGGTCGGCGGGAGCACCCCGCCGGCCGTCCGCACACCCACCGCCGACGACGCTCGTCGGCACACGCGAGGAAGGCGAACCATGGCGATCACCGCCGCAGACGTGAAGAAGCTCCGCGACGCCACCGGCGCGGGCATGATGGACGCCAAGAAGGCCCTCACCGAGGCCGACGGCGACTGGGACAAGGCCGTCGAGGCGCTCCGCATCTCCGGCGCCGCCAAGGCCGAGAAGCGCGGCGCCGAGCGCGAGGCCTCGTCCGGCCTCGTGGCCCACTCCGGCAACGCGATCGTCGAGCTCAACTCCGAGACCGACTTCGTGGCCAAGAACGACCAGTTCGTCGAGCTGGCCAACGAGCTCGCCGCGGCCGCCGACGAGGCCAAGCCCGAGAGCGCCGAGGCCTTCGCCGCGACCACGCTCAAGTCCGGCAAGACCGTCGCCGAGGCCGTCTCCGAGCTTGCCGCCGTCATCGGCGAGAAGCTCGAGCTGGGCCGCGTGGCCTCGTTCGACGGCCAGGTCGCGACCTACCTGCACCGCCGTGCGAGCGACCTGCCCCCCGCGGTGGGCGTGCTCGTGCAGTTCGAGGGCGACGACACCGCCGCCGCCCGCGGCGCCGCGATGCAGATCGCCGCGATGCGTCCCCGCTACCTCACCCGCGAGGAGGTGCCGGCCGACCTCGTCGCCAAGGAGCGCGAGATCGCCGAGGCCACCGCGCGCGAGGAGGGCAAGCCCGAGCAGGCGCTGCCCAAGATCATCGAGGGTCGCCTGAACGGCTTCTTCAAGGAGAACGTCCTCCTCGAGCAGCCGTCGGTCACCGACAACAAGAAGAACGTCAAGGGCGTCCTCGACGCCGCCGGCGTGACGGTGACGCGCTTCGCGCACATCGAGATCGGCGCCTGACGCAGGCCCAGCACGACCGCAGCACGCACGACAGCACCGACGAACCCGACGGAGGCCGGCACCGTGGACGACGACCAGCGAGACGACGTCGACGGGCCGGCCTCGGCCGGTCCTGAGGGGCACACCCGACGGGTGCTGCTGAAGCTGTCCGGAGAGGTGTTCGGCGGCGGCCAGGTCGGCGTCGACCCCGACGTCGTCAACGGCGTCGCCCGACAGATCGCCGAGGCCGCCGAGGCGGGCGTCCAGGTGGCGGTCGTCGTGGGCGGCGGCAACTTCTTCCGCGGCGCCGAGCTCTCGCAGCGCGGCATGGAGCGTCGCCGCGCCGACTACATGGGCATGCTCGGCACCGTGATGAACTCCATCGCGCTCGAGGACTTCATCGAGAAGCACGGCGTCGAGACCCGCGTGCAGTCGGCCATCACGATGGGCCAGGTCGCCGAGCCCTACATCCCGCGCCGCGCCATCCGGCACCTGGAGAAGGGCCGTGTCGTCATCTTCGGCGCCGGCGCAGGGATGCCCTACTTCTCCACCGACACCGTCGCGGCGCAGCGGGCGCTGGAGATCCGCTGCGACGTCGTGCTGATGGGCAAGAACGGCGTCGACGGCGTGTACACCGCCGACCCGCGGGTCGACCCCGACGCGGTCCGCATCGACGAGATCACCTACAGCGAGGTCCTCGCCGCCGGCCTCCAGGTCGCCGACCAGACGTCCTTCGCGCTGTGCCAGGCCAACGACATGCCGATGCGCGTCTTCGGCATGGACGGACCCGGCAACATCGCGCGCGCCCTCAAGGGTGAGAAGATCGGGACGCTGGTCCACGCCGGCTGACGGCCCGGACCACCGCACGCAGACGAACAGGAGAGCACCGTGATCGATGAGACCCTTCGCGACGCCGACACCAAGATGGGCAAGGCGGTGGAGCACACCCGCGAGGAGTTCGCCGCGATCCGCACGGGTCGGGCGCACCCGGCCATGTTCGCCAAGATCACGGCCGAGTACTACGGCACGCCGACGCCGATCAACCAGCTGGCCGGGTTCACCGTGCCCGAGCCGCGGATGATCGTCATCAACCCCTACGACGCGGGTGCCAAGCCGGCCATCGAGCGGGCCATCCGCGACTCCGACCTCGGCGTGAACCCCACCGACGACGGCAAGGTGCTGCGCGTGTCGCTGCCCGAGCTGACGCAGGACCGTCGCAAGGAATACGTCAAGCTCGCCCGCACCAAGGCCGAGGAGGGCCGGGTGGCCGTCCGCAGCATCCGTCGCAGCGCCAAGCAGGCGCTCGACAAGGCCGAGAAGGACGGCGACATCGGCCAGGACGACAACACCGGGGCCGAGAAGAAGCTCGACGCGATGACCAAGCGGCACGTCGACGAGGTCGACGACGTGCTGAAGAACAAGGAAGCCGAGCTGCTCGAGGTCTGAGGTGCCCACCACTCCCGCAGGTGACCCCGAGCCGCTGAGCCCCGGTGCGCCCGCACCGGCGAAGAAGAGCCGGGCCGGCCGCGACCTGCCGGCGGCCATCGCCGTCGGCCTCGGCCTGGGCGTGGTCATCATCGCCTCGCTCGCCTTCGCCAAGGTCGGCTTCGTCGGCGTGGTGCTCGTCGCGGGCACGGTCGCGGTGGTCGAGCTGGGTCGCGCGCTGTCCACCAACGGCACCCGGCTGCCGATGCCGCCGGTGCTGGCCGGCGGGGCCGCGATCCTGGCCGGCGCCTACGTCTGGGAGACCGACGCGGTGGCGATCGCCTTCGCGCTCACCGTGCTGGTGACCATGCTCTGGCGGCTCACCCAGGGCGCCGACGGCTTCGTCCGCGACGTCAGTGCCGCGACGTTCGTCGTGGCGTACGTGCCCGTGCTCGGCTCGTTCATCGTGCTGATGCTCGCCGCCGACGACGGCGCGTGGCGCATCATCACCTTCATCCTGTGCACGATCGCGTCCGACATCGGCGGGTACGCCTCCGGTGCGACGCTCGGCCGGCACGCGATGGCCCCGACGATCAGCCCGAAGAAGTCCTGGGAGGGCTTCGGCGGCTCGATGGTCGCCGGCGTCGTCGTCGGCGTGCTCACGGTGGTCTTCTTCCTCGACGGCCGGTGGTGGGTCGGCGTGGTGCTCGGCGTCGCGTCGGTCGTCCTGGCCACCCTGGGCGATCTCTGCGAGTCGCTGATCAAGCGCGACCTCGGCATCAAGGACATGGGCGACCTGCTGCCCGGGCACGGCGGGATCATGGACCGGCTGGACTCGCTGCTCGCCGTCGCCCCCGTGGCCTGGCTCGTGCTCACGCTCCTGGTCCCCGTCTCCACCTGACGGACCGGGCACGCCCTAGGCTTCGGCCATGACGGCCGTCGGGGACTACGTCGCCGCGGCCGCTCAGCCCGGTCCGGGCGACGGCGGCGCCCCCGTCGTCTACGACGAGATGGTGGGCCCGGACGGCAGCCTGCGGTCCGCCTGGGCCGGACTGGCCCCGCGGATCGCCACCCTCGACGGCGCGGACCTCCGCCGACTGGGCGCCCAGGCCGACCAGCGGGTGCAGGACGACGGCGTCGTCTACCACCGCTCCTCCGGCGACGACGCCCCCGCCGTCGCCGAGCGCTGGCGCCTCGACCCGCTGCCCGTCGTGCTCGACCAGGCCGAGTGGGCCTCGCTCGAGGTCGGCCTGGTGCAGCGCGCCGAGCTCTTCGAGGCGGTCCTGGCCGACCTGTACGGCCCCCAGCGGCTGCTGTCGCGCGGCGTGCTCCCGCCCGAGGTCGTCCTCGGGCACCGCGAGTTCGCCCGCGCCGCCGTGGGGCAGCCGTCCGGGACCCGACGTCTCGTGGTCGCCGCCACCGACCTCGGACGCACGAGCGACGGCTCGTGGCACGTGCTCGCCGACCGCACCCAGGCACCGTCCGGCGCCGGGTACGCGCTGGAGAATCGCCGGATCGTCGCCCGCGTGGTCCCCGAGCTCTACCGCGACTCCGGGCTGCAGCGGCTCGGCCCGTGGTTCTCGGCCATGCGGGCCGCGCTCCTCGCCGCGGCCCCCGACGGTCCCGCGGGTGCGCGAGTGGTGGTGCTGAGCCCCGGGCCGGAGTCCGAGACCGCCTTCGACCAGGCCTTCCTCGCCTCCACGCTCGGCTTCCCGCTCGTCGAGGGCGGCGACCTCGTCGTCCGCGAGGGGGCGGTCTGGATGCGCGTCCTCGGCGGGCTCGAGAAGGTCGACGTGGTCGTCCGCCGCGTCGACGCCACCTGGTCCGACCCGCTCGAGATGCGCGCCGACTCCCGCCTGGGGGTGCCCGGCCTCGCCGAGGCGGCCCGCCGCGGGACCGTCGTGGTGGTCAACGGCCTCGGCAGCGGCGTCCTGGAGAACCCCGGCCTGCTGCCCTACCTGGCCGCGGCCTGCGGGGACGTGCTGGGCGAGGAGCTGCGCCTGCCCGCGGTGCCCACCTGGTGGTGCGGCGACCCGGCCGGCCTGTCCCACGTGGTCGCGCACCTCGACGACCTCTGGGTGCGCCCGATCAGTCGCGCCGACGGCCCGGGCGTCCAGCCGGGCTCGCTCGACGCCGCCGGTCGGGACGACCTCGTCGCGCGGCTCCGCGCGCAGCCTCACGCGTTCGTGGGCCAGGAGGCCGCGGCGCTGTCGCAGGCGCCGGCCGTCGTCGACGGTGCCCTGGCGGCCGGCCCGTTCTCGGTGCGCACGTTCGTGGTCGCGCAGGGCCAGGGCTACGTCCCGATGCTCGGCGCGCTCGGACGGGTGGGGGAGGAGGACCCGGAGCACCCTCGCGGCTCGGCCAGCAAGGACGTCTGGGTGCTCGGCGACCGTCACCAGGCCGGCGCCCCGGCGTCCCCGGACGAGGGCACCGCCTACCCGGTGGCCGCCCCGGCGGCGATGGTGCCCCGGCTGCTCGAGGACATGTTCTGGATCGGCCGCTACGCCGAGCGGGCCGAGGACCTCGTCCGGCTGCTCCTGGCCACCCACGCCCTGGCCGCCGACGCGCGCGCCCGCGACGACGACCCCGCCGCGGTCGCGGGGCTCCGGACGCTCCTCGCCGCGCTGACGCACGTCAGCACGACCTACCCCGGTCTGCTCGACCCCTCGGCCGACGTGCGCGCCGGGCTGCGGGCCCTGCTCGTCGACCCGCGGCAGCCCGGCACCGTGGCGCACGCCGTGGGCGGCCTGGAGCGGGCGGCCCAGGGCGTGCGCGACCAGCTGTCGGGGGACGTGTGGCTCGTCCTCGGCGGCGTCGACCGCGCGCTCGCCGCCGCACGTGCCGACCGCGGCGCCTCGCTGGGCGTCCTCGCCCAGGAGTCCTCCCAGGTGCTGTGCGGCCTGCTCGCGCTCGCCGGCGTCACCGGCGACACCATGGTGCGCGACGCCGGGTGGCACCTGCTCGACGCGGGGCGCGGCGTCGAGCGGGCCCGCCAGCTCGTCGCGCTGCTCGGATCGACGCTCGTCGAGGGTCGCGACGCCGCGTCGGAGGAGGTCGTCGTCGGCGCCGTCCTGGCCGCGACCGAGAGCATCCTGACCTACCGTCGCCGGTACCGCGGCCACGCGTCCGTCGCCGCCGTCATCGACCTGCTGGTGCTCGACCCGGAGAACCCGCGGTCCGTCGCGTTCTCCCTCGCCCGGGCCCGCTCGTCCCTGGCCGCGGTGCCCGGTGCGAGCGGCGGCTCGCGCCCGGCACGCGTCCTGGAGGGCGCGCACGAGGAGCTCGAGCGCGCCGACGCCGGTCTGCTCGCCGGGGCCGACGGGTCGGACCGTCCCGACCTCGCCCGGTTCCTCGGGGTGCTCGGGAGCCGGCTGGACGACCTGGCCGACGCGGTCGCGGCGCACCACTTCGCGGCCCCGCAGGTGCCCCGTCCCTACGGCCAGATGCCCGCGCTGGACCGGGACCACCGGTGAGCGGGCCACCGCCGCCGGGCCGGCGCTCCTACCGCGTCCGGCACCGGACCACCTACGACTACGACCACCCGGTCACCGACAGCTACGGCCTGGCGCACGTCCGTCCGCGCGACCTGCCCTGGCAGACCTGCCGCGAGCACGAGCTCGTCGTCTCGCCCGAGCCGCAGGACGCGTCGACGTCGCTCGACTTCCACGGCAACACCCGCGCCTACTTCCACCTCACCGAGCCGCACACCCGGCTGGAGGTCACCGCGACGAGCGTCGTGGACGTCGACGCGCCCACCTACGCCGCGCCGGCCCTGGAGCAGCCCTGGGAGCGGTGCCGACCCGCCACGCGGCCCGACGTCGACGACGCCTGGAGCGCGCGCGGGATGGTGCTGGCCTCACCGCGCGTCGAGCTGGTCGACGCCGCCACGGCCTACGCGCTCGTCTCGTTCACGCCGGGACGGCCCGTCGGCGAGGCGCTCACGGAGCTCTGCTCGCGGGTGCACGCCGACTTCGCCTACGACAAGGCCGCCACCACCGTGACGAGCCGGGTGCCGGACGTGCTGGAGCGTCGTGCGGGCGTCTGCCAGGACTTCGCGCACCTCACGGTCGCGTGCCTGCGCGGGCTCGGCCTCGCGTCGCACTACGTGAGCGGCTACCTCGCCACCACGCCGCCGCCCGGGCGCGAGCGCGTGGTCGGCGCCGACGCCACCCACGCCTGGGCGTCGTGCTGGGTGCCGGGTGCCGCGTGGGCGGCGGTCGACCCGACGAACGACGCCTGGGCCGACGAGAGGTACGTCACCACGGGGTGGGGACGCGACTACGGCGACGTCCCGCCGGTGAAGGGCGTCATCTTCACCGATGGCGGGGGATCGCGCCTCGACGTGGGCGTGGACGTCGCGCCGCTGGACGATCCCGAGCCTGCTCCGGCCGCGCCGTCGGTGGGCGTCGAGGGGGGCATCGACCTAGGGTTACACAGGTGAAATCGTTCGCCTGCGACGTCTGTGCACGCTCCTTGTACTTCGAGAACTCCGTCTGCGTGCACTGCGAGAGCAAGGTCGGGTACGACCGCGACCGCCGCCAGATGCGGGCCCGCGGGGAGTCACCGGGGTGCCGCAACCTGCGGGTGAGCGGCTGCAACTGGATCCCCGAGGACGGCGAGACCTACTGCTTCGCCTGCCGGTTGACGCGGACCCGTCCGTCCGACGCCGACGTCGAGGGCCTCGACCAGTTCTGGACCGCCGAGAAGTCCAAGCGCCGCCTGGTGTTCGAGCTGGACGAGCTGGGCCTGCCCATCGTGCCGCGTGTCGGCGACAAGGGCCTCGCGTTCGACCTGCTCTCCAGCGCCAACGAGCACGTCGTCACCGGCCACGCCGACGGCGTCATCACGCTCGACCTCGCCGAGAGCGACATCGTGCACCGTGAGCAGCTGCGTCTCGACCTCGACGAGCCCTACCGCACGATGCTCGGCCACTTCCGGCACGAGATCGGGCACTACTACCAGCAGGTGCTCGTCACCGGGTCGACGTTCGAGGAGCGCTGCCGCGAGCGCTTCGGCGACGAGCGCGCCGACTACCAGGAGGCGCTCGACCGGCACTACCAGCACGGTGCGCCCGACGGCTGGCAGAAGACGCACATCAGCAAGTACGCCACGATGCACCCCTGGGAGGACTTCGCCGAGACGTTCGCCCACGTGCTGCACATCCGCGACACGCTCCAGTCGGCCGCCGAGTTCGGCCTGACCGTGCCCGCCGCGGTCAGCGCGATGCGCTTCTCCGACGTCGTCGTCGGCATCTGGATCCCGATCTCGATCGCCCTCAACCAGATCAACCGGTCCATGGGCAAGGAGCCGCTCTACCCGTTCGTCCTCGCGCCCCCCGTCGTCGCGAAGCTGCAGCTGGTGTCGGACGTCATCTCCCACGCCCGCCGCAAGCACGTCGCGGACGGGTCGCTCGCCCGGGCCTGAGACACTGGGACGACCATGTCCGATCCACTGCGCACCGTCCCCGACGTCACGCCCGAGCAGGGCCCGGTCCTGCCGCTGGTGTTCGAGCAGCCGCGCGGCCGCAAGAAGCCGCCGCGCCACCTCGCCGACCTCTCGGCCGACGAGCGCACCGCCGTGGCCGCCGAGCTCGGCGAGCAGCCCTTCCGCGCCAAGCAGCTCGCGCGGCACTACTACACCCGGCTGGTCGACGATCCCGCCGAGATGACCGACCTTCCCGAGGGCTCGCGCGAGCGTCTGGTCGAGGCGTTCCTGCCGCGGCTGCTCGACCCCGTCCGCACGATGGAGGCCGACAAGGGCACCACCGTCAAGACGCTGTGGCGGCTGTTCGACGGCGCGCTCGTCGAGTCGGTGCTGATGCGCTACCCCGGACGCGCGACGGTGTGCATCTCCAGCCAGGCCGGGTGCGGCATGGCCTGCCCGTTCTGCGCCACCGGCCAGGGCGGCCTGCAGCGCAACATGTCCACGGGCGAGATCGTCGACCAGGTGGTCGCCGCGGCCCGCTCGATGTCCCGCGGCGAGATCGCCGGCGGCCCCGGCCGGGTCTCCAACGTCGTCTTCATGGGCATGGGCGAGCCGATGGCCAACTACAAGGCCGTCATCGGCGCGATCCGTCGCATGGTGGCGCCGGGACCCGACGGGCTCGGCATGTCCGCGCGCGGCATCACGCTGTCGACCGTCGGGCTGGTCAACCGCATCGAGCAGCTGACCGAGGAGGGCATCCCGGTCACGCTCGCGCTGTCGCTGCACGCGCCCGATGACGAGCTGCGCGACCAGCTGGTGCCGATCAACACCCGCTTCAAGGTGCACGAGGCCGTCAACGCCGCGTGGGAGTACGCCCGCCGCACCAAGCGTCGGGTGTCGATCGAGTACGCGATGATCCGCGACATCAACGACCAGGCCTGGCGTGCCGACCTGCTCGGCGACCTGCTGCGCGCCTACGGCGACTGGGGCTGGGTGCATGTCAACCTGATCCCGCTGAACCCCACGCCGGGGTCCAAGTGGACCGCGTCGCGTCGCGAGGACGAGGAGGAGTTCGTCCGCCGCCTCGAGGCCAAGGGCGTGCCCACCACCGTCCGCGACACCCGCGGCTCGGAGATCGACGGCGCCTGCGGCCAGCTGGCCGCCACCGATGCCTGAGGCCGACCTCGCGTCGGCGCTCGCCGGAGCGACGCGTCCGCTCGTCGTCGCCAGCGACCTCGACGGCACGCTCCTGCGCGCCGACGCGACCGTGTCGGACCGCACCCGCGCGGTGCTGGCGGCGCTCGACGGCTCCGACGTCACCGTCGTGTTCGTGACCGCGCGTCCGCCCCGCTTCCTCGACAACGTCGCGAGCACCGTGGGCGGCCACGGCCTCGTCCTGTGCGCCAACGGCGCCTACGTCTACGAGGTCGCCACCGGCGCCGTCCTGGAGGAGCACACGCTCGACGACGCGCTCGTCCTCGAGCTGGCCCACGACCTGCGCGCGGCCGTGCCCGGCGTGACGTTCGCCGTCGAGCAGGCGACGTCCGGGGGAGCCGAGGAGGCGTTCGGCGCCCAGCGCCGGCTGCCCGAGGGCTCTCCGATCGGGCCCGTCGAGACCCTGCTCGCGCACGGACCCGTCGGCAAGCTGCTCGCCCGTACCGACGAGGTGCCGCCCGAGGAGTTCCACGACCTGCTCGCGTCGGTCGTCGGCGACCGCGCCGAGGTGGCCTACTCCGGCGCCGTGGGCCTCGGTGAGGTCACCGCGCCCGGCGTCACCAAGGCCGCCGTCCTCGCCCGCTGGTGCGAGGCGCACGACGTCACCGCCGACCGGGTCTGGGCCTTCGGCGACATGCCCAACGACCTGTCGATGCTGCGATGGGCGGGCACGTCGTTCGCCGTGGCCAACGCGCACCCCGACGTCCTCGCCACCGCCACCCACCACATCGGCCACCACGACGACGACGCCGTCGCCCGCGTCCTCGAGCACCTCCTCCAACCCTGAGGACCCGCCCCCGCGTCGACTTCCGGCCCAGTTACCTCCAACAGTGCTAGATGGGTAACTGGGCCGGAAGTCAACGACCGGTCTGGGTGCTCTGAGCGGCTTGGGCGGCCTGGGCGCGGAGGTGGGCGAGGACGACCTGGTCGATCCGTCCGGGGACGAGGCGCAGCTCGAAGTTCTCGACGCCGGCCCACGTCTCGAGGTCGGGGCGTCCCACCGCGTCGAGCAGCCGGGTCACCTCGTCGGCGAGGTCGCCGGTGAGGGGCAGCAGGTCGTCCGGGTGCGGGGCGTCGAAGTACAGGTGGTGCAGGTCGAGCAGGCGCGACAGCTCGGTGACGGGGTCGACGTGGTCGTCGACGCGCAGGTCGAAGCGCACGTCGTCGCCGGGGGTGTAGCTGCCCTCGCCCGACGCGACGAGCAGCGCCGCCGACTGACGTCCACGCGCGTCACCGCCCGCGGCGTCGCCCGCGGTGAGGGCGAGCAGCAGCCGCTCGGCGAGCGGCATGCCCGCACTGCCGAGCCACGCCGCGTGCATCGCGTCGACGACCTGCGGCCCGACGAGGATGTTGCCCTGGATCGCGACGCCCGGACCGGTGACCCCGCCGGCCCAGTCCAGGCACCCGCTGCCGGTGAACGTCGCGGCACCGCCGGTGTCGTCGACCACGCCCGCCTGACGCTCCTCGCGGCCGTCGTCGGCCTCGACGAGCGCCGCGAGGGTCGCCTCCGCGCCGAGCCCGCCCGCGAGATGAGCGAGCCCGTCGCGCTTGTAGAGCGTGTTGCAGAACGACTGGGTCGCCACCGCGCCGACGCCGTGACGGGCGGCGGGCACGGCGGCGCCGACGCCGAGGAACTTGGACGCGACGGCCACGCCGACGGCGCTCCCGTCGGGCTCGCGGCCGACGATCGAGAAGGTCATGGCGACATCCTGCCGGTCCGCCGTCGGTCCGTCCGACCGCGCGTCTACAGTGACGCGAGTCACGTCCGACCACGGGCGTCCCCGACGAGGAGTGATTCGTGCGCGTAGGTGTGCTGACCGGAGGCGGGGACTGCCCCGGGCTCAACGCGGTCATCAGGGCGGTGGTCCGCAAGGGCGTCGCGGAGTTCGAGATGGACTTCGTGGGCTTCCGCGACGGGTGGCGCGGTCCGCTCGAGGACGACACCTGCGAGCTCGGCATCGAGCAGGTCCGCGGCATCCTGCCCCGCGGCGGGACCATCCTCGGCTCGTCGCGCACCAACCCCTTCGCCATCGAGGGCGGCGTCGAGAGGATCAAGGACAACCTCGCCGCCCACGGCTGCGACGCGCTGGTGGCGATCGGCGGCGAGGACACCCTCGGCGTCGCCACAAAGCTGGTCGACCTCGGCGTGAACGTCGTCGGCGTGCCCAAGACGATCGACAACGACCTCTCGGGCACCGACTTCACCTTCGGCTTCGACACCGCCGTCAACATCGCGATGGAGGCCATCGACCGGCTGCACACCACCGCCGAGTCGCACCACCGCGTCCTCGTCGTCGAGGTGATGGGACGTCACGCGGGCTGGATCGCTCTGCACTCCGGGCTCGCCGGTGGCGCCAACATCATCCTCATCCCCGAGCGCCCCTTCGACCTCGACAAGGTCTGCGCGCAGGTGGAGAGCCGCTTCGCCAAGCAGTACGCCCCGATCATCGTCGTCTCCGAGGGCGCGGTGCCCCTCGAGGGCCAGATGACCACCCAGGGCGGCGCCCTCGACGCGTTCGGCCACGTCCGCCTCGGCGGCATCGGCGACCGGCTGGCTCAGGAGATCGAGCGACGCACCGGCAAGGAGTCGCGCGCCGTCGTCCTCGGCCACGTGCAGCGCGGCGGCACCCCCACCGCCTTCGACCGCTGGCTCGCCACCCGGTTCGGCCTGCACGCCGCCCAGGCCGTGCACGACGGCGACTTCGGGACGATGATGGCACTGCGGGGGACCGAGATCGTCCGCGTGCCGCTGTCCGAGGGCACCAAGGAGCTGAAGACCGTCCGCCCCGAGCTCTACGCAGAGGCAGAAATCCTCTTCGGCTGACGCGCCTGGCCCCCTGGCATCCCGTTCGGCGGCGTTGCTCGCGGCTTCGGCGAACTAGGACAGCTCGCCTTCGCCGCGGCGCCTGGCCGGACGGGCGCCAGGCGGCCAGGACACGGGCCCGAGGGCCTCACCGAACCGAAGGAGTCGACACGTGACGGACCGAGCGGTCGAGGACGTGTGGGACTACCCGCGTCCTCCGTCCATCGAGCTGAGCGACGAGCGGGTGGTGGTGGAGCTGGGTGGACAGGTGGTGGCCGACACCACGGCGGCGTACCGGATCTGCGAGACCAGCCACCCGCCGACGTACTACCTGCCGCGGTCGGCGTTCGCCCCGGGCGTGCTCGTGCCGGTGGACGGCACCAGCTTCTGCGAGTGGAAGGGGGCGGCCGCGTACCTCGACCTCGTCACGCCCGCGCGCACGGTGCCGCGCGGCGCCTGGACCTATCCCTCGCCCACCGCCCGCTACGCCGACCTGCTCGACCACGTCGCGCTGTACCCCGGCCAGATGGACCGCTGCACGCTCGACGGCGAGGAGGTGCAGGCGCAGGAGGGCGACTTCTACGGCGGCTGGATCACCTCCCGCGTCCGCGGCCCCTTCAAGGGTGCCCCCGGCACCTGGGGCTGGTGAGCGCGGGCGTCGGCATCCCGACGCTCGGCATCCCGACCGTCGGCGTTGCTGCCGGCTTCGACGAACAAGTTCGGTTCGCCTTCGCCAACGCGCCTTGACGGTCGGGCGCCGACACACGCTCGGGCGCCGACACCCGCTCGACGTTCAGGCGACGTCGAGCTCGAGGACGGCCTCGGTGCCGTCGTGCTCGTCCTCGACCTCGCCGCGGTGCTCGAACCCGGCACGCAGCACCAGCCGCGTCGACCCGTCGTTCGAGGGGGCGACGCAGGCCCGAAGCGTGCGGACGCGCGGGTCGTCGCGACCCCAGAGCACCAGCAGGCGCAGCGCCTCGGCTCCGAACCCCTGGCGCCGACGGTGCGGTGCCACCCAGTAGCCGAGCTCGACGACGCCGTCGTCGTCCGGGCCGCCGTGGAAGCCGGCATGGCCGACCACCTCGTCGCCGCTGACGAGCAGCCGCGCCACCCACTCGAGGTCGCCGGGGGAGTGCTCCAGCTGCAGCGCGCGCAGCTCCCAGAGCCACCGCTCACCGGCCAGCGACGCGGGGACGGCGAGCCCGCTCAGCCGGCTCGCCTCGTCCAGGTCGGACGCCGCCAGGGCCGCCAGCAGCGCCGCGTCGAGGGGGACCAGCCGCGTCGGGACATCGCGCTCGACCGGGCTCACCGCTGCAGTATGGGTCACGGTCGTGCCCCGGCCGTGAGACCGCGGACGGAGGACGGCGCGCGGGCTCGTATCCTGGGGGCGTGAGCATCCCGTCCCTGACCGACCTGCGTGCGATGAACCCCGCGCAGCAGCCGACGTACCCCGACCTGGGCGAGCGCGACGCCGCCGTCCGTCGGCTCCAGCAGATGCCGCCGCTGGTGTTCGCGGGCGAGTGCGACGCGCTGCGCGACAAGCTGGCCGCCGTCGCGCGCGGCGAGGCGTTCCTGCTGCAGGGCGGCGACTGCGCCGAGACCTTCGCGGGCGTCACCGCCGACAACGTCCGCAACAAGCTGCGGGTCCTGCTCGGCATGTCGGTCGTGCTCACCTACGCCGCCAGCGTCCCGGTCGTGAAGCTCGGGCGCATCGCCGGCCAGTACGCCAAGCCGCGCTCCAAGGACACCGAGACCCGCGACGGCGTCACGCTCCCGGCCTACCGCGGCGACGCCGTCAACGGCTTCGACTTCACGCCCGAGTCGCGCCACCCCGACCCGCACCGCCTGGTCGACGTCTACAACGCGTCGGCGGCGACGCTCAACCTCGCGCGCGCCTTCACCACCGGCGGCTACGCCGACCTGCGGCAGATGCACGCCTGGAACACCGACTTCGTCCGCAGCAGCCCGGTGGGGGAGCGCTACGAGCGCGTCGCCGCCGACGTCGACCGGGCGCTGGCGTTCATGGACGCCATCGGGGTCAACCCCGACGAGCTGCACACCGTCGACTTCCACTCCTCGCACGAGGCGCTGATCCTGGAGTACGAGCACGCGCTCACCCGGATCGACTCGCGCACCGAGCAGGCGTACGACGTGTCGGCGCACTTCGTCTGGATCGGCGAGCGCACCCGTCAGATCGACGGCGCGCACGTCGAGCTGCTGAGCAGGATCGCCAACCCGATCGGCGTCAAGCTCGGACCGACCACCACGCCCGACGACGCCATCGCGCTCGCCGCCAAGCTCAACCCCGACCAGGTGCCGGGCAAGCTCACCTTCATCACGCGGTTCGGCGCGGGCAAGATCCGCGACCTGCTGCCCGAGCTCGTCGAGAAGGTGACCGCCGCGGGCGTCCAGGCCGCGTGGGTCTGCGACCCGATGCACGGCAACACGTTCGAGACCGAGAACGGCTACAAGACGCGCGAGTTCGACGACGTCATCGACGAGGTGCGCGGCTTCTTCGAGGTGCACCGGTCTCTCGGCACCTGGCCCGGTGGCCTGCACGTCGAGCTCACCGGCGACGACGTCACCGAGTGCGTCGGCGGTGGCTCCAAGCTGTCGGCCGCCGACCTCGCCGACCGCTACGACACGCTCTGCGACCCGCGCCTCAACCGCGCGCAGTCGCTCGAGCTCGCCTTCCTCGTCGCGGAGATGCTCGCCGAGCGCTGAGCGGCCCACCTGCGGATCGGTCACCGCGCGCCACCTAGGCTGCGACGGTGATCGACCTGCGCAGCGACACCGTCACGCAGCCCACGGACGAGATGCGGCTCGCGATGTCGCGGGCCGCCGTCGGGGACGACGTGTACGGGGAGGACCCCACCGTCGTCGAGCTCGAGGAGGAGGTCGCGGCGCTGCTCGGGCACGAGGCCGCGCTGTACTGCGTCACCGGGTCGCTCGCCAATGCGCTGGCCGTGCGCGCCGTCGTGCCCGTCGGCACCGAGCTGCTCTGCGAGGCGCAGGCGCACGTGGTGCGCGCCGAGCTCGGCGCGCACGCGGCGCTGGCCGGCGTCACCACGCGCACCTGGAGCCACCCGCGCGGGCACGCCGACGTCGACCTCGTCGCGCCGATGGTGGCTCCCGACGTGGGTCCGTACTTCGTGCGGACGGCCGCGGTGTCGGTGGAGAACACCCACAACTTCGCCGGGGGCATCGTCCAGACCGCCGCGGCGATGGCCTCGGTGCGCGCGCTCTGCGACGCCGAGGGCCTCGCGATGCACGTGGACGGCGCACGCCTGTGGAACGCCGCCGCGGCCACCGGCGCCGAGCTGCCGGCGCTGACCGGCGGTGCCGACGTCGTCGCGGTGTGCCTGTCCAAGGGCCTCGGCGCCCCGGTCGGGTCCCTGGTCGTGGGCAGCCGCGAGGTCGTCGACGCCGCACGCGTGTGGCGCAAGCGGCTCGGTGCCGGGTGGCGCCAGGCCGGCGTCCTCGCCGCGGGGGGCCTGTGGGCGCTGCGGCACCACCGCGAGCGGCTCGTCGAGGACCACGCGCACGCCCGGCTGCTGGCCGAGTCGTGCGGGCTCGACCCGGCCACGGTGGAGACCAACATCGTCGTCGCCCCGGTGCCCGACGCGGCCGCCGTCGTGGGACGCTTGGCCTCCCGGGGCGTGCGTGCCGGTGCCACCGGCGCCACGACGTTGCGCCTGGTCACCCACCTCGGCATCAGCGAGCAGGACGCCCGCGACGCCGCCCGGATCGTCGCCGAGGAGCTCCGATGACCGTCACCGACCCGACCGCCCGCGCGCCGCAGGTCCTGTCGATCCAGTCCGCCGTCGCCTACGGGCACGTCGGCAACAGCGCCGCGGTGTTCCCGCTCCAGCGCCTCGGCTTCGAGGTGTGGCCCGTCCACACCGTCAACTTCTCCAACCACACGGGCTACCAGGCCTGGCGTGGTCCGGTGCTGCCGGCGGAGGACGTCGCCGCCGTGGTGCAGGGCGTCGACGACCGCGGCGTGCTGCCCGACATCGATGCCGTGCTGTCGGGCTACCAGGGTGCGCAGGAGATCGGCGCGGTCGTGCGCGACGCCGTCGCGCGGGTCAAGGCAGCCAACCCGCGGGCCGTCTACTGCGCCGACCCGGTGATGGGGGACTACGGGCGCGGCATCTACGTCCGCGACGGCATCCCCGAGCTGATGCGCGACCTCGTGGTGCCCGCCGCCGACGTCACCACCCCCAACCAGTTCGAGCTCGAGCACCTCACCGGCCGGACGGTGCGCACCCTGGACGACCTGCTGGGCGCCGTCGACGTGCTGCGCCGGTCGGGACCGCGCACCGTGCTCGTCACGTCGGTCGAGCTGCCCGACCGGCCGGGCGACGAGATCCAGATGGTCGCCGTGAGCGAGGGCGGTGCCTGGGTGGTCACGACGCCGCGCCTCGAGCTCGCCGTCACCGCCGGGACCGGCGACACCACCGCGGCGATCTTCCTGGCCCACCTGCTGCGCGAGGGCGACGTGCCGGTGGCGCTGTCGCGCACCGCGTCCAGCGTCTACGGGATCCTCGAGCTCACCGCCCGCACCGGAGCACGCGAGATCGAGCTGGTCCGCGGCCAGGACCTCATCGCGTCCCCGCCCGACCGGTTCCCCGCCGTCGCCCTCTGACACCCGTCCCGCACCACCGGCGCACGCCGACTTCCGCGTCATCGTGGGCTGACGACGCGTCGACCCACGACGACGCGGAAGTCGACGCCCCTGGGGGGGCGGTGGTCAGCAGATCGAGTCGGTGGAGCGGGGCACGCCGAGGCCGAAGAGGGGACGCAGGCGCAGGCCGACGTAGGTGCCGGCCAGGGCGACGGCCCCCCAGATCCAGCCCGACAGGCTGCCGGTCGAGATGCCGCCCAGGTAGGCGCCGATGTTGCAGCCGGACGCGAGCCGGGCGCCGACCCCGAGCAGGATGCCGCCGAGGAACGCCGCGGCGACCGTCCGGGCCTGGAACCGGTGGCGCAGCGTGTAGGTGCCCGCCACGGTCGCGGCGAGCCCGGCACCGAGCACGATGCCGATGTTGGTGAGGGAGTTCTTGTCGGCCAGCACCGGCCCGGCGAGCTGGGCAGCCTGGTCGGGCCGCTGCCAGAACGTCCACGTCTCGGGGTGCGCGCCCACCAGCTGGAGCAGCTTGGCGCCCCACAGCGCGAACGCGCTCGTGATGCCCCAGATGCCGCCGGACACCAGCAGGACGCCCGCGGCGAGGACGCCGATGACGATGGCGCCGACCAACATCGGCCAGGAGCCGCGCACGACCCGCAGCAGGCCGCGGGCGGTGGGCGGGGGCTCGGTGGGCGGCGGGTTGCGTCGACGCTGCCACGCCAGGCTGCCCGCGACGATCAGGGCCAGGGCGGCGATCGTGGCCAGCCAGGCGCCGAACCAGCCGAGGTGGTCGGCGAGCTGGACGCCCGGCAGCGACGGGAGGTCGGCGACGAGGTCGAACTGCCAGGTGTAGAGCACCGATCCGGTGATGAAGCCGGCCAGCGTGACCAGGATGCTCGACTGCCCCGACCCGACCGCGAACAGCGTTCCCGACGCGCACGCGCCGCCGAGCTGCATGCCGATGCCGAACAGGAACGAGCCCAGCACGAGGGGCACGCCGAGCGGGGTGACCGCGGGGGCGGGCGTCGTGCCGAACAGGCCGGTGCCCGTGCCGATCAGCAGCATCGCGAGCGTGGCCGCGGTGCCGAGCAGCAGCGCGTGCGCCCGGACGCCCGCGCCGTTGCCGACGGCCACCAGCTGGCGCCAGGAGGAGGTGAACCCGAACCGGGAGTGGAACAGGGCGAGCCCGAGGCCGAGACCCAGCGCGAGGAGCACCGCCTTCTGGGCGCCGTGCTGGGTGCCGACCCACACGACGAGGGCCATCGAGAGCACCCCGAAGACCGACGTCGCCCGCCACTGCGGCGGCGGGGCGTCCTTCGCCGGAGGCGGGGGCGCGCAGGTGGGTGCGGGATCGAGGAGGGTGCTCACGGACAAACCCTACGAAAGCGATGGACTTCGGGCCGACGTGTCCACGGACGGAGACGCCGTCAGACGAGCGTGATGGTCACCGTGGTGCCGGGGGCGGCCTTGTTGCCCGCCCCGGCCGGGTCCTGCCGGACCACGAAGCCGAGACCCACGTAGGAGGAGTCGCGGTCGACCTCGACCTCGAACCCGGCCTCCTCGAGCGCCTTGCGGGCCGCGTCCTCGGTACGGCCGACCACCTGCGGCACGTCCACCGGCTCGGGCCCGTCGGACACGACGAGGGTGATGACGTCGCGCTTGTAGAGCGTGCCGTCTGCGGGGTCCTGAGAGACGACGGCGTCGCGGGCGACCGTGGCGTCGAACGCGCGGGTGGTCCGGACCTCCAGGCCGTCCTCCTGCAGCGAGGCGACGACCTCGGCCGCCGGCTTGCCCGTGTAGTCGGCGATCTCGATGGGCCGCCGGCCGCGGCTGACGAACAGGTCGATCTCGGTGCCGCGCTTGACCTCGGTGCCGGTGTCGAGCACGGTGCGGATCACCTCGTCGCGGGGGACCCGCTCGCTGTAGCGCGGCTCGAGGTCGCCCAGCTCGAGGTTGAGGTCGGCCAGGGTGCTCTCGGCGTCGTCCTGGCTGCGGCCGGACAGGTCGGGCACGGCGTACCGCTCCTTGCCCTTGGAGACCACCGCCGAGATGGTGTGCTCGGGCAGGATCTTGCCGCCGGCGTCGGGCGACGTGGAGATCACGGAGCCGGCGGCGACGGTCTCGGAGAACGCCTGGCGGTCGACGTCGAACCCGAACCCCGCGCCGCTGGCCCGGTTGGTCGCCTGCGCGACCGACATGCCGGTGAGGTCGGGCGCCTGGTCGAACCGTCCGATGCCGTAGTACCAGCCGCCCACCGCCGCGAGCACGGCCAGGACGATCACGAGCACCAGCAGGACCGCCCCGCGGCGGCGTCGCTCGGGCCGGTACGGCGCGGCGGGCAGCGGCAGCCGGTCCGACGGGGGTGGCAGCGGCGGCACGGGGCGCGTGACGGAGGTGGGTGCCTCGTCGCGGGGGACGGTCGCGAACCGGTCGTCGAGGCCGTCGCGCCCGGGGTGCACCAGGACCGTCTCGTCGCCGGTGGGCGTCGCCGTGGGCCGCAGCGCCTCGACGCTCTCGGGGAGGGTGGCGGTGGTGACCGCACCGAGCACGCGGCGCGGGGTGAGGTCCTGCGTCAGCTCGACGTCGTCCTCGAGGCCCTGATCGAGCGCGCTGCGCGCCTGCCGGACCTGCTGCAGCAGCACGTGGGCGTCGGCCGAGCGCTGGTTGCGGTCGCGGGCGGTGGCGCGGGCGACGAGCGCGTCGACGTAGGGCGGGAGGCCCGGCACGATCGCCGACGGCGGCGGCACGTCCTCGTGCACGTGCTTGTAGGCGACCTGGATCGGGCTCTCGCCGCGGTGCGGCTTGAGCCCCGTGAGCATCTCGTAGAGCATCGCGCCGCACGCGTAGACGTCGGTACGGGCGTCGGCGCCCTCGTTGGTGACGAGCTCGGGGGCGAGGTAGGAGATGGTGCCGATGAGCACGCCGCTCGTGACCGTGTGGCTGGTGGACGCGGACACGGCGCGCGCGAGCCCGAAGTCGGCCACCTTGACCCGGCCGTCGGGGGCGATCAGGACGTTCTCGGGCTTGACGTCGCGGTGCACGATGCGGGCCTCGTGCGCCACCGCGAGCGCCACGAGGAGCTGCTCGAGCAGGGTGAGGGCGCGGCGGGGGGCCATCGGCGCCTCGGCCCGGACGACGTCGCGCAGGGTGCGGCCGGGCACGTACTCCATGACGAGGAACACCAGGCCCTGGTCCTCGCCCTGGTCGAACACCGCCACCACGCTCGGGTGGTTCAGCCGGGCCGCCGAGCGGGCCTCCTGCACGAAGCGGGCGGTGAACTGCTCGTCGTCGCCGAGGTCGCGGTGCATCACCTTGATGGCGACGACGCGGTCGAGGCGCTCGTCGGTGCCGACGTGGACGCTGGCCATCCCGCCCCGGGCGATGCGCTCGCCGATCCGGTACCGACCATCGAGCAGGCGGCCCACGAGGGTCTCGCTGCTCGTCATCGACACCGGTCTCCTCCTGGGTGGCTCCTGCGCTGGACGCGCCCGCGGAGGTCCCGACGATCGTGTGCCGCCCCCGAACACCCCTCATTCTAGGTGGCGAAGCCCAGTACCCCGGGCATCGTCGGGGTCGTGCGCGTGCCACCCTGGGTCCCATGACCAGCGCGGAGACCCCAGAGAGCACGCCGGGAGCCGTCCTCGACGACCTGGTGCCGTCGTGGCTGAGCCTCGAGGAGGCCGCCGAACGGCTCGGGACGAGCCCCAACCGGATCCGTCAGTGGGCCGCCGAGCGGCAGCTGATCGCCGTCCGCACCCCCGCGAGCCGAGCCCCGCGCGTACCCGCGGAGTGCCTCGTCGACGCCGCCGTCGTCAAGGGCCTCGCCGGTCTCCTGACCCTGCTCCTCGACGCCGGCTTCGACGACCTCGAGGCCGCCGTCTGGATCTTCACCCCCGACGACACCCTCCCCGGCCGCCCCGTCGACGCCCTCCGCGAGGACCGCGGTCGCGAGGTGCGCCGCCGGGCGCAGGCGTTGGCCTTCTGACGCGAACCTCTGGCTGCGGGTGACCGCGCGGCCGCGGTTCGGGGTGCTCGGGTGACGAAGGGCGCAGCGAGGGACGGGGCCGCTTCGTGTCGGGATCGAGGCCGGCCTCGGGTCTTGGTAGGTGAGACGGCCCGGCGCTGACCATGGCAAACAGGTGCTTCACACGGTGTATTCACCACGGGAAGCACCTGTTTGCCTCGGTCGGCGTGACGCCTGTGGCGGGTGGGGCGAGCCGGTCCACCCACCGAGACGTCCACCCGGCCGCGTGGAGTCGGCGGCACGGCCCCGTCCGTAGGTGCCTGTCGGCGAGCACCCCGGCGGCGCCGCACCCGAACCGTCGGCGCGGTCGGTCCCCGTGTCACCAGGGTGCTCGGGTGACGAAGGGCGCAGCGAGGGACGGGGCCGCGGGGTGTCGGGATGGTGGCCGGCCTCGGGTCTTGGTGGGTGAGACAACTCGGCGCTGACCATGGCAGACAGGTGCTTCACACGGTGTATTCACCACGGGAAGCACCCGCTTGCCACGGTCGGCGTGACGTGCGGTGCTGGTGAGGCGAACCGGTCCACCTACCGAGACGGTCACCCGGCTGCGAGGAGTCGGCGTCACCGGACCCGTCCTTAGGCGCCTGTCGGCGAACACCCCGGCGGCGCCGCACTCGACCCGACCGATCAGACCGGCCGACCGCCCAGCCGGAAGGTGGAAGTCAGGCGACGCGGCGGGTGGCGAGGGCGGCGAGGCCGGCGAGTCGTTCGCGTGCGTCGTCGTCCGCGACGGGGACGCGGTGCAGGGCGTCGTCGGCCTGGGCCTCGAGGCGGGAGATGTGGTCCTCGACGGCCTGTCGGGCGCCGGTCGCCTCGACGACGTCGCGGAGCCGGTCGACCCCGTCGGCGTCGAGGGCGGGGTCACCGAGCAGGGTGTCGACGACGTGGCGCTGCTGCTCGTCGCCGGCCTCCCAGGCCCGGGCCACGAGGACGGTGCGCTTGCCCTCGCGGAGGTCGTCGCCCGCGGGCTTGCCGGTGACCGCCGGGTCGCCGAAGACGCCGAGCAGGTCGTCGCGGAGCTGGAAGGCCGAGCCCAGGGGGAGGCCGAACGCGGACAGGGCACCGAGCAGGTCGTCGTCGCCGCCGGCCAGGGCGGCGCCCACGTGCAGCGGCCGCTCGACGGTGTACGTGGCGGCCTTGTAGTGGACGACGCGCAGCGCCTCGTCGACGTCGTGGGTGCCGCGCGCCTGTTGCGAGAGGTCGAGGAACTGCCCGCAGATCACCTCCGAGCGGCACGAGTCGAGGTACGGGGTGGCGCGCGCGGTCGCCTCCAGCGGCAGGCCCGCGCCCCGGAACGACTCGTCGGCCCACGACAGCAGCAGGTCCCCGAGCAGGATCGCCCCGCCGGCGCCGTAGCGCTCCGCGTCACCCTCCCAGCCGGCCCCACGGTGGTCGGACTCGAAGGCCCGGTGCGCCGACGGGTGGCCCCGACGGGTGTCCGAGGCGTCCATCAGGTCGTCGTGGACGAGGGCGCTCGCCTGCAGCCACTCGAACGCGCAGGACGCGCGGAGGGCGGCCGGGTCGTCGGGGTCGCCGCCCGCGGCCGTCCAGCCGGCGTGGCAGAACAGCGCCCGCAGCCGCTTGCCACCCACCGACGCGCGCCCGGCGGCGTCGAGCAGGGGATGGACGCGCGGGCCGAGGCCCGCGAGGTCGTGCCGGCGGCGCTCGACGAAGTCGGCCAGCGCCGCGTCGATGCCCGTGACGAGGGACGCGCGCTCGGACTGCTCCACGCCACGACCCTAGTGCCACCGTGCGACGTGGTCCGCGTCACGCCCGGCGTCCCGAGCAGCGTCGACCGACCGGCGCGGACGGGCCGCGCTCGTACGATGGAGGCATGTCACAGCCCCTGCGCGAGGTCCTGGCCTCCGACGCTCCCACCTTCTCGTTCGAGTTCTCGCCGCCGCGCGACGACGCCGGCGAGCGGGTCCTGTGGCGCTCGATCCGCGAGCTCGAGGCGCTGCGTCCGTCGTTCGTCTCGGTCACCTACGGCGCCGGCGGCTCCACCCGCGACCGCACCGTCCGCATCACCGACGCCATCGCCCGGGAGACCACGCTCGACCCCGTCGGCCACCTCACGTGCGTGTCGCAGTCCCGCGAGGAGCTGCGGCGGGTGATCGGGCAGTACGCGGCGGCGGGCGTCAGCAACGTGCTCGCCCTGCGCGGCGACCCGCCCGGCGGCCCCACGGCGCAGTGGGAGCGCCACCCCGACGGCCTCGACCATGCCGTCGACCTCGTCGAGATGCTCCGCGAGCTCGGACGGTTCTGCGTCGGCGTCGCCGCGTTCCCCGAGAAGCACCCTGGTGCGGCGAGCCTCGAGGACGACGCGCGGGTGCTGGCCGCCAAGGCCGAGGCGGGCGCCGAGTTCGCCGTCACGCAGTTCTTCTTCCGGGCCGAGGACTACTTCGCGCTCGTCGAGCGCGCCCGGGCGCTCGGCTGCCACATCCCGGTGCTGCCCGGCATCATGCCGATCACCAACCTCTCGCAGATCCGCCGCTTCGCCGAGCTGTCGGGCGCCGAGGTGCCCGCCGAGGTGGCCGCGCGCATCGAGGCCGTCGGCGACGACCCGGCGTCCGTGCGGGCCGAGGGCACCCAGATCGCCACCGAGCTGTGCGAGCGGCTGCTCGCCGAGGGCGCACCGGGCCTGCACTTCTACACGCTCAACCGCTCGCGCGCCACGCGCCAGATCTACGCCGACCTGGCGCTCGCCAGCCGCTGACGACCACCGGCCGACGGCCGGGGCGGGCAACACGACCACCGATGCGCGTCAATGCCCACGCGGGCGCGAGCGCGGTGCCACCATGGAGCCATGGCCATCACGGGGTCGGTGCGAGGCGCACCGATGGGGCACGACGACGCGACGCGGGGCACCAGCCGCCGCCGCAGGACGCTGCGCCTGGCGCTGTTCGCGGTGCTCGGCACCGGCCTCGCCACGTTCGGCCTATTGACCGTCGCCTACCTGCTCGACCCCCGCGCGATCGACCACGTGGCCGGCTTCGCCGCCGCCTGGTGGGGGTCGGTCATCGCCGTCCTCGTGTGCGCCGTCGCGGCGTGCGCCTGCGGCGACGAGGGCTGCGACGACGGCCGCTACCTCGGCTCGCTCGTCGACGGCCTCCGTGCCGAGTGGCGTCGCCGGGGCTGACCGCCCTCGGCGACCCTCGACACCCGTCAGCTCGGTAGCTCGGCTGCCGGAGCTCGCGTCCCGGCTACCCCGCGTCGCCGAGTGGCGTACACGCGTGCACGAGTGGCGCACGATCGGGGTCCGCGCCGGCGTGTCGGCCCGATCTTGCGCCACTCGGCGAGGGATGGGGCGGCAGGGAGGAGGTGGGGCGGCGGGGCGGGGTCAGGCCTTGCCGACGGACTCGGCGGCGGCGGCGGTGCCCATGAGGACGAGCTCGGGGGAGGGGCCGGGGTGGGCGTCGACGCCCACCGTCAGCAGGCCGGGGGGCTCGGTGCCCACGCCGGGGCGGTCCAGGGCGGAGCGCCAACCGGCCCAGTGCCAGCCGCACGCGGCGGCCCCGCGCTCGCGGACGAGGTCGACGGGGGACAGGTCCTCGCGGTGCTCGACCTGGCCGCGCACGTCGAGGCCGACCCGTGCCAGGGCCGTCAGCACGTCCTCGCCGCCCTGGGTCCGGTGCGCGACCGTCCAGCAGCGGGCGCCGTCCGCGTCGGACGCCGAGCTCCAGACGCGCAGCGGTGGGTCGGTGTGGGCCAGCACCTCGGCCGGCAGGGGCGCGACACCTGGTGCGAGGCGCAGCAGGGTGCGGGCGGCGGGCATGCGGGGGACGCCCGAGCCGTGGTCGGTGCCCGGGGCCGGCGCGGCCCAGACCACCACGTCGGCCTCGAGCAGGCCCGCGTCGGTCTCGACGCCGCGCACGCCGTCAGCCCCGTGGACCACGCCGTGGACGGTGGTGCCCAGCTGCACCTGGACCCGACGCTCGCGCAGCCGGGTCTCGAGGGCGTCGACCAGGGCGGGCGGCCCGCCGTCGACCCGCCAGCGCCCGAAGCTGCGCTCGACGAGGTGCGCGGCGGCGACGAACGCCGGCACCGCGCGCGGGTCGTCGCCGTCGGCGACCACGGGATCGGTGACCAGGCGCGCGAGGGTCTCGTCGCGCAGGCGTCGACGCACCTCGGTGGCGAGCGAGCGCCGCGGTCGGAGCACCTTCCAGGCCGGTCGGTCGAGGTCGCCGCGTCCGCCGAACCGCTGGTCGAGCGCCGTGCGGCGCACGGTCTCCCAGGCGTCGGTCTGACCGTCGAGCCACGCGGCCCAGACCTCGCCCTGACCGGGGAGCGCCGCGTCGATCGCGTCCACCTGGTCCCCGCGACGACCCATCGGCAGGTCGAGCACCGTGCGTCCGGGCAGGAGGTGGCGGCGCCCGGGGGTGACGTGGTGCAGGTCGACGACCCGGTCGAGGGGACGACCGGACTTGCGGAACAGGTCGCGCAGCGTCGCGGGCATGGTGAGCGTCGCGGGCCACAGGTCGAACGCGTGGCCGTCGCTGGACCGGGGCAGCAGCTGGCCGCCGATGCCCTCGGTGGTCTCGCAGAGCCGGACCGCGTGACCGAGCTTGGCCAGGCGGACCGCGGCGGACGTGCCGGCGAGCCCACCACCGACGACGACGACCTGTCCCACGCAGCCACCCTATTCGGCGGGGCCTCGGGTGAGATCGGTCTCACGGTCGGGCGGGGCGTACCGATGGCGCTCTGCTGCAACTACCAGTTAACTACTGACAGCCCGATCGGGCGGGCCCGTGCCCGTCCGGACCCCCCTCGGAAGGATCGCCCCCGCATGCCGCTGGCCGAATCGGTCGCCCTCGTCCTCGGACGGGCGATGACGGCCGCACAGGTGGGCCGGGTCGAGGACGCGTTCGAGCACCTGCGCACCGCCGACGAGATCGTGCCCGAGGGCGCCTCGGAGGAGCGGGCCGCGCTGCTGGGCGTCCGCGCGTTCGCGTCGTTGATGCGGGGCGACCGCGACGCCGTGGCCCGTCAGGCCGAGCAGTGCGTCGCGACGGCGCGGTCGGTGGACTGCCCCGGCTGGGAGTCGTTCGCGCTCACCACGCGTGTGGAGTCGCGGGTGCCGTCGGTCAACGACGCGGGCGTGCTCGAGGACCTCCTCGCGGCCGAGAACGCGCTGAAGCGCACCACCGACCCGCGGCTGCGCTCGTGGGCGCACACCGGTCTGGGTCTCGCCTACTGCGCGCAGCGCCTGTTCGAGCTCGCCCTGCCGCACCAGGAGGCGGCCCTCGACGCGCCGCAGGACCCGTTCGGCCTCCGCGAGACGCGCACCATCCCGCTCTACAACCTCGCGCTCACCCACCTCTGGTGGGCCGACGAGCTCGCGCAGCTCGCCGTCCCCGAGCAGGGTGGCGACGTCGACACGCACCGCGTCATCGCGGCGGCGCTTGCGGCGGAGGCCGTCGCGGTGGCCAGGCGCGACCGCGCCGAGCCGTACTTCGTGCTGCTCTCGGAGATGCTCCACCTCTCGGCGGGCTGGGACGACGACCCCGCGGCCGCGCGCGAGCCGCTGCAGCGCGCGCTCCAGCAGCACGTCGCCCTCGGGCTGCCCGAGGGCTGGTCGCCGCACGCGGCCCGCCTGGCCGAGGTGCTCGACGCCCTCGGCGAGCCCGAGGAGGCCCGCGAGGTCGCCGCCCGTGCGGTCGCGGCCCTGCCGGCCGACGGCGAGCCTCAGACCGAGGCCTACGTCCGTCACACCGCGCTGCGCCTCGCCGCCGCGGGCGGCGACGCCTCGGCCGAGTCGGGCCTGCAGTACGCCCGCGTCATCGCGCGCAGCTGGTGGTCCCAGCGGATCAGCCGGTTCGAGTCGATGAAGCGGGCGCTGACGGCCGACGAGATGCGCCGGCGCCACGACCACGAGCACCGCGCGGCGCGCGAGGACCCGCTCACCCGGGTGGGCAACCTGCGGGCCTACGACGAGGTCCTGGCGGGCCTGCGGGCGGCTCGGGAGACCGATCCGGGCGACGTCGCGATGATCGTCCTCGACGTCGACCACTTCAAGCAGGTCAACGACCGCTTCGGCCACATCTCCGGCGACGAGACCCTCCGCGCCGTGGCCGACGTGGTGCTGGCCCAGACCCGCGGCATCGACCTGGTGTCGCGCGTCGGTGGCGACGAGTTCGTCGTGGTGCTCAGCGGCACCGACCGGACCGACTGCGACCACGTGGCCGACCGCCTGCTCAAGGCGGTGGCCACGATCGCGCGGGAGAGCACGTCGCCCCACCTGCGCGAGCTCAGCGTCAGCCTCGGCACGGCGAGCACGTCCGAGGGCATCGACCTCGAGGACCTCCGCGACGCCGCCGACCGGCGGATGTACGCCGCGAAGCACCTGGGTCGCGGGGCGTCCACACCGCTCGACGTGGTCACCGGCGCCGGCCGCGGCTCCACCGTGACCGAGAGGCGCACCGGCACCTAGGTGGTCGGGTCGGCGGGCTCCACGTCGACCGGGGTGCCGCCGGTGAGGCGCAGCAGCTCGTCGTAGCCGGTGGCGAACACCGCGTGCGGGTGCCCGGCCGCGGCCCACACCGTCTCGTGGCGGGCGAGCCACCGGTCGACGTAGGTGGGGACGGGGGAGGGGTGGCCCACCGGCGACACGCCCCCGATGGCCTGGCCGGTGTGGGTGCGCACCAGCTCGGGGGTGGCCCGTCCGAGCGCGGCGACGCCGATGCCGCGCGCGAGGTGCGCGGTGTCGACCCGGTGCGCGCCGGACGTCAGCACCAGCACGCAGCCGTCGCCGGTGTCGAACACGAGGCTGTTGACGATCGCGCCGACCTCGGTGCCGAGCGCCGACGCGGCCTCGACGGCGGTGCGCGCCGAGTCGGGCAGGACGGTCACCGAGGCCGTGGCGCCGAGGGACGCGAGCGCCTCGGCGACGATCCGGACACGGGGGTGCTGGGCGACGTCGGCCATGGCGGCAGCCTACGTCGGCCGCGACACGCCGCCGGGGTGCTGCACGTCGGGCGGCGGGAGGCGTAGCGTCCCTCCTGTCGAACACGCGTTCGACGCGTCCCGGTGGTGCGACGACCCCCGCGCCACCGGGACCGGACCTCTCCTGCCGGCCCGGTCGCGCACGGTAGCGTTCGGGGCATGCGACGCACCCAGCAGCCCGGACGTGGTCAGAGCCGCACGGCCGTGGTCTGGGAGGCGCTCCGCGCCGTCCTGGACGAGCGTCGCGCCGAGTGCGGCGGCCCGCTCGACGTCGTCGACGTCGGCGGCGGCACCGGGGGCTTCGCCCTGCGCGTGGCCGAGCACGGCGACCGCGTGACGGTCGTGGACCCCAGCCCCGACGCGCTGGCGTCGCTCGAGCGCCGTGCCGCCGAGGCGGGCGTGCAGGACCGCCTGGTCGGCGTCGCGGGCGACGCCCTCGGCCTGGTCGACCAGGTGGGCGCGCAGGCCGCTGACATCGTGCTCTGCCACGGCGTGCTCGAGGTCGTCGAGCGCCCCGACGAGGCGCTTCGTGCCCTGCGGGAGGTGCTCCGACCGGGCGGTGTGCTCAGCGTCGTCGTCGCCGGGCGCTACGCGGCCGTGCTGGCCCGTGCGCTCGCCGGCGACCTGGAGCGGGCCCGCCAGCTGATCGCCGCCGATCCCGAGCGCTGGGACGTGCGCACCGACGGTCCCCGCCGCTTCACCCGGGAGGAGCTGGACGCGCTCGTCACCGGCGCCGGCCTGCGGGTCGACCGCACCGACGCGGTGCGGGTGTTCAGCGACCTCGTGCCGAGCGAGCTGGTGGACGCCCCGTCCGGTGGGCGCGACGCGCTCGCCGAGCTCGAAGAGGCCGTGGCCGGCATCGAGGCGTTCGGCGCGGTGGCGAGCCAGCACCACGTGCTGGCCACGCGCACCGCGCCCTAGGGCGACGGGGAGCGGTCAGCTCCAGGCGCCGTAGACGTGCACCTTGAGCTTGGACTTCGCGGTCAGGTTCCACAGCTGGGTGGCGTCCTTGATGTACATGTTCACGCAGCCGTGGCTGTGACCCTGGAACGGGTCGACCATGTAGTACGAGGCGTGCAGGGCCTGGCCGCCGGAGAAGAACTGGGCGTAGGGCATCTTGGTCTCGTAGATGGTGCTGACGTGGTCCTTGCTGCGACGGAAGACCGAGTAGTCGCCGGTACGGGTCTTGTAGGCGGTGCCGCCGCCGCGGACCAGCCACTCGTTGTGCAGCGTGCCGTTGCGCCACAGGGTGACGCGGTGGCGCTTGCGGTCGTAGCAGGCGTTCCAGCCGCGGTCCTTGCAGCGACGCGGGATCGACGACTTCGCCCGCACCGTCGCCTTGATCAGCCGGCGCCACGTGGTGTGGTTCGCGATGCCGCTCTGGGTCAGGCCGGCGCGCTTCTGGAACTTCTTGACCGCCTTGGTGGTGGCCGGGCCGTAGGTGCCGGTGACGCCGCCGTCGAAGACGTTGGCCCAGCGCAGGCGGTACTGCAGCTCGCGCACGTGCTTGATGCGCGTGGGGGAGACGTCGCGGTCGCCGGGGGACGTGCGCTCGCGCGTGAAGGACTTGCGCAGGTAGGTCTCGCCCGAGGAGGCCTTCGCCGCCGCGGCCGTGGAGCCCACGGTGGCCGCCGAGGCCGGCACCGCCATCAAGGTGGCCGCCAGCATCCCGCCGGCCAGCGCACCGAGCATGAGTCGTCGCATGGTGTTCTTCCTTCCCCCGCACGTGCGAGTGCCGGGCGAAGGGCCCGGCGTCCGGGCCAGCGTAGTGCCCGTCGGGGCCACGTCCGAGCGGACCGGCAGATCGTGACGTCGTCGTCACCTCGAGGGGGGTCGGGGAGGTCGCGGACGAGGGTGCGGGCCCACCTCCGGGCACCAGTTCTGCCACTCGGGTTTCGTGGTCGCGCACACCTGCCTAGACTGTCAACGACAGCGCGTTCTGAACCCTTCGTCGGCTCCGAACTGCGACAGGGACGCCAGACACGCCACGCACATGGGAGGCACCATGCCGCTCTCCGAGGAAGAACAGCGGCTGCTCGACCAGCTCGAGCAGGCTCTTGCCGCTGACGACCCCAGCCTCGCCTCGGCGCTGCGCGGATCCAAGCTGCGCGCCCGCAACCGGCGCCGCGCGATCATCGCGGTCCTGGCCTTCCTCGGCGGCGTCGCGCTGCTGATGGTGGGGGTCATCTCGACGGTGACCGTGGTCGGAGTCGTCGGCTTCGTGGTCATGCTCGGCAGCTCGTACGTCTTCCTGAACGCCTGGAAGTCCGGGCTCGGGATGGACGAGGACGACGAGGAGCAGCGGCAGGAGGGCGTCACGCCCATCCGTCGTCCCGCCTCGCGCCAGGCGCGCCAGCCCCGGCAGCAGCGCCAGCAGCGACCGTCCTCCGGCGGGTCCTTCATGGACCGCATGGAGGAGCGCTGGAAGCGTCGCCGCGACGACGACCAGCGCTAGCCACCCGCGCACCACTACCGCTCGACGCAGGGCCCGTACCCCCAGGGGTGCGGGCCCTGCGTCATGTTCACCGCCATCCGTCGCTCCCGCCCCGCCGGTCCGTCGCTTCCGTCCGGTGGCAGCCACCGCGCCGTCGCGAGCGGGCGGCCGCGGTCGTCGGACGTGGCGGATCGGGCGAGGCAGTGGGGGCCGCGGCGACGGATCGAGGGGGCCGCGGCGACGGACCGAGGGGGCGGGAGCGACGGATCGCGGTGGGGTCAGTCCTGCTCGCGGAGGCTGAGCAGCCCGCCGGTGCGGCCGCGCCGACGGGTCGACGGGCGCCGGGCGGCCCACGCGGTGGGGAGCCACCGGGCGCGCAGGCGGATGGCGCGCGAGCGACCGACGGCCAGCGCGTCGACGAACGTCTGGACGTCCGGCCGCAGGTCGTCGCCCTCGAAGTGCTCGGCGTACCGGGCCCGCTCGACGCCGGCGACCACGCGGTCGAGCGCCTCCCGGGGTGCGGGGTCGGTACCCATCTGGTGGCCGAGCGCGCGGCCCAGGTTGCGGGGGGTCAGCGTGGGGTCCCACGCGACGCCGAGGTCGCGGACCGACGCGCGGAGCTCGCCCCACGCCGCCTCGGCCCGCTCGGCCGGCGTGGTCGCGCGCGCCCACCGGCGCCGGCGCACCAGCGTGCCGACGAGCAGCGGCACCGACCCCACCAGCAGCAGCGCGAGCAGCACCAGCGCGGTGGTGCGCAGGATCGTGGCCCACGGCCCGCCGTCGTCGGTGGTGCCGGCGTCGGCGAAGGCGCCGGCGGTCTCGCGGGTGTTCTGCGACGACGGCACGTCGGTCGGCGCGGACTCGGTGGCCGTCGCGGTCGGGTCGCTCTGGGACTCCTGGGCGGAGAAGTCCGGCGCGCCGTAGCCCTCGCCGCCGGGGGTGGGCTCGAAGCGCACCCAGCCGACGTTCTCGAAGTACAGCTCGGGCCAGGCGTGCATCGACGTGCCGCGGAACAGGTAGTCCTCGCCGTCACGCTCGGGGCGCAGCATGCCGACGGCCACGCGGGCCGGGATGCCCTCGGCACGCGCCATGATCGCCATCGCGCCGGCGAACTGCTCGCAGTAGCCGCGGCGGTCGTCGGTGACGAAGGCGGCCAGCGTGTCGAACGTCGACCCGGCCTGGGTGCGGACGTCGTACTCGAAGTCGCCGGTGGAGCGGAACCAGCGCTGCAATGCCTGGGCCTTGTCGAAGTCGGTCTCCTCGCCCGCGGTGACCTCCGCGGCGCGCTCGACGAGCACACGCGGCAGCCCGGCGGGGAGCTCGGTCATCTCCTCCATCGTGGGCCCCGGCGCCGGGGCCACGCGCATCTGGCGGGCGGTGGGCTCGGGGATGTCGGCGGAGTAGGAGTAGGAGAAGTCCGAGCGCGCGTCGTCGTCTCCGTTGCCGCGGACCACGATGTCGGACGTCGTGCGGTCGAAGCGCCACGCGCCCGGCACGTCGACCGACGTGGGGGCGTACGACACGGGGAGCCAGCGGGTGCGCAGCTGGTCGCTGACCTGGACGTCGTAGCTGCCGCTGCGGGTCAGCACGCCGGTGGACTGGCCGGGCGCCGACGGGAGCACCGAGTTCACGCTCGTCAGGTTGGCGCCGTCGCGGTTGCCGGGGGCCCACCCGTCGCTGCTGATGTCGGTGAGGGCGGCCATCCGGACGTACTCGGGCGCCGGTCCGGTGGCGCGCATCCGCAGCAGCACCTCGTTGCTCTGCTCGCCGAGGTTGCGCTGGAGGTCCTGGGTCGGGTCGCTGACGTTGACCGTGCCGGTGCCCGAGCCCTCGCCGCCGCTGCCCCCGGTGCCGAAGTAGGTGGGCGAGAGCGTGGGCACGAGCAGCGGGACGAGGACCGCGCACGCGATGGCGCTGAGCCCGGCCTTCTGCCCGACCGCGCTCATGCCCGCACCGCGTCGGGTTCCCTGGTCGGAGCGCCCGATGTCGTCGAGCTCACGGCCCCACCGGGTGGCCTCGTCGCGCTGGGCGGCCACGAGGAGGAAGACGTAGCCGAGCGCGCCCGGCACGAAGGCCAGCAGGCCGACGTCGCCGCTCAGCACCGAGACCGGTGCCATGTAGATGCCCAGGAACAACAGGCCGACGAGCGGAGCCCGCCGCAGCCCCGAGACGATCACGTCGGCCAGGACGGCCACGCCGCCCACCGTCCACGCGACGGTGCTCTCGAACGCGGCGAGCCGGGGCACCGGGGCCTGGTAGGCCTGGCTGTGCGCGACGGTCGACTCCACCATCAGCTGCCAGGTGCGCAGCACGTCGGCGTTGGGCAGGAAGCCCAGCGTGGCCTCGGCGCGCGCGAACGTGACGGTGCCCCAGAGCAGCAGCACGACCACCTGGACGAGCGCGGTCAGTGGCCAGGGCAGCCCGACGACGCGCAGCACGACGCCGACCGCGATCACGAGTGCGGCCGCGAGACCGCCGACGACGAGGAAGCGCTGGGACTCGCTCAACGGGCCGAGCGCGACGACGGCGCCCATCACCGCGACCCACGTCCACAGGGCGAGCCGGACGACCGGCCAGGTCCGGGTGTCGTTCATGAGCGGGCCGCTCCCATCGGTCGGTGGCCGGTCGCGGACGCCGAGCGCCAGACCTCGCCGGGGTCGGACCCGGGCGAGGCGACGGCGACGGACCAGCCCGCTCGGCGCAGCGCGTCGCGCTGCTCGGTCGTGGAGGGACGGCGCGGCGAACCCGACCACGCCGCGACGTCGCACAGCAGGGCGACGCGCCGGGTGCGGCTGCCGAGGCCGACGGAGAGCTCCTCGAGGTCGTCGAGGTCGCACGAGCCGAGGACGGCGACCACCAGGCCGGGGTCCTCGGCCAGGGCCCGGGCCGCGCCGCGGATGCCCGCGATGTCGGAGGCCTGCGCCGCGGCCAGCTGGTCGAGCACGAGGCCGGCGACGTCGCTGCCCCGGGTGGTGCGCTCGTGCCAGGTGACGGTCGACGGGGCCGCGCGCTCGGTGAGCAGCCGCACGTTGTGGCCGGCGGTGTCGAGGTGGACCACCACGGACGCCGCGGCGCTGATCGCCCACTCGAGCGAGCTGTCGGGCCCGAGGCGGGTGTGCGCGCCGGCGCGGGTGTCGAGCACGACGGTGGCCCGGTTCTGCCAGTGGCGCTCCTCGTTGCGGACCATCAGCTCGCCGAGGCGGGCCGTGCTCGGCCAGTGGACGCGGCGCAGGTCGTCGCCGCGCCGGTACTCGCGGGTGGTGACGTCCTCGGCCGAGCCCGACGACGAGCTGCGCACGCGGGCCTCGCCGCTCTGCGTGGGGCTCGCGCCCGAGGGCAGCTGCTCGAGCGGCCAGACCCGGGGGGTGACGACGAGCTCGTTGGTGGTGTGGAACGTCCGCGTCAGCGCGATGAAGCCGAACGGGTCGCCGACGCGCACCGACAGCGGGCCGATCGGGTGGTGGCCGCGCTCGCGGGCCTCGACGGTGTACTCCAGCGTCCGGTGCCACGACGCCTTGACCTGCTCGACGGTGAACCGGAGCGGGTGGCCGAGCGCCTTGGGCAGCTTCTCCTCGAACAGGAGCATGCCGGCGGGCAGGCGCCCGTCGTTGACCAGGTCGAGCCGCACGCGGGCCTGGGACCCCATCGAGACCCGGCCCGGGTCGACCCGGCGGGCGGCGCGCAGCTGGTAGCGCGCGCGCCCCACCCAGAACGCGGTGAGCACGGGCAGCGCGACGGCCAGCACGCCGACACGCATCAGGGCGTCGAAGCCCAGCAGGACCGAGCAGGCGGTGGTGGTCAGCCCGGCCGCGACGAAGGCCCGTCCGCGGACGGTGAGCGCGGCGAGCGCGTCGCGCACCTCAGCGGCCCGTGGGCGCTCGGCCGTCGTCCGGCACCGGGACCGAGCCGACGATCGAGGCGACGACCTGCTCGGACGTGCGTCCGCGCATCGACGTCTCGGGCGTGAGGAGCAGCCGGTGCGACAGGACGGTGACCGCGAGCCGCTGCAGGTCGTCGGGGAGGACGTACTCGCGCTGGTCGAGGGCGGCGGTCGCCTTGGCGGCCCGCATGAGCTGGAGGGTCGCGCGGGGCGAGGCGCCGAGGCGGACCTCGGGGGAGCGGCGCGTGGCCGTGACGATGTCGACGGCGTAGCGCCGGATCGCGGGGGAGACGAAGAGGTCGCGGACCGTGGCGCTCATCGCGGCGACGTCGGCGGCGGTGCACACGGGCGCCATCGCCGCGAGCGGGTCGCCGGAGCCGTGGCCCTCGAGCATCGCGAGCTCGGCCTCGATCGGCGGGTAGCCCATCGACACGCGCGCCATGAATCGGTCGCGCTGGGCCTCGGGGAGGGGGTAGGTGCCCTCCATCTCGATCGGGTTCTGCGTCGCGACGACCATGAAGGGGTCCTCGAGGCCGTAGGTGCGGCCGTCGACGGTGACCTGGCGCTCCTCCATGCACTCGAGCAGCGCGGACTGGGTCTTGGGCGAGGCGCGGTTGATCTCGTCGCCGACGATGATGTTGCCGAAGACGCCGCCGGGGCGGAACTCGAACTGCCGGGTCTCCTGGTTGTAGATGGAGACGCCGGTGACGTCGCTCGGCAGCAGGTCGGGCGTGAACTGGATGCGGCGGACGGTGCCGTCGATGGCCCGGGCGAGGGCCTTGCTGAGGATGGTCTTGCCGACGCCGGGCACGTCCTCGATGAGCAGGTGGCCACCGGCGAGCAGCACGGTGACCGCCGAGCGCACGACCTCGGGCTTGCCCGAGACCACGCCCTCGATGGCGGCCTGGAGCCGGGTCGTGGTCTCGGTGAGCTGCTCGAGGTCGCCGCTGCGGTCCTCCGGCGTGCGTCGCCGGGCGCCTGTGACCGTCACTCGTTCCTCCACGGTGTCGTGCCGGGCGTCCTGCCCGGCTCCCGACGATCCTCCCAGGCCGGGCAAGTCGGCACGACCCGAACGGTCGACGGGTCGGGGACCGGTGGTGGGGCGACGTGGAGCGCCCGTCGGCGGCCCGAACCGCTCCACCACGCCCCACCCCGCCCCCGGGACGCCCGGACGTCGGGCCGTCGGCCGTGGCCGCGGGGCGCTGCGGCCCGTCGTTGCGGGCGACGTGGACCGTTCGGGCACCCGCGCGCCTGCCGTCCCACCCGCGGCTCGGCCGGGCACGACGGGTCCGAAAGGGCTGGTGTCGGGTCCGAATGTGGTCGCCGGGGGAGCAAAGTGGCGTACAGTGGTGCGAAGTGGAGGACGGGTCCCGCTCAGTGGGGCTCCCGGAGGAGAGGCAGGGACCGGTGACATGTTCGTCGGCACCTACACCCCCCGGCTGGACGACAAGGGGCGCCTGTTCCTCCCCGCGAAGTTCCGCGAGCAGCTCGCGGAGGGCCTCGTGCTGACCAAGGGAGGGGAGCGCTGCGTGTTCGTCTGGACGATGCACGACTTCGGCGAGCTCACCGCCCGGATGCAGAACGCCTCCTTCACCGACAAGAAGGTGCGCGACTTCTCCCGCAACTTCTTCGCCGGCGCGTCGGACGAGGTGCCCGACAAGCAGGGACGCGTCACCGTCCCGCCGCTGCTGCGCGAGTACGCGCGGCTGGAGCGAGACTGCGTCGTCCTCGGCACCATGAACCGGCTCGAGATCTGGGACGCCGCGCGCTGGGCGACCTACTCCGCGGACCAGGAAGAGGCGTTCGCGCAGATGTCCGAGGACGTGATGCCCGGCGTCTTCTGACCGCACCACCGCACCGCCGCACCACCCGCGTACCGAGCAGCACCGATCGACCGTCCGACGAGGTCTCTCGGCCGCTCCCACGCTCCGGCTCACCTTCCCCGGTGCCGGATCGGCGCTCTGGCTCACCTTCCCCGGTGCCAGATCGCACGGCGAGCGGCCAGGGACCTGGCCGGACGGACACCGCAGCCGCAGGTCCGCCCCGATCACCCGCACCACCGCCCGCACGTCCGCACACACACCGAGGGGTCCCCGATGGTGGTCGTCCACGAGCAGCCCGCTCGCCGCCCGCGCCGCCGGCGCCCCGTGCCGGTCGAGCGCTCTGCGGCCCCCCTGACCCGCACCGGTCGCCGCGTTCGCCACGAGGTCGCCGACGGCGCCGCCGTGATCGCCTTCTCCCTCGCCACCTCCGTCGTCCTGGCGGGCCTGATCGGCCTCGGCCTCCACCTGGCGGGCTGACGTGCCCGACGTCCACGTCCCGGTGCTGCTCGAGCGCACCCTGGCGCTGCTGGAGCCGAGCCTGAGCCGCCCCGGCGCCGTCCTCGTGGACGCCACCCTGGGCCTCGGCGGGCACACCGAGGCGGTCCTCGAGCGATTCGCGGGCACGACCGTCGTCGGCATCGACCGCGACCCCGAGGCGATCGAGCGCTCCCGCGAGCGTCTCGCCCCCTTCGGTGACCGCGCCGTGGCCGTGCTGGCCGTCTACGACGAGATCGCCGAGGTGCTCGACGAGCTCGGCCGCGACACCGCCGACGCCGTGCTGTTCGACCTCGGCGTCTCCTCGATGCAGCTGGACCGCGGCGACCGCGGGTTCGCCTACGCCCAGGACGCGCCGCTCGACATGCGGATGCACCAGGGCGAGGGGCTGACCGCCGCCGACGTGCTCAACACCTACGACGAGAAGGACATCGCCCGGATCCTGCGTCACTACGGCGAGGAGAAGTTCGCCTCGCGGATCGCGGCGTCGGTCGTCCGCGAGCGAGAGACGGCGCCCTTCGAGCGCAGCGAGCGGCTGGTCGACCTGGTCCGCGACGCGACGCCCCAGGCGGCCCGGCGCACCGGGGGCAACCCCGCCAAGCGCACCTTCCAGGCCCTGCGCATCGAGGTCAACGACGAGCTCGGCGTGCTGCGTCGGGCGGTCCCGGCCTCGCTCGCCCGCGTCGCGGTCGGTGGACGCGTCGTGTCGCTGGCCTACCACTCGCTGGAGGACCGCATCGTCAAGCGGGCCTTCACCGAGGTCACCACGTCGGTGGCGCCCCCGGACCTGCCGGTGGTGCCGCCCGAGCTGCGGCCCCGGTTCCGCCTGCTCACCCGCGGGGCCGAGGTCGCCTCGCCCGAGGAGATCACCGCCAACCGCCGCGCCCAGTCGGTCCGACTGAGAGCGGTCGAGCGCACGGAGGAGGACGCATGAGCGACGACGGGTGGCGCGAGCGCACTGGTCGCGAGCGCAGCGAGTGCCTGCGGAGCGCGCAGGACGAGGAGGGGCGCGACCGATGAGCCTGACTGGTCCCGCACGGGTCCGAGCACCACGGTCCCGCCCCGAGCCGCGCCGGCTCGGGCTCGCACCGCGTCGCTCGGTGTCGGTGCGACGCACGCCGTTCGTCGTCTCGGTCGTGCTCCTCGGCGTGGGAGGGCTCGTCGGCCTGCTCGTGCTGAACACCGCCATGCAGAACCGCGCCTTCGAGCTGTCCGCGCTGCAGGAGCGCGGCGACACGCTCCGGATCCGCGAGGCCGCGCTGCGTACCGAGGTCGAGGCGCTGCAGGCGCCCGAGCAGGTGGGCGGTCGCGCGGCCGCGCTCGGCATGGTCCCCAACCCGACGCCGGTCTTCCTGCAGCTGCGCGACGGCAGCGTCGTCGGCGATCCCGTGCCCGCGAAGGCCGGCACCAACATCCCCGGGCTCGAGCCGCCCGCCCCCACCGCCTCGCAGCTCGCCGAGCAGCGCGCCGCCGAGGCCGAGGCCAAGCTCCGGGCGGCCCGCGAGGCGACCCGATGAGCCCGCGTCGTCCCCGCGGCGAGGCGGCCCGCCTGGCCCACGGCCGGCGGACCTCGGCGCGGCGCCTGCGCGTCTGCTTCGTCCTGATCGCGGTCGTGCTGTCGCTCTTCGCGGGCCGGCTCTTCCAGCTGCAGGGGATCGACTCGGGCGCCTACGCCGCCCGGGCCGTGGCCGAGGGCACCAGCTCGGTCGTCCTCAACGCCGCCCGCGGCGAGATCACCGACCGCAACGGCGCCCCGCTGGCCACGTCGGTCGACGCGGTGGCGATCACCGCCGACCCCAAGATGACGGCCTCCTCGGCCACCGAGATCGCCGAGGTGCTCGTCCAGCAGCTCGGCCTCGACTACTTCCGGACCGTCGAGCGGCTCCGCAAGCCCGGCTCACGGTTCGCCTACCTCGCCCGCAAGGTGCCCACCTACGACGCCGACGAGGCGATGGCCGCGCTCGAGAAGGCCGGCCTCGCGGGCGTCTTCACCGAGCGCGACCCGCTGCGCGCCTACCCGGGCGACGAGGTCGCCGCCAACGTGCTCGGCGTCGTCGACGCCAAGGGTGAGGGCGTGGCGGGCCTGGAGCGCTCGTTCGACTCGATGCTCGCGGGCAAGGACGGCCGGGCCACCTACGAGACGTCGCCGTCGGGGGAGCGGATCCCGCTCGCGGACAGCACGGTCACCGAGCCGCGCGCGGGCGTCGGCCTGCGCACGACGATCGACCGCGACCTGCAGTGGTACGCCGACCGCCGGCTCGCCCAGGCCGTCAAGGAGTCCAAGAGCGACTGGGGCGTGGCGATCACCCTCGACACCAAGACCTCCCAGGTCGTGCAGATGTCGCAGGCGCCGACGTTCAACCCCAACGACCGCGACTTCACCATCGACTCGACCAAGGCGCTGGCCTGGCAGTCGGTCTACGAGCCCGGCAGCGTGCAGAAGGTCGTCACGATGGCCGCGCTGGCCGACCAGGGCAAGATCACGCCGTCGACGAGGATCAAGATCCCCTCGGAGATGGAGATCGACGACTTCACCATCGGCGACTACTGGGACCACGGCACGATCAAGCTCACCGCGGCCGGCGTCATCGCCAAGTCCTCCAACCTCGGCACCATCCTCGCCGCCCAGCAGATGGACGACGACGAGATGTACGGCTACCTCCGCAGGTTCGGCTTCGGCGGCCGCACCGGCCTCGGCCTGAACGGCGAGACCAAGGGCCTGCTGGCCAAGCCCTCGACGTGGAGCCGCGCCAACCACGCCACCATCGCCTTCGGCCAGGGCATCTCGGTGTCGCCGATCCAGATGGTCACCGCCGTCGGCGCGATCGCCAACGGCGGCACCTACGTCGAGCCGTCCCTCGTCAACGGCTACCTGCGCGACGGGACCGTCGAGCCGGCCGGGGCGCCCGAGCAGCGCCGGGTCGTGTCGAAGAAGGCCGCCTCGATGGTGACGCAGATGATGGAGACGGTCACGCAGGAGGACGGCTCGGCCCCGCAGGCCGCCATCCCGGGCTACCAGGTGGCGGGCAAGACCGGCACCGCGTGGCGCGTCGACCCCGACACCGGACGCTACGTCCGGGGCGAGAACACGGTGTCGTTCGTCGGGTTCGCCCCCGCCGACAAGCCGCGCTTCGTGACCTACGTGGTGCTCGACAACCCCGCCGGTGGCGGTTCGGGCGGTGGCACCGCCGGACCGGTCTTCCGCGACATCATGTCCACGGCGCTGCAGACCTACGGCGTCGCGCCCACGGGTGCGAAGGCGCCGGACACCCCCACCGAGTGGTGACCGCGCACGGTCGCCGGTCCTCGCCCTCCCATCACCTAGTGTCGTCCTCGATGACCGACCAGACCGCGCTCGACGACCGCCCGCAGACCACCGCCGCGGTCCGGCTCACCGACCTCGCGACGCTGGTGGGAGCCGTCTCGCCGGACCTGGCGGACGTGCCCGTCACCGGCCTGACGCTCGCGTCCACGGCCGTGCGTCCGGGCGACCTGTACGCCGCCCTGCCCGGGGCCCGCACCCACGGAGCGCGCTACGCCGCGGACGCGGTGGCCGCGGGCGCCGTCGCGGTCCTGACCGACCCGGCCGGCGCCGACGCCTGCGCCGACCTCGGCGTGCCGCTCCTGGTCGTCGACGACCCGCGCCGCCTCCTCGGGACCGTGGCGTCGGCCGTCCACGACCACCCGAGCCGCCGGCTGCGCACCATCGGCGTCACCGGCACGCAGGGCAAGACCACCACGACCCAGCTCGCCCAGGCGGCGCTGCGCGCGGCGGGTGCCGTGCCCGCGGTCGTCGGGACGCTCGGCACCCGCGTCGACGGCCGCCCCGTGCGCTCGGCCCTGACCACGCCCGAGGCGCCGGCCCTGCACGCGCTGCTCGGCGTGATGGTCGAGCAGGGCGTCGACGTGCTCACGATGGAGGTCTCCAGCCACGCGCTCGTCCAGGGCCGGGTGGACGGCGTCGTGTTCGACGCGGCCGTCTTCCTCAACCTCGGGCGCGACCACCTCGACTTCCACCCGAGCGTCGAGGACTACTACCTCGCCAAGGCCAGCCTGTTCACCCCCGAGCACGCGTCGCGCGCGGTCGTCAACGTCGACGACGAGCACGGCCGCCGGCTCGCCGCCTCGACCACGCTGCCCGTCACCACCATCGCCGTCCGCGGCGACGCCGACTGGACGGCCCGCGACCTGCGCCCCGAGCCGGCCTCGACGTCGGCCCGCCTGCACGGGCCGGAGGGCGTCGAGCTCGACCTCGTCGTGCCTCTCCCGGGCGACTTCAACGTGCTGAACGCGCTGGCCGTCGTCGCCGCGCTCGACGCCGTGGGGCTGGATCCCGCTCTGGCCGTGCGCGGCCTCGCCGCCAGCCCTGGCGTGCCGGGACGGATGGAGGCCGTCGACGAGGGCCAGCCCTTCGCCGCGTTCGTGGACTACGCGCACAAGCCCGACGCGCTCGCGGCGGTGCTGCGCGCGGTGCGTCCCACGACCACCGGCCGGGTGGTCGTGGTGATCGGCGCCGGCGGCGACCGCGACACCGGCAAGCGTCCGCTGATGGGCCGCGTCGCGGCCGAGCTCGCCGACCTCGTCGTCGTCACCGACGACAACCCCCGCAGCGAGGACCCGGCCCTGATCCGTGCCGAGGTGCTGGCGGGCGCCCGCGAGGCCGGCACCGCCGCCGAGGTGGTCGAGGCGACGGACCGCGCGTCGGCGATCGCCACCGCCGTGCGCGCCGCGCGCCCGGGCGACTGCGTCGTCGTGGCCGGCAAGGGCGACGAGACCGGGCAGGACGTCGGCGGCGTCGTGCACCCCTTCGACGACCGCGTCGTCCTGCGCGACGCCCTGCGGTCCTTGGACGACGGGGGAGCGGCATGATCCCCACCACGCTCGCCGAGATGGCCCGCGTCGTCGGCGGCACCGTGCACGGCGACGGCGGCACGACCGTCCGCGGCGCCGCGACACTGGACTCCCGCGTGGTCGAGCCCGAGGGCCTGTTCGTCGCCGTCGCGGGCGAGCACGTCGACGGGCACGACTACGCCGCCACGGCCCGCGCCGCCGGCGCGGCCGCCACCCTGGGCTCGCGCCCCGTCGAGGGGCCGTGCGTGGTCGTCGACGACGTCGAGCACGCCCTCGGTCTGCTCGGCGCCCACGTCGCGGAGCAGCTGCCGGACTGCGTCGTCGTCGGGATCACCGGCTCGCAGGGCAAGACCAGCACCAAGGACCTGCTCGCCCAGGTGCTGGAGGCCGCCGGACCCACCGTCGCGACCCGCGGCAACCTCAACAACGAGCTCGGCGTCCCGCTCACGCTCACCCGCGCCGACGCGTCGACCCGGTACCTCGTGGTCGAGATGGGCGCCCGCGGCCTCGGCAACATCGCCTACCTGTGCGGCCTGGCCCGTCCGAGCGTCGGCGTCGTGCTCAACGTCGGCACCGCCCACCTCGGCGAGTTCGGCTCCCGCGAGGTGATCGCCCGGACCAAGGGCGAGCTGGTCGAGGCGCTCCCGGCCGACGGCACCGCGGTGATCTCCTCGGACGACCCGGTCGTCTCCGCGATGGCCGCCCGCACGTCCGCCGGCGTCCTCCGGTTCGGTCGCGGCGGGACGGCCGACGTCCGCGCCGTCGACGTCGAGGTCGACGACCAGGGGTGCCCGACGTTCACGCTCGTCCACCGCGACCAGCGGGTGCCGGTGCGCCTGCCGCTGCTCGGCGAGCACCAGGCCGACAACGCGGCCGCCGCGGCCGCCGCGGCGCTCGCCGTCGGGCTCGGGCTCACCGAGATCGCCCGGACGCTCGGCGTCGTGCAGGCCCGCTCGGCGTGGCGGATGGAGCACACCGAGCGCGCCGACGGCGTGGCCGTCGTCAACGACGCCTACAACGCCAACCCCGAGTCCACCCGCAGCGCGCTGCGCACCCTGTCGACCATGGTGCGTCGCCGCGGCGGACGCGGCTGGGCCGTCCTCGGCGAGATGCGCGAGCTGGGCGACGAGGCCGACGCCGAGCACGCCGACGTCGGACGGCTCGCCGCCGGGCTGGGGCTCGACGTGGTGGTCGTGGGAACCGGCGCGGCGGCCGTCGCCACCGGCGCCCGGTCCGTCGCGGACGGCTCGCACCGGGTCGTCGAGCTGCCCGACGTCGACGCCGTCGCGGACTGGCTGCACGGCCGGCTCACGCCGTCCGACGTGGTCCTGCTGAAGGCCTCCCGGGCCGTGGGGCTCGAACGAGCCGCCTCGGCCCTGCTCGACCCCGACCGGCATACTGCTGCCGGTGCGCCCGCGTCCCGCACGGGTCGCGGCGACGACACGGACGAGCTGGACCACGCGGACCAGCCAGATGACGCAGACCAGCCAGAGCACGTGACGCAGGACGGGGGTGACGACCGGTGAGAGCCATCCTCCTCGGCGGCGGCTTCGGCCTGCTGGGCACGCTGCTCGGCACCCGCCTCGCGATCGGCGTCCTGGTCCGCAAGAACTACGGCCAGCTGATCCGCGACGACGGCCCGACCTCGCACCACACCAAGCGCGGCACGCCCACCATGGGCGGCCTGGTGATCATGCTGTCGGTGGTGCTGGCCTACGCGCTGGCCAAGCTGATCACGCAGACCCCGCCCTCGGCGTCGGCGCTGCTGCTGCTGTTCCTGTTCTGCGGCCTCGGCTTCGTGGGGTTCCTCGACGACTACATCAAGGTCGCCAAGCAGCGCAGCCTCGGCCTGCGCTCGCGGGCCAAGCTCATCGGGCAGGCCGGCGTGGCGCTGGTCTTCGCGGTCCTCGCGCTGCAGTTCGAGGACGGCAACGGCGTCACGCCGATGTCCACCGGCATCTCGTTCATCCGCGACCTGCAGGGCTGGGAGCTGCCCGCGGTCGTGATCGTGCTCTGGGTGCTCGTGATGGTCTGGGGCACCAGCAACGGCGTCAACCTGACCGATGGCCTGGACGGGCTCGCCACCGGGGCGTCCGTCATGGTGTTCGGCGCCTACATGCTCGTCAGCATCTGGCAGAGCGGGCAGTCGTGCGCGGTCACCCAGAACGCGTCCCGCTGCTACGAGGTGCGCGACCCGCTCGACCTCGCCGTGGTCGCCGCGGCCCTCACCGGCGCGTGCTTCGGCTTCCTGTGGTGGAACACGTCGCCGGCCAAGATCTTCATGGGCGACACCGGCTCGCTGTCGCTCGGCGGCGCGATGGCCGGGTTCGCGGTGATGACCCGGACCGACCTGCTGCTCCTCATCCTCGGCGGCCTGTTCGTCATCATCACGATGTCGGTGATCCTGCAGGTCGGCTGGTTCAAGGCCAGCGGCGGCAAGCGGCTGTTCCGGATGGCCCCGCTGCAGCACCACTTCGAGCTGCTCGGCTGGGCCGAGATCACCATCGTGGTGCGGTTCTGGATCATCAGCGGACTGTGCGTGGCCCTCGGCCTGGGCATCTTCTACGCGGAGTGGGTCGTCGGGGCCGGGTCATGACGTCGGGCCCCGACGTCCACGCGCTGCACCGCCGGTCCACCTGGGACGGCGTCCGGGTCCTGGTGGCCGGCTTCGGCGTCAGCGGGTTCGCCGCGGCGGACGCGCTGAACCACCTCGGCGCGAGCGTCACCGTCGTCGACGAGTCCGAGCACGCGTCGATGGTCGAGAAGGCCACCATCCTCGAGATCCTCGGGGCGACGATCCGCCTCGGACCCGGCTCCACCGCCGCGCTGCCGGACGACGTCGACCTCGTCGTCACCTCGCCGGGGTGGCCGCCCACCGCGCCGCTGCTGCAGCAGGCCGTCGCGCGGGGCGTCCCGGTGTGGGGCGAGGTCGAGCTGGCCTGGCGGCTGCGCGACGAGGACGCGGCGCCGTGGCTCGCCGTCACCGGCACCAACGGCAAGACCACCACCGTCCAGATGCTCGACGCCATGCTGCGGGCCGCCGGCCTCACGTCCGCCGCGGTGGGCAACGTCGGCACCCCCGTGATCCAGGCCGTGATGGACCCCGCCGGGTTCGACGTCCTGGCCGTCGAGCTCTCCAGCTTCCAGCTGCACTGGTCGTCCTCGATGTCGGCCCAGGCCTCGGTCGTGCTCAACCTGGCCCCGGACCACTGGGACTGGCACGGCGGCGGCGACGCCTACCGCGCCGCCAAGGGCCGGATCTACGAGCAGGCTCAGCTGGCCTGCGTCTACAACGTGCAGGACCCCGCCACCGAGGCGCTCGTGCGCGAGGCCGACGTCGTCGAGGGCTGCCGCGCCGTCGGCTTCACGCTCGGCGTGCCGTCGGTCGGCATGGTCGGCCTGGTCGACGACGTGCTCGCCGACCGCGCCTTCGTGGAGGAGCGGGGGAGCAGCGCCGCCGAGCTCGGCACCCTGGCCGACATCACCCCGGCGGCGCCGCACAACGTCGCGAACGCGCTGGCCGCGGCCGCGCTGGCGCGGGCCCACGGCGTCCCGCAGAGCGCGGTGCGCGACGGCCTGCGGGGCTTCCGTCCCGACGCCCACCGGATCGAGACCGTCACCGTCGCCGACGACGTCACCTGGGTCGACGACTCCAAGGCCACCAACCCGCACGCGGCGCTGGCGTCGCTGCAGGCCTACGAGCACGTGGTCTGGGTCGCCGGGGGACTGGCCAAGGGCGCGAGTTTCGACGACCTCGTGCTCGCGGCGCACGACCGGATGCGCGCGGTCGTGCTGATCGGGCGCGACCGCGACGTGATCGCCGACGCGCTGCGCCGACACGCCCCGCAGGTCCCCGTCCAGGTCGTCGACGCGGGACAGGATGGCCTCATGGACCGCGTCGTCGACGTGGCAGCCGCGCTCGCCCGACCCGGCGACGTGGTGCTGCTGGCGCCGGGATGCGCGTCCATGGACCAGTTCGCCAGCTACGCAGCACGGGGCGACGCCTTCGCCCGGTCGGTCCGCGACCGGAGCGGTGACGACGCCCCCGACGAGAGCAGCGGACCACCGCACCTGACCGCCTGAGAGGCGGCCGACCCGCAGGAGGCCCGGCGTGAGCAGCACCGCCCAGCGTCGACCGCCCCGAGAGCCGGGCACCCCGACGGCCTCCTGGTTCGCCGCGGTCCGCGAGACACTCGACCGACCGCTGACCTCGTACCACCTGGTGCTCGGCGTCGGCACCCTGCTGCTCGCGCTCGGCCTCGTCATGGTGCAGAGCGCCAGCTCGGTCACCTCGTACCTGTCCGAGGGCAGCTCGTGGGCGGTGTTCGCCAAGCAGCTGACCTGGGCCGCGGTCGGCCTCCCCGCCGCGCTGGTCGCGTCGAGGCTGCCGCTGCGGCTGATCCGGCTGGCGGCCTACCCGGCGCTGGTCCTGGCCGTGGTGCTGCTCGGCCTGACCTTCGTGCCGGGCCTCGGCGTCGAGATCAACGGCAACCGGAACTGGCTGTCGTTCGGCGGGCCCTTCATGGTCCAGCCGTCCGAGGTCGCCAAGCTCGCCCTCGTCCTGTGGGTCGCCGACCTGTTCGCGCGCAAGGAGCGGCTGCTCCACGACCCCAAGCACCTGCTGGTCCCGATGCTGCCCGTCGCCGGCCTCGTCGCGATGATCGTCGTCGCCCAGCGCGACCTCGGCACCGCGCTCGTCCTCTTCGCGATCATCACCGGCATGCTGTGGGTCGCCGGCCTGCCGATGAAGCTCTTCGTGGTGTTCATGGGCTCGCTCGTCGCGATCGTCACCTTCTTCGCCGCGAGCGACGAGGTGCGCGTCAAGCGGCTGCTGGGCTTCCGCGACCCCTTCGCCGACATCCACGACGGCGGCTGGCAGGCCGCGCACGGGCTGATGGGCCTGGCGTCGGGACAGTTCTGGGGCGTCGGCCTCGGCGCCAGCCGGCAGAAGTGGGGCACGCTGCCCGAGGCCCACACCGACTTCATCTTCGCCGTCATCGGCGAGGAGCTCGGGCTGTTCGGCACGCTGGTCGTCCTCGCCCTGTTCGTGCTGCTCGCCTACGCGGGCCTGCGGATCGCGACGCGTACCGACGAGCCGTTCGTCCGGTTCGCGGCCGCCGGGATCACCGTCTGGCTGCTCGCCCAGGCCCTGATCAACCTCGGTATGGTCCTCGGCGTCCTCCCGGTGATCGGCATCCCCCTGCCCCTGATCTCCTACGGCGGATCGGCGCTCCTCCCGACCCTGGTCGCGATCGGTCTGCTGGTGAACTTCGCCCGCCGGGAGCCCGGCGCCCAGGAGGCCCTCCGGGCGGCCAGGAGTCGGCGCACGGCGCCGGTCGACACCGCTCGGGGGCGCTGAGCGTGGGTCCCCGCGTCCTGCTCGCCGGTGGCGGCACCGCCGGCCACACGTCCCCGCTGCTGGCCACGGCCGCCGCGCTCACCGAGCTCGACGGCGACGTCGAGATCACCTGCCTGGGCACGCCGCGCGGCCTCGAGGTCGACCTCGTGCCCGCCGCCGGCTACCCGCTCGAGCTGGTGCCGCCCGTGCCGCTGCCGCGTCGCCCCGGCAAGGACCTCGCCACGTTGCCGCTCAACCTGCGACGAGCGGTCCGCGACACGTCCCGCGTCTTCGCCCGGGTGCGTCCCGACGTCGTCGTCGGCTTCGGCGGCTACGTGTCGGTGCCGGCCTACCTCGCCGCGCGACGCCGTCGGCTGCCGATCGTCGTGCACGAGGGCAACGCGCTGCCGGGCGTGGCCAACAAGCTCGGCGCCCGCCTCACCCGGCACGTGGCGACGAGCTTCCCCGACACCGACCTGCCGCACGCGCAGTTCCTCGGGCTGCCCATCCGTCGGGCCATCTCCACGCTCGACCGCGCCGCCGCGCGTGCCGAGGCCCGGCAGGCGTTCGGCCTCGACGCCGACCGCCCCACCCTGCTCGTCACCGGCGGGTCGCAGGGGGCGCGCAGCATCAACCACGCCGTGTCCGCGTCGGCCCGAGCGCTCGCCGACGCCGGCGTGCAGGTGCTCCACGTCGCCGGCCGCACCGACGAGGTCACGCCCGCTCGGCTCGACGGCGACCCGCCCTACGAGGTGCGCGGCTTCGTCGACCGCATCGACCTCGCCTACGCCGCCGCCGACGTCGTGCTCTGCCGCTCGGGCGCCAACACCGTCACCGAGGTGTCGGCCGTCGGCCTGCCCGCGGTCTTCGTCCCGCTGCCGCACGGCAACGGCGAGCAGGCGCTCAACGCGCACGCCGTCGTCGAGGCCGGGGGAGCGATCCTGATCGACGACTCCGCGCTGGTGCCGGAGTGGATCGAGAACGTCGTGGTGCGCCTCGTCACCGACCGGGCGCGCCTGGACCACATGTCGCGCGCGGCGTCCGGGCTCGTCCCGCGCGACGCCGACGTCGCCCTGGCCCGGATGGTCCTCGCGGCGGTGCGCGCGTGAGGCTCGACGTCCCGGACGAGGTGCTGCCCGCCGAGCAGCTCGGCCACGTGCACCTGGTGGGCATCGGCGGCGCGGGCCTGTCGGCGATCGCGCGGCTGCTGATGCGGCGCGGCGTGCCCGTGAGCGGGAGCGACGGCCAGGACTCCGCGGTCCTGCGCGCCCTCGCGGCCGAGGGGGCCCGGACCTTCGTCGGCCACGCGGCCGCGCAGGTGGACGGCGTCGACACGCTGGTGGTGTCCACCGCCGTGCGCGACGACAACCCCGAGGTCGTCGAGGCCCGCCGCCTCGGCCTGCGCCTGTACCCGCGCTCGGCCGGGCTGCTGTCGCTGATGATCGGTCGCCGCGTGCTCGCGGTCGCCGGCACGCACGGCAAGACCACCACCACGTCGATGCTCACCTCGGCCCTGCGCGAGGCCGGGCTCGACCCGACCTACGCGATCGGCGCCGAGGTGGCCGCCCTCGGCGGCAACGCCGGCGGCGACGGCGAGCCGTTCGTGGCTGAGGCCGACGAGAGCGACGGCGCCTTCCTCGAGTACAGCCCGCACGGCGCCGTCGTCACCAACGTCGACGCCGACCACCTCGACACGTGGGGCACCGTCGAGGCCTACGAGGCGGCGTTCGCCGCGTTCGTCGGCCGGATCGACCCGGACGGCTTCCTCGTCACGGTGGTCGACGACCCCGGCGCCGCGCGACTGGCCGATCACGCCCGCGGCCGCGGCCTGCGCACGGTCGCCGTCGGCACCGGCCCGGGCGCCGACCTCCGCGCGGTCGACCTTCGCCCCGTCGGCACCGGTACCGCCTTCGACGTCGAGCGCGGCGGCGCGCTGCTGGGCACCGTCACGCTGGCCGTCCCCGGCCGGCACTACGTGCTCGACGCGCTCGCCGCGCTGGCCGCCGGCCTCGAGAGCGGCGCCCCGTTCGACGCGCTCGCGGTCGGTCTGGGTCGCCACGCGGGCGCCCGTCGACGGATGGAGCGGATCGGCGAGGCCGCCGGCGTCCGCGTCTACGACTCCTACGCCCACCACCCCACGGAGATCGCCGGCGACCTCGAGGCCGCGCGGTCGCTGGCCGGCGACGGACGGGTGGTCGTGGCCTACCAGCCGCACCTGGTCAGCCGTACCCGGTTGTTCGGGGCGCGGATGGGCGAGGCCCTCGGCGGCGCCGACGTCGTCGTGGTGGCCGACCTCTACCTCGCCCGCGAGGACCCCGACCCGGCCGTGACGTCGGCGCTGGTCCTCGACGCGGTGCCGGCGGGCACGCAGGCCCACGCGGGCCGTCCGCTGCCCGAGCTGGCCGAGCAGCTGCGCGGGCTGGCCCGGCCCGGCGACCTCGTCCTCACCCTGGGTGCGGGCGACGTCACCACCGTCGCCCCGGCGCTGCTCGGGCTGCTGGAGCGCTCGTGAGCGGGCTCGGCCTCGAGCGCTTCCGGCGCCGTCGGCAGTCCGTCCGCCGCCGTCGCTGGTGGCCGTGGGTCGTGGGGCTGGTGGCCGTCGCCGTGCTCGCGGTCGGCGCCTGGGTGGTGGGCTTCTCCACCCTGCTGTCCGCGCGCGACGTGCAGGTCGACGGCCTCGACACGCTGTCGGCCGCCGACGTGCGTCGTCAGGCCGCCGTGGCGTCCAGCACGCCGCTGGCCCGGGTCGACACCGCCGCCGTGGCCGCGCGCGTCGAGCAGCTGCCCCGCGTCCGGGCCGTCACGGTGAGCCGGTCGTGGCCGCGCACCCTGGTGGTCGACGTCCGCGAGCGCACCGCCGTCGCGGTCGTCCGCGAGGGCGACACCATCCGCGGCCTCGACACCGAGGGCGTCCTGTTCCGCACCTACCGCAGCGCGCCCGCGCGCCTGCCCCGCGTCACCCTGACCGCCGGCGGCGACGCCCGCGCCCGCGAGGACGCGCTCCAGGAGATCGCCCGCGTCGTCACCGCCCTCGACCCCGAGGTCGCGCGGCGGGTCCAGCGCGTCCAGGCCTCCAGCATGGACGCGATCACGCTCGTGCTGAACGGCGGCGACGAGGTGCGCTGGGGGAGCGCGGCCCAGTCCGCCCGCAAGGCCGAGGTGCTCCTCCCGCTCCTCGAGGTGCCGGCCGACGTCTACGACGTGAGCGCCCCCGCCCGCCCCACCACCCGCACCTGACGCCGCACCCCGTCCCGCCCGGTTGGCGGTGGGTACGGCACCAGATTCGGGTGAATCCTGGTGCCACACCCACCGCGGGGCCGCGGGTGAGCGTCGCGGCGGCCGGGCCGAGAACCACACCGATGTCATTCGTGACGCCTGCACCCGCGTGTCGGCACCGCGACGGACGTCCGCGTCCGTAGCGTTCCTCTCATCAGCAACCTGACATAACTATAACCCTCTACTTGACCGTGAGACTTGAGGGACACCCGTGACACACGAGAGGCGCTCACCGTGGCTGCTCAGAACTACCTGGCCGTGATCAAGGTCGTCGGCATCGGCGGCGGCGGGGTGAACGCCGTCAACCGGATGATCGAGGTCGGTCTCAAGGGCGTCGAGTTCATCGCCATCAACACCGACGCGCAGGCGCTCCTCATGAGCGACGCCGACGTCAAGCTCGACATCGGACGCGAGCTCACCCGCGGCCTCGGCGCCGGCGCCAACCCCGAGACGGGCACCCAGGCCGCCGACGACCACGCCGACGACATCGAGGAGGTCCTCAAGGGGGCCGACATGGTGTTCGTCACCGCGGGCGAGGGCGGCGGCACCGGCACCGGCGGCGCACCCGTCGTGGCCCGCATCGCCCGCTCGCTCGGCGCGCTGACCATCGGCGTCGTCACCCGCCCGTTCGCGTTCGAGGGTCGCCGCCGCGCGAACCAGGCCGACGAGGGCATCGAGCAGCTGCGCGAGGAGGTCGACACCCTCATCGTGATCCCCAACGACCGGCTGCTGTCGATCAGCGACCGCAACGTGAGCGTCCTCGACGCGTTCAAGCAGGCCGACCAGGTGCTGCTGCAGGGCGTCTCGGGCATCACCGACCTGATCACCACCCCCGGCCTGATCAACCTCGACTTCGCCGACGTCAAGTCGGTCATGTCCGACGCGGGCTCGGCGCTGATGGGCATCGGCTCGGCCCGAGGCGACGACCGCGCGGTCGCGGCCGCCGAGATCGCCGTCTCGAGCCCGTTGCTCGAGGCGTCCATCGACGGCGCGCACGGCGTGCTGCTCTCGATCGCCGGCGGCTCCGACCTCGGCCTGTTCGAGATCAACGAGGCCGCGGCCCTCGTCAGCCAGTCGGCGCACGAGGAGGCCAACATCATCTTCGGCGCCGTGATCGACGACGCCCTGGGCGACGAGGTCCGCGTCACCGTCATCGCGGCCGGCTTCGACGGCGGCACGCCGAAGCGTCGCGACACCTCGCAGCCCGCGCTGCGTCGTGAGAGCCTCCCGCAGCGTCCCGAGCCGCGCGGCGAGCAGCAGCCGAGCCGGCACGACTCCGAGGACACCGCGCCGGTCCAGCAGCCGGACCGTCCGCGCCAGCCCGTCCCGGTCGGCGTCGGCGCCGGTCAGGGTGGCCCGTCGTACGACGGACCGCGCGGCGAGCGCGGCAACGGCCAGCCCGCGCAGCGCACCTTCCAGCGCCCGGCTCCCCGTCAGGACGAGGACCCCGACGACCTCGACATCCCCGACTTCCTGAAGTAGGACACACTGGGCCGGTGTTCGCGTTCCAGCACCAGACCGGCCGCGTCGACCTCGCGTTCACCGACCGCCACGACGGCGTCAGCGGTGGCGCGTGGTCGTCGTTGAACCTCGGGACGAGCAACGGTGACGACCCCGACCGGGTCGCCGCCAACCTCGGGTCGGCGGCCGACGCGTTCGGCGTCGCCGCCGCCCGGGTGGTCCGGATGAGCCAGTTCCACGGTCGCGACGTCGCCGTGGTCGACACGGCCACCGCGGACGCCCCGGTGCCCGTCGCCGACGCGCTCGTCACCGCCGATCCCGGCATCGCCCTGCTCGTCCGCGTCGCCGACTGCACCCCGGTGGTGCTCGCCGACGCCGACGCCGGGGTGGTGGGCGTCGTGCACGCCGGGCGTCCCGGCATGGCGATCGACGTCGCCGGGGCCGCGGTGGAGCAGATGCGGTCCCTGGGTGCCACCAGCATCGACGCCTGGCTCGGCCCCCGCGCCTGCGGCGCCTGCTACGAGGTGCCGGCCGCGATGCGTGACGAGGTGGCCGCGGTCGAGCCCGCGTCGTGGTCCACCACCTCGTGGGGCACGCCCGCGCTCGACGTCGCCGCCGGCGTCCGGGCCCAGCTCGAGCGACGCGACGTCCGCGTCACCGACCTCGCCGACACCACGTCCATGTGCACGATCGAGGACGACCGCTACTTCTCCTACCGTCGGCAGGGCCAGCGGTCCGGACGCCTCGGCGCGCTGGTCCGGGTGCGTCCGTGAGCCGCCGCGACGATCTCGCCGCCGGGCTCGCCGAGGTCGAGGAGCGACTGGTCCGGGCGTGCGAGGCGGCCGGACGCGACCGCTCGGACGTCACGCTCGTCGTGGTCACCAAGACCTACCCCGCCTCCGACGTCGTGCTGCTCGCCGAGCTGGGCGTGCGCGACGTGGGGGAGAACCGGCACCCCGAGGCCGGCCGCAAGCGCGAGGAGGTCCTGGCCGCCGGGCACGAGCTGCGCTGGCACTTCGTCGGCGCGCTGCAGTCCAAGAAGGCCTCGGCGGTCGGCGCCTATGCCGACGTCGTCCACTCGCTCGACCGCGAGAAGCTGGTGGCCGGCCTGTCCAACGGGGCGCACCGCGCGGGCCGCGACCTCGAGGTGCTCGTCCAGGTCAGCCTGGACGACCCCGACGACGAGCACGCCGCCGCCGAGCGTGCGGGGGCGGCGCCGGGCGACGTCCCCGCCCTCGCCGCCGCCGTCGCGGCCGCCGACGGCCTGGTGCTGCGCGGCGTCATGGGGGTGGCGCCGCTCGACGCCGACCCGGCTCCGGCGTTCGCCGCGCTGGCCGAGGTCTCCGCCCGCGTCCGGGCCGACCACCCCGCCGCGACGGTCGTCTCGGCGGGCATGAGCGGCGACCTCGAGCAGGCCGTGGCCTCGGGCGCGACACACGTGCGTGTCGGGCGCGCCGTGCTCGGTGAGCGTGCCCCCACCCGGTAGTGTCAGGGCACGAACCCCAGGGCGCCCCGGTGTCCTGGACCACGGTTCAGGGACGGTCACCGTCCCCGATCATCTACCTGTACGCACGGCGGCGACGAGCCGCGGACCCGGAGGTCACGGACCATGGCTGGCGCAATGCGCAAGGTGGGTGAGTACCTCGGTCTCGTCGAGCAGGCGGGCTGGGACGACGACGTCGACGGCTCGCCCGAGAACGAGCCGGCACGCGACGCCCGACCGGTGCGTCCGGTCCGCGCGGTCCGCGACGACGAGCACGCCCCCGTGGCGCGCCTGGACGACCGCCGCCCCGCGGCCGCGCCGGCGCCGCAGGTCGAGCTGACCCGCATCACGACCCTGCACCCGCGCACGTACAACGAGGCGCGCACTCTCGGCGAGCACTTCCGCGAGGGCATCCCGGTGATCATGGACCTCTCGGAGATGGACGACAGCGACGCCAAGCGTCTCGTCGACTTCGCCGCGGGCCTGGTGTTCGCCGTCCACGGCACGATCGAGCGGGTGACGAGCAAGGTCTTCCTGCTCTCCCCGGCGAACGTCACGGTCGCGGCTGAGGAGAAGCAGCGCCTCGCCGAGGGCGGCTTCTTCAACCAGAGCTGACCGCATGAGCCAAGTCGGCAGCCTGATCTCGTTCGTCCTCGGGATCGCCATCTTCATCCTGATCGCCCGGTTCGTCCTCGACTGGGTGCAGATGCTCGCGCGCTCGTGGAGCCCGCGCGGCCCGATCCTCGTCCTGTGCGAGATCATCTACTCGGCCACCGACCCGCCGCTGCGGTTCGTGCGCCGGTTCATCCCCCCGGTCCGCATCGGGATGATGGCCCTCGACCTCTCCCCGATGGTGCTGCTGATCGCGCTGTACCTTCTGGTGATCGTCAACAACCGAGTCTTCTTCTGACCCGCGCGCGGCGGCCCCGGACCACCGGTCGCCGCGGCGCGGTCCGATTGCTTTTCCCCCCGACGGACGGAGTACGGTGTGAGCGACATGTCCAACCGAAACGATGCCGAGGTGAAGTCATGCCGCTGACGCCTGAGGACGTGCGCAACAAGCGTTTCACGCCTGTTCGACTGCGCGAGGGCTACGACATGGGCGAGGTCGACCAGTTCCTCGACGAGGTCGAGGCCGAGCTCGAGCGGCTGACCAACGAGAACGAGGACCTGCGCAGCAAGCTCGCTGCCGCCTCGTCCGGCGCGGCCCCCAAGTCCGCCCCGGAGGAGACGCGCACGATCGCCGCGCCGACCCCCGAGCCGGAGCCCACGCCCGAGCCGGAGCCCGCTCCGGTCGCGCAGCAGGCCCCGCCGACGCCCCC
>JAURVT010000016.1 GCA_030655315.1 Nocardioidaceae bacterium | reverse complement strand
GCGCCACCTGGCCGAACGGGATCTTCTTGTCGGTGCCCTTGACCGTGAACTCGCCGTTCGCGAACTCGATGTCGGCGTCGCTCGCCTCCATCAGGTGTGCCGCGATTTTCTTGGCCTTGGCCTCGATCTTGTCGAGCGCCTTCATGATCGCAGTGCCCCCGACCGACAGCGAGCGCGAGCCGTAGGTGCCCATGCCGAAGGGCACGCGGCCGGTGTCGCCGTGCACGATGTCCACCGCGTCGACCGCGATGCCGAGCCGCGCGGCCACCAGTTGCGCGAAGGTCGTCTCATGCCCCTGGCCGTGGCTGTGCGAGCCGGTGAACACCGTCACGCTGCCCGTGGGATGCACGCGCACCTCGCCTGCTTCGAACAGGCCTGCGCGCGCACCGAGCGCACCCGCGACGTTCGACGGCGCGAGGCCGCAGGCCTCGATGTAGCTGGAGTAGCCGATGCCGCGCAGCTTGCCGTTCTTTTCGCTCTCGGCCTTGCGCGCGGCCAGGCCGGACACTTCGGCCAGCTCGTTGGCGCGATCGAGCAGCGCAGGAAAGTTGCCCGTGTCGTACTGCAGCGCCACCGGCGTCTGGTACGGGAAGCTCGAGATCATGTTGCGCCGGCGGATCTCGTCCTGGCCCAGGTTCAGCTCCCACGCGCAGCGCGACACCAGCCGCTCAAGCAGGTAGGTGGCCTCGGGCCGGCCGGCGCCCCGGTACGCATCGACGGGCGCGGTATTGGTGAACCACGCATCGACCTCGACGTAGATCTGCGGCGTGGCGTACTGGCCGGCGAGCAGCGTGGCATACAGGATGGTCGGGATCGCGGTCGAGAAGGTCGACAGGTAGGCGCCGAGGTTCGCGTCGGTGTGCACGCGCAGGGCCAGGAATTTTCCGTCCTTGTCCATCGCCATTTCGGCGTGGCTCACGTGATCGCGGCCATGCGCGTCCGACAGGAAACACTCCGAGCGCTCGCCGGTCCACTTGATGCTGCGGTTGAGCTGCTTGGCGGCCCAGGTGAGGCACACGTCCTCGGCATACAGGTAGATCTTGGAGCCGAAGCCGCCGCCCACGTCCGGCGCGATCACGCGCACCTTGTGCTCGGGCAGGCCGAGCACGAAGGCCGTCATCAGGAGGCGCTCGACGTGCGGGTTCTGGTTGCTGACGTACAGCACATACTCTTCGGTGGCGCGGCTGTAGTTGCCGATCGCCACGCGCGGCTCGATCGCGTTGGGCACCAGCCGGTTGTTGACAAGATCGAGCTTCGTCACGTGCGCTGCGTTGGCGAAAGCCGCATCGACGCCGGCCTTGTCGCCGAGCACCCACTTGTAGCACTGGTTGTCGGGCGCCTCGTCGTGAATGGTCACGCCGCTGGCCTTCTTCGCCGCGTCGGCCACGCTGACGAGGGCCTGGTGCACGTCGTAGTCGACCACCACCGCCTCGGCCGCGTTCTTCGCCTGCTCGACCGTCTCGGCCACGACCATCGCGACATGGTCGCCGACGTAGCGCACCTTGTTGATCGCGAGGATCGGGTGCATCGGCTCCTTCATCGGCGTGCCGTCGGGATTGTTGATGAGCCAGCCGCACGGCAAGCCCCCCATCTTCCCTTCGATGTCCTTGCCCGTGAAGATGCCAACCACGCCGGGCATCTTCAGCGCCTCGGCCGTGTCGACCGATCTGAGGGTGGCATGCGCGTGCGGCGAGCGCACGAAGATGCAATGGGCCTGCTGGCCCATCGTGATGTCGTCGGTGTAGTTGCCGGCGCCGGTGAGGAAGCGATAGTCTTCCTTGCGGCGGATGGCCTCGCCGATGTGCGGCAGCTTGGCGAAGTCGGGTGCGCCCATGGTGTTCGCTCCTTAAGCCGTCTCGGCGGTCTTGATCGGCTGGCCGGAGGCCATCGCCTCGCCGCCCATCATCACGGCCTTGACGATGTTCTGGTAGCCGGTGCAGCGGCACATGTTGCCGTCCAGCAGCGCGCGGACCTCGGTCTCGCTCGACTTCGGGTGATGCGTGCACAGGTCGATGGCGCTCATCACCATCCCCGGGGTGCAATAGCCGCACTGCAGGCCGTGGCACTCCTTGAAGGCCTGCTGCACCGGGCTGAGCCGGTCGCCGGGCTCGGTGAGGCCCTCGACGGTGGTGACGTCGCGGCCGTCGGCGCTGACGGCCAGCATCAGGCAGGAGCGGGCAGGTGTGCCGTCGACCAGGACGGTGCACGCGCCGCAGACGCCGTGCTCGCAGCCCACGTGGGTGCCGGTGAGGCCACAGTCCTGGCGGATCGCGTCCGAGAGCAGCTTGCGGGCGGGCACGTCGATCCGGTGCGCGGCGCCGTTCACCACGAGGTCGACCTCGTGGGTCTCGTGGGCGGTGTCGGTCATGAGACCCCCTCCGTGGTCAGGCTCGCGTGGGCGGCGGCGACCACCCGGCGGGTGAGGACGCCGGCGAGGTGGCGCCGGTAGTCGGCGGTGGCGTGGATGTCGGCGTCGGGCTCGATCGCCGCGGACGCGACCTCGACGGCCGCGGCCAGGTTGCCCGGGCTCATCTCGCCGTCGGCGAAGGCCTCGGACAGATCGACGACGAGCGGGGTGTCGGAGACCGACAGGTACCCGGCGCGGACGGACTCGACCGCGCCCGACTCCCCGACGGACACCAGCGAGGCGACGCCGACGAGGGCGTAGTCGCCGTGGCGGCGGGAGATCTCGTCGATCGCGGCGCCGGTGCGGGCGGGCAGTGCGGGCACCCAGGCGCCCGTCAGCATCTCGTCGTGCTCCAGGCACGACTCGAGCGGCCCGACGTAGAGGTCGTCGGCCTCGATGCGGCGCTCTCCGCGGACCGAGGCGGCGGTGACGTGACCCCCCAGCAGGGTGAGGACCATCGGCATCTCGGCGGCGGCGTCGGCGTGCGCCAGCGAGCCGACGGTCGTGCCCTGGCTGCGGATCGTGGGGTGGGCGACCAGGCGCAGGGCCCGGCCGAGCAGCGGCTGGACGCGACGCGCGTCGGCGTCGCGCTCCAGCGCGGCGTGGCGGACCAGTGCCCCGAAGGCCACGCCGTCCTCGTCGCTGCGGACCTCGTCCAGGCCGGGCACCCGGTTGACGTCGACGAGGACGGCCGGTGCCGCGAGCCGCATCGAGAGCAGCGGCAGCAGGCTCTGGCCCCCCGCCAGCACCTTGGCGTTGGCGTGCTCGGCCAGGGCCGCCAGGGCCTCGTCGAGGGTCGTGGGTCGCAGGTACGAGAACGGCGCGGGCTTCACTTGGAGCGGGTCACCTCGTCGGAGTCGGTCGGGGCGAGCTCGGCGCGCTTGCCCTTGACCAGGTGGAAGTAGGCGATCACCAGGATGGTGCCGAGCGCGATGCCGCTGAGCTCGAAGTTGTCGGTGATCTGCAGGGCCACGCCGCCGATGCCGGCGATGATCCCCGCGGAGAGGCCGATCAGGTTGACGGGGTTGCCGAAGTCGACCTTGTTGTCCACCCAGATCTTGGCCCCCACCAGGCCGATCATCCCGTAGAGCACCAAGGTGATGCCGCCGAGGACGCCGCCGGGGACGGCGCTGACGATCGCGCCGAACTTCGGGCACAGGCCCAGGATGATCGCCACGACCGCGGCGGCGTAGTAGGCCGCCGTCGAGTAGATCCGGGTGGCCGACATGACGCCGATGTTCTCGGCGTACGTGGTGGTGGGCGAGCCGCCGAAGGCGCTGGCGAACGCGGTGGCGAGGCCGTCACCGACGAGCGCGCGGCCCACGTACGGGTCGAGGTCGTCGCCGGTCATCTCCGCGACGGCCTTCACGTGGCCGGTGTTCTCGGCGATCAGGGCGATGACGCCGGGCAGGACGAGCAGGACGAACGTCAGGGAGAAGCTGGGCGCGTGGACGACGGACACGCCGTCGGCCAGGGTGCCGCTCGGCAGGCCGAACCAGGACGCGTCGCCGACGGCCGACAGGTTCACCCGGTCGTGCGCGACGGCCTCGCCGGCGCTGGCGGGCGTCACCGAGGTGATCTGGCCGAACACGACGTCGAACAGGTACGAGACCAGGTAGCCGAAGACGAGTCCGAGGGCGACCGCGATGCGCGACCAGAAGCCCGGCAGCATCACGGCGGCGACGACGACGAACGTCGCCGTCAGCAGGCCGACCCACTGGTCCTGGGGCCAGTAGACGCCCGCCACGACCGGCGCGAGGTTGAAGCCGATGAGCATGACGACGGCGCCGGTGACGGCCGGCGGCAGCACCGCGTGGATCAGCCTGGCGCCACCGAAGTGGACGAGCACGCCGACGGCGGCGAGCACCAGGCCGGCGACCAGGATCGAGCCGGTGACCTGCGCGGAGTCGCCGCCCTGCGCGCGGATGGCCGCGACGCCGCCGACGAACGAGGCGCTGGTGCCGAGGTAGCTGGGGATGCGGTTCTTGACGACCAGCAGGAACAGGATCGTGCAGAGGCCCGAGAACATGATCGCCAGGTTGGGGTCGAGCCCCATGACGATCGGGAACACGAACGTGGCGCCGAACATGGCGACGACGTGCTGGGCGCCGAGGCCGATCGTTCGGGGCCAGCTGAGCCGCTGCATCGGGCCGACGACCTCACCGGGCGGCGGGGTCTTACCCCCGTGGACGACGTCCCACGAAAACATGGACATTGGGTGCTCTCCTCGACTCTTCGCCCCGCGTCAGGCTGGCGCAGTGGGCACACCGGTGATGGCCCGACGCTAGTGGCCGGGCTCACACGCATCATGGGGCAACAGTGACGACGGAACCGTGCATCCGGTGTGAGGTGTTGCCCACGAGATTTCACGTGCGCGACACAACCGTCCGGTAGATGGTCCGGACATGGCCCAGGTGGGCCATGGCGCTCGGCGTTCCCGTGCCCCGTCGACCTCCGTCAGGCCATCTGCAGGATCTGGAGCGCGACGGCGACGTCGAGGCGGACGTGGGGGTCCGACGTGAAGGGGCCGACGAGCGACTCGAGCTTGGCCACCCGGTAGCGCATCGTGTTGTAGTGGAAGTGCTGCAGGCGGGCGGCCTCGGCGACGTTCACGTTGGTGTCGAGCAGGATCTGCAGGGTGGAGCGCAGGTCGACGGCCTGCGCGGTGTCGTCGGCCAGGCCGCCCAGCACCTCCCGCACGAAGCCGTGCAGCTCGGACTCGTCGTCGATCAACGAGAGCAGGCGACGCACGCCGAGGCTGTCGAAGAACGTGGCGCTGCCCCGCCCGTGCATCCGGCGGCCGACCTCGACCGCCTTGCGGGCGTGCGCATAGGCCTCGGGCAGGGAGCCGGCGCCCTCGACGACGCGGCTCACGCCGGCCGAGAACGAGCGTCGTCCGCCGCCCTGGTCGCCGCGGACGGCGGCCACCGTCGTCGCGACCCGGGCCTCGACGGCTTCGGGCGACAGCCCCGCCGTCGGCAGCAGCGCGACCACCTCGGCGGAGAAGTCGGCGACGGGCGCCGTGCGGTCCTGGCTCTCGACCACCTGGCGCCAGGCCGACGCGAACCGGTCCTGCCAGGCACGGCGGACCCGTCCGGAGACCGGGTCCTCGCCCGGCTCGGGCGGGTCGAGCTGGGCGACGAGCACCACGACCGAGCGGCCGAGGTCCCACCCGAGGCCCGCCGCGTGCTCGTGGACGTACTCAGGTGACCCGGCGCGCGACTGGAACACGTCGCGCAGGAAGTCGCCCCGGTACTTGCCCTCGACGGCGTTGACGGCCTGCTGGCGGGTGATGAGCAGGGCCGCGACGGTGGCCGCGCGCTCGAGCGCGTGGACGTCCGACGGCTGGAGGCGGCGTCCGCTCGCCAGCACGACGAGCCGGGCCAGCTCGGCGCCCGACGCCGCGACGTGGAGCAGCCTCAGCTCACCCTCGCCGACGGCCACCGGCGCCTGGCGGAACCGCTCGACGCGGATACGGCCGGTGTCGTCGACGACGTCGGCCTCCTCGAGCGCCATCCGCTCGGCGTCGCTCAGCGCGGCGGCCCACTCGCGTCCGTCCGTGCTGGTGATCGCGATGCCCACGTCGAGCACGCGGCCCACCTCGGCGGCGATGTCCTCCAGGTCGCCGCCCTCCAGCACGATCAGCGTGAGCGCCGAGTGCAGCGCGTCGATCCGCTCGAGCACGGACGCCTGGACGGTGTTGAGCTCGCCGTAGACGTCGCGCAGCGCGTCGTCGAAGGCCACCTCGTCGGGCAGGCGCAGCACCGGGAAGCCGAGCTCGTCGGCCAGGGCGAGCAGGGCCGCGGGCACGTCGTCGACGTACCGCCCGAGCTTGATGCCGAAGCCGGCGACGCCCGCGTCCTCCAGCCCGCGGAACAGCGCCTCGAGGGCGTCCTCGTCGAGGTCGTGGTCGGCGCGCAGCAGCGGGAAGCCGGTGGTGAGCAGCAGCTCGTTGGGCTTGACCCAGCCCAGCACGTCGGGCACCTCCATCACGTTGACGCCCGTGACGAGACGGTCCAGGCCGCCGGCCCCCGCGAGCACCGTGGTGCCGTCGAGGGCGCCCGTGCCGATCGCGTGACGCAGCGACAGGCCGTAGGACGAACCTGGCAACATCTGACCGCGGACCCCTGCATCGTTGGCAACACTCACCATCGGCGAACCGTAGCCCACGACCTAGATTGGCGGCACGGACCGCCTCGGTCCGACCGATCCGCACCCGCTCGTGAAGGGACGCCGTGAGCCTGACGAGCGCCCCCGCCCGGACCGTGAGGGCCGCCGCCACGTGGCGCGCCGCCCGCGCGCTCGCCGGCGAGCCCCGCACCGCCCGCGTCGTGGCCGACGGGCCGCACGCCGTCTACGCCGACGACGAGGGTCGCTGCGTCGCCGTGCTCTCGGCGACCGCCACGCACGTCCCGATGGGCCTGCGCACCGCCCTGGCCCGGCTGCCCCGGCACGACGGGGTGCTGCACCTCGGTGCCGGGCGGGTCGCGCTCGGTGACGTCGACGTGCGCCTCGGACGCGTCGTCGACCTCGCCGTCCCGTCGCTGCCCGACCTGGGCGGAGCCTGTGCCGCGGACCTCGCGGTGGGGACCGCGCCGGCCCGCCTCGAGCTGCCCGCCACGGTGCTCGCGGCCCTGGCGGCCGCCGACGCCGACGCGGTGCCGCTGCTGCTCGGCCGCGGCACCGGCCTCACCCCCACGGGCGACGACGTGCTGGCCGGCTGGCTGGTCGCCCGCCGAGCGGCAGGCCTGGACCTCGACCCGGTGGCCGGACGCGTGCGCGACCTCGCGCCGTCCCGCACGTCGTTCGTGTCGGCCGCGATGCTCGCCCACGCGCTCGACGGCGAGGCCACGCCCCCGCTGCGCACCTGGCTCGTCCGGCTCGCCGCCCGTCCGGACGACCCCGACGAGGCCGCGCGCGCCGCGCTGCTCGCCGTCGGCCACACCTCCGGTGCCGGGCTCGCGCTCGGTGTCGCCCTCGCCCTGACCTCGTCCCCCGACTCCTGGAGACACCCGTGACCCACACCCACGTCGAGCTGCGCTCCGGCGCCTACGCCGACTCGGTGACCCTGCTGCAGGTGAGCAAGCAGGTCGCGCAGACGCCCGGCGTCGACGCGGCGCAGGTGGCGATGGCCACCGAGCTCAACCTCGACACGCTCGCCACCATGGGCTTCGACGTGCCCGGCACGTCGCCCAACGACATGGTCGTCGCGCTCCGGCTCGCCGACGGCGCCGACCTGGCGATCGCCCTGGCGGCCGTCGAGCAGGCGCTCGCGGACGCGACGCGTCGTCCGTCCGACGAAGGCTCCACGGTGGCACCCCCGCGCACCGTCGGCTCCGCGCTGGGCCGCGACGGCGCGGCCACGCTGGCGCTGGTGTCGGTGCCCGGCGAGCACGCCTTCGTCGAGGCGATGGACGCCGTCGACGCCGGTCGCGACGTGATGGTCTTCAGCGACAACGTGCCCGTGGAGCAGGAGGTCGCGCTCAAGCAGGCGGCCGAGCGGGCGGGCGTCCTCGTGATGGGGCCCGACTGCGGCACCGCGCTCGTCGACGGGCTCGGCCTGGGGTTCGCCAACGCGGTCCGCCCTGGCCCGGTGGGCATCGTCGCCGCCTCGGGGACCGGCTGCCAGCAGCTGATGACGCTGCTCGAGCTGGCGGGGGTGGGCGTGCGCGCCGCGCTCGGCGTGGGCGGTCGCGACCTGTCGTCCGACGTCGGCGGGCTCTCGACCCGCCAGGCCCTGCGCCTGCTGGACGCCGACCCGGGCACCGAGCTCGTCGTCGTGGTGTCCAAGCCGCCCGCGCAGGAGGTGGCCGACGCGCTCGTGACGTTCGCCGACGACCTGTCCACGCCCGTCCGGATGGCGCTGCTGGGAGACGGTCGTCCCGACCTCACGGCCGCCGCCGAGTCGGTGCTGGCCGCGCTCGGGCTGCCCGCGCCCACGTGGCCGCGGTGGGACGCGCCGCCGTCGTCCGGCGAGGTGACCGGCCCGCTGCTGCGTGGCCTGTTCGTCGGCGGCACGCTCTGCGACGAGGCCATGCTGATCGCCCGTGAGCAGCTCGGACCGATCCACAGCAACATCCCGCTCTCGCCCGAGCTGGCCGTCGACGGCACGCTCGACGCCGACGGCCACGTGATGGTCGACTTCGGCGACGACACGCTCACCCGCGGCCGGGCCCACCCGATGATCGACCCGACGCTGCGCGACGCCCGGCTCGCCGAGGTGGCCGCCGACCCGCGCGTCGGCGTCGTCCTGATGGACGTCGTGCTCGGCCACGGCGCCGAGGACGACCCCGCCGCCGGCCTCGCGCCCGCCGTGCGCGACGCGATCGCCACCGCGTCAGCCGACCGACGCGGCCTCGACGTCGTCGTCGCGTGCGTCGGCACCGAGCTCGACCCGCAGGGCCTGACCCGCCAGGCCGAGGCGCTCGCCGCGGCCGGCGCCACCGTCCTCGCGTCCAACGCCGAGGCCACCCGTCTCGCGGTGTCGCTCCTGCCCGCTGCCGTCACCACCGGAGGTGCCCGATGAGTCCCACGTCCGAGCTGCTCACCAGCTCGCCGTCCGTCGTCGCCGTCGGCGCCGGCATGTTCGCCGACGCGGTCGACGCGCAGGGCGTCCCGACGTCGCGCGTCGACTGGCAGCCGCCGATGGACGGCACCGCCGCCGACCTCGCGACCGTCGCCGCCGACCCGCTGCGCGCCGAGGCCAACGCCCGCGCCGTCGCGGCCGTCCTCGCGGTACAGGCGGACCTCGTCGACGTCGTGCCTGCGGGTGAGCTGCTCGGCCTCGGGCCGTCGGACTTCCTGCACGCCGGCCCGCCGATCACGTGGGAGCGCGCGTCGGGACCGATGCGCGGCGCGCTGATGGGCGCCGCGATCCTCGAGGGCCTGGTCGACGACGCCGACGCCGCCGAGGCACTGTTCGCGTCCGGCACCGGCTACACGCTCGACCCCTGCCACCACCACGACGCCGTCGGCCCGATGGCCGGCGTCGTGTCGGCGTCGATGTGGATGTTCGTGCTGGAGGACGCCGCGAGCGGCCGTCGCACGTACTGCTCGCTCAACGAGGGCCTGGGCAAGGTGCTGCGCTACGGCGCCTACGGGCCCGAGGTGATCGAGAAGCTGCGCTGGATGTCGGGCGTGCTCGGCCCGGTGCTGCAGTCGGCCGTGCGCGCGACGGGGCGCGTCGACGTCACCGGCGTGCTGGCCCAGATGCTGCAGATGGGCGACGAGGCGCACAACCGCAACCGCGCCGGCACGCTGATGCTGCTGCGCGACGTCGTCCCCGCGATGGTGACCTCGGGCCACGACGCGTCCGACGTCGCCGACGTGGTGCGCTTCGTCGGAGGCAACGACCACTTCTTCCTCAACCTCGCCATGCCCGCCTGCAAGCTCGCGCTCGACGCGGCCCGCGGCATCGAGGGCTCGACGATGGTGGTCGCGATGGCCCGCAACGGCACCGACTTCGGCATCCAGGTGGCCGGCACCGGCGACGAGTGGTTCACCGGCCCCGCCCAGGTGGCCGACGGCCTCTTCCTCGGCTCGTACGGCCCGGGCGACGCCAACCCCGACATCGGCGACTCGGCCATCACCGAGACCGCCGGCATCGGCGGCTTCGCCATGGCGACGGCCCCGGCCATCGTCCGTCTCGTGGGCGGCTCGGTGCCCGACGCGCTCGCCACCACCCGTCGGATGGCCGAGATCACCCTCGCGGAGAACCCGCGCTGGTCGATCCCCGTGCTCGAGTTCATGGGCGCACCCACCGGCATCGACGTGTCCAAGGTCTGCCGGACGGGCATCCTGCCGCAGATCAACACAGGCATGGCGGGCGCCGTCGCCGGCACGGGCCAGGTCGGCGCCGGCCTCGTCACCCCGCCCGCGTCGATCTTCCCCGCCGCCCTCGCGGCCCTCGCCTCCCGCACCCGCGGCCGCGCCTGACCCTCGTCGGATTCCCAGGTAGGCACGGTTTTCCGACAGGACCATGGAGAGTTCTCCGTGGTCCTGTCGGAGGTCCGTGCCTACCTGGGAATCCGTCAGGGGGGCGGGGCGGTGGTGGACCGGACGACCAGGTGGGGCGGGACCACCTGCTCGGCGGACGCGGCGTCTCCCTCGGCGAGCGCGATGGCGCGGGTGACGGCGAGGTGCGCGAGCGCGTCGGGGTCCTGGCCGACGGTGGTCAGGGACACGGCGCGCAGTCCGGCGACGGCGGTGTCGTCGTAGCCCACCACCGACAGGTCGGAGGGGACGCGGACGCCGGCGCCACGCACGGTGTTGAGCAGGCCCATCGCGCAGTCGTCGTTGAACGCGAGCACGGCGGTCGGACGCGGCGACGTCGCCAGCAGCGCCTCGCCCGCGGCCTCGCCGTCGTGCTCGGTGGGGCCACCGGGGACCAGGGCCACGTCGTCGAGACCGCCCGCCCTCATCGCCGCGCGGTAGCCGCGACGACGCTCGGCCGCGCCGGGTGCGCGTCCCCCGTCGACGAGCGCGATGCGTCGGTGACCGAGCGACCGCAGGTGCTCCGTGGCGGCACGGGCGCCGGCGGCGTCGTCGGTCCGCACGACCTGCACGGTGCGTCGCGGCACCGACCGCGCGACCACGACGGTCGGCACCCGGGCGAAGAGCAGGTCGAGCGCGCGGGAGGGGAGCGACGGACCCAGCAGGACGACGGCCTCGCAGCGGTGGTCGAGCAGCGACTCCACCGCGGTCGTCTCGTCCCGTCGGGCGGTGACCGGGCTGAGCATCACGTCCCAGCCCGTCGGTGCGGCCGCGGCGTAGAGCGCCTCGACCAGCTCGCCGTGGAAGGGCAGGTGCACCGCGTAGGTGACACCGACCAGACGCGTCCGTCGGCGGCCCAGCTGGCGGGCGCGCTGGTCGGGCCGGTATCCCAGGCGGTCCGCCACCTCGCGCACCCGCTCGCGGGTCGCCGTGCTCGCGCCCTCGACGTCGCGGAAGACGATCGACACCAGCGCGCGGGAGACGCCGGCCTCGCGCGCGACGTCCTCCATCGTCACCGTCATCCGCCCGAGCCTAGGGGGTCAGGCGTCCGCTTGACGAGGATCGACTAGCGCGCTCTACTAGACCTCGAACTAGAGCGCTCTAGTCATCGAACGCCATCCAGGAGATCGCCGTGCCCGTCCCCACCTCGCCCGCCGAGGCCGCGCCCGTCCGCGTCGGCCTGATCGGCGCCGGCCGCATCGGCGTCTCGCACGCCACGCTGCTCGCCCGCCGCGTCGCCGGCGCCCGTCTCGTCGCCGTCGCCGACCCCCGTCCGGGCGTCGCCGCCGACGTCGCCGAGTCGCTCGGCGCGCGCGCCGAGGAGGACCCCGCCGCGATCTTTGCCGCCGACGACGTCGAGGCCGTCGTCATCACCGCGTCCAGCACGGCCCATGCCGAGCTCGTGGTCGCCGCCGCCCGGGCCGGCAAGGCCGTCTTCTGCGAGAAGCCGATGGCGATGTCGGCCGAGGACGCCGCGCGCGCCGTCGCCGCCGCCGACGAGGCGGGCGTCTCCCTGCAGGTCGGGTTCAACCGCCGCTTCGATCCCGGCTTCGCCGCCGCCCACGACGCGATCGAGGCGGGCCGGATCGGCAGCGTGCAGCTGATGCGCTCGCTCACCCGCGACCCCGGCCTGGCGAACCCCGCCGGCGTGCCGCCGTGGACGATCTTCACCCAGACCCTGATCCACGACTTCGACGCGCTGCTCTGGCTCAACCCCGGCGCGAACGCCGTCAGCGTCCACGCCACGGCCGACGCGCTCGTCGCACCCGAGTTCAAGGACGCCGGGCTGCTCGACACCGCGGTCGTCGTCATCCGGTTCGACAACGGCGCCATCGCGACGGCCGAGGCCAGCTTCTCGGCCGCCTACGGCTACGACGTGCGCGGCGAGGTCTTCGGCTCCGGCGGCATGGTCACCGCGGGCGACGGGTCGACGTCCACGCGCCACCTGCTCACCGCCGACGGCGACACCGTCGAGACGTCCCGCTCGGACACGGACCTGTTCGCCGTCGCCTACACCGGCGAGCTGGCGGCGTTCTGCGACGCCGTCCGCGGCGGCACCGAGCCGGTCGTCACCGGCCGGGACGCCCAGCGCGCGCTGGCGATCGCGCTCGCCTGCATCGAGTCGGTCGAGACCGGCGGCACCGTCGACGTGAAGCCGGTGGGCGCATGAGCTTCCAGCTGGCCGTCAGCGCCGAGATGACCTTTCTCGACCTCGACGTGGTCGAGCGCGTCCGCACCATCCACGACCTCGGCATGGCCGTCGAGATCTGGAGCTGGACCAACCACGACATCGACGCGCTCGTGGCCACCGGCGCCACGTTCACGTCGATGACCGGCTACGTCGACGGTGACCTGGTGACCCCCGACGGCGTCGCCGAGCTGCTGCGCACGGCCCGGCTCTCGCTCGAGGTCGCCGAGAGGCTCGACAGCCCCTCGCTCAACCTGCACGGCACCGGCCTGGACGGGCAGGGCCTGCCGGTGCTGCCGCTGCCCAGCCCGTCGCCGTCGGACTGGCTGGCCGCGCGCGAGACGCTCGCCGCCCTCGCCGAGCTGGGGCGCGAGGCGGGGCGGGTCTTCACGCTGGAGAACCTGAACACCGCCGTCGACCACCCCGGCACGCCCTTCGCCCGTGCCGCCGACACCCGCGCGCTCGTCGCGTCCGTCGACAGCCCGCACCTGAAGATGAACCTCGACCTGTACCACGCCCAGATCGGCGAGGGGAACCTCAGCGACCTGGTGCGCGAGAGCATGCGGTGGGTCGGCGAGATCCAGGTCGCCGACGTCCCGGGCCGCTGCGAGCCCGGCACCGGCGAGGTCGCCTGGCCCCACGTCGCGCGGGTGCTGGCCGACGCCGGCTACACCGGCGTCGTCGGCCTCGAGGCCTGGGCGTCGGGTGACAGCGTCGACGCCGTCAAGGCGTTCCGCAAGGCCTTCACCGTCTGACGCACCGCTGACCGTGGAAGACCCCCGCTGACCGTGGTGAGCTCACCGCGGTCAGCGGCGGTTTAAAACGACGTCGTGGTGAACCCGGGACGCGCGGGGCTCACCCGCGGAACGGGATGCGGGAGCGGCCGACCTCGACGTCGGCGTGACCGGTGGAGGCGAGGAGGTCGGCGAGGGACTCCTCGGCGGCGGCACCGTTCGGCGAGGGGGAGATCGCGACGGCCCGCACGGGAAGCCGGCCCGGGGTGGTCGTGGTGGGGCCGCCCCCGTCGCCCGCGCCGGTGAGCCAGACGTAGGGGGCGACGCCGTAGGCGGTGGCGCGGTAGCGGACGACGCCGACGGGGGCGGGCTCGCCCTCGCGGCGGTAGAGCACGGTGCTGTGGCGGGCCTCGCGCTCGTCGAGGAACCCCTGGTGCTTGATCAGCAGCAGGGCCTGCTCGACGTCGTCCATCAGGTCGCCGATCGGGGTGCCGAGCTCGGGGATCCCGGACGGCATCGCCGGACGGCCGTGGCTGACGGCCCACGCCTCGAGGTCGTGGGTGGCGTCGGGGAGGCCCTCGAGCACGGCGTCGATCAGCTGGCGCTGCGCGGCGGGCTCGTACCGGACGGGGTCCCACTCGCGTTGCCGGACGACGGTCCCGCCGAGGTCGTGGTCCGCGTCGGCCAGGACCTGCAGCGGGCTGGTCGCGTCGAGGCCGATGGCGTAGGACTCGCCGGCGCCGCCGTAGCAGCGCCACATCGCGAGGGAGTCCCAGTGCGTCGAGGCGCTGAGGATGAAGAAGGTGCCGGCCGACGGACCCTGCCGCGGCGTGGCCTCGTCGAGCCGGCGCTGCAGCTGGGCGTAGAACGGGTCGCCCGATCCCGCCACCTCGCTCAGGCGGCGCCGCAGCAGGCCGAGGCCGAGGCCCACCTCCTGCTGGTCGTTCAGGAACCCCGACGCCGTCGCCCAGAGCACGTCGTTCGTCAGGATCGAGATCAGCCCGGGCCCGTCGGTGTAGTGCCAGACCAGCCCGTCGACGTCGGGCATCAGACCACCACGACGCGCCGCAGGGTGGCTCGCACCCGGCGGTAGGTGTCGGCGAGGTCGACCTCGCCGCCGCTGTCGGCCCACTCGTCGAACGCCACGCGCAACGTCGCCTGCGCCACCTCGGCGACCAGGCGCGCAGTGGTGGGGTCGAGGGACGGCACCCGCTCGGCGACCCGGGACGCCAGCCGGGCGGTGATCTCGCCGTCCATCGCCAGCGCGGCCGCGCGCAGACCCGGCTCGGCGGCCATCAGCCGGCGGATCCGCACCATGTGGTCGACGGCGTCGGGCGTGCTCGCGACCGGTCCGACGATCACCTCGCCGAAGGCGCGCTCGATCTCGGGGAGCAGCTCGACCTCGGTGTCGGCCTCGAGCACCCGAACGGCGAGCGCCTCGTCGAGGTCGCGCGCCGGCGCGAGCACGGCCTCCTCCTTGCACGCGAAGTAGCGGAAGAAGGTGCGGGGCGACACGCCCGCGGCCTGGGCGATCTCGTCGACGGTGGTGGCCGCGACGCCCTGGCTCTCGAACAGACCGAGCGCGACGTCGTAGATCTCCTGGCGCGTGGCAAGTCGGCGACGCTCGCGCAGGTCGGGCGCGGGCGGGGCCTGCGCGACGGTACGTGACACCGGACACCTCGGCTCTTCTCGACTGGTCTCCAATGTACACAGGTGACAAGATGGCAGTCGCTGCCACCACGGCAGGTTCCGCCGCATCGACGTCTGAGGTCCTCATGTCCACGCCCACCACGGCGCCCCCGCCCGCGAAGCTCTCCCGCGAGAACACGGTCGTGCTCGGCCTGCTCCTCGTCTCGGCGTTCGTGGTCATCCTGAACGAGACGATCATGAGCGTCGCGCTGCCGCGGCTGATGACGGACCTGTCGATCACCGCGGGGACCGCGCAGTGGCTGACGTCCGGCTTCCTGCTGACCATGGCCGTGGTCATCCCGGCCACCGGCCTGCTGCTGCAGCGCTTCACCCTCCGGGCGGTGTTCATCGCGGCGATGAGCCTGTTCAGCGTCGGCACGCTGCTGGCGGCCACCGCGCCCGGGTTCGAGATGCTGCTCGTCGGCCGCATCGTGCAGGCCGGCGGCACCGCGGTGATGATTCCGCTGCTGATGACGACGGTGCTGAGCATCGTCCCGGCCGAGGGCCGCGGTCGCATGATGGGGCGGATCTCGATCATCATCGCCGTCGCGCCCGCCATCGGCCCGACGGTCTCGGGCCTCATCCTCCAGGTGTTCAGCTGGCGCGCCATGTTCTGGCTCGTGCTGCCCATCGCCCTGCTCTCGCTCGCGCTCGGCGCGGCCAAGATCACCAACGTCACGCAGACCCGCAAGGTCGGCGTCGACGTGCTGTCGATCATCCTGTCCGCGCTCGCGTTCGGCGGTCTGATCTACGGCCTCAGCTCGATCGGCGAGGCCGCGGCCGGCGACGTCGCCGTCCCGGTGTGGGTGCCGCTGACCGTCGGCGTCGTCAGCCTCGCGCTGTTCGTGTGGCGCCAGCTGTCGCTGCAGCGTCGCGACGCCGCGCTGCTCGACCTGCGCACCTTCGCCACCCCGGCCTTCCGCACCGCCGCGGTCCTGATGTCGGTCACCATGCTCGCGCTGTTCGGCTCGCTCGTGCTGCTGCCGATCTACCTGCAGGACGTGCTCGGGCTCAGCACGCTCACCACCGGCCTGATGCTGCTCCCCGGCGGCCTGGTGATGGGCCTGCTCGCGCCGCTCGTCGGACGGACGTTCGACCGCGTCGGCCCGCGTCCGCTGGTCATCCCGGGCGCCGTCCTGCTGTCGGCCGCGCTCTGGCTGATGACGACGCTCGACGCGGGCACCGTCGTCATCACCGTGATCGGCATCCACGTGCTGCTCAGCATCGGCATCGCGATGATGCTGACGCCGCTGCTCACGTCGGCGCTCGGGTCGCTGCGCCAGAGCCTGTACTCCCACGGCAGCGCCGTGGTCGGCACCGTCCAGCAGCTCGCCGGCGCCACCGGCACGGCGCTGTTCGTCACGGTGATGACGACGCGCGCCGCCTCCCAGGCCGAGGCGGGTGCGTCCGCAGTGGCCGCCACCGCGTCGGGCGTCCAGACGGCGTTCCTGTGCGGGGCCGTGGTGTCGCTCCTCGCCATCGGGCTGTCGTTCCTGGTGCGTCGCACCGGCAGTGCGCCCGCGGACGCCGAGCGCGAGCCCGTCCACGCCTGACCCGGCCGATAGCCTCCACCCGTGAGCACCGTCGTCTGGATCCTCGAGGTCGCGCTCGCCCTCGTCTTCGGGCTCGCCGGGGTGATCAAGGTGACGCTGCCGACCGAGCGGGTGCTCGAGAACCTGCCGTGGGCCGAGGAGTACGCGCCGAACACGGTGCGGCTGATCGGGTTCCTCGAGATCGCGGGCGCGGTGGCGCTGGTGCTGCCGGCGGCGGCCGTCGTCGTCCCGGTGATGGTGCCGTTCGCGGCGATCTGCCTGGGCATCGTGATGGTGCTCGCCGCGTTCGTGCACCTGCGACGCGACGAGCCGGCCGAGATGGCCCTGAACGCCGTCCTGCTCGCGCTTCTGCTCGTCGTCGCCTGGGCCCGGATCGGCCCCTACGCCCTCTGATCCCCTGACCTGTCGGTGCGTGGTGATGCTCCGACATCACCAGGCACCGACACGTCGGGGGAGGTCAGGACAGGGGCGGGACGATCCTCTCGGCGCGGAGGGTGTCGAAGACGGCGAGGAACGCGTCCAGGGTGCTGCGGTAGCCGGTGAAGCCCGCGACGCGGCTGTTGCGCATGTCGGTGAGGCACTCGATGTCGCGACCGAGGTCGCCGTCGGTGTGCCACCAGGACGCGACGCGCTCGAGGTCGGGCTCGAGCAGGCCGTGCTCGGACGCGAGCTTGGCCCAGACGTCCTCGGTGCCGACCATCTGTCCCTCGAGGGGACGCGGTGCGCCCTTGAAGCCGGCGGGCTCGACGCCCAGCGCCTCGGCGAGGCGGGGCCACATCCAGCGCCAGCGGAAGACGTCGCCGTTGACGACGTTGAACGGCGTGTCGGCGGCGGCGGGCGTGGTGGCTGCCCACCGCAGGTGCTCGGCCAGCAGCCCGGCGTCGGTCATGTCGGTGAGGCCGTCCCACTGCGTCCGCGACCCCGGGAAGACGAACTTCTGCCCGGTCTCGCGGCAGATCGCGGCCTGGGCGGCCAGGGTCTGCGCCATGTTCATCGCGTTGCCGACGGCGTGGCCGATGACGGTGTGCGAGCGGTGCACCGACCAGGTGAAGCCGTCGCGCTCGGCGGCGGCGAAGACCTCGTCCTCCTGGTCGTAGTAGAAGTTCGGGTACGGCAGCCGCTCCTCGTCCTCGTGGAACGGGGTGTCGGGCAGGTCGCCCTGGCCGTAGGCCTCGAACGGGCCGAGGTAGTGCTTGAGCCCGGTGACGAGCGCGACGTGCCGGACGGTGCCCGCGGGCCGCACCGCGTCGAGCAGGTGCCGCACGATCGCACTGTTGACCTCGATGTTCCTCGCCTCGGTCTCCTGGCGGATCCAGGCGGTGAGGAACACGTGCGTCGGACGCGCGTCGGCCAGGGCCGCGGCGAGCGACTCGGGGTCGGTCAGGTCGGCCTGCACGGGGATCGCGCCGTCCACGTCGGTCGCGGACCGGCGCGACAGCGCGAGGACCGTCCAGCCGTCGTCGACGAGCTGCTGGGTGAGCGCGCGTCCGGTGATGCCGGTGGCGCCGACGACGAGCGCGGTCTGGTCGGTGGTCACGGGGTGCTGCCTCCGGGTGTCTCGACGATGGGCCGCTCCCGACCCTGTCACCGCCGCGTGCCGTCGGCCGATCGTGTGACCCGGGTGACACTCAGCGGGCGTAGAGCCGCTCGGCGAGGTCGAGCACGTGCATCGCGGTGAGCGACGCGCCCTCGTGGGTGAACTTGTCGGTGCGCACGACCCGCCCGGCCCGGACGGCCGGCAGGCGCGCCCAGAGCGGGTCGGCCTCGGCGGCGGCCACCTCGTCGGGGGTGTCGACCACCATGAGGAGCGCGTCGGCGTCCTGGGCGGCCACGTCGGTCTGCTCGGGGCTGAACAGCTGCTCGCCGCCGGCCTCCTCGGCGGTCGCCATCGACGAGGCGAACCGCGCCCCGAGGTCGCGCAGCACCGACGACTGCAGGCGCGTGGTGATCACGCCCGTGCCCTCCTCGGACCAGTCGACCGGGAGCACCCGCACGGAGTCGATCCGCCCGGCCAGCGTGGTGCGCAGGTCCGCGACGCGCGCGTCGTAGGCGGCGACGATCTCGTCCGCCCGCTCCTCGCGGCCGGTGGCCTCGGCCACCAGGCGCAGGTCGTCCTGCCAGGCGCCGCCGTCGGCGACCGAGCCGAGGGGGATGGTCGGGGCGATGGCGGCCAGCTGGTCCGCCACCGGCTCGACGTCCTCCGCGCGTCCGAGGATCAGGTCGGGCTCGGCCGCGGCCACGGCCTCCAGGTCGATCTCGCCGCGCAGGAACAGCTCCTCGGCGCCCGCGTCGCGCGCCTCCTGGGTGGCCGCGGCGAGCGGAGCCTCGAGGTCGAACCGCTCCACGTCCTCCTCCACGGGGAAGCCGACCACGGGCAGGTCCAGCGCCAGGGCCACGTCGAGGTCGCGGCGTCCCTCGACCACGACGACCCGCCGCACCTCGGTGGGCACCGCGACCTCGCCCGCGAGCGTGCGGACGGTGCGGGTCTCCTGCTCGTCCGTCGGCGTGGCGGCCGAGCCGCACCCGGCGACCACGAGCAGTCCGAGCGTCAGGAGGGGCGCCGTCAGGCGTCGTCGTTTCATGAGGTGAGCCTAACCTCACCTCAGCCTGAATCGACTGTGGCGCTCGGCACGACGATGATCGGCCCGTGCCCACCGCGCCGCAGTCCTCCGAGCGTCTGGTCTTCTTCACCGACGCGGTGGTCGCGATCGCGATCACGCTGCTGGTGCTGCCGCTCGTCGACGCGGTGCCGGAGGCCGCCGGCGCGTCCACGGGCGCGCTCGACCTGATCGTCGAGCAGAGCACGCAGATCTACAGCTTCCTGCTCAGCTTCGTGGTGATCGCCCGGCTGTGGCTCGTCCACCACCGGCTCTTCGCCGACGTGGGCGCGGTGACCGGCCCGCTGCTGTGGTGGAACATGGCCTGGCTGCTGACGATCGTCGTGCTGCCGTTCCCGACCGAGCTGGTCGGCAGCTACGACGACCGGTCCGTGCCGCTGATCTACATCGGCACGGTGCTCGCGAGCGGGGTCTGCCAGAGCGCGATCGCCCTGACCATCAGCCGGCAGCGCCTGGCGGGGGCGGCACGTCCCGTGGGCGGGAGCCTGCGCAGCACCGCGGCGCTCGCGGCGGCGCTCGTCCTGACGCTCCTGGTGCCCGCGGTGGGCTTCTGGTCGCTGCTGCTCCTGGTGGCCGAGCCGTGGGTCACGCGGCTGGTGCGGCGCCGGGCCTGATCCAGACGTCGAGCACCAGCACGGTGGGGTGGCAGTCGACGAGCCGTGCGGCGAGCGCCGGCGTCACCTGACGGACCCAGGCCACCACCCGTGGACGCCCGTCGGCACCGGGCCGTTCACCGGTCATCGCGAGTCCGCAGCCCGCCTGCTCGGCGTCGAGCACCGCGAGCACGTGGTCGACGTCGCGCTGCTTCGGCGGTCCCTGGTCCCTCGCGACCACGCGCACGCCCGTGCCCACGGCCAGCGAGAACCCGGACGCACCCGCCAGCGGGCCGACGGACACCGCGTCGACGCCGCTGTCGCGCCAGGTGCCGGTCACGGTCACGGTCCCGTCCGTCGCGGGTGCCGGGCGGACGGGCACCGCCAGGTCGACGAACGGCTCGGACCGGCCGAGCAGGGGATCGGCCGTGGGGGCGAGCAGGCCGGCGTGGAGCCGGCCGCCCACCGCGACGTGGTCGCCCTCGGCGAGCACCCATCCGGAGAGGTCCATGTCCCCGATCGTGCCACCGCCGACCTCCTCAGGACGACGGCGGCAGGTACCGCACGTGCGTGGTGCCGTCGAGGGTCTCGACGACGGCGCGCACGCCGTAGACCTCGGCCACCAGCCCCGGGCTGAGCACCTCGGCCGGGGGACCGGCGGCGACCACCCGTCCCTCGGCCAGCACCACCACCTGGTCGCAGAACATGGCCGCGAGGTTGAGGTCGTGGAGCGCGACGACCGTCGTCACCGGCGTGCGCCGCACGAGCGCCAGGAGGTCGAGCTGGTGGCTGACGTCGAGGTGGTTGGTGGGCTCGTCCAGCAGCAGGTCCGTGGGCTCCTGCGCCAGCGCCCGCGCGATCTGGACGCGCTGGCGCTCGCCGCCGGACAGCGTCCGGTAGGGCTGGTCGAGCCGGTCGGCGACGTCCGCGTGCTCGGCCGCCCGTCGCACGGCGGCGTCGTCGGCGGCGGTGGTGCCGCTCCACGGTCGGTGGTGCGGGATGCGCCCGAGCGCGACGACGTCGCCGACCAGGAGGTCCTGCTCGGTGCCCGACTCCTGCTCGACGACCGCGACCCGCCGCGCCACCGAGCGCCGACGCAGGGACGTCAGGGGCCGCCCGTCCAGCTCGACCGCGCCCGCCGACGGCGGCCGCAGGCCGGCCAGCAGCCGCAGCAGCGTCGACTTGCCCGACCCGTTGGGCCCGAGGAGCCCCACCGTGGATCCCGGCTCGGGGTGGAGCGAGACGCCGTCGACGACCAGGCGCCCGACCACCGACCAGCTCACGTCGTGCGCGGCGAGCGTCATCGTCGCCTCCCCCGGCGCAGCAGGATGACGGCGAACGCGGGCACGCCCACCAGTGCGGTGGCCACGCCCACGGGCAGCTCCTGCGGGTCGAGCACGGTCCGGGCCGCGGTGTCGACCCAGACGAGGAAGATCGCGCCGGCCAGCGCGGTCGTGGGCAGCAGCCGGTGGTGCCGGACGCCGACGAGGGCGCGGGCCGCGTGCGGCAGCACGAGCCCCACGAACCCGATCGCCCCGGACGTGCTGACGATCACCGCGGTGACCAGCGCCGTGACGGTGAGCAGCACCGCCCGCACCACGCCCACGTCGATCCCGAGGGAGCCCGCCGCGTCCTGACCGAACGCGAACGCGTCGAGGGCGGACGCCGTCAGCAGGCAGAGCACGAGGCCGAGGCCGACGACGGCCGCGCAGAGCGCGACGTCGGTCCAGCTCGCGCTGCTGAGCGAGCCCAGCAGCCAGAAGAGCACGCCGCGGGTCTGCTCGGCGTCGGCGGCGGTGAACACGATGAACGAGGTCAGGGCCGAGAACAGCTGGGTGGCCGCGACGCCCGCGAGCACGACGCGGTCGGTGGTGCCGCCGGCGGCCCAGGCGAGCGCCAGCACCATCGCGAACGCCACCACCGCGCCGACGAACGCCCCCGCGGTCAGGCCGACCGCGCCCGCGCCGACGCCCAGCACCACCACGGTCACGGCGCCGGTGGACGCGCCCGACGAGATCCCGAGCACGAACGGGTCGGCGAGCGGGTTGCGCAGCAGCGACTGCAGGATCGCGCCGCACACCGCGAGCCCGGCGCCGCAGACCGCGGCGAGGAGCGTCCGGGGGAGCCTCAGGTCCCACACGATGCCCTGCTGGATGCGCGTCAGCTCGGACGAGCCGAGCCCGACGCGGTCGCCGACGACCCCGACCACGTCGCGCACCGACAGCTCGGACGGGCCGATGGTGATCGCCGTCGCGCACGACAGGACCAGCACGACCACGCCCGCCACCCAGACCGCGGCGGTGGCCCCGGTGCTGCGGACGGCGGTCGGCACCGTCAGCGGTCCAGGCCGAGCTCGCGGATCCCCGCGGCGAGCTTCTCGGTGCCGTCGACCGTGCGGATGGACGGGTTCAGGTCGCCGCCGGCCACCTCGACGTAGCGGCCCTCCCGGACGGCGGTCATCTCGCGGGTGACGGGGTTGGTCTCGAGGAACTCGATCTTCGCGGCGGCGGACTCGGCGGTCTGGCTCTTGCGCGTGAGGTCGCCCAGCACGAGCACGTCGGGGTCGCGGTCGGCGACCGTCTCCCAGTTGACCTGCGGCCACTCCGAGGTGGTGTCGTCGAAGACGTTGGTCGCGCCGAGCGCCCGGGTCATGACGCCGGGGGCGCCGCAGCACCCGCCGAGGTACGGCGACTCGGCGTTGGCGAACCAGTAGGCGACGTCGACGCCGGTCGCGTCGACCGACGCGCTCGCCGCCGTCATCCGGTCCTGCAGCGACGCGACCAGCGCCTCGCCGCGCTCGGGCACGCCGAAGATCGTGGCGAGCTCGGTGATCTCCTCGTAGACGGCGTCCATCTCGAGCCGGTCGGTGCGCGCGCCGTCGTCCTCGCCGGTGTCCTGCTTGCCGCACTCGGCGGGCGACAGGTACGACGGGACGCCGAGCCGCTCCAGCGCGTCCGGGCTGGTCACGCCGCCCTCGCCGAGGGTGCCGGCGAAGGACGCGGTGACGAGGTCGGGCTCGGTCTCGAGCACGCGCTCGTAGGACGGCGCGTTGTCGGCGAGGCGCTCGACGCCGTCGTTCGCGTCGGCGAGGTCCGGGAGCACGGGGTCGGTCCAGGTGGCGGTGCCGACCATCCGGTCGGCCAGGCCGAGCGACAGCAGGATCTCGGTGGACCCCTGGTTCAGCGACACGGCGCGCTGCGGCGGGGCCTCGACGACGACGTCACGGCCGCAGTCGTCGACGGTCACGGGGAAGCCCGCGACCCCCGTCGCGGCGGGACGGTCGGCGTCGTCCGACGACGATCCGCAGCCGGCGACGAGGAGGCCGGCGAGGGCGAAAGACAGCAGGACGGGAGGAGGGGTGCGCATGGGTGCCTTCGAGGTCGAGGACCCGGTCGCGTGGCCCTGCGGTGACCTCGCGACGTTCGCCGCAAGGGCCAGCAGGTCTTCGGACTCGGGGTCGTCCGGGACGGGGCGCCTTCCCGGGCCGTGCGGCCCAGTGGCTGCGGACGGGTCTCGTCCACGTGCCTCGCCCGTCGCCCTCACCGCTGCGCGTCAGTCCCGGTCTCTCACCGGGTTCCCTGCCCATGGATGGGTTGACTGGCAGGTCGAACCTAGCAAACCCGCCCCGCGACCCCGGAGTCGTCGGTGCGTGGTGATGCCCCGACGTCACCACGCACCGACACGTCGGCGGAGGTCAGGCGGCGTGCTTGCAGGTGGCGCAGGTGCAGTCCGCGCAGACGCAGTTGGCGCAGGTGTCGTCGCCGCAGCTGCTGCAGCTGCAGGTGGCGTGGTTGCACGTCGGGCAGGTGCAGTCGGTGCAGGTGCAGACCGCGCAGCTGTCGTCGCAGCCGGCGCAGGAGCAGGTGGTGCACTCGTCGTAGTGGCCGTCGTGCTCGTGGTGCACGTGCCCGTCGTGGAGGTAGTCGACGTGGTCCTCGTGGACGACGGCGTCGTGGCCGCAGGCGGGGCCGTGGGTGTGGCCGTGGGTCTCGGCCTGGCGGTGGTCGGCGACGGTCATGCGGTGGTCTCCTCGGAGGGGTGGTCGAGGCGGTCTCGACGCATGCAGGAATTGTTATATGCGACTACATGCATGTCAACGCGACACCGGTTCCCATCCGCAGCAGGCCCACCGGTCAGGGGGACGCGCGGTGGCGGGCGCGTCCGCTGCCGCTCCCGGCGTCGTGCACGCGGAGCGCGCGCGCGAGGCCGCGCGGCATCGTCCAGTTGGCGCGTCCGAGGACGGCGACGAGCGCGGGCGCGAGCAGGGCCCGGACGACCAGCGCGTCGATGGCGATCCCGAGGGCGAGGGCGGTGGCGAGTATCTTGACGTCGATCGACGGCACGGTCGAGAGCGCCACGAAGGCGAGGAACAGGATGAGCGCGGCCGACGTCACGAGGCGACCGGTGCGGGAGATGCCGTCGACGACGGCCCGGCGGGTGTCGCCGTGCTCGTCGTAGGCCTCGCGCATGCGGGAGAGGATGAAGACCTCGTAGTCCATCGAGAGGCCGAACAGGAACGCGAACACCGCGACGGGCACCCAGACGGTGATCGCCCCGCTCGCGCTGGCGCCGAAGACCGCCTCGGTTCCGAGGCCGTTCTGCCAGATCAGCACCGTGATGCCGTACGCGGCGCCGATCGAGACGACGTTGAGCACGAGCGCCTTGACGGGCAGCCAGAGCGACCGCAGCGCCCGGGCCAGCAGCAGGAACGTCACGACGACGATGCCGAGCAGCACCCAGACCGCGTCGCCGTAGACCGCGGTGACGAAGTCGGCGTCCTCGGCCGGGGTGCCGCCGACGCGGGCTCCCTGGCCGTCGGCCACGGTGCGGACCCGCTCGAGCGTCCGCGTGCCCGCCGGGCTCGCGGGGTCGGCCTCGCTCCACACCTGGACCAGCGCGTCGCTCCCGGGCCGCCAGCCCTCGCCGCTCACGGCGGTGGCCCCGGCGACGCCCGGGACGACCGACAGCAGCGTCGCGACGCGGGTGGCGTCGGCCTCGTCGACGAGCACCTCGGTGGGACGGATGACGCCCGCGGCGATCCCGTCGTCGACGATCCCCTGCGCGGCACCGCCCGCCTCGGAGCTGCTGCCGTAGGCGGTGATCTCCGGCGAGCCCAGCCGCAGGCCGAGCAGCGGCGCCGTCATCGCCAGCAGCAGGGCGACCGTCCCGACGATCACGAGCCAGCGTCGGCGCACGACGGCGCCGGCGAGCGCGGCCCAGCGCCGGCTCGTCGGGTCGTGCGGCCGACGGCGCGGCCACTGCAGGGCCGGCCCGGCGACGTGCAGCACCACGGGCACGAGCGTGAGGGCCGTCGCCACGCTGAGCACCGGGATCAGCAGTCCACCGAGCCCGATGCTGCGCAGGAACGGCAGCGGCACGAGGACCAGGGCGGCCAGCGAGACCGCGACGGTCACCCCGCTGAAGAGCACCGAGCGCCCGGCGGTGGCCACGGCGGTGCGCACGGCCGTGTCGTTGTCGGCCCCGTGCGAGCGCTCCTCGCGCCAGCGCATGACGATGAGCAGGGAGTAGTCGATGGCGACGCCGAGCCCGATCAGCGCGACGAGGTACTGCACGACGAACGACACGTCGGTGACGCTGGTGAGGCCCAGCAGCGCCAGGTAGGTGCCGAGGATGGACACCGCGGCGACCACCAGGGGAACGGCCGCGAGCAGGGAGCCGAAGACGATCGCGAGCACCACGAGCGCGCCGGCCCCGCCGAGGACGACCTCGACCAGGATGCCGCGGTCGCCGCCCGCGCTCTCGGCGAGCAGCGCGGTGCCGGTCACCCGGGGCGTCTCACCGGCGACGTCGGACGCGGCGGCGGCCCGCTCGATGGCCGGTAGCGCGGCCGCGTAGGGATCGGGCCCGGGCACGACCCGGGGGTAGAGGATCGCGACGGCGCGCCGTCCGTCGGGGGAGACGAGGGCGGACGCGCCACCGTCGCCGGGCAGGACCACCCGGGTCCCAGGGGCTGACGCGGCGACCTGCCGGGCCGTCTCGGCGAAGGCCGTCGCGCCGTCGCCCGACGCGAGGTCGGTGCCGGCGGGCGCACGGACGGTGAGCACGACCGGGTCGACGAGCCCGCCCCCGCCGAGCTCGCGCTGGATGTCGACGTTCGCCTCGTACGCGGGCTGCCCGGGGAGCCCGAAGTCGTAGCTGAGCGCGTCGACGGTGCGCGTGGCGGTGGCCGCGCCCGCGACGGCGACGAGCAGCCAGACCACGACCACCACGAGCCGGTGGGAGAGCACGAGGTCGGCGAGCCGGGACATCGCGGGCCTCCTGGTGGGTCGGGTCGGGTGACCCGAGCATGACGCGCCCGTCGGAGCGGTGCACGGCGGAATCCCCACGCGGGCCAGGGGCGAGGAGATACCGTCGAGACCTCATGGACGAGGCGGGGCAGCGACGCTGGCAGCCGCGGGACGACGAGCCTGGCTCGGGGACCGGGGTCGACATCGGCGTGGTCCGCCGGCTCGCCCTCGTCGTCGCCCGCATGTCGTCCGGCAGCGTGCTCTCCAGCACCCTGCAGGAGGTGGCGGACGGCGTCGTCGACGTGCTCGGCTTCGGCGTCGCCGCCGTCAACCACCGGCTCCCCTCGGGCGACTTCCAGGTCGTGGCGCTGACGGGGCCGGCCGACCTGCAGGCCGAGATCGGCGGCGCCGTCACGCCGTGGGAGGACATGGTGCGGGCGCTGGACCGTGCCGAGCACTGGGGCCGCCTGCGGTTCAGCCCGCACGACACGTTCGACCCGTCGGAGCCGGCGCAGTGGGTGCCCGACCTGCCCGTCGTCGACGGCGAGGACGCGTGGCACCCGCTCGACATCCTCCTGGCGCCCATGTGGGACGACGAGGGCGAGATCATCGGGGTGCTGTCGGTGGACCTGCCCCCGGACCAGCTGCGACCCACCCGCCGGCTGTGCGAGCTGCTCGAGATCTTCGCGATGCAGGCCGGCCTGGCCATCACCTCGGTCGAGCTGCGCGAGCGCTACCTGGAGGAGCGGAGCTCACGGGAGCGCCAGCTGGTCGGGCTCACCCGCCGCGACGCGCTCACCGGCCTCGGCAACCGGCGGGCGCTGGCGGTCGCGCTGTCGCGGGCGGTCGACGAGGCCCGTCGCACCGAGCGGGCGGGCGCCCTGCTCTTCGCCGACCTCGACGGCCTGAAGCGGCTCAACGACGAGCGCGGCCACACCGCGGGCGACGACGCCCTGCGGGCGTGGGCGGGCGCGCTGGTCGAGACCGTCCGCGAGTCCGACGTGGTGTGCCGCGTCGGCGGCGACGAGTTCGTCGTGGTCGCCGCACGGATGACCCCGGCCGAGACCGAGCAGATGGCCCACCGGCTGCGGTTCGTCGCCACCGGTGGCGACCCGGCCCTGGGCGGCCTCACCCTCAGCGTGGGCACCGCCGCCGTCACCGGGGACGCGGACCCCGACGAGCTGCTCGCCCGCGCCGACCGGGCGATGTACGAGGACAAGGCCCGCGGCGAGCGCGCCCGCACCTAGCCGACCGGGTCGGTGCCCCTCAGCGCTCGAGCAGGTCGCGCATGGTCCTCAGCTCGGTGGTCTGGGACGCCTCGATGCTGCGCGCGAGGGCGATCGCGTCGGCGTTCTCGCCGTCCTCGACCTCGGTCCTGGCCATCTCGACGGCACCCTCGTGGTGGGCGCTCATCAGGGTCAGGAACGACTGGTCGAAGGCGGTCCCGGACAGGCCGGCGAGCTGCTCGAGCTGCTCGGGGCTGAGCATGCCCGACATGTCGCCCATCGAGTCGTCGGCCTCGGGGACCTCCTCGTCCCAGTCCTCCAGCCAGCCGGACATCTCGACGACCTCGGGCTCCTGCGCCTGCGTGATGCGGGTGGCGAGCGCCTCGACGTCGGGGTCGTCGGACCGCTCGGCGACCAGCGCGGCCATGTCGGTGGCCTGGCGGTGGTGCGGGATCATGTCCTGGGCGAAGGTGACGTCGGCGGCGTTGTGCCGTGCGGCGTCCGCGCCGGTCGAGGGCGCGTCGTCGTCGCCCCCGGAGCAGCCCACGAGGGTGAGGACGAGCGTCGCCACGAGCGCGGCGATGGCACGGGTGCGGGGCATGGGACGGGCCTCTCGGGGTCGGGGCGAGGTCGTGCGCCCGAGGCGGGGACGGGCTCGTCACCGATCGTAGGGGGAGGGGCCCGAGGACGCTCCCGGGTCGGCGCGGCCGCCTGACGGACCTCTCATCGACCCCTCATCGGACGCTCAGGAACCCCGCCTAGCCTGGCCGCATGCCTTCCCCCTTCCGTCCGTCCCGCGCCGCGCTCGTCGTCAACACCGCCTCGCGCCGCGGCGCCGACGCGTACGAGGAGGCGCACGAGCGGCTCGTCGCCGCCGGGGTCCCGGTGGAGGAGTCCTACCCCGTCACCGACGCGAGCCGGCTGTCCGAGACCGTCGAGCACCTGGTGTCCGACGGCGTCGACCTCGTCGTGGTGGGCGGCGGCGACGGGACGATCAGCAGCGTCGTCGACGTGGTCGCCGGGTCCGGGGCCGTGCTCGGCGTGCTGCCGCTCGGCACCGCGAACGACCTCGCCCGCACGCTCGAGCTGCCCACCGACCTGGCCGCTGCCTGCGACACGATCGTCGAGGGCACGGTGGTCGACATCGACCTCGGACGCGTCGGGGGTCTGCCGTTCCTCAACGTCGCCTCGCTCGGGCTGTCCGTCGGCGTCACGCGGGCCCTGAGCCCGGTGCTCAAGCGCCGGCTCGGTCCGATCGCCTACCCGCTGGCCGCGTTGCGTGCCTACCGGAGCCACGAGCCGTTCTCGGCCGAGCTGGTCTTCCCCGCCGGCGACCACGAGACCATCCGCCTCGACGGGCTGCTGCAGGTGGCCGTCGGCAACGGCCGCTTCTACGGCGGCGGCAACGCCGTGTCGCCCACGGCGGGCATCGACGACCACCTGCTCGACGTCTACGCCATCACCCAGGGCCGGCTGCGCGAGCACGTGAGCATCGCCCGGTTCCTCAAGGACGGCTCGTTCGTCCAGCACGAGAACGTCACCCACCTCACCACGCGCGCGGTCGAGGTGCGCACCGATCCCGACCTGCCCATCAACGTCGACGGCGAGGTCGTCACCTCGACGCCCCAGACGTTCACGGTCGACCGGAACGCGCTCGACGTGATCGTGCCCGTCGGCTCGACCGCGGCGCGCGCGGACGGCCGGCACCGCGAGGTCGACGTGAGCGGCGACGCGCCTGCCGCCTGAGCCGCGCGCCCCTGGCGCGGGCGGGTGATGATGGGTCGTGCTCGACTCGCTGCCGCCCGCCCGCCGTCGCCTCGTGGTCGGGGTGGCCGCGCTCGTCGCGCTGGCGGTGCTCGCCGTGGCCGCCGTGGTGGTCTCGCGGACGCTGACGTCGCCCGACCCGGTCCCGCAGGACCGGCTCGGGCCGGTCGTGGTGGTGCCGGGCTACGGCGGCGGCACCGTCGCGCTCCGTCCCCTGGTGCTGGGGCTGCGGAACATCGGCCGGGAGGTCTCGGTGCTGCCGCCCGATGGTGACAACACCGGTGACCTCGACGCGCAGGCGCAGCGACTCACGGTCTTCGTCGACGGCATCCTGGAGCGGTCGGGGGCGCCGTCGGTGGACGTCGTCGGCTACTCCGCCGGCGGGGTGGTCGCCCGGATCTGGGTGCGGGACCAGGGCGGGGCGTCGAAGGCGCGGCGCGTGCTGACGGTCGGGTCGCCCCACCACGGCACGACCGTCGCGGCACTGGCCACCCAGGCGGTGGGCTGCCCCGTCGCCTGCGAGCAGCTCGACCCCGACAGCGACGTGCTGCGCCGGCTGAACGCCGGGGACGAGACGCCCGACGGCCCGCTCTGGGCCACCGTGCGGTCGACGTCGGACCAGGTGGTCACCCCCACCGACTCGGCGTCGCTGGAGGGGGCGAGGGACGTCCTCGTCCAGGACCTCTGCCCGGACGCGGCCACCAGCCACGGCGAGCTCCCCGGCGACCCGGTCACCCTCGCGCTGCTCGAGTCGGCCCTCGGCTCCGCCCCGCCCGCCGCCCCGCGCGACGTCGACTGCGGCTGACCCCGCGCCCCCGTCCCGCGAGTGGCGCAGATCCGGGCCGACACGCCGACCCGGACCCCGATCCTGCGCCGCTCGGGCACACGTCTGCGCCACTCGGCAACGGACCGCTCAGCTGGTGACGTCCTTGGTGGTGAAGTTGGCCCACGCGGCCCCGAGGAAGACGAGCAGGTACGCGCCCTGCAGCAGGACGCCGCGGACGACGTCGCGCCACAGGATCGGGTCGCGGAACAGGTCGACGAACGCGAGCCAGTACCGGGTCGGCAGCCACGGCTGCAGCGCGTCGGCCGCGTCGAGGCCGAGCAGCACCGTCGAGGCCACGAGGAACGCGACGGTGCCGAGCGCCGCCCCGATCGCGGAGTCGGTGAAGGTCGACAGCAGCAGGGCGAGCGCCGCGACGCCCAGCATCGAGAGGGTCACGTAGCCCAGGGCGAGGAGCGTCCGCTGGGCGATCTGGGTGCTGTCGAGGGAGGTGCCCGACACGCTGGCCACGGCGCCGCTGGGGTCGCCGTCGCCGAGCAGCAGCTGCCCCACGACGTAGCCGACGACGGCCACGACCACGACGGCCAGCAGCACGAATGCGACGACGCTCACCATCTTCGCGACGATCAGCCGGGTGCGTCCGACGGGCCGCACGAGCAGGTAGCGCAGCGTCCCGGTCTGCGCCTCGCCCGCGATCGCCTCGCCGCCGATCACGGCCACCGCGACCGGCAGGAACAGCGGCAGCACGATCGCCAGCGCCGCGAGCGGGAACAGCGTCCCGTCGGTGAGCACGGCCGACAGGAACGGCGGGCCCGTGCCCGGCCGCGGGCCGATGTCGGTCAGCGCCAGCAGCACCGCCACGAGCGTGGGCAGGGCGTTGAGCATCGCGATCGTCACCCAGGTACGGGGACGCCGCAGCAGCTTGACCAGCTCGACGCGGATCACGACCGCACCACCCCGGCGTCGACCACGTGGTCCTGCGCGCGACGCTCCTGGCTGCTCGCGGCGAGCACCACCTGCTCGAGGTCGCGGCGCTCGGGCCCGACCTCGCGGACGCGGAGGCCCGACGACACGAGGCGGTGGTTCACCGCGGCGGAGTCGCCGTCGTCGACCACGAGGCGATCGCCGTCGGCCGAGACCAGCTGGGCGGTGAGCAGCCGGACGGCCTGGGCGGCGTCGGGCGTGCGGACGACGGTGCGCCCGGTGGGCCCGCTGAGCGCGGCCATGTCGTCCTGCACGACGAGACGTCCGCGGTCGAGCACGCCGACGCGCGTGCAGAGCTGCTCGACCTCGGACAGCAGGTGGCTCGAGAGGAAGATCGTGGTGCCGGCGCGGTTGAGCTCGAGGAGCAGCTCGCGGATCTCGTGGATCCCCTGCGGGTCCAGGCCGTTGGTGGGCTCGTCCAGGATCAGCAGCCGGGGCCGGCGGAGCAGTGCCGAGGCCAGCCCGAGCCGCTGGCGCATGCCGAGCGAGTAGGTGCGGACGCCGCGCCGGTCGCCGGGGTCCAGACCGACCTGCTCGATGACGGACGCGACGCGCGCGCGTCGTCCCCGGGTCCGGGTGCCCCGGCCGGCGGCGTCCAGCAGCGAGAGGTTGGCCCGCCCGGAGAGGTGCGGGTAGGCCGCGGGACCCTCGACGAGCGCGCCGACCTGGGGCAGCACCGTCATCGCCGCCTTGGGCATGGGGTCGCCGAGCAGCTCGATCTCGCCGCCGGTGGCGAGCACCAGGCCGAGCAGCATGCGCACGGTCGTGGTCTTGCCCGACCCGTTGGCGCCGAGGAAGCCGAACACGTCGCCCTCACGGACGTCGAGGTCGACCGAGTCGACGGCCCGGACCGCGCCGTAGCGCTTGGTCAGGCCCTGGGTGCGGATCACGAGAACCTCGCTCGAAGGTCGGCGACCTCGGCCGCGGCGCGGTCCAGGGTCTGGGGGGTGACGGTGCCGGCGAGCAGGAAGCCGCTGCCGCGCCGTCGTTCGGGGGTGACGAGGATCGACAGCGGGCCGAGGTCGACGCCCGTGCCGCTCGCGGTCTCGCGGACGCCCGGCGTGCGGGCCAGCTGCTCGCGCAGCGGCTCGGCCGCCCGCCCGCGCAGGGGGATGAAGAGGAGCACGGTGGGTCCGCGCCCGTAGACGCCGACGGCTCGGGTGGGCAGCTCGGGCCGGCCCTCGCGTGCCTGCAGCCCGGCGAGCTCGTCCGGCGCGCGGTACGGCGCGAAGGTGTTGGACGCGTCGGCGACGTCGATCGTCTCGTCGAACCTCACGTCGGTGCCCGGCGGCGGGTCGAACGACGTGGTCGAGGCGGCCGGGGCCGTCAGGTCGACGTCGGCGTAGCGCGACGACAGCGACGGACGCGTCTCGCCGGCCGCGTAGACGTCGACCCGCAGCGGCAGTCCGGTGTCGGGGTCGGCCCACACGTCGGCGCGGTCGATGCTCGCCTGGGCGTCCGAGGGCCGCAGCCGGACGCCGACCGCCTCGAGGCCCGCGACCCGACGGGGCGCCAGCGCGGACAGCTCGGAGGCCGTCGCGCCGTCGAGCACGCGTCGCGCGAGCTGGCCGGGCAGGACGTCGGAGGTGTCGGGGAGGCGGACCGGGGCGGCGCGGGTGACCGTCGCGTTGCCCGACTCGTACACCCACCGCAGCGTGCCCTCGGGCCGGTGGAAGATGTCCGTCTCGCCGGTGGCCCGCACGCGGTCGACGCGCCAGTCGTCGGCGCCGCGCCAGTAGACGCGGACGCGGTTGCGCTCGCCCAGCAGGGTGGCGATGCCCTCGAAGGTGTCGGCCTGCGGCACCTGGATCGCGCCGTCGGACTCGACGTACCCGGAGTGCTCGACGGCCGCGGACGACTCCACCGCGGCGACCACCTGGGCGGGGGAGAGGTCGGCGTCGGGGACCGGAACGGCGCGGCCCACGTACGGCGCCGCCACCACGGCGGCGGCGAGCACCGCCACCACCGCCCATCGTCGTCCTCGCGTCACCTCGCCACGGTACGGGCGGGGCGGTGGGGTGGCAGGGCGATCACGACCCTCCCGTCCTCGGGACGAGCACCGGGTGTCGATGCTGCGCACGAAGGGGCTGTGGTCCGATCCGGTCGTCGACACCGACGGGAGGGCCGAGGCGCAGCCGGTGCACGCCGCGATCCAGGCGGTCGAGCGGGGCTCGGTCGTGGCGAGCACGGACCAGTCGTTCGTCACCGCGTCGTCGATCACGAACCCCCTGACGGTGCCGTGGATGGTCGACCAGTACGTCCGCTGATCGACGAGGCGATCGCCCAGGTCGGTTCCTGACGGACCGGCGGTGGTGCGGCAGGATGTCGCCCATGCCTCCTGGGACGAACGACGACCGTCCGACTGCGCTGTTCGACCTCGACGGGGTCCTGACGCACCGCGACACCATGACGCGGTACGTCAGCCAGGTCCTGTTCCGGGACTGGTGGAGGGTTCCCGCCTCCATCCCGGGCCTGATCGGGATCGGGCTGACGCGCCGCTCGCCGGCGCTCCGCCGCATCCCGGCCAAGGCGCTCGTGCAGGTGGCGATGTTCGGCGCCGACCGCGAGCGCGTGGTCGCGCGCCTGCACCAGGTCGGCCAGGAGTTCGCGTCGCACCGCGAGTGGATCACCGTCCAGGCGGTCGCCGAGGCCCGTCGCCGGCTGTCCGACGGCGAGCGCGTCGTCGTCACCACCGCGTCGGCCGAGCCGCTCGCCCGGGCGCTCCTCGACGGCGTCGGGCTGGCCGAGGCCGAGCTGGTGGGGTCGGGGCTGTCGTCCGTCGGCCCGTTCCTCGGGCTCGGCCCGCACAACTACCACGAGGGCAAGCTCGCCGGCCTCCTCGCCGCGGGCATCCGTCCGCCCTACGTCGTGGTCCACACCGACTCCCTGGCCGACCTCCCCCTGATGCGGGCCAGCGACCACACCGTCCTGGTCAACCCCGGCGCCTTCGCCGTCGCCCGCGCCGAGGCCGAGCTGGGCGACCGGGTGACGGTCGCGCGCTGGACCTGACGCGGCTGACCCGGAGCTGTCGGTGGCTCAGCGGCCCAGAGGACGCTGAGGCACCGACAACTCCTCGTTCTCGCTGACGCCTCGCGTTCGCCTGCACGTCGCTCGGGCGCCGTCGTAAACTGGGCCCAGAGCCGCCCCGGTGACCCGAGACACTGGGGCGGCTCGCTCACGTCGCCCGACCACGGCAGATGGTGCGAAACACGGGAGATCTCCCGTGCTTCGCGCGAGTTACCACGTGAACGTGGTGACTGGACCCGCGCCGGCCGCGACGTCAGCCGCCGGGGCAGGACCCGCCGGGCTGGTCGGGGTGGAGGGGGCCGCGGCGCTCGTCGACGCCGCGCACGCCGGTGGCGCCGCGGTCGAGCGCGACCACCTGCGCGACGACGGCCAGCGCGATCTCCGCGGGGGTGTCGGCGCCGATGTCGAGACCGGCCGGGCCGTGGATGCGGGACCGCGCGGACTCGTCGACCCCGTGCCCGTCGAGCCACGCGCGGCGCCGGTCCTGGGTGCGGCGCGAGCCCATCGCCCCGACGTACCCGACGTCGGACGCCACCGCGGCGGCGAGCGCCGGCCCGTCCACGTCGGCGTCGTGGCTCAGGACGACGACGGCGTCGCCGGGTCCGAGCGCGGCGAGCCGCTCGAGCGGGGCGGTGTCGCTCGGCTCGACGGCCCAGCCGAGGACGTCGGCGAGACGGGCGGTGGCGTCGGCCACGGGTCCGGAGCCGACGACGAGGAGGGTGCGTGTGGGCGTCGTCACGGTCCCAGCATCGGCCCCGCCTTGCGTGCTGTCCACGCCTGGGCAGGATGGATGCATGACCTCTTCCTCGGATGCACGCGCCGACATCGGTGTCACCGGACTGGCCGTGATGGGCCGCAACCTCGCCCGCAACCTGGCTCGCAACGGCAACGTCGTGGCGCTCCACAACCGCACGCAGTCGCGCACCGACTCGCTCGTCGCGGACCACGGGGACGAGGGCGACTTCGTCCCCTCGGAGTCGCTCGAGGAGTTCGTGTCGTCGCTCAAGGCACCCCGCGCGGTGATCGTCATGGTCCAGGCCGGCGAGCCCACCGACGCGGTGATCGAGCAGCTCGTGCCGCTCCTCGAGGAGGGCGACATCGTCGTCGACTGCGGCAACGCGCACTTCCCCGACACCCGTCGTCGCGAGGAGGAGCTGCGCGAGAAGGGCCTCAACTTCGTCGGCGCGGGCGTCTCCGGCGGCGAGGAGGGTGCGCTCAACGGCCCCAGCATCATGGTCGGCGGCTCGGCCGAGGCCTACGAGAAGCTCGGCCCGATCTTCGAGTCGATCGCCGCCCAGGTGGACGGCAAGGCGTGCTGCGCGCACCTCGGCACCGACGGCGCCGGCCACTTCGTCAAGATGGTCCACAACGGCATCGAGTACGCCGACATGCAGCTGATCGCCGAGGCGTTCGACCTCCTGCGCCACGGCCTGGGCGCCGAGCCCGCCGAGATCTCGGAGATCTTCGGCTCCTGGAACGAGGGCGACCTCGACTCCTACCTGATCGAGATCACCGCCGAGGTGCTCGCCCACGTCGACGTCCAGTCGGGCAAGCCGTTCGTCGACGTCGTGCTGGACCAGGCCGAGCAGAAGGGCACCGGCCGCTGGACGGTGCAGAACGCGCTCGACCTCGGCGTCCCCATCACCGGCATCGCCGAGGCGACGTTCGCCCGCGCGCTGTCCGGCGGAGTGCCACAGCGCGAGGCCGCCAAGGGCCTGCCCGCCGGCACCGGCGACAGCGACGTCAGCGACCGCGACGCGTTCGTGGAGGACGTCCGGCGCGCGCTCTACGCGTCCAAGGTGATCGCCTACTCGCAGGGCTTCGACCACGTCGCCGCGGGCAGCGCGCAGTTCGACTGGGACGTCGACCGCGGCGACGTCGCCCGGATCTGGCGTGGTGGCTGCATCATCCGCGCCCGCTTCCTCGACCGCATCGGCGAGGCCTACGAGCGCGACGTCGAGCTGCCCCTGCTGCTCGCCGACGACTACTTCCGCGGGGCCGTCGAGGACGGGCTGCCCTCGTGGCGCCGGGTCGTGGCGCACGCGGCGACGGTCGGCATCCCCACCCCGGCCTTCTCCTCCTCGCTCGCCTACTACGACGGCGTGCGGGCCGAGCGGCTCCCGGCGGCCCTGATCCAGGGGCTGCGTGACTACTTCGGCGCGCACACCTACCGCCGCACCGACGTCGACGGGTCCTTCCACACCGGCTGGTCCGCCGACCTCACCGAGGCGCCGGCCTGACATGACGACGCCGCGGCCCACGCCGTACCTCGAGCTCGACGTCGACCGCCTCGACGCCAACGTGGCCCGCGGTGCGGCGTGGGCCGCCGCGCGCGGCGTGGCGCTGCGTCCGCACGCCAAGACCCACAAGAGTGTCAAGATCGCGCGGCGCCAGCTCGCCGCGGGCGCGGTGGGCCTGACGGTCGCCACCGTCGCCGAGGCGGAGGCGTTCGCGGCGGGTGGCGTCGACGACCTCTTCGTCGCCTACCCGCTGCACCTCGACGACGACCGCGCGCGTCGCGTGCGCGATCTGGCCGGACGGGCGCGCCTCGCGATCGGCGTCGACACCGTCGAGGGTGCGGCGCTCGCGGCTCGCCTGCTGGCGGGGTCGGGCGTGGAGGTGGTGGTGGAGGTCGACTCCGGCCTGCAGCGCAGCGGCTGCCCGCCGGAGCAGGCGGGCCGGGTGGCCGACGCGGCCGGACCGCTCGCCGTCCGCGGCGTGTTCACCTTCCCCGGCCACGCCTACGGCCCCGGCAACGCCGAGGGCGCGGCCCGCGACGAGGCCGTCGCGCTGTCGGCGGCCCGCGACGCGCTGGCGGCGGCCGGTCACGGCGGGGGTGTGGTCAGCGGCGGCTGCACGCCGTCGTTCGCCCACTCCGACACCGGTGTCGCCACCGAGCTCCGCCCCGGCGTCTACGTCCACGGGGACGCCCAGCAGACCGAGCTCGGCCACTGCTCGCTCGACGACGTCGCGCTGACGGCCGTCGGCACCGTCGTCCACCTCCACGAGGGGACCGTGATCGTCGACGCGGGGGCCAAGGTGATCGGCCCCGACCGCCCCACCTGGGCCTCGGGTCACGGCCGGGTGCTGTCGGAGCCCTACGCGCGGATCGTCGGGCTGTGGGAGCACCACGCGAAGATCGCGTGGCCGGCGCCCTCGCCCCGACCGTCGGTCGGCTCGCGGCTGCGGGTGGTGCCCAACCACGTCTGCACCGCGGTGAACCTGTCGCCGGAGATGACGGTCGTGAGCGGCGGCGAGGTCGTCGACACGTGGCCCGTCGACGCGCGGGGCGCCAACACCTGACCTGGCCCGGTCCAGGACCGCCTACCGGGAGATCCCGGTGGACGACCGCGTCAGCCGGTGGTGACGTGCACGTGGTCCATGTGGTTCGCGGTGGCCGAGCCGCGGTCGGACATCCCGCGCCAGCCCTCGGACGAGCGCTGGGTGGTCCAGATCCGCTGCTGCCAGATGACCTCGGTGACGCCCAGCTCGGACGCGTTGGCGCGGACCCAGTCGGCGATCTCGTCGCCGGTGGAGCCGCTGATCATGATGTCGAGCGCCTGGCCCTGGCCGTGCATGCCGTCCGAGCGCATGCCGCCGTAGGAGGTGACCTGGGGGAACTGCTCGCACACCGCGCGGTGCACGGCGACGGTGCTGGGCCGCAGGCCCGACTCGACGCCCGAGCCGTCGGGGCAGGCCGCGGAGGAGAGGCCGGGCTCGTCGGCGCTGAGCGCCGAGGTGAGCACCCAGCGCGGCTTGTCGTCGCTGAGCACCTCGGACCAGTCGCCGTCGGTGGCTCCGGTGGTGTCGATCTTCGCGCCCTCGGCGACCTCGCCGTCCGCGTCGAAGGACGGACCGGGGCCGGTCCGCAGCTCGCCGGCCTCGACCACGAACATGCTCGCCTCGACCGCGAGGGCGGGCGCGGACGTCGCGCCCCCGGCGGCGGACTGCGTCAGCGGGGCCGACTCGAGGGCCGCGCGGGCGGCCGCCGCGCTGCGGCTGACGGCGTCGGTGCCGCGTGACGAGCCGGCGGAGGGTGCGGCGGCGGCCTGCGGAGCCTGGGCGGTGAATCCCGCACGGGCCGCGGTGGGGGAGGTCTCGTCGCCGCCACCGGGGAGCGTGAAGGCCGCCGTGGTCGCGAGGACGGCGACGGCGGCGAGGCCACCGACGACCACCTGCGTCGAGGGTCGACGGCGCGGTCGGCGTTCGGCTACGTGCTTGGCAGCGCGGTGACGAGCAGGGGGCACAGTCGCTTCTCGGTGTCGGGGACGGCTGGTCGCAGACCACGACTCTCCCACATCGGGCGGGACGGCCCAACCCGTTCGGCGACAGCGGGAGGTGGATCTCACCGCCTCGGACGCGGCGTCGGCGTCAGAGGACGACGACCGTGGTGCCCGCCCCGGTCGCGGGGCCGTCCATCGCGGCCAGGGCCGCGGGGGCGTCGTCGAGCCCGACGGTGCGGCCGACCAGGCTCGACGCGTCCAGCGTCCCGGCGGCGATCTCGGCCAGCATCGCGGGGTACTCGTGCGCCGACATGCCGTGGCTGCCGAGCAGCTCCAGCTCGAGCGCGACCACGCGTCCGACGTCGACGGCCGGCGTCGCGTCGTCCCCGGCGAGCAGGCCGACCTGGACGTGGCGCCCGCCCGGGCGGAGCAGCGTGATGCCCTGGCGCAGCAGCGACGCGCGTCCCAGTGCCTCGACGACCAGGTGCGCGCCGCCGTCGGTGGCGGCCCGGACCCGTTCGACGACGTCGCCGCCCGACGCGTCGACGGTGACGGACGCGCCGAGCGTCCGGGCCAGGTCGAGGGCGGCGGCCGAGACGTCGACGGCCACCACCTGCGCACCGCGCGCGACGGCCACCACGACCGCCGCCAGACCCACGCCTCCGCACCCGAGCACGACGACGTGCTCGCCCGCCGCGGCCCGTCCGCGGGCGCCGACGGCGCGGTAGGCGGTGGCGAACCGGCAGCCCAGGCCCGCGGCGGTGGCGTCGTCGACCCCGTCGGGCACGGCCACGAGGTTGACGTCGGCGTGGTGCACGACGACCCGCTCGGCGAACGACCCGAGCCGGTCGAACCCGGGCTGGGTCTGGTGCGGGCAGATGCTGTGGCGGCCGTCGCGGCACGTCGAGCAGGTGCCGCAGGCGTTGACGAACGGGGCGGTGACGCGCTCGCCACCGGACCACCCGCGGACGTCGGCGCCCACCGCGACCACGGAGCCGACGAACTCGTGGCCGGGCACGTGGGGGAGCGAGACCGTGTCGTCGTGCCCGTGCCAGGCGTGCCAGTCGCTGCGGCACACGCCCGTCGCCCGCACCGCGACGACGGCCGCGTGCGGCGGGCAGGGGGGCTCGTCGACCTCGCCGACGTGGGGAGCCTGACCGAAGACGTCGAACACCACGGCACGCATGGGGGAATGATGGCAGCCATGAATTAGTTGACGCTTCAAGTGAATGCCTCTAACCTGGACACCATGAGCACGACCACCGACCGCGTCACCCCCGCCCCGCTCGACGCCGACCGCGCCGCCCGGGGCGAGCTGCTGGCGCCCGCCACCCGCATGGACGCCGTCACGCTGCACGTCAACGACCTCGCCACCATGGAGGCGTACTACCGCGACGCCCTCGCGCTGGAGACCATCAGCGACGCCGGTGGCGTCGTGGTCCTCGGCCGCGGCGGCCGCGCGCTGCTCGTCCTGCACCACGCCCCCGGCCTCCCACTGCCCGCGCCCGGCCAGGCCGGCCTCTTCCACACCGCGTTCCTGGTGTCGTCGCAGGAGAACCTCGCCGCCACCGTCGCCCGGGCCGCCCGCGCGCAGGGCGGTGCCTTCGTCGGCAGCGCCGACCACGTCGTCAGCCTCGCCTTCTACTTCACCGACCCCGAGGGCAACGGCATCGAGATCTACTGGGACCGCGACCGCTCCACCTGGACGTGGGACGGCACCCGGGTCACGATGGGCGCCCTGCGGCTCGACCCGAACGACTACCTCCAGCAGCACCTCACCGACGGCGCGATCGCGTCCGCCGAGCAGGTGCCCGCGACGATCGGCCACGTCCACCTGCAGGTGGGCGACGTGGCGACCGCCCGCGCGTTCTACGTCGACACCCTCGGCTTCGAGACCGTCGCGGAGTGGAACGGCGCACTGTTCGTCTCCGCCGGCGGCTACCACCACCACATGGCGATGAACACCTGGAACTCCGCCGGTGCCCCCGCCCGCGCCGCCACCCTCGGCCTCGGCGAGGTGACCATCGTCGTCCCGGGTCCCGACGACGTCGCGGCGCTCTCCTCCCGCCTCGCCGACGCGTCGGTCGAGCGCGCCGACGACGGTCGGACCCTGTCCTTCCAGGACCCCTGGCGCAACGACATCAGGGTCACCGCCGCCTCCGCCTGACGAGGTTCCCCCCGCCCCTGGCTCCCGTGTACAACGGGACCATGGGCTGGCGCGGACGACGAGGTTCGCGGACCCACGAGGTGACGCCCGAGCTCGCCGTCGTGCCTGACGGCGGGGCCATCCCCGGCCGGGACGACGAGCGGCCCCCGGACGGGCGGTCCTCCGGCGATCCCGGTCCGCCGGCCGTCGACCGGCGCTGAACCTGCATGCCCCTCGTCGCGCCGCCCACCGGGCCCGGCGCGGCCGGGCGTGTGATCCATTCGCCGCCGACGTGCGCCGCGGGGTCGGCGGTGGTTGCGTGGACGCGCACCCCACGAGATGGAGGACACCCCATGAGCACCTACCTGTTCCTGACGTCGAACCAGGGCGTCGAGAAGCCCGAGCTGGCTGACCCCTGGGCCGCGGTCGAGAGGGCCGGCGGACTGCCGACCCACGCCGCACCGGAGAAGGGCGACGTCCAGTCGATGGTCAACGACACCGACAAGGACGCGGTCTTCCAGTCCTCGATCGCCCTCGCCGACGTCGACGCGGCCGACTACGACGTCCTCGTCCTCCCCGGCGGCACCGTCAACGCCGACACCCTGCGCGCGGACGCCGACGCCGTCGCGTTCGTGAGGGCCTGGGTCGACGCCAAGAAGCCCGTCGCCGCCATCTGCCACGCCCCGTGGGTGCTCGTCGAGGCCGGCGTGCTGCCGGGCAAGACGCTCACCTCGTTCCCGTCGGTCAGCACCGACGTCAAGAACGCGGGCGGCAGCTGGGTCGACGAGGAGGTCTTCGTCTGCCCCGGCAACGACTGGACGCTCATCACCTCGCGCAACCCTGACGACATCCCCGCGTTCAACCGCGAGCTGCTCAAGGTCGGCGGCGACGCGTGAGCCCTCGCGTCGCCCTGCTCGGTCTCGGGACGATGGGCGCCGGCATGGCGCACAACATCCTCGCAGCGGGCCTCGAGCTCTCGGTGTGGAACCGCTCGCCCGACAAGGCGGCCCCGCTGGCCGAGGCGGGCGCCACCGTCGCCGCCACGCCCGCCGAGGCGGTCGAGGGGGCGGACGTCGTCGTCACCATGCTGTTCGACACCGCCAGCGTCCTCGAGGTCATGACGCAGGCCGCGGCGTCGCTCGGCGACGACGTCGTCTGGGTCCAGACCAGCACCCTGGGCGCCGACGGCACGGACGCCGTCGCGGCCGTCGCGACCGAGCGCGGCGTGGCGTTCGTCGACGCGCCGGTGCTCGGCACGAAGGGGCCGGCCGAGAACGGCTCCCTCGTCGTCCTGGCCTCGGGCGAGGAGTCGCTGCGCGAGCGCGTCGCCCCGGTGCTCGACGCCATCGGGTCGCGCACCCTGTGGGTCGGCCCGGTCGGGTCGGGCAGCCGGCTCAAGCTGGTCTGCAACGCCTGGGTGCTGACGGTCGTCGGCGGCATCGCGCAGTCGGTCGCGATGGCCGAGGCGCTCGGGCTCGACCCGCAGCTGTTCCTCGACGCGATCGACGGCGGCGCGATGGACGCGCCCTACGTCGCCATGAAGACCAAGGCGATCGTGGCGGGCGACTTCGCCCCGCAGTTCGCGGTGGAGGGCGGGCTCAAGGACGCCGGGCTCATCGCGGACGCCGCACGCCAGTCCGGTCTCGACCCGCGCCTGATGGAGGCGCTGCGCCACGAGCTGCAGGTGGCGATCGACACCGGCCACGGCGACGAGGACCTCGCCGCGGTCTACCACGCGGCCAAGGCCTGACCTCGGCTCAGCGGACGGCGTCGACGGCCAGGCCGACGGCGCCGTCCTCCTGCACCAGGCGCACGCCGCCGGGATGACGCGTCCACGCGTCGACGTCGAGCTCACGGGCGAGGTCGCCGATGCCGACGACGCGCATCCCGCCGGCCCGCGCGGCGGCGACGCCGGCGTCGGAGTCCTCGAGCACGACGCACGCCTCCGGGTCGATCCCCAGCTCGCGCGCGGCGGCCAGGAACCCCTCGGGGTCGGGCTTGCTGCGCGCCACCTCGTCACCGTGCACGGCCAGGTCGGGCCGGACGAGGCCGGCCGCGGCGAACCGTGCCGTGGCCAGCGGCCCGCCGGCCGACGTGACCAGCGCGTGCGGCACCCGCGCCGAGCGGAGGGCCGCCAGCAGGTCGGCCGACCCGGTCAGCGCGTGGATGCCCTCGGTGTCGGCCGCCTCGGCCACCGAGAACGCCTCGATGTCGGCTGCGAGCTCGTCGTCGCTCAGCTCGGGCGCGAAGTCGCGCATCGTCGCCGACGCACGCCGCCCGCGGCCAGCGGGGAGGACGACCGCGGCGTCCTTGCCGCGCTTCTCGCACCAGGCCACCCAGCACCGGTCCGACGCGTGCTCGGACTCGAGCAGCGTCCCGTCCATGTCGAGCAGCACGGCGCCGACGGCGGGCAGGAGCACACGGGTCTCGGTCACCACGCCAGGATATCGGCGCGCGCCCCACGTCCCTCCCGTCCCCGATCTGATGCCCTGTGGTGGTCATCGAGGGGTGTTGAGCACCACAGGGCATCAGATCGCGGACGGGGGCCTCAGGTCAGGTGCGGGAGAGGCGCAGGGCGAGGGCGGGGCAGGCCTGGGCGGCGCGGCGGGCGTCGCGGACGCGGGCGTCGGGGAGCGGGGCGCCGTCGAGGACGGGGAAGCCCCACGGGTCCAGGGTGACCTGGTCGGGGAGCAGTCGGGCGCACAGGCCGTGGGCGTCGCAGCGGGTCCAGTCGACCTGCAGCCTGCTGCTCATCGGGCGCCCCCGTCGAGGGGCAGCTGCCCGAGGACCGGGCGGCCGCAGCCGCCGTGCGCGGCGTGCACCTCGACCTCGCCCGACAGCGTCCGCAGCGCCGAGCCCACGAAGCGCGAGGTGCCGTCGGGATGGGCGCAGGCGCCGCGACCGTCCACCAGTCCGACGAGGGTGCGGACCCGGGTGACCGCGGTGGGGCCGCCACCACGGACCACGTCGGCCACTGCGTCGGCCACCGCGGGGAGGCCGAACACGCACGGCCCGCACTGGCCGGCGGACCGCGCGGCGAGCCAGGCGACGACGCGCTGCACCTCGCCGAGCGCGCAGGTGTCGGGCCCGAGGCGGGCGAGCACGCCGGCACCCCAGGGGGTGCCCGCGGTGGCGAGGGCGTCGCGGTCGAGGACGGCGTCACCGGCCCCCGCGACCCACGAGCCGTGGTAGCCGCCGACGAGCACGGGCGTGCGCTCGTGGCCGAGCAGGTCCGCCAGGGCGATGCCGTGGGGCACCTCGACGACACCCGGGTGGTCGACGGAGCCGAGCAGCGTGACGAGGGTGGTGCCGGGCTCCTCCGCGGTGCCCGTCGCCAGCATCCGGTCGAGGCCGTCGGTGACCAGCAGGCCCAGCTGGGCGAAGGTCTCCGCGTTGGAGACGAACGTGGGACGGGCGTCGAGCCCGCGGGTCGTGGGCAGCGTGCGTCGCCCGTCGGGCAGCGGGGCAACGCCGGAGAGACCGTTGAGCAGGGCCCGGGCCTCACCGGCGACGAACCCGCCCTCGGCCGCGACGACCTCCACGTGGGCCGCGTCGGGACGCCCGGCCACCGCGCGGGCCATCGCATGACCGGCCTCGACGTCGTGCACGGCCACGACCACGCGGGCGGCGCCGAGGGCGTGCGCGACGCCCAGCGCGCCGTCGACGACCAGGTGCGGGGCGAGCCGCATCAGCACCCGGTCCTTGTGGCTCGCCGGCTCGCTCTCGCTGCCGTTGACGACGACCGCGTGCGCGCCGTGGTCGGGCAGCGAGTCGAGCTTGCGGTACACCGGGAACGCGGCGCCACCCCGACCGCGGAGCCGGGCGCGGGCGACGTCGCGGCGCAGCTCGGCCCGTGTCGGGAGCGTCAGCGGGCCGTGCAGCTCACGGTGCCGGTCGCGGCCCACGGGGCCCTCGGCAGTGCCCGCGAGCAGGTGCGGGACACCGAGCCACCGCACGGTCGGGTGGGTGACGGCGCGGTGGTCGAGGACGGTCATCGGAGGCTCCCTGCGGTGGGACGGGTGGCGTGGCGACGGGCCCGGGCGAGCGGCTCGGCGGTGTGGACCTGCTGGTGACGCAGCCGGAGGGCGAGCGCACCCACGACGGCGGCGACGCAGGCGGCGGAGATCGCGAGCATCCACGGCGTCCCCGCGTCGGTGCCGGCGAGCAGCCCGTGGCCGACGCTCAGCGCCCAGCCCAGGTAGGCCAGCGCGTGCACGGCCCGCCAGCGGTGGCTCAGCGGCCCGGACGCGGCGAGCCGTCCGCGCACGGCGCCGCTGACCGACGTCGCGACGAAGGCCCACAGCGCGAGGGAGCCGAGCCCGACGGCGAACGGCTCGTAGGCGCTCGTGAAGGGGACGACGGTGGCGGTCGCGCTCACGTCGACGTAGCCGTCGACGACGACCGCGGCGGCGTGCACGAGGAGCAGCAGCAGCCCGGTGACGGCGGCCGAGCGGTGCAGCATCTGCACCAGGAAGCGACGATCCACCGCGTGGGCGGAGCGTCCGCGGTCGCCGCTCGTCAGCGCACCCGCCGCCGTGGCGACGGTGAACGCGACCAGCGCCGCGACCCCCGCGCCGCGCGACAGGTACCAGAGCCACATCAGGCGGCCCTGCTCTGCCGCGGCCAGGCGAGCGTGTGCTCGACGGTGCCGTCGTGGGTGACGAGTCGCGCGGGGAGCCCGCGGTCGTCGAGGAAGGCGGCGCCCGCGGCGCGGTCGAGGCAGATCATCGCGGTGCTGGCGGCGTTGGCCTCCACGGCGGTCGGGGCCCAGATGCTCACGGTGCGCCAGGCACCCTCGGCCGGACGCCCGGTCCGCGGGTCGACGACGTGGTGCGCCGGGCCGTCCGCGCGGGTCCAGCGGCGCGCGGTGGTCGACGACGTCGCCACGCCGCCGTGGTGGACCGCGACGAGCTCGGCGGCGTCGCCGGCGCGCTCGGACACCGCGACCGTGAACGGCCGGTCGGCCGAGGTGCGCACGGCGACGTCGCCGCCGATCTCGACGAGCACGGGCGTGTGCAGGCGGCGGGCCACCTGCAGCGCGGCCTCGTCGGCCGTCCAGGCCTTGGCCGTGGCACCGAGGTCGAGGCGGACGCCGTCCGGGACGCCGACCCGGCGCAGGTCGCGGTCGACGCGGACGCCGGCCCAGCCGGCCGGCACCGCCGCACGACCGGCCACGACGTCGGTGCGGTCGCGGAGGTCGGCGATGTCGCGGTCGTACCCCGCGGCCACCACGTGCGCGCCCACCGTCGGGTCGGTGAGGCCGCCGGAGGAGCGGGCCGCGTCGAGGGCGACGTCGACGAGCCGCAGGGTCAGCGGGGAGACCGCGACCATGCGACCGGCGGCGGCGTTGACCCGGCTGAGGTCGGAGCTGGGACGGAACCGGCTGACGGCGCGGTCGACGTCGTCGAGCAGGTCCTCCAGGAACACGCGGGCCATCGGGAGCGCGGCGGCGCGGGCGACCACGAGGTTGACCTCGCAGGACCACGCGGTCCACCGGGCCGTGGCGGTCATGACGCGTTGCTCCCGCCCGAGGCCTGCCCCGACTGGTCGGTGCTCGACAGCCCGCTGCCCGAGCTGCTCGACGTGCCGGAGGTGTCGGTGCTGCCCGATCCACCGTCGGTGCTGGTCGCCGCGGTGGACTGCTGCGTGGTCTCGCTCTGCGCGGTCGCGGTGCCGCCGTCGATGGCCAGGTAGCCCGTCAGGGCGCCGGCGACGACGAGCCCGCCCGCGGCGGTGAGGGCGAGGTGGGCACGAGCCCGGCGCACCAGGCTGCCGGTGCGGTTCGAGGTGGTCATGGCCCCACCCTGGGCGGCGGACCCTGGGTCCGGCTGGGGCCTGCCTGTGAGTCCGGTGTGAGCCCGGGTCAGGCGCGCAGCAGGGAGCGCACCGTGGGCACGCGGCTCAGCTGGTGGGTGATCCCGCCGGCCTCGCGCCGGGACCACTCGGGGTCCGTGGCGACCGGGGCGATCAGGTCCGTGGCGGCGTAGACGCCGGGCGGCGTGCCACCGTCGCCGCGGGCGCGGACCAGCGAGTCGACGACGGTCACCAGGCCGCCCTCGGGGTCCGGGACCAGCCCGCGGATGCGGTCGTCGCCGCTCTGCATCGAGTTGGACATCGAGAGCACGAGGTCCTCCATCATCGCCGTCGGCACGGGCGTCAGGCGGGCGACGGCAGGTGCGGCCATGCCCGGCGTCACGCCGTGCACGCGCACCAGGCGGCGCCTGAGCCCGGCGGCCTCGACGTAGAGCTCGATGAGCCGGGTGTAGGGCACCGTCTCCTCGCCCGCGATGTCGTAGGCGCCGGCGGGGACGACGTCGGGGTCGGCCGAAGCGATCAGGTAGTGCAGCACGTCGGTGATCGCGATGGGCTGGACGTGGTGGTCCATCCAGGCGGGCACCGGGATGATCGGCAGGCGCTCGGCGAGGTGGCGGATCAGCTCGTAGGGGGTGGAGCCGGCCCCGGTGACGATCGCGGCCTTGAGCCAGACGACGTCGCACCCGCTGCGCTGCAGCTCCTCGCCGACCTCGGCGCGGCTGTCGAGGTGCTCCGACAGCGTCTCGCCCTCGGGCACGAACCCGCCGAGGTAGACGATGCGTCCCACGCCCGCGTCGCGCGCCGCCCGCCCGAAGCGTCGCGCGGACTCGCGGTCCTTCTCGGCGAACGACCCCGACCCGATCGCGTGCACCAGGTAGTAGGCGACGTCGACGTCGCCGATGCCGGCCATGCCCTCGGCGCACCGCTCGTCGTCGCCCACGTCGAGCGCGTGCGGCGTGACCAGGTCGCGCGGCCAGTCGAACGGCTCCAGCGACTCGGGCCTGCGTGACGTCGCCAGCACCTCGTGCCCGGCGTGTGCCAGCTCGGCCACCAACCGCGAGCCCACGTATCCACTCGCTCCCGTCACCAGCGCGCGCATGCCCACTCCGCCAGTGTCGGGGTGGTGGGCGTCCGCCGCAGTCCGGCGGTTCACCACGACGTCGTGGTGAACCCCCGCTGACCGTGGCTTGTCCACCGCGGTGAGCGGTGGTTCACCACGGTGGGTGTGACCTACGCGACGACGTCCGCCCACGCCTCGTCACCCGCGAGCAGGCGGCCGGTCCGCTCCAGGTGGACGCACATCGCCTCGCCCGCGGCGTCGGCGTCGCCGGCCAGCAGCGCGTCGACGAGGGGGTCGTGCTCGGCGCGGACGTGCTCCAGCGAGCGCGACGTCGACGCCCCCAGCAGTCGCGTCGTCTCGCGCAGCCCGTCGACGACGGCCGCCGCCCGCCGGTTGCCGGATCGTTCGAGGACGAGCGCGTGCAGGCCGCGGTCGTCGCGCGAGAATCCCGGCTCGTCCCCGGCGACCACGGCGGCGCGCATCGCGTCGCGCTGGGCCTCCAGCTCGGAGCGGACGGCCGGCGTCACGCGTCCGGCCAGCCTGCGGGCCGCCGGCACCTCGAGCGCCAGACGGACGGCGAAGATCTCGGCGATGTCGTGGGGGTCGGGCACGTGCACGCGGAAGCCGCGGTTGCGCTCGAACGCCACGAGCCCGGCCTCGGACAGTCGCAGCAGGGCCTCGCGGACGGGGCTGCGCGAGACGCCGAGCTCGTCGGACAACCGGTAGACCGAGTACAGCTCGCCCGGGACGAGACGTCCGGCGCGGACCTCGTCGCGCACGTGGGCCACGACGTGATCGGTGAGGGACGCCCGCGGCATGCGTAACATGTTACTCATGGCCACCCTCACGAGCGCCCCCTCCGGCACCGACCTCGGACGTGCCCTGCGCGCCGCGGGCATCGCCGAGGTGCTGACCGACGGCACCAACCGCGCCGCCTACTCGAGCGACGCCTCGCTGTACCGCGTCGTGCCGCAGGCGGTGGTGCGCCCGCGCGACGCCGAGGAGGTCGCGCGCGTCCTCGCCGTCAGCCGTGAGCTGGGCGTGCCCGTGACGGCCCGGGGTGCCGGCACGTCGGTGGCCGGCAACGCCGTCGGCGACGGCGTCGTCCTCGACTTCAGCCGCCACATGAACCAGGTGCTCGGCGTCGACCGCGAGGCGCGGACGGCCCGCGTGCAGCCCGGCACCGTGCACGCCGCGCTGATGGGACGCGCGACGCCCGAGGGCCTGCGGTTCGGCCCGGACCCGTCGACGCACACCCGCTGCACGATCGGCGGCATGATCGGCAACAACGCCTGCGGGGCCCGCACCCTCGGGTACGGCCGCACCAGCGACAACGTCGCTGCGCTCGACGTCGTGACGGGGACCGGCGCCCTGCTCACGGCCACCGCGCCGGCCGGCGGCACGCCCACCGTCATCGGTGCCGACACCCAGGTGGACGCCCTGCGCGCCCTCGTCGGCGACCACCTCGGCGTGATCCGGACCGAGCTCGGACGGTTCGGCCGCCAGGTGTCGGGGTACTCCCTGGAGCACCTGCTGCCCGAGCACGGCTTCGACCTGACGCGCGCGCTGGTCGGCAGCGAGGGCACGCTCGGCATCGTCACCGAGGCCACCGTGCGGCTCGTGGCCGACCCGCGGCACCGGCTGCTCGTCGTCCTCGGCTTCGACGACATGCCCACCGCGGGCGACATGGCGCCCCGCATCCTCGAGCACGGTCCGAGCGCCTGCGAGGGACTCGACTCGCGCATCGTCGACGTCGTCCGCGAGCGCCTCGGCGAGAGCGCGCTGCCCGTCCTGCCCGACGGCCGCGCGTGGCTGCTCACCGAGGTCAGCGGCGACGACGAGGACGACGTCCGCGCCCGGGCCGAGGCGATGGTCGCCCAGGTGCCGGCCCGCGCCGCCGAGATCGTCGACGACCCGAGGCGGGCCGCGACGCTGTGGCGCGTCCGCGAGGACGGCGCCGGGCTCGCTGGGCGGGCACCGTCCGGGCGTCCCGCGCACGCCGGCTGGGAGGACACCGCCGTCCCGCCCGAGCGCCTCGGCGACTACCTGCGCGACTTCGAGGTGCTGCTCGGCGAGCACGACCTCTCGGCGATGCCCTACGGCCACTTCGGCGACGGCTGCATGCACGTCCGTCTCGACTACCCGCTCGACAAGCCGAACGGTGCGGCCGCGTTCCGCTCGTTCCTGGAGGCAGCGGCCGACCTCGTCGCCGGGTACGGCGGCTCGCTGTCGGGCGAGCACGGCGACGGGCGCGCGCGCAGCGAGCTGCTGCCGCGGATGTACTCGCCCGAGATGATCGGCCTGTTCAAGGCCGTCAAGCACGTGATGGACCCCGACGGGCTGCTCAACCCGGGCGTCCTGGTCGACCCCGAGCCGCTCGACGCGCGCCTGCGCGTTCCCGCCGCCCCGCCGCTGCGTCGCAACCTCGCCTTCGCGTACGAGCACGACGGCGGCGACCTCGGCCAGGCCGTCCACCGCTGCACCGGCGTGGGCAAGTGCCGCGCCGACCTCACCGCCGGCGGCGGCGTCATGTGCCCGTCGTTCCTGGCCACCCGCGAGGAGAAGGACTCCACCCGCGGACGCGCCCGGGTGCTCCAGGAGATGGTCAACGGCTCCGACGTGAAGGGGTGGCGCTCGCCGGAGGTGCACGAGGCGCTCGACCTGTGCCTGTCGTGCAAGGGCTGCGCGTCGGACTGCCCGACCGGCATCGACATGGCCACGTACAAGGCCGAGGTGCTGCACCAGTCGTACAAGCGCCGCCTGCGTCCGCGCTCGCACTACGCGCTCGGCTGGCTGCCGCGCTGGGCGCGTCTGGTCACGAGGTTCCGCCTCGCGTCGCTCGTCAACGCCGCGATCCGGCTGCCCGGTCTCGGACGGGTGGGCCTGTGGGCGGCCGGCGTCGACCACCGTCGCTCGGTCCCCGCCTTCGCGCAGCGGTCGTTCCGCGACTGGTTCGCCTCGACGGCGTCCGAGCGGTCGACGACGGGCAAGCCGGTGCTGCTGTTCGTCGACTCCTTCACCGACCACTTCTCGCCCGAGGTCGGGCAGGCGATGGTGCGGGTGCTGGAGGACGCGGGCTGGTCACCCACCCTGACCCCGCGGCCGACGTGCTGCGGCCTCACCTGGATCACCACGGGCCAGCTCGACGGCGCCCGCCGCATCCTGCGCGAGACCGTCGACGCGCTGCTCCCCGCGGCGGCCGAGGGCACCCCGATCGTCGGCATCGAGCCGTCGTGCACCGGCGTGCTGCGCAGCGACGCGGTCGAGCTGCTGGGCGACGACGCGTCGCGCTCGGTCGCGTCGGCCACCCGGACGCTGGCCGAGCTGCTGGCGACGGACGACGCATGGACGCCGCCGTCGCTCGCGGGCACCCAGGTCGTCGCCCAGCCGCACTGCCACCACCACGCCGTCATGGGCTGGAGCCCGGACGCGAAGCTGCTCGAGTCCGCGGGCGCCGACGTCCAGCGCCTCGGCGGCTGCTGCGGCCTGGCCGGCAACTTCGGCGTCGAGATCGGCCACCACGAGGTGTCCGTCGCGGTCGCCGAGCACCAGCTGCTGCCGGCCGTCCGCGACGCCGGTCCCGACGCCGTCGTCCTCGCCGACGGCTTCAGCTGCCGCACCCAGCTCGACGACCTCTCCGACCGCTCCGGCATCCACCTCGCCCAGCTGCTGGACCCCATGCGCGAGCGGTGAGCGGGAGGGCCAGACCTGCCTCCAGCGGTCGAGATACGGGAAATGCACCACCGAAAGCACTTCGGTGGTGCATTTCCCGTATCTCGACCACTGGGGAGGGTGGGTGGGTCAGGCCTTCCAGTCCGCGGTGCGCTCGGGGGAGGCGGCGGCGAGGGCGGCGGTGATGCCGTCGCGGTCGGCGGCGAGGCCGTAGGACGGGGTGCCGGGCTGCTGGCGCCACGACTCCTCGAGCGTGCCGCCGTCGACGGCGTCGAAGCCGATGTCGTCGAGCAGGCCGATGACGACCTTCTTGGCGACCTCCTGGTCGCCCGCGACGGGGAGCGCGCGGCGGTCGGCGTCGCCGACGGGCTTGCCCGCCGTGGAGATGTCCGCGGCGTGGATGCCGTTGAAGGCCTTCACGACCGGGCGGCCGATCTGCTCGGCGACCCAGGCGCTCTCGGTCTGACCGGCCTCGATGGCGTCGATCCTGCCGTCACGCTGCTGGGGGTAGTAGTTGTTGGTGTCGATGACGACGACCTCGTCCGAGGCGCCCGCGAACAGGTCCTCGGGCAGGTCGGGGGTCTTGACCTGGGGGATGGTCACGACGACGACGTCGGCGCCCTGCGCGACCTCCTCGACGGGGAGCGCGGTGGCCCCGGTCTCGGCGACGAGGTCGCCCAGCGTCTCGGGTCCGCGCGAGTTCGCGACGGTGACCTCGTGGCCGGCGCGCGTGAACGCGCGGGCGAGGTTGGTGCCGATGTTTCCTGCTCCGACGAGTGCGATCTTCATACCGGTGAGAACGCGACACCCGACCGTGATCTTCCCGCCGTACGGTGTGACGAAGCAGACCGGAAGAGGGAGGGCACCGTGGCCGTCAGCGCCTTCGACCTGTTCAAGATCGGCATCGGGCCCTCCAGCTCGCACACGGTCGGGCCGATGCGGGCCGCGAGCCTGTTCGTCCGCGCCCTCGAGGCCGACGGCGACCTCGACCGGACGGCCGGCGTCCACGTCGAGCTGTTCGGCTCCCTCGGTGCGACGGGGCACGGGCACGGCAGCGTCAAGGCCGTGGTGCTGGGGCTGCGCGGCGAGATGCCCGACACCGTCGACCCGGCCACCGCGCCCGCCGTGCTCGACGCCGTGCGCACCTCCGGCAAGCTCGACCTCCTCGGACGGCACCGGGTGGTGTTCGACCTCGACGACGACGTCGTCATGCACCGCCGCAGGCGACTGCCGTTCCACACCAACGCGATGACGTTCGAGGCCCTCGACGCCGACGGCGAGCGGGTCGACCTGCGCACCTACTACTCCATCGGTGGCGGGTTCGTGCTCGACGAGACCGAGGCGGCGGACGTCGCGGCCGAGGGCGAGTCCGACGGCGGGGCGACCACCGACGGGCCCGCCGAGCCGCCGCTCGTCCCCGACGCCACACCCATCCCGTACCCGTTCGGCACCGCCGACGAGCTGCTCGCGATCTGCGAGCGCGAGGGGCTGTCCATCAGCGACGTGATGATGGCCAACGAGCTCGCCTGGCGGTCCGAGGACGAGGTGCGCGCGGGCCTGCTCCACATCTGGCACGTGATGCAGGAGTGCGTCGAGCGCGGCTCGCGCACCGACGGCACGCTGCCCGGCGGGCTCAAGGTGAGGCGTCGTGCCGCGGCGCTGCGGCACCACCTCGAGGACCCCGCGCGGCCGCCCGACCCGCTCGACGCGATGGAGTGGGTGACGCTGTACGCGCTCGCGGTGAACGAGGAGAACGCCGCCGGCGGACGCGTGGTCACCGCGCCCACCAACGGCGCCGCGGGCATCGTCCCGGCGGTGCTGCACTTCTGGTGGAACTTCTGCGAGGGCGCCGACGAGGACGGCGTCGTGCGCTTCCTGCTGGTCGCCACCGCCATCGGCCTGCTGTTCAAGCAGAACGCCTCGATCTCGGGCGCCGAGGTGGGCTGCCAGGGCGAGGTCGGGTCGGCCTGCTCGATGGCCGCCGCGGGCCTGGCCGAGCTCTACGGCGCCTCGCCGCGACAGGTCGAGAACGCCGCGGAGATCGGCATCGAGCACAACCTCGGCCTCACCTGCGACCCCGTCGGCGGGCTCGTCCAGATCCCCTGCATCGAGCGCAACGCGGTGGCGTCCGTGAAGGCGATCGTGGCGGCGCGGATGGCCGCCCACGGCGACGGCGACCACCACGTCTCGCTCGACAAGGCCATCCTCACGATGCGCCAGACCGGGGCGGACATGAAGGACAAGTACAAGGAGACGGCACGCGGCGGGCTCGCCCTCAACGTGGTGGAGTGCTGACCTCGTCCCTTTGGGCGGTGTATGTCCGGTGCAGGTGTCACCTCGACGAAAACTTGTTCACGTCATCAACAGGTGTGCATAAGTTTGGGGACAGAGCCCTGCGAGGACGGGCCGCACGAGCCTCAGCCGCGCCGCGAGAGATCGTCCTCGACGGCCCGCGCGGCGGCGGCGAGGGCGGGCAGGACCACCCCGCGGAGGTCCTCCAACGGCACCCGGCTGGCCTGCGTCGAGACGTTCAGCGCGGCCGCGACCACCCCGTGGCGGTCGCGCACCGGGACCGCCACCGAGCGCAGACCGTCCTCGAGCTCGGAGTCGGCGATCGCGTGGCCGCGGGTGCGCGCCCGGTCCAGGTCGGCCCGCAGGGCGGCGGGGTCGGTCAGGGTGCGGTCGGTGAAGCGGGCGAGCGTCGCGCCGTCGATCCACCGCTCCAGCGCGTCGGGGCCCAGTCCCGCCAGCAGCACCCGGCCGAGCGACGTCGCGTGCGCGGGCAGTCGCGTGCCGACGTCGATGGTCACCGACATGATGCGGGCGGTGGGCACGCGCGCGACGTAGACGACGTCGTGGCCGTCGAGGACCGCCATCGACGACGACTCCCGCACCTGCGCGACCAGCCGCTCGAGGTGGGGCTGCGCGACGGCCGGCAGCCCGAGGCCCGACAGGTAGGCGTACCCGAGGTCGAGCACGCGGGGCCGCAGCGTGAAGCGCTTGCCGTCGGACGTGACGTAGCCGAGGTCGACCAGCGTGAGCAGGAAGCGCCGGGCGGCGGCGCGCGTGAGGTCGGTGCGGGCGGCGACCTCGCTCAGCGTGAGGTGCTCGGCGCCCTCGCCGAACGCGGTGAGCACCGACAGGCCACGCGCGAGAGACTGCACGAAGTGCGGTGCCCGGGCGTCGCCGGCGGGATCGACGGGCTCCACGACCCCTCCTCGACCTCGGTGCACGGTGCTACGGTGTTCGCGATGGTAACACTTGTGCGCGATGCGAACGCTCGGTCGCTCGCGTACCGATCCCGGAGGTGCCCCAGTGCTCGGTCGTGACGTGTTCGTCGTCGACGCGGTCCGGACCCCGATCGGCAAGGCCGGCGGGGCCTACGCCGACGTCCGCCCCGACGACCTCGCCGCCCACGCGGTGCGCTCGATCGTCGACCGTGCGGGCGACGCGCTCGGCGCCGACGGCGGGGCCGTCGACGAGGTCGTCCTCGGTGCCGCCAACCAGGCCGGCGAGGACAACCGGAACGTCGGCCGCATGTCGGTGCTCCTGGCGGGCCTGCCGACGTCGGTCACCGGCAGCACCGTCAACCGGCTCTGTGCATCCGGCCTCGACGCCGTGATGCAGGGTGCGCGCGCGATCGCCGTCGGCGAGGCCGACCTGATGATCGCCGGCGGCGTGGAGTCGATGACGCGCGCGCCGTGGGTGCTGCCCAAGCCGTCGCGCCGCTACCCCGTCGGCCACGAGCAGCTCTGGTCCACCACGCTCGGCTGGCGGATGGTCAACCCCGAGATGCCCGGTGCCTGGACGGTCAGCCTCGGCGAGGCCACCGAGATCCTGCGCGAGCGCCACGGCATCACCCGCGAGGCCGCCGACGCGTTCGCCGTCCGCAGCCACGAGCTCGCGATCCGCGCGTGGGAGGACGGCCTCTACGCCGATGAGGTCGCCCCCTACGCGGGCGTCGAGCTCGCGCGCGACGAGACGATCCGCGAGGGCGTCACCACCGAGTCCCTCGCGAGGCTCAAGCCCGTCTTCCGAGAGGACGGCACCGTGACGGCCGGCAACGCCTCGCCGCTCAACGACGGCTCGGCGGCCCTGCTGCTCGCCGACGCCGACACGGTCGAGAGGCGCGGCCTGCGTCCGCTCGCCCGCATCGTGTCCACCGGCGCGCACGGCGTCGACCCCGAGGTGTTCGGCATCGGCCCCGTCGAGGCCGTCCGGACCGCGCTGCGGCGCGCGGGCAAGGGGCTGGAGGACGTCGACGTGCTCGAGCTGAACGAGGCGTTCGCCGCCCAGTCGCTCGCCTGCGTCGGTCAGTGGGAGGGTCTGGACCCCGACGCGGTGAACCCGCAGGGCGGCGCGATCGCGATCGGCCACCCGCTGGGCGCGTCCGGCGCCCGCCTGGCCGGCTCGCTGGCCTGGCAGCTGCACCGCCGCGGCAGCGGCACCGGCGTGGCCTCGCTGTGCATCGGCGTGGGGCAGGGGCTGGCCATGGTGATGGAGGCCGTGTGAGCCCGGACGCGGGACTGGTCGCCCGGATGCTGGGCGTCGAGGTGGCGCTGCTGGGTGCCCTGGAGGACGTCGCCGGCGCGCCGTCCGGGGTGACCGACGGGCTCGCCGCCGTCCCGTGGGTCGACGCCGCGCTGCGCGGCGCCGTCGGCGAGGCCGGCTACGACCCCGACGTCCTGACGGCCGAGGCGGCCGTCGACGGCAACCTCGTCATCCCGCTCGTCCGCCGCGTGCGCGCCGAGGCGACCGGTGACGTCGCGGCCTGGTTCCACCACGGCACCACCAGCCAGGACGTCCTCGACACCGCGCTCGTCCTGCTGGCTCGCGACGTCCTGGCCGACGTCGCCACGTCGCTCGGCGAGCTCGGCCGGTCGCTGGCCCGGCTCGCCGACGAGCACCGCCGCACCGCCGTCGTCGCCCGCACGCTGACGCAGCAGGCGCAGCCCACGACGCTCGGCTTCAAGGTCGCCGGCTGGCTGGCGGGCGTCACCGACGCGCTCGTCCGGGTCACGCAGGTCCGGGCGTCGCTGCCGGTGTCGCTCGGTGGGCCCGTCGGCACCACCGCCGCGTTCGGCGACCGCGGTCCGCAGGTCGTCGCGGCGCTGGCCCAGCGGCTCGGCCTCGCCGAGCCGACGATGTCGTGGCACACGCGGCGTGCGCCGGTGCTGGACGTCGGGCACGCCCTCACCGTCACCGCCGGCGCCGTCGGCACGATCGCCGCCGACGTCCTGGTGATGGCGCAGACCGAGATCGGTGAGGTGCAGGAGGGTACCGGTGGCCCGTCGTCGTCGATGCCGCACAAGCGCAACCCCGCGGCCTCGGTGCTCGTCGTCGCCGCCGCACGTCAGGTGCCGGCGCTCGTCTCGGTGCTGGGCGCGTCGGCGGTGGCCGAGAACGAGCGTCCGGCCGGTGCCTGGACCGCCGAGTGGCGGCCGCTGCGCAGCGCCCTCGACCTCGTGCACGAGGCGACCGCGCGCACCGCCGCACTGGTCGCCGACCTGCAGGTGGACCGGGCGGCGATGGCGCAGCACGTCCGCACCTTGTCGATGCTGATCGAGACCGACCCCGACGTGTCCGCGGCCACCGATCCATGGGTGGACCGGGCGCTTGCTGCGTGGCGCTCGGCGGGTGCCGCGCTGCCCCGCGAGGGGACGTGGACCGCCTACCGACCCCTGGGGGAGAGCCCATGACCGTCGCCCTGCACCACCTGTCGACCGGTGAGCCCGACCGGCCCGCCGTCCTGCTCGGCTCGTCCGTCGGCGCCACCGCCGACATGTGGCGCCCGCAGCTGCGCGACCTCGCCGACGAGTACCAGCTGGTCGCGTTCGACCACCGCGGCCACGGCGGGTCTCCGGTCCCGCCCGCGCCCTACGGCGTCGACGAGATGGCTCGCGACGTCCTCGCGCTGGCCGACCGGCTCGGCATCGACCGCTTCCACTACGTCGGGCTCTCCCTCGGCGGCGCCGTCGGCCAGGAGCTCGCGCTGCAGGCCCCCGACCGGCTGCGCTCGCTGTCGCTGGTGTGCACCGCGGCGACGTTCGGGTCGGCGTTCGCCGATCGCGCCGCTCGCGTGCGCGACGAGGGCATGGGCTGGCTCGTCGAGAGCACCCGCGGACGCTGGTTCACGCCGGGCATCGCGGGCGACGAGGCCGCGCACGCCGACGACGTGCTGGCGGCGTTCGCGGCGACGTCGCCCGCGGGCTACGCGGCGGCGTGCGACGCCCTCGCCCGGTTCGACACCCGCGGCTGGCTCGAGCAGGTGCGCACGCCCACCATGGTGGTCTCGGGCGCCGAGGACCCCGCCACCCCGCCGTCGGCCGGCGAGGTGCTGGCCGCGGGCATCGACGGCGCGACGTTCCACGTCGTCGAGCACGCCTCGCACCTGGCCAGCGTCGAGCAGCCCGAGGTCGTCACCGACCTGATCCGCACGCACCTGGAGGCGCACGCATGAACGACGACGAGCGACGCGAGGCCGGCATGGGGGTGCGCCGCGAGGTGCTGGGCGACGAGCACGTCGACCGCGCCGCCTCGCGGATCGACGACGTCACCCGCGACTTCCAGGACTTCATCACCCGCTACGCGTGGGGCGACGTCTGGACCCGTCCGGGCCTCGGCCGACGCGAGCGCAGCGTCGCGGTGATCACCGCGCTCGTCGCGAACGGCAACCTCGAGGAGCTCGAGCTCCACCTCCCCGCGGCGCTGCGCAACGGCCTCACCCGCGAGGAGATCACCGAGGTCCTCCTCCAGAGCGCCGTCTACTGCGGCGTCCCCCGCGCCAACAGCGCCTTCGCCGTCGCCCGGCGGGTGCTCGGCGAGGGCTGAGCGGGCGGGCCCAAACACCACGTGAACGTGGTGATTGGCGCGAAACATGGGAGATCTACCGTGCTTCGATCCATCTACCACGTTCACGTGGTAAATGGTCCGACCGCGGCTACCCCTCGGTGGCGGCGTCGATGGCCGCGACGGAGTCGGTGAGGAAGCGGGAGACGACGGCGATCTCGTCGTCGGTGTAGCGGGCGACGACCGCCATCATCGTGGTGCCCAGGGGGCCGAAGAGGTCGCGGCCCATGGCGATGGCGCTCGGGGTGGCCGAGACATGGGTGCTGCGGCGGTCGCTGGTGCTGGGGGCGCGGGTGACGTGCCCGGCCGCCTCGAGCCGGTCGAGCAGGGCCGTCGTGGCGGGTGCGCTCAGGTTGAGGACGGACGCGAGCCGGCCGGGCGTCATCGTGGCGTCGGTGCGGGCGGCGTCGATGACGTGCGCGAGCGCGTGGAGGTGGGTGCGGTGCAGGCCGCGGGCGGTGCCGCGGCGCTCGACGTAGCGGTCGGTCGCGGTCGTGACCTCGCGCAGCAGCATCATCACGGCGTAGCGGGGATCGGGGTCCACGCCTCCACTGTACTTCCGTGCTCGAACGACCCGCCCGCGCGAGGTGCCGGGACGACGGGGGCTTCGTAGGCTGCGGCCATGCGCGTCGTCAGCCTGCACCGGTACCCCGTCAAGTCGGTGGCCGCGGTCGACCTCGACGAGTCGCTCGTCGAGCCCTGGGGCCTGGCCGGCGACCGGCGCTACATGCTCGTCACGGCCGACGGCACGCAGGTGACGGCCCGCGAGCACCCCGCGCTGCTGGCCGTCCGCGCGGTGGGGGAGCCCGACACCGGACCGCTCGACCCGTTCGTCCTGACCGCCGACGGCGCCGCGCCGCTGCTCGTCGCGCCGCCGACCACGCCGGCGGACACCTGGGTCAGCGTGTGGCGCACCCGGTTGCGCGCGGCCGACGTCGGCGACGCCCCCGCCCGCTGGTTCTCCGCGCTCCTCGGCCTGTCGGTGCGCCTGGTCTTCCAGGACGACCCGCGCCTGCGGCCCGTCGGCGAGGGCGACTTCGTGCCGGCCGACAGCCACGTGAGCCTGGCCGACGGGAGCCCGCTGCTGCTGACGACGGAGGCCTCGCTCGCGCAGCTGGGGGAGTGGATCGTCGAGCGCGGGCTCGAGGACCCCGACCGCGCCGAGGACCCCGTCGAGATGCGGCGCTTCCGTCCCAACCTGGTGGTCGACGGCGACGTGCCGTTCGCCGAGGACACCTGGCGACGGGTGCGGGTGGGCGAGGCGACGTTCGCCGCCACGGGTCCCTGCCCGCGCTGCGTGATGACGCTCCGTGACCCCGACACCCTCGAGCGCGGACGCGAGCCCATCCGCACCCTCGCCCGTCACCGCAGCTGGGACGGCAGCACCTGGTTCGGCGTCAACCTCGTGCCCGTCCTCGCGGCCGGCTCGGCCCGCGGGACCTGGCCCACCGTCCGCGTCGGCGACACCGTGACGGCCGGCTGACTCAGGCCTCGAGCTCGGCCAGGGCGTCGGCGTCGAGGACGACGTCGCCCGCGCCCACGTTCTCCTCGAGGTGGGCGATGCTCGACGTGCCGGGGATGAGCAGGACGAGGTCGGACTGCGCGAGCACCCAGGCCAGCCCCACCTGCGACGGGGTGGCGCCGAGGCGTCGGGCGACCGAGACGACGGCGGGGTCGTCGGGGATCTTCGCGGCGCCGGGGAACGCCGAGCCCAGCGGGAAGAACGGCACGTACGGCACGCCGCGCTCGATGCACAGGTCGAGGACGGGCTGCCCCTCGCGCTGGCGCAGGTTGTAGGGGTTCTGGACGCAGGCGATCTCGGTGGTCCCGAGCGCCTCGACGAGGTGGTGGGCCTCGACGTTCGACAGGCCGACACCGCCGATCTTGCCCTCCTCGCGCAGGGCGACCATCTCGCCGAGCTGGTCGGCGAAGGGCACGTCGCTCCCGTCCATCAGGCGCAGGTTGACGACGTCGACGCGCTCCACCCCGAGCGAGCGCAGGTTGTCCTCGACGCCCTCGCGCAGCTGCTCGGGACGGTCGGCGCCGAGCCAGGCGCCCTCGGCGTCGCGCACGGCACCGACCTTGCTGACGAGCACGAGGTCGTCGGGGTAGGGGTGCAGCGCGGTGTGGATCAGCTCGTTGCTGACGTCGGGGCCGTAGAACTGCGCGGTGTCGACGTGGTCGACGCCGAGCTCGATCGCGCGGCGCAGGACGGCCAGCGCGGCGTCGCGGTCGCGAGGCGGGCCGAAGACGTGCGGGCCCGGGAGCTGCATGGCGCCGAACCCCACCCGGTGCACGGGACGGCCGGCGAGCTGGACGGTTGCAGAAGTCATGCGTCCTTCATACCTCCAGAGCCCTGAGGGCGCTCTCGGTCAGTGCCAGGAGTGGTTGTCGCGGGCCATCTTGGGGCCGCGGCGGGGCTTGGCGAGGACGCCGTCGGCCGACAGGAGCAGCACGACGCGTCCGCGGTGGGGACGCCAGGGCTCCATCACCTCGACCATCTCGGCGTCGTCGATCTTGCGCCCGAGGAGGGTCCAGCCGATGGCGGCGGCGAGGTGGTAGTCGCCGATCGAGATCGCGTCGGCGTCGCCGAGCGCGCGCTGACGCACCTCGGCGGCGGTCCAGACGCCGACGCCAGGCACGGCGCGCAGGCGCGCCTCGGCCGCCGCCGGGTCGAGGTCGGCGGCACCCTGCAGCTGGCGCTCGAGGCTCGCGCAGGTGACGGCCGTGCGCGCGCGCTGCGGGTCGACGCCCGCGCGGTGCCACTCCCACGACGGCACCAGCCGCCAGGTCTCACCGGTGGGCGGCACCTTCATGGGGACGGGCGTGGGGCCGGGGGCGTCGTCGCCGTACAGCCGCAGCAGCCGGCGCCAGGACGCGAACGCGTCGGCGCCCACCACCTTCTGCTCGAGCACCGCCGGGATGAGCGACTCCATCACCCGCCCCGTCCGCATGACCCGGACACCGGGGTGGCGCTGGTGCGCACGGCTGACGAGCGTCAGGCGCGGGTCGAAGGTCGAGACGTCGTCGCCCGCGCCGAGCAGCTCGGGCAGCTGGACGAGGGCCTCGTCGGCGCCGGGTCCCCAGGCCCGCGCCTCCACCTCCTGCGGCCCGCGCTGGGCCAGCCGGACGGTCGCGACGCCCGTCGGCATCCGCGTGGCGCGCCAGATCGAGCGGTCGGGCTCCACCCGGAACGCCGGGTCGCCGGGACCGCGTCGCAGGGTGCGCAGGGTGCGGCGCATGTCCACGACGAACGGCGGCCGCCAGGTGGTGGCGACCGCCGTCTCGTCGGGGCCGGTGCTCGTGTGGACCCGCCTCCGTCAGAAGGCGTCGATGGTGGCGTTGAAGGTGCTGCTCGGCCGCATCGCCGCGGCGGCCTTGGCGGCGTCGGGGTAGAAGTACCCGCCGAGGTCGACCGGGCTGCCCTGCACCTCGGCGAGCTCGCCGACGATCGCGTCCTCCTGCGAGGCCAGCGTCTCGGCCAGCGGGGCGAAGACCGCCGCGAGCTCGGCGTCCTCGGTCTGCTGCGCCAGCTCCTGGGCCCAGAAGAGCGCCAGGTAGAAGTGGCTGCCACGGTTGTCGAGCTCGCCGACCTTGCGCGACGGGGACTTGTCGTCCTCGAGCAGGCGGCCGGTGGCGGCGTCGAGCGCCGTGCCGAGCAGCGCGGCGCGGGGGGTGCCGGTCTTGTCGGCCAGCATCTCGAGCGAGACCGCCAGCGCCAGGAACTCACCGAGGGAGTCCCACCGCAGGTGGTTCTCCTTGACGAGCTGCTGCACGTGCTTGGGGGCCGAGCCGCCGGCGCCGGTCTCGAACAGGCCGCCGCCGTTCATGAGCGGGACGATCGACAGCATCTTGGCGCTGGTGCCGAGCTCCATGATCGGGAACAGGTCGGTCAGGTAGTCGCGCAGGACGTTGCCGGTCACCGAGATGGTGTCCTGGCCCGCACGCGCCCGGTCGAGCGTGTACGCCGTGGCGTCGGCGACGTCCTTGACCTCGATGGTGAGGCCGTCGGTGTCCTCCTCGGCGAGGTACTCGCGCACCTTGGCGAGCACCTGCGCGTCGTGGGCGCGGTCGTCGTCGAGCCAGAACACGGCCGGGGCGCCGGTGGCGCGGGCCCGCTCGACGGCCAGGCGCACCCAGTCGCGGATCGGGGCGTCCTTGGTCTGGCAGGCGCGCCAGATGTCGCCGGGGGCGACGTCGTGCGACAGCACCGTGGCGCCCGACGCGTCGACGACGCGGACGGTGCCGGCCGACGCGATCTCGAAGGTCTTGTCGTGGCTGCCGTACTCCTCGGCCTTCTGTGCCATCAGGCCGACGTTGGGCGTGGTGCCCATCGTGGTGGGGTCGAAGGCGCCGTGCTCGCGGCAGTGGTCGACCGCGACCGCGTACAGCGGCGCGTAGGACGAGTCGGGGATGACGAACTTGGCGTCCTCGAGCGCGTCGTCGGCGTTCCACATCTGGCCCGACGAGCGGATCGCCGCGGGCATGGAGGCGTCGATGATGACGTCGCTCGGCACGTGCAGGTTGGTGATCCCGCGGCTGGAGTCGACCATCGCGATGCGCGGGCCGCTCTCGTAGCCGGCGGTGATCGCGGACTCGATCGCCTCGCGCTTCTCGGCGGGCAGCTTGTCGAGCGCACCGAGGACGGACGCGAGGCCGTCGTCGGGGCTCGCGCCGACCGACGCGAGGTCGTCGCCGTACTGCGCGAACACGTCGGAGAAGTAGGCGCGCACCGCGTGGCCGAAGATGATCGGGTCGGAGACCTTCATCATCGTGGCCTTGAGGTGCACCGAGAACAGGACGCCCTGGGCCTTGGCGTCGGCGACCTGCTCGGCCAGGAACGCGTCGAGCGCCGCGCGGCGCATGACGGCGCCGTCGACGACCTCGCCGGCCAGGATCGGCAGCTTCTCCTTGAGCACGGTGACGGTGCCGTCCTCGGCGACGTGCTCGATGCGGAACGTGTCGTCGGCACCGGCCGTCACGGACGTCTCGGAGTGGCGGAAGTCGCCGTCGGACATCGTCGAGACGTGGCTCCGGGACTCACCGGACCAGGCGCCCATCGAGTGCGGGTGCTTCTGCGCGAAGCCCTTGACCGAGGCGGGTGCCCGACGGTCGGAGTTGCCCTCGCGGAGGACGGGGTTGACCGCGCTGCCCTTGACGGTGTCGTAGGCCGCGCGGGCCTTCTTCTCCTCGTCGGTCCGCGGGTCCTCGGGGTAGTCGGGGACGTCGTACCCGGCCGCCTGCAGCTCGCCCACCGCGGCCTTGAGCTGCGGGATCGAGGCGCTGATGTTGGGCAGCTTGATGATGTTGGCCTCGGGCGTCTTGGCGAGGTCGCCCAGCTCGGCGAGCGAGTCGGGGACGCGCTGGGCGTCGGTGAGGCGGTCGGGGAACTGCGCGAGGATGCGGGCCGCCAGCGAGATGTCGCGCGTCTCGACCTCGACCCCGGCCTGGCCGGCGAAGGCCTGGACCACGGGGAGGAACGAGTAGGTGGCCAGTGCGGGGGCCTCGTCGGTCAACGTGTAGATGATCTTCATCGCTGCTTCGCGCCTGCCTGTCGCTGGAGGAGAGGACGTGAGGCGAGGGTGCCTGCCTCGTCCGACACGCTATCGCCCCGCGCCGACACCGGCCCGCGCGCGTCATGGGCGTCACTCGTGGTGCGGGAATGCCTGGCTCCGCAGATCGTTGAACCATCACGTACACCCACCCCGGCGCGCCCGTGCGCCGACGAGAGGAGAACACCGTGCCCGACCTGTTCGACGACGTCACCATCGGCAGCTGGAACCTCCCGCAGCGCTTCGTCATGGCGCCGCTGACCCGCAACCGCGCCGGCGAGGGCATGGTCCCCACCGACCTCGCGGTCACCTACTACTCCCAGCGCGCGTCGGCCGGTCTCATCGTCACCGAGGGCACGCAGCCGAGCGCCGTGGGCCAGGGCTACCTCAACACCCCCGGCATCCACACCCCCGAGCAGATCGCCGGGTGGCGCAAGGTCGCCGACGCCGTGCACGCCCGCGACGGCAGGATCGTCGTCCAGCTGATGCACGTCGGCCGCATCGCGCACCCCGACAACAAGAACGGCCTCGAGACCGTCGCCCCGAGCGCGATCGCCGCGCCGGGCGAGATGGTCACCGCCGAGGGCCGCTTCCCCCACGTCACGCCGCGCGCCCTCGAGACCGACGAGATCCCCGGCATCGTCGAGGAGTTCGTGCACGCGTCGCGCAGCGCGATCGAGGCCGGCCTGGACGGCGTCGAGATCCACGCCGCCAACGGCTACCTGCTCCACCAGTTCCTCGCCCCGTCGTCCAACACCCGTGACGACCAGTACGGCGGCAGCCCCGAGAACCGGGCGCGCCTCGTCGTCGAGGTGACCCGTGCGGTGGTCGAGGCCATCGGTGCTGACAAGGTCGGCATCCGCGTCTCGCCCGGCCACGACATCCAGGGCTGCATCGAGGACGACGCCGCCGACCGCGACGCCACCTACCGGGCGCTGTTCGAGGCCATCCGTCCCCTCGGGATCGCCTACGTGAGCGTGCTGTCCGCGGGCGACGCCGAGGCGCCGATCGTCAAGGAGATCCGCGGCCTCGTCGACGGCGCGCTGATCCTCAACACCGGCTTCGGCGACGTCACCGGTCGCGAGTCCGTTCAGGCCATCCTCGACGCCGGCCAGGCCGACGCCGTGGCCGTCGGGCGCGAGTTCATCGCCAACCCCGACCTGCCCAAGCGCTGGAGCATCGGCGCCGAGCTCAACGAGCCGAACTCCGACACCTTCTACGGTGGCGGGGCCGAGGGCTACACCGACTACCCGGCGCTGTCGGCCTGACCGGTCCGCACGCGCCACACCCGCAGCACCAGACCTGAGGAGGACCACATGGCTCGCATCGCCATCGTCGGAGGACACGGCAAGATCGCCCAGCTGCTGATCGGGCAGCTGGCCGGCGCCGGGCACACGCCCGTCGCGCTGATCCGCAAGCCCGAGCAGGTCGCCGACCTCGAGCAGCTCGGCGCCGAGACGGCCATCGTCGACATCGAGAACGACGACGCCGCGACGTTCGCGCAGGCCTTCGCCGGCGCCGACGCCGTCGTGTTCGCCGCCGGCGGCGGCGCGGACGGCGACATCGCCCGCAAGAAGTCGGTCGACCTCGGGGGCTCGGTGAAGTCGGTCGACGGCGCCAAGCAGGCCGGCGTCAGCCGCTTCGTGCAGGTCTCGGCGATCTCGGTCGACGAGCCCGTCGCCGACGACGCCGGCGACGTCTGGAAGGCCTACGTCGAAGCCAAGCGCGACGCCGACACCCAGCTGCGCGACTCGGGTCTGGACTGGACGATCGTCCGTCCCGGCGGCCTCACCGACGACCCGGCCACCGGCCAGGTCGCCCTCGCCGAGAAGGTGGAGCGCGGCGACGTGCCCCGCGCCGACGTGGCCGCGTTCATCGTCGCCGCCCTCGACGACCCGCGGACCGTCGGCAAGCAGTGGGAGCTGGTGGGCGGCAGCACGCCGCTCGCGGACGCGATCTCCTCAGCCACCTGAGCTCCACCCCAGGAGTCGATCCGTCTGTTCGGCTCGCCCGTCCGTGAGCGAAGCGCTACGGACGGGCGTACGCCGAACTGACGGATCGACGACGCTGAGACGTCCTGGTAGGACCCCAGGCAGCCTGAACCGTCATCGGGGCCCCATCCGCAGGGCGCCGTCCATGCGGATGGTCTCGCCGTTGAGGTAGTCGTGCTCGACCACCATCGTCACCAGGCGGGCGTACTCCTGGGGGAGGGCGAGGCGGTGGGGGAAGGGCACGCTCGCGGCGAGGGACTCGCGGACGTCGTCCGGCATCGAGCCCATCATCGGGGTGTCGACGACGCCCGGCGCGATCGTGCAGACGCGGATGCCGTGCGAGGCGAGGTCGCGCGCGGCGGGCAGCGTGAGGCCGACGACGCCGCCCTTCGACGCGGCGTAGGCGGCCTGGCCGACCTGACCGTCGAAGGCGGCGATGGAGGCCGTGTTGACGATCACGCCGCGCTGGCCCTGGTCGTCGACCGGATCGGTCGCGGCCATCGCCTCGGCGGCGAGCGTCATCACCGTGAAGGTGCCGACCAGGTTGATGCTGACGACCTGGGCGAACTGCGCCAGGTCGTGCGGGCCCCGGCGACCGAGGATCCGCTGCGACGGCCCGATGCCCGCGCAGTTCACGACCGTGCGCAGCGGCAGCCCGGAGCCGACGACCTGCGCCACGGCGGCGCGCACCTGGTCCTCGTCGGTGACGTCGGCGGCGAGGTAGGACACGCCGTCGATCGGTGAGCCGTCGTTGATCGCCGACGCGAGGTCGAGGGCGAACACCCGGGCGCCGGTGGCCACCAGGGCCTGTGCGGTCGCGGCCCCGAGGCCCGACGCACCTCCGGTCACCAGGGCAGCGGTCTGCGTCGTCAGCATCGGAAAGGGTCCTCCTGCGATCGGCTCCGGGTCGTCCCGCCCGGGGTCCGTCCACCCTAGGGGCAGCGCACCGGGCGTCTCGTCCGGCGGAGCGCGCCGGCTGCCGGGCACCCGCGGTGACGGGACCCACGACCGCGCGGGGGAGTCCTGCGGGCGGCGGACCGGAGGTGTAGACACGTCCCATGCCTGACGACGTGCTGGTCCTCGGACCGCTCCTGCGCCACACCGACCAGACGACCGCGGTGCTCTGGGCGCAGGTGGCGAGAGCCGGCACCGTGGCCGTCCTCACCGACGGGCGCCGGTTCGAGGCACGGACCTTCCAGGTGCACGGCCACCACTACGCGGTCGTCGACGTCGACGGGCTGGCGCCCGGCTCGTCGCAGCCCTACGAGCTCGAGGTCGACGGCGCCACGGTCTGGCCGCCCGCAGACCACGTCGCGGAGGGCCGCCCCCTGCCGGCGCCGCGCATCCGCACCCTCGACCACGACCGCCCGCTGCACTTCCTGTACGGCTCGTGCCGCACGAGCGTGCCCCACGACGACGAGCACCACCGCACCCACGGCGTCGACGTCCTGCGCGCCTACGCGCTGCGGATGGCCCAGGACGACGACGACTCGGCCGCGCCCGACTTCGCGCTGTTCCTCGGCGACCAGGTCTACGCCGACGAGACGTCCGAGGCGATGCAGGAGTTCATCGCGTCGCGCCGCGACATCGAGCAGCCGCCGGGCACCGAGCTCAAGGACTTCGAGGAGTACGCCCACCTGTACCTGCTGGCCTGGAGCGACCCGGCCAACCGGTGGCTGCTGTCGACCCTGTCGACGCTGATGATCTTCGACGACCACGACGTCCGCGACGACTGGAACACGTCGGCCTCCTGGCGCGCCACGATGGAGGCCACGCAGTGGTGGCACGGACGCATCGTCGCGGCGCTCGCGTCGTACTGGGTCTACCAGCACGTGGGCAACCTCGCGCCCGCCGAGCGCGCGAAGGACGAGATCTGGCTGGTCCTGGAGGAGACCTGGGCGCGCGGCGACGACGACCTCACCGACGTGCTCGACGCGTTCGCCGACCGCGTCGACCAGCACCCCGAGACCTACCAGTGGAGCTACGTCCGCGACATCGCCGGCAGCCGCCTGATCGTGGCCGACACGCGCGCGGCCCGCGACCTGACGCCCGGGGCCCGGCGCATCCTCGACGACGGCGAGGCGCGGTGGCTGCTCGACCAGGCCACCGGCGACGTCGACCACGTCTTCGTCGGGACGTCGCTGCCGTACCTGATGTCGACGGCCGTGCACGAGTTCGAGGCGTGGAACGAGGCCATCGCCGAGGGTGCGTGGGGCCGACGGGTGGTGCGGCTGGGCGAGAAGGTCCGTCAGACCATCGACCTCGAGCACTGGGCCGCCTTCCAGCACTCGTTCCGGGTGGTGGCCGAGCACGCCCGCCAGGTCGCGTCGGGCGAGCGCGGCGCGGCGCCCGCGACGATCTGCTTCCTGTCGGGCGACGTCCACCACTCCTACCTCGCCGAGGTCGACGGGCACGTGGGCACCGGCGGGACGCGTCTGCTGCAGGCCGTCTGCTCCCCGATCCGCAACCCGCTGCCGCGCGCCATGCGGGCCGCGCAGACGTTCGCGAACCGGCCGCTGGGCTCCCGCCTCGGACGCGCGCTGGCCCGCAGCGCGAAGGTGCCCGACCCGCCGTTCGACTGGTCGACGTCGGCCGGGCCGTGGTTCGAGAACCAGCTCGCCAGCGTCCGCGTGCGCGGCCGCGACCTCGACCTGCGGTGGGAGGGTGCCCGGACGCCCGAGCCCGGCGTCACGCCGGCCATCACAGTCACCCACGACATCACCGTCACCGCGCGGGCCAGCCGATGACCCCTTCCGTCCGCCGACCTGTCGGTGCGTGGTGATGCCGGGACGTCACCACGCACCGACAGGTGCTCAGACGTCGGTGGCCAGCAGCTCGGAGAGGTGGGCGTCGAGCTCGGCGAGGTAGGACGGCTCGAAGCCGAACAGCCCGAAGTGGCCGGCGATGCTGTGGAGCACGCGCAGCTCGCTGCCCGGCACCAGGGCCTGCTCGGCGGCGCAGTCCCGCGGCGGGAAGAACATGTCCTCGTCGATCGGCATCACGAACGTCTTCGCCGTGATGCGCCCGAGCGCCGCGGCGAGGTCGCCGCCCGTGTGCCTGGCGACGTCGCCGTGCTGCCACTTCCAGCCCATCGTCAGCAGCGCGTTGGGGTCCATCGCCCCGAACACGCCCTCCATGAACCCGGCCTGAAACTGCTCGAGCGACGTGAAGGTGACGTCGGGCAGCTCGATGCCGCGCCAGAACTCGGTCTTCCAGAACTCCGTCGACAGCCCGAGCAGCGACCAGATGCCCGCATGGCGACGCAGGCCGCCCGCGACGTCGGTGTGCGACGCGTACTCGCCGTCGTTCCAGCCCGGGTCGGACGTGAGGGTGTCCATCAGCGCCTGCGTGAACAGGACGTCGTGCGGGGTGATCTGCGCGGTGCCGGCGATGGGCGCGGCGCGCTGGACCTTGTCGGGGAAGCGGACGGCCCACTCGTAGGTCTGCTGCGCGCCCATCGACCCGCCGACGACCAGGGCCAGCCGCTCGATGCCCCAGACCTCCCGCAGCAGCTGCTCCTGCGCGCGGACGTCGTCGCCGATCGTCACCTTCGGGAACCGCGACATCGCGACGTCGCCGTCGGTGTTGTGCGGTGACGTCGACAGACCGTTGCCGATCTGGTTGATGACGACGATGAAGTACCGCGACGGGTCGAGCGCGCGGCCCTCGCCGATGTACACCTGCTCCCAGGTGGCGTGCGTGCCCGAGAACCAGGTGGGGATGCAGATCGCGTTGTCGCGCGCCTCGTTCAGGGTGCCGAAGGTGGCGACGGCGAGCTGCAGGTCGGGGATCGTCCCGCCCTCCTCGAGGGCGAAGTCGCCCAGCCCGTGCAGCTCGTAGGCTCCCTGGGCCTCGGGGGTGTAGAAGTCGTTCTGGATCATCGGCGCTCCTGGGTGACGGCGTGGGTGGCCCACATCACACCACGCCGTCTACGGGTCGACCCGCGAGAACCGCCCGGCGAGGGCCCGGCAGGCATCCACCAGCGCGGGCGGCTCCACCGCGAGCAGGTCGGTGCCGAAGGTCGCGAGCAGGCCGGCCACACCCGACCACGCCCAGGCGCCGACCGTCAGGCGGCACCGCCCGTGACCGAGGTCCTCGACCACCGACCCGCCCGGCGCGTACTGCGACGGCGCCGGCGGGCAGCGCCATCTCGACCGACCCGACGCACGGCCAGGGGGCCGGGGTGTCGCCACGGTCCGGGCGCGTCATGACGTACGCGGCGACGTCGGACCCGGGCAGCTCGCGTCGTGCGAACGGTCGCCCCGTCGGCGCGTGCGGGTGGACGCGTTCGAGGCGCAGGACGCGCCACTCGTCGGCGTCGGGCGAGAACGCCACGAGGTAACGGCCCACCCGAGGGTGGGTCATCGGTGCTGCATCTCCCAGGCGAGATCGACAGCCTCGCGCACGGCGTCGGGATCGGCGCGGTCGAGGTACGCCTCGACCTTGTGGTGCGACTCCATGCGCGGCGGCACCCCGAAGGTGTTCGGGTACCTCCCGACGAGCGCGTCCCGCCGGCCGAGCGGCACACGGACCACCAGCGTCGTCGGGTCGGCCATGCGCGCGACCAGCCGGTCGTCGACGTACCACCCCGGGCGCTCCGCGGTGCCCTTGCACTTGACGCGGGGCAGCGACTCGGCGTGACGTCCGACGTCCTCCGGGGTCATCGTCGAAGAGTAGATCGGTGCCGCGGCACCGTCGAGGCATCGGGACTCGCACGACGCGTCGGCACCGGCCGGGCCGGGCCGGGCCGACGCGACCGTCAGGGGGAGTTGGCCACCACCAGGTTCGCGCCGGTCGGCGCCGTCGTGGCGTCGAGGGTGTGGGCGCTGCCCCAGCCGTTGCCGTCGGCGGTCCAGGACTCGAGATGCGTCTTGTCCTGCAGGCGGGCCTCGATCGGGTACGTCCCGTTCGGCGTGCCACCGGGGACGACGAACGTCTTGCGCCAGACACCGTTGGTCCTCGTGCCCCGGACCAGGTCGAACGAGAAGATCGAGGCGATCTGCAGCCAGTCGTCGGGGCCGGCGCGGTCGGAGTAGCCGCCGACGAGGAACGCGACGCCGGTGATGCCCTCGGCGTCGGTGCCGGCGACCTCCACGGTGACGACCTTGGCGCCGTGCGTGGTGTCGACGGTGGACGGCGACATCCGCACGGAGGTGAGCCGGGGAGCCCGGGTGTCCACCGCGGTGCCGACGACGCGGAAGGCACCCGCACCGCCCGGTAGCGCGCGGAGCGTCGAGCCCGCGGGCTGGGCCGCCAGCGAGTCCGGGCCCCACCACGTCGTGGAGCCGTGGGTGCCGGAGGCGTCGCCGACCCTGAGGTCCGTGTTCCAGGTCCCGTCGTCGGCACCCTCGGGGATCAGGATCGCGCCCCGCCACGTGGAGTCGCGGACCGTCCCGGACACCTTCGACAGCTGGCTGCAGTCGCCCACCCGGCGGAAGACCGGGCTCCCGGTCGCGGAGGCGTGCGACAGGCAGACGAGCACGTCGTCCGTCGGACCGGTGAGGTCGTCGGTGATCCGCACGGTCACCCAGATGAACTGCTGCTCGGTGCGGGCGTCCACCGTCGTCCGGTCCAGCGTGAGTGAGCGCACCACCGGTGACTCCCGGTCGAGCACGGTGTTGACGACGGTGAAGGACCTCGACGGCGCGGTCGCGCCGGGGTGACCGACGCGGTCCTGGAGGCGGGCGGCGACCTCCTGCTCGCCGGGGCGGCGGTTGGCGGGCACGGTGATCTCGGCCTTCCAGATGCCGTCCCGCGCGGTTCCCGAGACCCGCCGGCCCCAGCCGCCGTCGAACGTCACCGAGCGGACGCCGGTGTCGTCGGTGACGTGGGCGGTCGCCGTGACCGTCTGGGCGCCGTGGCTGACGTCGACCGAGGTGCGGGACAGGGTGAGGCTCCGCAGCACCGGGGCCTCGGTGTCGATGGCGCACCGGACCTGGCGGTCGGCGGTGTCGCTGGGGGTGTCGCACAGGTTGAACCCGGGACCGCCGTCGACGGTGTCCCGGCCGGACCCGCCTCCGAGCTGGTCGTCGCCGGCCTCGCCCAGGACGACGTCCGAGCCGGGCCCGCCGTCGCCGTCGTCGGCTCCGGGGCCGCCCGCCACGCGGTCGCCGCCGGCTCCGCCATTCACGTCGTCGTCCCCCGTGCCACCGGAGACGACGTCGTCGCCGGCGCCACCGTCCGCGCGGTCGTCGCCGGCGGCCCCGCTGATCCGGTCGTGGCCGGCGCCGCCGACGAGGCGGTCGTTCCCGGCCGACCCGCTGAGCCGGTCGGACCCCGCCCCGCCGAGGAGCTGGTCGTGGCCCGCCGACCCGGTCAGGCGGTCGTGGCCGGCGCCGCCGTCGATGACGTCGTCGCCGCCGCGACCGTCGATCACGTCGTTGCCGCCGCGGCCGCAGACGACGTCGCGGCGCGCGGTCCCCCTGAGCACGTCGCGGCCCTGGGTGCCCACGATCGTGCAGGCCTTGCCGGTGGACGTGCGCACGACCGCCTCGGCCGGCCCGGGCGTCAGAGCCACGACGAGCAGCCCGCCGACGAGGGCGGTGAGCAGCGCGACGACGGGGGTGCGGACGTCGGGCGCCTGCAGGGTGTGGGCCCGCACGGGTTCTCCGATCAGAGGTGGAGCAGTCCGCACACGCTAGGGGAGCAAGGAGGTCCGGCGGAGCAGAACGGCCGAACCCCGGGGTGGGGGCGGATCTGACGTTCCTCGTGCGGAGCCGCGGTCGAGCGATGAGGCTGGTCGAGGCGACGAGAGGGGCGGGGACGATGGCGGTTGACCTGGGGAACCTGGGACGGGTGGCGGCGACGTCCGCGCTCGCGGCGGCGGCGCTGCAGACGGCCACGGCGGTCGTGGCCCTGCGCGACGGGCGCCGCGACTACGCCGACCCGGTGTGGGGTCCCGGCCTGGCCGCGGTCGCCGTCGGGTCCGCCGTGGTGGGCACCGGTGACGCGCGCCGACGCTGGGCGCTGGCCGCCGTGGCGAGCGCGTGGGCCGTCCGCCTCGGACGCCTCACCTACGGCCGGGTCCGCGACAGCGACGAGGAGGACCCCCGCTACACCGAGTTCCTCCAGGGTGACGGCACCGCGACCGTCGTCGCCAAGGTGTTCGTGACGCAGGGCCTCGCGCAGGTGCTGGTCTCGGCGCCCCTGCAGGTCGCGGCCGCCAGCGCCCTGCCGCGGACCGCCCGCCGGTGGCTGCTCCCCGTCGGGCTGGCGGTGATGGTGGGCGGTGCCGTCGTCGAGGCCACCGCCGACCGGCAGAAGGCGGCCTTCATGGAGCGTGACCGCGACGAGCGGCCCGACGTCCTCGACACCGGCCTGTGGGCGTGGTCGCGCCACCCGAACTACTTCGGCGACTCGTGCGTCTGGTGGGGCGCCTGGATCGCGTCGGCGGCCTCGGCGCCGGCGGGCTGGACGCTCCCCGCGCCCGTCGCGATGACCTACCTGCTCACCTACGCCACCGGCGCGCGTCGCACCGAGCGTCGGATGCAGGAGCGCCCGGCCTACCAGGACTACCAGCGACGCGTCGCGTTCTTCGTCCCGCGCCCACCGAAGCGGGCCTGAGCCGGCCCGGACCTCAGGCGGACCGACGCTCCGCGAGGTAGGCGTCGACGGCGGCCGGCGCGAGCACGGCGTCGAGCACCATCGCGGCGGCCCCGAGCGCACCGGCCCCGGCGCCCGTGCGGGACGGGACGATGCGCAGGTTCGTCGTCGCGAGGGGCAGCGAGCGCTGGTAGACCGCCTCGCGCACCCCTGCGAGGAGGTGCTCGCCGGCCTCGGCGAGCTCGCCGCCCACGACGATCACGGACGGGTTGAGCAGGCTGACGCAGGTCGCGAGCACGGCGCCGAGGTCGCGCCCGGCCTGGCGCACGGCGTGCACCGCCAGCAGCTCCCCGGCCTGGACGGCCGCCACGACCCCCGCGGACCCGTCGACGTCGAGACCCTGCTCGCGCAGCCGGGCCGCGACCGCCGGGCCGGCGGCGACGGCCTCGAGGCAGCCGGTGTTGCCGCAGCGGCAGGGCGCCTCCGCGTCGAGGCCCGGCACCTGGACGTGGCCGAGGTCGCCGGCGGTGCCCTGGGCGCCCCGGTCGAGGCGGTGGTCGGCGATGATCCCGGCGCCGATGCCGGTGGCGACCTTGACGAACAGCAGGTGGTCGACGCGCGACCAGTGGGCCCGGTGCTCGCCGAGCGCCATCAGGTTGACGTCGTTGTCGACCAGCACGGGCGCGGCGAAGGTGCGCGCCAGCGTCGCGGGGACGTCGTGGTCGTGCCAGCCGGGCATGATCGGCGGGTCCGCCGGGCGGCCGGTGTCGTGCGCGACCGGACCGGGCAGCCCGATGCCCACGCCGGCGAGGTCCTGCGTGGTGTGTCCCGCGGTCTCGACGAGCGCGGTGCCGCGCTCGGCGACGACCGCCAGGACGCGCTCGGGCCCGGCCTCGACGCTCAGCGCCTCGGCGTGCTCGGCGAGCACGAGCCCCGAGAGGTCGGTGACCACCAGCGAGACGTGCGAGGCGCCGACGTCGACCGCGAGGACGACGCGCGACGTCGCGTTGATCGCGAAGCGGGCCGACGGTCGGCCGCCGGTCGACACGGCGCCGCCCACCGGGGCGACGAGCCCGGAGCGGATGAGGGCGTCGACGCGGGTCGCCACGGTCGAGCGGGCCAGCGAGGTGATCTGCGCGAGCTCGGCCCGGGTGCGCGCGCGCCCGTCGCGCAGCAGCTGGAACAGCGCGCCCGCACCGGGCGCGGCGCCCGGCCCGGGCTGCGCGGAGCCCGGCAGCTGGTCCGTCGTCATGTCGGGGAGTCAACCACCCTTCAGCGGTCGCGGCGCGGCGGCCCGTGGGGTCGTCGGCGTCTAATGTCGAACTGCATGTGACTTTTGCTTGACGTTCATCATAAGTGGTGACTAGCCTCACAGCCATGCCCCTGACGGAGACGACGCCGCTGCTCAGGATGCGAGGGATCGTCAAGGAGTTCGCCGGCGTGCGGGCCCTCGACGGGGTCGACCTCGTCGTCCGCGCCGGTGAGGTGCACTGCCTCCTCGGCCAGAACGGGGCCGGCAAGTCCACGCTCATCAAGGTGCTCGCCGGGGTGCACCGCGTCGAGGCGGGGGAGGTGCTCGTGGACGGCGTCCCCGCGTCGTTCACGAGCCCGCAGGATGCTCTCGACGCGGGCATCGCGACGATCTACCAGGAGCTGGACCTCGTCGACGGGCTCACCGTCGCCGAGAACATCTTCCTGGGCCACGAGCACGCCCGGCTCGGGTTCTCGCACCGGACCTCGGCCAACCGTGCCGCCCGCGGGCTGATGGAGCGGCTCGGCCACCCCGAGATCGCCGCCACCCGCGAGGTCGGCTCGCTCTCGGCGGCCGGCAAGCAGATCGTCTCGATGGCCCGCGCGCTGTCGCAGGACGCCCGCGTGATCGTCATGGACGAGCCGTCGGCGGTGCTCGACGGCGAGGAGGTCGACGGCCTGTTCCGCGTCGTCGAGGACCTCCGCGCCGCGGGCACCGCCATCGTCTACATCTCGCACCGGCTCGAGGAGATCCGCCGGATCGGCGACCGGATCACGGTCCTCAAGGACGGCGCCACCGTGGGCAGCGACCTCGCCGTCGCCGACACCCCCACCCAGGAGCTCATCCGGCTGATGACGGGCCGCTCGATCGAGTACGTCTTCCCCGAGCGCACGGCCGCCCCCGTGCGGTCCGACGTCGAGCCGCTGCTCTCGGTCCGCGGCCTCGGTCGCCGCGGCGAGTTCTCCGACGTCTCCTTCGACGTCCGCCCCGGTGAGATCGTCGGGCTGGCGGGGCTCGTCGGCGCCGGTCGCAGCGAGATCGTCGAGACGGTCTACGGCGCCCGCCGCTCGGACACCGGCACGGTGAGCGTCGACGGACGTCGGCTGCGCCGCGGCTCGGTGTCGTCGGCGGTGTCGGCCGGGCTCGGCCTGTGCCCCGAGGAGCGCAAGTACCAGGGCCTGGTGCTCGACGACTCCGTGGCCCGCAACATCACCCTCGCCAGCTTCGGTCGGTGGGCCACCGCCGGGTTCACCTCCGACGCCGGCGAGCGCGACGCCGCGCAGGAGGTGGCGCGGACCGTCGACGTCCGCCCCGACGACCCGGACCGCGTCATCCGCACGCTCTCGGGCGGCAACCAGCAGAAGGTGGTGCTCGCCCGCTGGCTGCTCCGCGGCTGCCGGGTCCTGCTGCTCGACGAGCCCACCCGCGGCGTCGACGTCGGCGCCCGCCGCGAGATCTACACGGTCGTGCGCGACCTGGCCGACCGCGGGATCGCCGTCGTCGTGGTCTCCAGCGAGATCGAGGAGGTGCTCGGCCTGGCCGACCGCGTCCTGGTGGTCGCCGGGGGTCGCGTGGTCGACGAGGGCCCCGCCGACCAGATGACCGAGCAGCACGTCCTCGACCTCGTCATGACCGAAGGGAGCGTCGCGTGAGCGACACCACCGCCGCGGGCACGCCCACCAGCGACCTGCCCGCCCAGAACCTCGACACGGCGCCCCCGCCGTCCGGCCCGCCCTCGGCCCGGGGCGGAGGCCGGGGCCTGCCCGCGTCGTTCACCCGGATCTCCGGCCTCGTGCTGGCCCTCGTCGTCCTGGCCGTCGTGGGCGTCGTCACCGCGGGCGACCTGTTCTGGTCGAGCCAGAACCTCCTGACGATCCTGCGGCTCGCCGCCGTCGTCGGCGTCGTGTCGATCGGCATGACCTTCGTCATCACCGGCGGCGGCATCGACCTCTCGGTCGGCGCCGTGCTGGCGCTCGCGTCGGTCTGGGCCACCACCACCGGCACCCAGGCGCTCGCCGAGGACACGCACTGGATCGTGCTCGTCACCACCGCGGTGCTCGTCGGCGCCGCCTGCGGGCTCGTCAACGGCGCCCTGGTCGCGTACGGACGGGTGGTGCCGTTCATCGCCACGCTCGCGATGCTCGCCGGCGCCCGCGGCCTGGCCGAGATCATCTCGGACCGCCAGACCCAGATCATCGGCAACCAGGGCTTCCTGTCCTTCTTCGGCGCCGAGCCGCTCGGCATCCCGGTGATCGTGCTGATGTTCGCGCTCGTCGCCGTGCTCGGGTGGGTGCTGCTGAACCGCACGACCTTCGGACGCCGCACCTTCGCCGTCGGCGGCAACCCCGAGGCAGCGCGACTGGCCGGCATCGACGTCCGTCGTCACACGATGTACCTCTACGTGCTGCTCGGGGCCACGGCCGGGCTCGGCGCGGTGATGCTCATGTCGCGCACCACCACCGGCTCCTCCACCCACGGCACCCTGCTCGAGCTCGACGCGATCGCCGCCGCCGTCATCGGCGGCACCCTGCTCGTCGGCGGCCGCGGCACCATCGCCGGCACCGTGCTCGGCGTCCTGATCTTCACCACGCTCACCAACGTCTTCACGCTCAACAACCTGTCCATCTCGGCCCAGTCGATCGCCAAGGGCCTGATCATCGTCGCCGCGGTCCTGCTCCAGCAGCGCTTCGCCGCCCGCGCTCGCACCTAGCCGTCCCACCCGCACCACGCCGTCCCAGCCCTCACCCGCGCCACCCGATCCAAGGAGCACGCCATGAACCGCAGCCTCTCGACCTCCCGCCGGCTCGCCGGCTGGGGCGCCGTCCTGTGCGCCGCCACCCTCACCATGACCGCCTGCACGAACTCCTCGTCCGAGGACGACGCGTCGGGCGCGAGCGGCAACAGCGCCGTCAGCGACAACGACGAGTCGGGTGACACGGTCACCATCGGCTTCTCCGCACCGGCCGCCGACCACGGCTGGATGAGCGCCATCACCAAGGCCGCGCAGACCGAGGCCGACAAGTACGACGACGTCGAGCTCAAGGTCGCCGAGGGCACCAACGACGTCAGCCTCCAGATCAGCCAGGTCGAGCAGTTCATCAACGAGGGCGTCGACGCGATCGTGCTCCTGCCCTTCGACGGCGCCGCGCTGACGCCGGTCGCGCTCAAGGCGATGGAGGCCGGCATCGAGGTCGTCAACGTCGACCGCGAGTTCAGCTCGCCGTTCGCCGCCCGCACCACGGTGCTCGGCGACAACTACGGCATGGGCGTCTCGGCCGGCACCTACGTGTGCGAGCAGGCCGACGGCGACACCGACGCCGTCGTCGGCGAGATCGCCGGCATCGACTCCCTGCCGCTCACCAAGGAGCGCTCGCAGGGCTTCGAGGACGCGCTCGGCGACTGCGGGCTCGACGTCGACAACCGCGTCGCGGCCGACTTCACCGTCGAGGGCGGCGAGCGGTCGGCGTCGAACCTGCTCCAGGCGGCCCCCGAGCTCGACTTCCTCTGGAACCACGACGACGACCAGGGCGTCGGCGTGCTCGCCGCCATCCAGAACGCCGGACGCGACGAGTTCGTCATGGTCGGCGGTGCCGGCTCCAAGAACGTGATGGACCTGATCAAGAGCGGTGACTCGGTGGTCAAGGCGACGGTCGTCTACCCCTCCACCCAGGCCGCGGACGGCGTGCGCCTGGCCCGCCTCGTGACGCAGGACAAGGCGCTGTCGGACCTGGTCGAGGTCGAGGTGCCGCGCCAGATCAAGCTGTCCGCACCGACCGTCACGGCCGACAACGTCGACGACTACCTGCCGTCCGCCTTCGAGTCGTGACCATCCGTTCGACGTCCCAGCACCGGAGGTGGCCATGAGCAGCCCCACGACCGACCTCGGGGTCGGGCAGGTCGGCCACGCCTTCATGGGCGCCGCGCACTCGCAGGCGTGGCGCACGGCACCGGCGTTCTTCGACCTCCCGCTCATGCCCCGCCGCCGCGTCCTCGTCGGACGCGACCACGACCGCACGAGCGAGGTGGCCCGGCGCTTCGAGTGGGAGTCGGTCTCGACCGACTGGCACGAGCTGCTGACCCGCGACGACGTGCACCTGGTGGACATCTGCACCCCGAGCGACACCCATGCCGAGATCGCGATCGCGGCGCTCGAGGCCGGCAAGCACGTCCTGTGCGAGAAGCCGCTGGCCAACTCCGTCGAGGAGGCCGTGCAGATGGCCAAGGCCGCGTCGGCCGCGGCGTCCACGCACGGTGCCCGGGCGATGGTGGGCTTCACCTACCGGCGGGTGCCGGCGCTGGCGCTGGCGCGTCGTCTCGTGCAGGAGGGGCGCCTCGGCCGGATCTACCACGTCCGGGCGCAGTACCTGCAGGACTGGCTGGCCGACGCCGACGCCCCGCTCTCGTGGCGGCTCGACCGGACGCGCGCCGGCTCGGGCGCGCTCGGCGACATCGGTGCGCACATCGTCGACATGGCCCAGCACGTCACGGGACGGTCGATCACCAGCGTCTCGGGCACGATGGAGACGTTCGTCGAGACGCGTCCCGTCGCGGGCACGGCCGCCACGCTCGGGGGCACCGGCAGTGCCGGTGCCGAGCGCGGGCCGGTCACGGTCGACGACACCGCCGTGTTCACCGCCCGGATGGAGGGCGGTGTGATCGCCTCGTTCGAGGCCACCCGCTTCGCCACCGGCCGCAAGAACTCGCTGCGCCTGGAGGTCAACGGCGAGCTCGGGTCGATCGCCTTCGACCTCGAGGACATGAACGTCCTGCACCTCCACGACGCGACCGCCGACGACGCCGTGGGCGGCTTCCGCCGCATCGTCGTCACCGAGGCCGACCACCCGTACATCGCCGGGTGGTGGCCGCCCGGCCACGGCCTGGGGTACGAGCACGCGTTCACCCACCAGGTGGTCGACCTCGTGCACGACATCGCCGCCGGGCGCGACCCGTCGCCGTCGTTCGCCGACGGGCTGCAGGTGCAGCGCGTGCTCCAGGCCGTCGAGCAGAGCGCCCACGAGCGCTGCTGGCAGGACGTCAGCGGCGACTGAGCGCCGTCCGCCCCATCCGTCATCCTCGAAGGAGACCGCCACCGTGACCCGCCCGATCACCCTGTTCACCGGCCAGTGGGCCGACCTGCCGTTCGAGGAGGTCTGCGGGCTCGCCTCCGGCTGGGGCTACGACGGACTCGAGATCGCCTGCTGGGGCGACCACTTCGACCCGTGGGCGGCCGTCGAGGACCCGTCGTACGTGAAGGCCAAGCGCGAGGTGCTCGACCGGCACGGCCTGCAGGTGCACGCGATCTCCAACCACCTCAAGGGCCAGGCGGTGTGCGACGACCCGATCGACGCGCGGCACCGCGCGATCCTGCCCGACCGGATCTGGGGCGACGGCGACGCCGAGGGCGTCCGTCAGCGCGCCGCCGAGGAGATGAAGGCGACGGCCCGCGCGGCCCGTCTGCTCGGGGTCGACACCGTCGTCGGGTTCACGGGGTCCTCGATCTGGAAGTACGTGGCGATGTTCCCGCCCGTCACCCAGGAGCTGGTGGACGCCGGCTACCAGGACTTCGCCGACCGCTGGAACCCGATCCTCGACGTGTTCGACGCCGAGGGCGTGCGCTTCGCCCACGAGGTCCACCCCAGCGAGATCGCCTACGACTACTGGACGACGGTGGCCGCCCTCGAGGCCGTGGACCACCGCGCCGCCTTCGGCCTGAACTGGGACCCCTCGCACTTCGTCTGGCAGGACCTCGACCCGCTCGGGTTCCTGTGGGACTTCCGCGACCGGATCGTCCACGTCGACTGCAAGGACGCCAAGAAGCAGGTCGGCAACGGCCGCAACGGCCGGATGGGCTCGCACCTCGCATGGGCCGACCCGCGTCGCGGCTGGGACTTCGTCTCGACGGGTCGCGGCGACGTGCCCTGGGAGGCGTGCTTCCGGATGCTGAACACCATCGGCTACGACGGCCCCATCTCGATCGAGTGGGAGGACGCCGGCATGGACCGCCTCGTCGGCGCCCCCGAGGCCCTCGCCTTCGTCCGCGCCAACCTCTTCGCCCCGCCCTCCTCCGCCTTCGACGCCGCCTTCAGCACCCCGGCCTGAGACCGCCCGCCGCCCGCCACCGCCCCGTGGGGCGGGGGTCGGGGTGCCCGCCGAATTCTTAGCGGCAGTAGGTTGCGTCGCTGACTAGTCAGGGATACGTTCTAGTCATGGACGAGGACGAGCTGCCCACCGAGTGGCTGCGGGCGGTGCTGCCGCTGGCGGTGCTGTCGGCGGTGGCGCAGGAGGAGACGTACGGCTACGCCGTGGCGCAGCACCTCCAGGCCGCCGGGCTCGGGGCGATCAAGGGCGGCACGCTCTACCCGGTCCTGAACCGGCTCGAGGCCGACGGCCTGGTCGCGTCGTCGTGGCGCGAGGGCGTCGGGGGGCCGGGGCGCAAGTTCTTCGCGGTGACCGACGCGGGCCGCCGCCACCTGGACCGGCGCTCGTCGGCCTGGCACGACTTCACCGAGCGGGCCGCCGGCCTGCTCCCCGACCCGAGGGGCACCCGATGACGATCGACGAGAAGACGATGTCCACCTACCGGCAGTCGCTCATCCTCGCGCTGCGCCTCAAGGACGTGCCGGGGGACCGCATCGGCGAGGTCGTCGCGGAGGTCGAGAGCCACGTGGCCGACACCGGCGAGGATCCGACCGAGGCCTTCGGAACCCCGCGGGAGTACGCCGCCGGGCTCGTCGACGAGCACCGTCCCGACCCCTGGTGGCAGACCGCCGTCACCATCGCGTGCGCCGCGGTCGCCGGGTGGTTCGTCGGCCAGGGAGCGCTCGCGCTCCTGCTCGGCGAGGCCTACCTGGGCCGGTCGGGCTGGCTCTGGCTCGGGCTGGGGCTCGTCGTGGGCATCCCCGCCGGGGTGCGCGTCCACCGCCGCTCGTCGCGCGTGCTCGACCCCCGTGACGGTGCCGACCTGGCACCGGGATCGCGGTGGGGCGTCGCGGTCCTCGTCGGGCTGCCGATCGCCGTCGTGCTCGTCGGCTGGCTGCTGGTCCTCGCCCTCGGCCGCTAGTCAGCCCGGGCCGCCCCGTCCGGCCCCTCCCTCGTCCGCGATCTGATGCGTCGTGGGGGTCATGACGGGGGTATGACCCCCACGACGCATCAGATCGCGGACGGGGCGGGGGTGACGGCGAGGCGGAGGGGGCCGGAGGCGTCGACGACGCGGACCGCGCGGAGGTCGCGGACGGCCGGGACGGGGAGGGTGTCGTGGGTGCTGAGGATCCCGAGCACCTGGCAGCCCGCGCCCTGGGCGGACGTGATGCCGGCGGGGGCGTCCTCGACGGCGAGGGAGCGGGCCGGGTCGACCCCGGCCAGGTGGGCGCCCAGCGCGAACGGCGCCGGGTCGGGCTTGCCGGCGCTCACGTCGTCGGCGGTGACGAGCACCGCGGGCACCGGGAGGCCGGCCGCGCCGAGCCGGGCCAGCGCGAGGTCGCGGGGACAGCTGGTCACGACGGCCCAGGCGTCCGCGGGCAGGGCGGCGACCAGGTCGGCCGCCCCGGGGATCGCGTGCACCCCCTCCAGGTCGCGCAGCTCCTCGGCGATGACGTACGCGCGCAGCTCCTCGACGCGCTCGGGCGTGAGCGTGGGGTCGACCATCAGCATCGCCGCCCCCGCCTGCATGCCGTGGAAGCGTCCGACCACGTCGGCGGGCTCGCGTCCGAGCGCACGTGCGAGATCGGTCCAGATGCGGTCGACCACCGGCGTGGAGTCGACCAGCGTCCCGTCCAGGTCGAACAGCACGACGTCGCAGGTGAGCTCGACCGGGTCCATGGTTCCTCCTCGTGGGCGTCCCGCGGTCGTCCGCCGACCGGACGGTCAGTGTGTCACCGGTGACATGAGGGCCCTCCGCGGGCTAGTGTGACCCGCACCACAGCAGGTCACACCCGGACCCGTCGTCCCCCCACGCGAGGAAGACCGCCATGACATCCCGATCGTTCAGACGTCCACTGCTCACCACCCTGGCCCTCATCACCTCGACGGGCCTGCTCGCGGCCTGCGCCGGAGCCGGGGGGAGCGGGGGTGGAGGCGACGGCGACAAGACCACCCTCACCCTCGCGACGGTCAACAACCCGCAGATGAAGGACATGGAGTCCCTCAAGGACCAGTTCGAGGAGGAGAACCCCGACATCACGGTCAACTTCATCCAGATGGAGGAGAACGACCTCCGCGACGCCGTCACCAAGGACGTCGCCACCCAGGGCGGCCAGTACGACATCGCCACCGTCGGCGCCTACGAGGTCCCGATCTGGGCCGAGAACGGCTGGCTGACCGACCTCGGCCCCAAGGCCAACGACGACGCCGACTACGACGTCGACGACCTGTTCCCCTCGATCCGCCCCATCCTCGGCGAGGGCGACGAGCTCTACGCCGTCCCGTTCTACGGCGAGTCGTCGCTGCTGATGTACCGCAAGGACGTCTTCGACGCGGCGGGCCTGACGATGCCCGACGAGCCGACCTGGGACGAGGTGGCGGCGCTCGCGCGTCAGCTGGACGACCCGGCGAAGAACCAGACCGGCATCTGCCTGCGCGCGAAGCCGGGCTGGGGCGAGGGCATGGCGTCGATGACGACCGTCGTCAACACCTTCGGTGGCCAGTGGTTCGACGAGGACTGGAACGCCCAGCTCGACCAGCCCGCGTTCACGGACGCGATCAAGTTCTACACCGACCTGATCAAGGACGCGGGCGAGAAGGACCCGGTCTCCTACGGGTTCACCGAGTGCCTGAACCTGTTCACCCAGGGCAACGCGGCCATGTGGTACGACGCGACGTCGGCCGCCGGCTCGGTCGAGGACCCGGAGAACTCCACGGTCGCGGGCAAGGTCGGGTACGTCCGGGCCCCGGTCCAGGACACCGACGAGTCGGGCTGGCTCTGGTCGTGGAACCTCGCGGTCCCCAAGACCTCGAAGAACCAGGACGCCGCATGGACGTTCGTCAAGTGGGCGACGTCGAAGGAGTACATCAAGACCGTCGGTGAGGACCTCGGCTGGTCGCGCGTGCCGCCCGCCTCGCGCCTGTCGACCTACGAGCTGCCCGAGTACGAGAAGGCCGCGTCCGCGTTCGCCCCGATCACCAAGGAGATCATGGCCGAGGTGGACCCCGAGCAGCCCGGCACGCAGCCCCAGCCCTGGGTCGGCATCCAGTACGTCGGCATCCCGGAGTGGCAGGACCTCGGCAACCAGGTCTCGCAGAAGATCGCCGACGTGATCGCCGGACGGTCCAGCCTCGAGGACGCGCTCGCCGAGAGCCAGCAGCTCGCGCAGAAGGCCGGCGACGCCCAGAAGTGATCCGAGCCGGGGTGGGACGGGCGTCGTCCGTCCTGCCCCGGCCGTGCGAGGATCCAGCGCGACCACTGGCTGACGACCGAGGGAGGGTCCGGCGATGGCGAGCATGCGCGACGTCGCCGACCGGGCCCGGGTCAGCGCGAAGACCGTGTCCCGGGTCTTCAACGACGACCCTCACGTCAGCCCCGACACCCGGGCGCGGGTCCGGGCCGCGATGGCCGACCTCGGGTTCACGCCCAACCTGGTGGCCCGGACGTTCCGCACCGGCCGCGACGCGGCCCTCGGGGTCGCCGTCCCCGACGTCGCCGACCCGTTCTTCGCGCACGTGGTCCGCGCGATCGAGGACGTCGCCTCGGCCCGCGGCTGCGTCGTGGTGGTGACGAGCCTCGGCCACGACCCGGACCGTGAGCGACCGAGCGTCGAGGCGCTCCTGCACCGCCAGCTGGTCGGGCTGATCGTGGTGCCGACGTCGCCCGACCAGTCCTACCTCGCCCCCTGGGCCGCCCAGGCCCCCGTGGTCTTCGTCGACCGCGCGCCCACCGGCCACCTCGGCGACACGTTCGTCGAGGACGACGAGGGCGGCGCCAGGGCCGCCACCGCCCACCTCCTCGCGCACGGGCACCGGCGGATCGCCTTCGCGGGCGACGCGCTGGGCACCCCCACGAGCCGGCACCGGATGCTCGGCCACCGCGCCGCCCTCGCGGACGCCGGCGTCGAGCCCGACGACGACCTCGTCAGGCTGGGCGACTGGTCGGCGGGACCGACCGGGCTGCTGGAGCCGCTGCTGCAGGCGGGCGCGACCGCGATCTTCTCCTCCGACGCCCGCTCGAGCGTGGGTGTGGTGCTCGGCCTGCACGCCCTCGGGCGACGCGACGTCGCCCTGGTCAGCTTCGGCGACCTCGCGCTCGGCGCCGCGCTCACCCCGGGCCTGACCGCCGTCGACCAGGACCCGCACGCGCTCGGCACCGCCGCCGCCACCCGGGTGTTCGCGCGCATCGACGAGCCGGGTCGCCGGCGTCGCCGCACCACGGTGCTGCCCGTGTCGCTCGTCGCGCGCGGCTCCGGCGAGCTCCCCCCGGCCATGTCATCGGTGACATAGAATGACGCGCCGCCCACCCCCGACCCGCAAGGACCACAGATGACCACGAACTTCGACGGCCGCACGATCCTCGTCACGGGTGCGAGCGGGGGCATCGGCGGAGCGACCGTCCGCCGGCTTGTCGCCGCCGGCGCCGACGTCATCGCGAGCGGCAGCGACGAGGCCGGCCTCGAGGCCATCGCCGCCGAGACGGGGTGCCGCACCCTCGCGTTCGACCTGGCGTCGGAGGACTCGGTGCGCGGTGCCGTCGAGGGCCTGGACCTGTGGGGCGTGGTGAACTGCGGCGGCTTCGGCGGCGAGATCGCGACGCCGATGGACACCGACATCGCCGTCTTCGACAAGGTCATCTCGGTCAACACCCGCGGGCTCCTGCTGGTCACCAAGTACGCGTCCGCCTCGATGATCCGACTCGGCCAGGGCGGCTCGATCGTCAACGTCTCGAGCCAGGCCGCGCTCGTCGCGCTCAAGGGCCACGTGTCCTACGCCGCCTCCAAGGCCGGCGTCGACAGCATCACCCGGGTCTCCGCGCTCGAGCTGGGCCCGCACGGCATCCGCGTCAACAGCGTCAACCCCACCGTCGTGATGACGCCCATGTCGGCCGGCTACTGGGGCCAGCCCGAGATCCAGGACCCCTTCCTGCAGCAGATGCCGCTGGGACGCTGGGCCACCGAGGACGAGATCGCCGGGCCCATCGTGTTCCTGCTGTCGGACGACGCGTCGATGATCACCGGCGCGATCCTCCCGATCGACGGCGGCTTCACGGCCGTCTGACGCCGACCGCGTCCGCCCACGGGACGACCCCGGATCGTCCCGTGGGCTGACGACGCGACCCGTGCGGTCTTCGTACGGTCGGCCCATGACGACCTCACGCCGCACGACCGCAGCCCGACTCGTCGCCGTCGCGACGACCGCGGCCCTGACCCTCGGTCTCGCCCCCGGCGCCTCCGCCGACGAGGCCGGGGCCGGGGCCTCCGCCTCCCGCGCCGGCGACGTCGCCGGCGACGGCATCCGCGACCGCCAGCTCGACCGGCTGACCCGCGCGGTCCACGAGAAGGGCGCCGTCGGCGTCACCGCGGAGCTGGTCACCCCGGACGGCACGTGGCGCGGCGCGGCGGGCAGCAACGAGCTGCGACCGCGCGTCAGGGCGACCACGGACGCGCGGTTCCGCGCCGCGAGCGTGAGCAAGATGTTCGTCACGGTGCTGGCCCTGCAGCAGGTGGAGCGGGGCCGGTGGACCCTCGACACGACGCTCGGCCAGGCGCTGCCCGGCGTGTGGCCCGAGCAGGACGCGGTCACGCTGCGCCAGCTGCTGAGCCACACGAGCGGGCTGCCCGAGTACCTGACGCCGATGGTCGCGACCGCCGACACCACCCCGAAGTTCCGCGAGATCATCAGCCGGCGCCGCACCGACCGCGAGCTCGTCGACGTGGCGAAGGGCCAGCCGGCCACGAAGCGGGGCGAGTTCGTCTACGCGAACACGAACTTCGTCCTCGTCGGGATGATGCTGGAGCGGGCCACCGGCCGCTCGCTCGAGTCGCTGGTCGAGCGACGCGTGCTCGGCCCGACCCGCATGACGCGCAGCGAGTGGGCCACGACGCCCCGCACGACGCGCCCGCGGTTGAAGGAGTACGCCCGCCTCTACGAGAAGGTGGAGGACCTCTCGACCTTCCACCCCTCGATGTTCTCCGGCGCCGGGGCGCTGCTCACGACGGCGCGCGACCTGAACCGCTTCCAGCGCGCCCTGTCGCGCGGGGGCCTCGTCCGGCCGTCGCTCGTGCGCCGGATGCGCAGCCTCACCTCGGACGGCGGCGCGCTGGGCCTGGAATACGGCCTCGGCAGCTACCGCCTGCCCGACCCCTGCGCGCCCGGCAGGTTCGTCTACGGCCACGACGGCGGGTCCTGGTCGACGCTGACGGTCTCGTACGCGTCGCCGCGCGGCGACCGCCGCGTCACGGCGTCGATGACCGGCCGCGACTACGACGGGAAGACCGCCAGCGCGCAGGCCCTCAGCAAGCTGGCCGTGACGGCCCTCGCGCAGACCTGCGGCGGCAAGCCGGTGACGTCGACCACGACGCCCGACACCTCGCGCCTGGCCGCGGCGGGGTGACCGGGCGGCGACGGGCGTAGCGTGCCGGCATGGCAGGAGACGGTGGCAGCAGGGCGGTGGTCGCGGCGCTGCTGGCCAACGCCGGGATCGCGGCGACGAAGTTCCTCGCGTTCTTCCTGACCGGCATCAGCTCGATGCTCGCCGAGGCGATCCACTCGGTCGCCGACGCCGGCAACCAGGGGCTGCTGCTGCTGGGCGGCAAGCAGGCGCGACGCGAGGCCACGAAGGAGCACCCGTTCGGGTACGGGCGAGAGCGGTACATCTACGCGTTCGTCGTCTCGATCGTGCTGTTCTCGGTGGGCGGGCTCTTCGCGCTGTACGAGGCGTACCACAAGTTCCACGAGATCCAGGCGGGCGAGCTGGAGGAGCCCGGCCGGTGGGCGTGGGTGCCGCTCGTCGTCCTGGGCGTCGCGATCGTGCTCGAGTCGCTCTCCTTCCGGACCGCCCTCCGCGAGACGAACAAGGTCCGTGGCAAGGCCTCGATCCCGCAGTTCATCCGACGGGCCAAGCAGCCCGAGCTGCCGGTGGTCCTGCTCGAGGACCTCGCCGCGCTGCTGGGCCTGGCGTTCGCGTTCGTCGCCGTGTCGCTGTCGCTGGTCACCGGCAGCTACTACTTCGACGTCGCCGGCACCGCGATGATCGGCCTGCTGCTCGTCGTGGTCGCGGTGATCCTCGCCATCGAGACCAAGAGCCTGCTGCTCGGTGAGTCCGCCTCGCCCGAGGCCGAGGCCCGCATCGTCGCGGCGATCACGGGCACGCCCGGCGTGGAGCGGATCATCCACATGAAGACGCTGCACCTCGGCCCCGAGGAGCTCCTCGTGGCCGCCAAGATCGCCGTCCCGGCGGCCGAGACCGCCGAGCACGTCGCCGAGGCCATCGACGCCGCGGAGCGGGCCGTGCGCCAGGCCGAGCCGATCGCGTCGGCCATCTACCTCGAGCCCGACGTGTTCCGCGCCGGCTACCGGCGCGACGCACGCCCCGAGAAGCCCGCCGCCCCCAGCCACTGACGGGCGGGGTCAGCGTCCCGCGTTGACCAGCACCTCGTCGACGGCGCCGGCCTCGAGGCCCCACGTGCGCAGCGTGCGGTCGTAGTGGCCGTCGGCGACGAGCCGCTCGAGGGCGTCGGTGAGCACGGCCCGCAGCCGCTCGTCGGACCTGCGGACGGCGATCCCGTAGAAGCCGGGCTCGTACTGCTCGCGCGTCGCCAGCTCGTAGAAGCTCCGGGTGCGGCGGTCCTCGGCCAGCAGCGCCGCCGGGGGGAGGTCGTTGAGGACGGCCGAGACCCGGCCGGTGCGCAGCCGAAGGAGCGCGTCGGAGTTGGTGGCGTACTCCTCCACCTGGATCTGGCGGCCCCGGCACCGGTCCTGCTGGCGGGCGATCAGGTCGATCTGGATGGTGGCCTGCTCCACGGCGACGACGGTGCCGCACAGGTCGCCGAGCGAGCCGATCTCGTCCGGGTTGCCGCGCTGCACCAGGATCGCGGTGCCCGCGACGAAGTAGTCGACGAAGTCGACCCGACGCGCCCGCTCGGGGGTGTCGGTCATGGCGGTCATGCCGAGGTCGATGCGGCCGTCCTCGACCTGGTCGATGATCTCGTCGAAGGGGGTGTCCTCGATCTCCACCTCGACGCCGAGGAGGTCGCCCAGGTCCGCGGCCAGGTCGGGCTCCATGCCGACGATCGTGCGGCCGTCGGCGGCGTAGGACGACATGGGCGCGTAGGACGGGTCGGTGCCGACCACGAGGACGCCGGCGTCGCGGACCCGGGTGGGCAGCCGGTCGTGCAGTGCCGTGTCGACGTCGGGCGACGCGGCCGGCTCCGCCTGCGCCGCGCTGCCCGGCCCACCGCACCCGGCGGTGGCGAGCACGCAGGCGGCGAGGAGGGAGGCCGCCGCCCAGCCGCGGCGTGGACCCACGCGTCGGCGGTTCACGTCGACTCGCTGACGGCGAGGTCGTGACGATCCATGGTGGGCTCCTCGTCGTGCGGCGGAGGGGGGAGGACGTGACCGGCGACGTCGCGCCACGGGCGCGGCGCCATCCAGTGGTAGCCCTGGCCGACGTCGCACCCGCGCGCGGCGAGCCACTCGGCGACCTCGGCGGTCTCCACGCCCTCGGCGGTCACGGTGCACCCGAGACGGTGCGCGAGGTCGATGAGGGAGGAGACGATCGCCGCGTTGGCGGGCTGGTGGTCGAGCCGGTCGACGAACTGCCGGTCGATCTTGATCTCCGAGAACGGGACGGTCCGGAGCTGCGCGAGGTTGGTGACGCCGGCGCCGAAGTCGTCGAGCGAGACCTTGACCCCGGCGTCCTCCAGGGAGGCGACGACGCTGCGGAGCGTCGCGTTGTCGAACGGGTTGGCGGTCTCGGTGATCTCGAGGACGAGCTGGTCGGCGGGGACCCCGTGCCGCGCGAGCGCGTCGGTCACGAGCCGCACGAACGACGACGACGACAGGTTGCGCGCCGACACGTTGACCGCGACGGTCCAGGGCGTGCCCTCGGCGCGCCAGGCGGCGCAGTCGCGCAGGGCCGCGTCGAGCACCCACTGGGTGAGCTGGTCGATCTGCTGGGTCTTCTCCGCGATGGGCACGAACTGGTCGGGGGCGACGCGTCCCCGCCGCGGGTGCTGCCAGCGCACGAGGGCCTCCACGCCGACGATGGTGCGCGTGCTCAGGGCCAGCTTGGGCTGGTACTCGAGGAACAGCTGGTCCTCCGCGATGGCCTCGGCGAGCTCGCGCTGGACGACCAGCGACGAGGTGTCGGGCCGGGCGGTGCTGGCCTGGTAGCGGACGACGTTGGACGGGCCGCGCTTGCCCTCGTACATGGCCGAGTCGGCGCGCTGGAGCAGCTCCTCGACGGTCAGTGCGTCGTCGGGGAACACGCAGAGCCCGAGGCTCGCGTCGATCTGCATGGTGATGCCGTCGAGCACGACGTCGGCGCGGACGCGCTCGCGGGCCCGCTCGAGCAGGACCATGGCCTCGTCGGCGTCGTGGACGTTGCGCAGCAGGACCGCGAACTCGTCGCCGCCGAGCCGGGCCACGACGTCGTCGGAGCGGAACGCCCCGGCCAGCCGGCGTCCGATGATCTGCAGCAGCTCGTCGCCCGCGTGGTGCCCGATCGTGTCGTTGACCTCCTTGAACCGGTTGAGGTCGATCAGGACGAGGCCGCCCTTGCGGCCCGGTGAGCTGGAGGACAGGGCCTGCTCGGCCAGGCGGCGGAACAGGGCCCGGTTGGGGAGCCCGGTCAGCGAGTCGTGCAGGGCGAGGTGCTCGTGGTCGGCGGCGCGGCGGGCCAGCGCCCGCGTCGTCCACCACGAGATGCCGGCGAGCACGAGGTAGAGGGCCAGGAGACCGAGTCCCAGCCGGACGAACCCGCGGCGGGCGTTCTGCGCGACGGTCGTCGCGATGTCGTCGTACGGCAGCTGCACCTCGAGGACGCCGACCGAGCGGCCGGTGGACTCGGTGACGATGGGCTGGAGGACGCGGATGGTGGTGAGGGACTCGTCCTCCCCCCGCACGAGCTCGGCGACGGGCTGCCCCTCGAGCGCCCGGGCGAACGTCTCCGCGGAGGTGTCGTAGACCATCGCCTCGTCCCCGTCGTCGGCGAACGCGACCTGGCCGTCGAAGCCGATGACGCGCAGGCGGACGACGGAGCCGTGGAAGACGGCGAGGTCGGTGGCCGACCAGAGGGACTCGCGCTGGGCGTCGGTGAGCTCGAGGTCGGGCGTGGCCCCGCGCATCGCGGGTCCGACCGCCATCTGCTCGATCACCTCGGCCTGGGCGCGGCCCTGCTCGAGGGCGTGACGCTCGCCGTCGCTCTCGTTGCCGTGCATGAGGACGGCCCCGAGGACCGTGACGGGCACGAGGCTCGCGAGGGCGTAGAGCGCGAAGAGCCGGGTGGCGCGGCTGGTGGAGCGTGGGTCAGTCGCCACGGTGCCCTCCTCTCGGCCGACCCGGCGCGTCCGTGCGCAGGGAGTCGTCACGGGAGGTGATCGGCCACGACCGCCGGTTCCTGAGGGGGTCGGGCCCACGGATGTGGGCCGTCTCACGCTGCCCGCCCGGTCAGGGAGCCTCGAGCACGCAGAGCGCGTGCCCGTCGGGGTCGGCCAGCACGACGCGGCCGACGCGCGGTCCGGCGTCCACGTGCGTCGCGCCGAGATCGACGAGGCGCTCGACCTCGGCACGCTGGTCGCTGCCCGGCGACGGGACGAGGTCGAGGTGCCACCGCGACCGGCCGGGTCCGGGACGCACCGGCGGGCCGCCCCAGGTGATCTTCGGGCCGCCGAGCGGCGACTGGACCGCGGTCTCCTCGTCCTGGTCCCAGACCAGCGGCCAGCCGAGAGCCGCGCTCCAGAAGCGGCCCGCCGCCCGCGAGCCGTCACCGGCCAGGGCGCCGAGGAGCCCGCACCCGGCCAGGAAGCGGTTGCCCGGCTCGAGGACGCAGAGCTCGTTGCCCTCGGGGTCGGCGAGCACCACGTGCCCCTCGTCCCCGCGCTGGCCGACGTCGAGGTGGCGGGCCCCGAGGGCGAGGGCGCGGTCCACGAGGTGGCGCTGGTCGTCGAGCGAGGTGCTCGTAAGGTCGGGGTGCATCACGTTGGGTCCGGCGCCCGGCTCGCCACCGGGCACGAACCGCACGGCGAACCCGGTGTGGTCGACGGGCGCGAGGACGACGCCCCCGCCCGGGTCGTCGGCGACCTCGCGGCCGAGCAGGCCCGCCCAGAAGCCCGCCAGCGCCACGGGGTCGCGCGCGTCGATGCTGAGCGCGTCCAGCAGCAGGGTCATGCCGGTCAACCTAGGAAGGGCGGGGCCCGGCGGCAACAGGTTTGACGTCCGCCTCGCCCGGACGTCAGCCCGGAGGGGTGGTCCCGCGCTTGACCCGGTACATGGCCGCGTCGGCGGCGGCCAGCAGCTCGCGCGCGGTGGTGCCGCCCGTGGCCACGGCGGCGCCGATGCTGGCCGGCACCGTGGTCTCGCCGTCCACCAGCGCGACGGGGTTCGCGAGGGCGAGGTGGATCCGCTCGGCCAGCACCTCCATCACGCGGGACGGGCCGAGCGGGGCGGCCGGATCGAGGTCGTCGCAGACGACGACGAACTCGTCGCCGGCGAGCCGGGCGACGGTGTCGGCGCTGCGCGTGGTCTCGCGCAGCCGGGCGGCCACCGCCTGGAGCACGAGGTCGCCCGAGAGGTGACCGTGGGTGTCGTTCACCGCCTTGAAGCGGTCGAGGTCGAGGAACAGGACGCCGACCACGCACCCGCGGCGCGGCGCGGAGTCCAGCGCGTGGTCGAGCCGGTCGAGGAGCAGCCCGCGGTTGACCAGGCCGGTCAGCTGGTCGTGGTTGCCCTGGTGCACGAGCTGGGCCTGGGCCAGCCGGGCGGCGTCACGGTCGGCCCCCATCGCGAGGTACGCGGCGGCGACGTCGCCGAGCAAGCGGACGGCGTCCAGCTCGTCGGCGGCCCACGCCGGACCGGCGCGGCGGTACAGGTCGAGCACGCCCCAGCACCGACCGCGGGCCATCAGCGGGACGGCCACCATCGCGGAGACGGCGGCCGTGTCGGCACCGGAGCCGAACTCCGGCCAGGCGGCAAACTCCTCGGGGGTGGTGGCGACCACGGTCCGGCCGGTGTCGGCCGCGTCACGGCAGGGACCGGACTGGAGCTTCTCCTGCAGCGCCTCCAGCTCGGCGGCGTCGGGCGTCGTGGCGTGGACGAACCGGTTGCCGGTGGCGTCGGTGAGCATCACGCCGGCGCTGTCGACGTCGAGCGTCGCGTGGGCGGTCTCGCACAGCTCCTGCAGCGCCGCGGTCGACGGCAGGTCGCCGATCGCGGCGGCCGACAGGCGCGCGATCGCCCGGTTGATCGACTCGTGGTCCATGGTCCCCGCTCGTCAGTGCGCGGCGGACGGAGCTGGTCGACCGGCCACGCGGACTCCACCTCAGACAGGTCCGAGGCGCGTGCTGCCGGGGTCCGGGACAAGACACTCGGGGTCGAGTCCACCATGGCGGTGGTGGCTGGGCGAAATCCGCGCGTCGGGCCACCGGGCCAGGACGGACGCGAGCTCGTCCGCGGGGCGGGGGGCGGCGATCGCGAACCCCTGGACGAAGTCGCACCCCATCGCGTCGAGGATCGCGTGCTGCCCGGGGGTCTCGACGCCCACCGCCGTCGTCGTCGCGCCGAGGGCGTGGGCCACCCGGACGAACTCCTCGACGGCCGTCCGCGTCGAGCGGTCGGCGGTCAGCGCCGCGACCAGCGAGCGGTCGATCTTCACGGTGTCGGGGACGTGGTCCAGCGACCCGAGGTCGTGGTCGCCGTCGCGTCCGCACTGGTCGAGCGCCAGCGGGTGGCCGCGGTCGCGGAGCGTGCGCAGGCCGGGGGGCACGGACGGGCCGGACGTCCGGTCAGCGGTGAGCTCGAAGCCCACCGCCGCGGCCGGGAGCCCGTGGCGCCGGACCACCCCGCTGATCTCGTCGGCGTCGACGAGGTCGCCGTGCCCGACGTTGACGAACAGGATCGGGGGAGCGAGCCCGCCCAGGGTCTGCGACCACGCGCGCATCTGCGCGCAGGCCTGCTCGACGAGCCGCGAGGTGAAGGTCGGCATCAGGCCGAGCTCCTCGGCGAAGCCCAGGAACATGCGGGCGGGGAGCGCGCCGCCGTGGCCGTCGTCGAGCCGCAGCAGGGCCTCCACCCCGTGCAGCCGTCCGTCACCACCGGCGGCGACCACCGGCTGGTAGTGCACCACGACGTCGTCGCGACGCCCGGCCGCGCGCACGAGGACCTCGAGGTCGGCTCCCGCCGACGCGGTCGCCGGGGGCCGGCGGACGAGGGTGCTCGCGGCCTCGAACCGGCGCAGCAGGATGCGCGCCGCCCGCAGCACGAGCGACCGGTCGTAGGTCAGCACGTAGCGGAAGAGCCGCTCGTCGCCCACGGACGGCGGGGAGGTCTCGACCTCGACCGCGACGAGTGCGGCGGCGAAGTGCGGCGTGACCACGACGACGTCCCACTCCCCGGTCAGGGGGTCGTCCGCGTCGACGTCGACGCCACGGACGCCCGGCAGGGGCGTCCGGGTGACGCCCTGGCCGAGCACCCCGACCAGGAAGACCGCCCGGGCGATGGCCTCGTACGTGCGCCGCGTCCGTCCGGTCAGGCTGCCGGCGTCCTGGAAGGCGGTGAGCACCACGGTGGCGTCGTCCCCGGCCAGCGCCTGGGCCTCGAGGTAGCGGCTCATCGAGCGCAGCATCGGCGCCGCGGCCGTGCGCACCGTCGGCAGCGACCTGACGAGCTCGTACGGCGTCGCGGGCTCGGGCGGCGGGGTGGCGCGGCGCCGGCGCAGCGAGGTCACGGCGGAGGACGCGCACGGGTCCGGCCGCTGCGTCGGGAGCGCGGTGGGCCGCCCGAGGAGCCAGCCCTGGGCGAGGGAGGCGCCCAGCGAGAGGGCGTAGTCGCGCTGCTGCGTCGTCTCGACGCCCTCGGCGACGACCTTCGCGCCGGTCAGCGAGGCCTGGGCGTTGACCGCGTTCATGATCCGGGCGACGTGGACGTCGGGCTGCTGCTGCACCAGCGTCATGTCGAGCTTGATCAGGTCGGGGTCGAGCAGCGGCAGCATGGCCAGGGACGCGGGGTCGGCCCCGATGTCGTCGATGGCGAGCATCCACCCCCGGTCGGTGAGGTGGTCGCGGAGCGCGAGCAGCGCCCGGGGGTCGGCGGCGAGGTCGCGCTCGGTGATCTCGACGACGACCGGCACGCCGCGCGCGTCCATCTCGTCCGCGAGCTCCCACACCTCCGGCGGCGGGCACAGCGCGAAGGTCGCCGGCTCGGCGTTGATGAACAGCGTGGTGCCCGGCGCGAGCCCCGCGTCGAGGACGCCGCGCATCGCGGCCGTGCGGCAGGCCCACTCCAGCCCGGCGAGGTCGTCGCGGGCGCGCGCCGCGGCGAACAGGGCGTCGGCCGACGCGAGGGCCGACCCCGCGACGCCGCGCACGAGCGCCTCGTACCCCACGACGTCGAGCGTGTCGAGGTCCACCACCGGCTGGTAGACGGAGTGGACAGTCCAGGGGGTCGACGGCACGGAGCACGCTCGGATCTGTCGGTGCGGGAGCACGGACCGGACCGCGAGGTCGGTCCGTGCCTGATCGACGGGGGCCGGGCCGAGGCTTCCAGGCTAGCCGGACAGGTCGCGCGTGTCCGCCGAAGTCGGGCGTAGGGGACGAAGCCGTCAGCCCAGGGCGCGGTCCAGGTTGATCGCCGCGCTGACGAGCGACAGGTGCGTGAACGCCTGCGGGTAGTTGCCGAGCTGGTCGCCGGTGATGCCGATCATCTCGGCGTAGAGGCCGAGGTGGTTGGAGTAGGTGAACATCTTCTCCAGGGCGAGCCGCGCCTCGGGCAGCTGCTCGGCGCGCGTCAGGGCCTCGACGTACCAGAACGAGCACAGGCTGAAGGTGCCCTCGTTGCCCGTGAGCCCGTCGTCGACGCCGAGGTCGCCGTGGTCGTCCTCCATCCGGTAGCGGAACACCAGGCTGTCCTCGACCAGCTGCTCCTTGATCGCGGCGAGGGTCGACAGGAAGCGAGGGTCGTTGGGGGCGACGAACTTCACCAGCGGCATCAGCAGGATGGACGCGTCGAGGGCCTTGCCGTCGAGCACCTGGGTGAAGGCGCCGATCTCGTCGTTCCAGCCGCGCTCCATCACCTGGGTGTAGATCTCGTCGCGGACCGTGCTCCACCGCTCGAGGTCGCCGGGCAGCCCGCGCTGACGGGCGACGCGGATCATCCGCTCCACCGCGACCCACGCCATCAGGCGTCCGGTGGTGTAGTCCTGCGGCTCGCTGCGGGCCTCCCACATGCCGGCGTCGGGCTGGTCCCAGTTGTCGAGCACCCAGTCGAGGACGTGGGTGAGGTCGGTCCAGGCGTCGTGGGAGATGCCCGGCCCGTACTTGTTGAACAGGTAGGCCGAGTCGATGATCTCGCCGTAGATGTCCAGCTGCAGCTGCTCGGCGGCGCCGTTGCCGACGCGCACCGGTCGCGAGCCCGCGTAGCCGCTGAGGTGGTCCAGCTCGATCTCGGGCATCTCGGTGCTGCCGTCGATCGTGTACATCACGCGCAGCGGGCCGAGCTCGTGGCCGTCGGCCTCGCCGATGCGCTCGGACAGCCAGCGCATGAACGCGTCGGCCTCGTCGGTGAAGCCGAGACGCAGCAGCGCGTAGATGCTGAAGGCGGCGTCGCGGATCCACACGTAGCGGTAGTCCCAGTTGCGCTCGCCGCCGAGGTCCTCGGGCAGGCTCGTCGTCGGGGCGGCGACGATCGCGCCGGACGGCTCGTGCGTCAGCAGCTTGAGCGTCAGGGCGGAGCGGTCGACCATCTCGCGCCAGCGTCCGGTGTACGTCGACTTGCTCAGCCACTGCTGCCAGAACGACACCGTGGTGTCGAACAGCGCGTCGGTGTCCTCGTCGGTGCAGGGGCTGCCGTCGCCGCTCTGGTCGAGCACCTCGAGGACGAACAGCGCCTTCTGGCCGCTCTTCAGCGTCACCTGGGCCGAGACGTCCTCGCCGTCGACGTCGAGGTCGACCGTGGCGCTCAGGGCGAGGCGCACGGTGTCGGACTCGATGAGCACCCCGCCGTCGTGCGCGGTGGTGCGCGGGTGCTCCCGCGCGTAGTCCGGTCGCGCGGCGAGGTCGACGCGCATGGTCATCCGGCCGCGCACCCCGACCAGCCGGCGGACGATCCGCTGCCGGTGGTGGGGGTCGTGCGGGCGGACGACGGGCATGAAGTCGTGGACCTCGACGACGCCCTCGTCGTTCATGAAGCGGGTGATCAGGACATTGCTGCTGGGGTAGTAGAACTGCTGGGTGCGGCTGGACTCGTCGGTCGGGCGCACCCGCCACGAGCCGCCCCTCTCCTCGTCGAGCAGCGAGCCGAAGACCGACGGCGAGTCGAACCGCGGCGCGCAGAACCAGCTGATGGTGCCGTCCATGCCGACGAGCGCCGCCGTGCGGAGGTCGCCGATGAGCCCGTGCTCGGCGATCGGGGTGGGGGTCATCGCTGGATGCGCCAGCCGAGCTCGCCGGGCAGGTCGATGGCCTCCTGGGGTCCCCAGGAGCCCTTCGCGTAGGGCAGCGGCTTCGGCGGGTTCTTGATGATCGGGTCGCACAGCTCCCAGAGGCGGTCGACCTCGTCGCTGCGCGTGAAGAGCATCTGCTCGCCGTGCATGACGTCGAGCAGGAGGCGCTCGTAGGCCTCGAGCGGCTGCGTCTCGAACTCGTCGTCGAAGTTCGCCTCGAGGTCGGCCGTGGTCAGCTCGAGGCCGGGACCGGGCTGCTTGGCCCGCAGGTCGAAGGCCAGCTGCGTGCCGTCGCCGAGCTCCATGCTCAGCTCGGTGGGTCCGGGCACCTGCTGCTGCTCCTCGTGCTTGAGCAGCCCGTGGGACGGCTCGCGGAACGTCAGGGTGACCGTGCGGCGGGTGGCGGCCAGGGCCTTGCCCGTGCGCAGGTAGAACGGCACGTCGCGCCAGCGGTCGTTGTCGACGAACGCGCGGATGGCCACGAACGTCTCGACGTCGGAGTCGGGGTCGACGTCCTCCTCGTCGCGGTACCCCTCGAACTGGCCGAGCACCACGTCCTCGGCGGTGAAGGGACGCATCTGCTGGAACACCGCGGACTTGGCGTCGCGCACCGCCTCGGCGTCCAGCGAGTCGGGACGCTCCATCGCCATGAAGCCGAGGATCTGGCACAGATGGGTCGAGATCATGTCGCGGAAGGCGCCGGTGGACTCGTAGAACGAGCCGCGTCCCTCCAGGCCGAGCTCCTCGGGCACGTCGATCTGCACCGACGTGACGTGCTCGGCCGACCAGACCGCGTCGATCGGGCCGTTGCCCCAGCGCAGGGCGATGACGTTCTGCACCGCCTCCTTGCCCAGGAAGTGGTCGATGCGGAAGACCTGCTCCTCGTCGACCACCTTCTTCAGCGCCGCGTCGAGCTCGCGCGAGCTCTCCAGGTCGGTGCCGAAGGGCTTCTCGACCACGAGCCGGGCGTTGTCGAGCAGCGAGGCCGCGCCGAGCGCGGGCACCATCGACTCCATCGCCGACGGGGGGAGCGACAGGTAGACCAGGCGCTTCGGGGTGCCCTCGGCGTCGAGGCCGGACTCCGCGTCGGCCACCGCCGCGACGAGGTCGTCGAGGTCGTCCGAGGAGGACGTCTGGAACCTGACCCTCGACGTCACCTGCTCCAGCACGTCGTCGTCCACCGTGTCGAGGCTGTCGCGGACGGCGTCGGCCACCTGGGAGCGGAACTCCTCGTCGGTGCCGGGGGAGTGCCGCCCGGTCCCGACGATCGCGTAGGACTCGGGCATCCGGCCGGCGGCGGCCAGGCGGTAGAAGCCCGGGAAGAGCTTGCGCTTGGCGAGGTCCCCGGTGGCGCCGAAGAGCAGGAAGAGGTGGGCGTCCGGGCGGGGGACGTCGGGCAGGTCGTCGCGGTCGGTCACGCGTCCATGCTGGGCCAGGCCCCCCCGGACCGCAGGTCGGAACGGGCAGCGTCACACCGGTGCGGGTGGACCGCGTCCGGGGTCGCGGTGACCCGTTCGTCCCCACTCCTCCCCCAGACGGTGCAGAATACCTGTCGGTAGGGCATCCATCCGGGCGAGAGAAGGGATGTCGGTGAGCCAAGCGGGCGTGTGGGGCTGCGTGTTGCTCCAGTGCGTCGCGGCCGGGGCGTCGCTGCAGCTCGGCGCCGTCGCCGCCGCGCGTCCGGACCAACGGGTCCGGGACGGCTGGACCGCGGCCTTCTCCGCCGTCGCGGCCGTCACGATGCTCGTGGGCGCGCTCGTCGTGCTGAACGCCGGGGACGCCCGGATCACGATGGTCCTCACCGACGTGCGCTCGCTGCTGTTCACGTTCGCCTTCCTGCTGGTCTTCCCCGCCTTCGACCAGACGCTGGGAGGACCACCGGCGCGCCTCGCCCTCGCCGTCGTGCTCGGGCTGGTGCTGCTCCGGCTGATGCTCTGGTTCGGCACCGACCTGCTGCACGTGGTGTCGCTGGACGCCGACGGCTGGCCGGTCTACGGCCCCGGGGGCAAGGTGTTCTCGCTCCTCATCGGGGTGCTCGTCGTCGGCTGGTCGGTCGAGCGCACCCGCCGGGTCCGTCCGCAGGACCTCCTGGTCTCCGTGACGACGGCCGGGGGAGCGGTCCTCCTCGGCGTGGTCGGCTCGATCAGCGGACCTGGACCCCTCGCCGAGACGATGAGCACCCTCTGGCTCGCCCCGGTGGTGCTGGGCCTGCAGCTGCTCCGTCGTCGCCAGCTTCTCCGGGAGGTCGCCGCGCGGCGCCGGGTGCGCGACCAGCAGGTCGCCCTCGTCGAGCTCGGGCGGCACCTGGTCACCGACGACCTGCCGGCCGCCGTCGCCCGCGCGGAGGAGGTGGCCCGACGGGGGCTCGGCCCCGGTGCCGACGTGCGCGTCGAGACCGGTCACGGTCCTCCCGCCGGCTCGACCGAGGAGGTCGTCCGGTCAGGTGCGGTGCAGCTCTCGCTGCCGCGGCTCAGCGACGACGACCGGCCCTTCGTGGAGGGCGTCGTGCACCTCGTCGGCGCGGTCGCCGCGCGGGCCGACGCCGAGGCGAGCACCGTCCGCGCCCGGCTCCACGACCCGGTGACCGGCCTGCCCAACCGGGTGTTCGCGCTCGAGCGCCTCACCGACGCCCTGGCCGAGGGCTTGCTGACGGGCGACCGCGTCGCCGTGCAGCTGTGCCACCTCGAGGGGCTGGAGGACCTGCGGACGCTCCGCGGCTTCGAGGAGGCCGACCGGGTCACCGGACGGGTCGCGCGCGCCCTGGTGGGCGAGATCGGGTCGGCCTCGGGCTGGTGGCACGCCGGCGGGGACGCGTTCGTGGCGGTGTCGCCGTGGTCCGGCACCACGCTGACCCCGGCCGCGGTCGGCACGCTTCGCGCCGAGCTGGCGCGCGCGGGCACCGCCGCCGACCTGCCCGCGCGCGTGCGCCTGGGCCTCGGGGTGGTGGTGGCACGCGAGGAGTCGTCCGTGGCCGACCTGCTGCGCGAGGTCCGCGCCGTCGCCGGCCTGGCCACCGCGCGCGGCGGGGTGGAGGTCGCCCACCGGGACTTCGCGGCGCAGCTCCGCGAGCGGATCGCGCTCGAGCAGGACCTCGAGAGAGCCGTGGACCGCGGCGAGATCGAGGTGCACTACCAGCCCATCGTCGTCACCGGCTCGCGCCAGGTGCACGGGGTCGAGGCGCTGGCGCGGTGGCGCCGTGACGGCCGCCTCCTCGGCCCGTCCGCGTGGGTGCCCGCGGCCGAGAGCAGCGGCCTGATGGGACGGATCGGGGCCCACGTCCTCGAGGTCGCCTGCCGCGACCAGGCCCGGTGGGGACGGGTGGTCGCCGTCAACACCTCCCCCCAGCAGCTCGCCGACGAGGGAATCGTCGCGGCCGTCCTCGAGGCGGCTCGTGCGTGCGGCCCCGAGCGGCTCGTCGTCGAGGTCACCGAGAGCGCGCTGGTCAGCGACCTGGAGTCGACCACCGCGAGGCTGTCGGAGCTGCGCGAGCACGGCATCAGGATCGCGCTCGACGACTTCGGCGCCGAGTACTCGTCGCTCACCCGGCTGGCCACGCTGCCCGTCGACATCGTGAAGATCGACCAGGGGTTCATCGGCTCGGTCACGCGTCCCGAGGGACGCGCCGTCGTGACGGCGGTGCACGCGATGGCCCGCGCCCTCGGCAAGGTCACGATCGCCGAGGGGATCGAGACCGCCGACCAGCTCCGGGCCGTCCACGAGATCGGCTGCGAGCTCGTGCAGGGCTACCTGCTCGGACGCCCCGAGCCGCTCGCGGTGGGCACGACCTCGACGTCGACGCCCGCGGCGAACCGGTAGGGCTGGGCGGACAGCACGCCGCCGAGCGTGCGTCGCAGGCGCGACACCTCGGCCCGCACCGTGACCGCGTGGTCGCCGTCCCCGTGGAGCGCGGTGCTCAGCGCGCGCGTGCTCAGGCCGTGCGGCCGCAGCAGCCAGCCGTGGTCGAGCGGCTCGGGCAGGCACAGCGGGCAGGGCGTCCTTCGGGCGGGGCGGCCACGTCAACCCCCCAAATGCGGAAAATAAATACTCAAGAAAGGGTGGGGCAATCTCCCTCATTCGTGCGAGAATCCAGAGCATGGGGAATCTTCAGGGGGCGAGGACCGCGGTGGTCGTCGATGACGACGACGACGTGCGCGGCTTGATCAGTCATGTGCTGACGTTGCAGAACTTCGTGGTGCACGAGGCGAGGACCGGTCGGGACGGGGTGCGGCTCGTCCGCGAGGAGAACCCCGACCTGATCACGCTCGACCTCGGCCTGCCCGACGTCGACGGCACCCAGGTCTGCCGGGCGGTGCGCGAGATGTCCGACGCGTACGTCGTCATGGTGACCGCGCGTCACGACGAGATCGACCGGCTCATCGGGCTGGAGATCGGCGCCGACGACTACGTCAGCAAGCCGTTCAGCCCGCGCGAGCTGCAGGCCCGCATCGCGGCGATGTTCCGTCGCCCGCGTACCTCGGTGCCGCAGGCGGTCGACGCCCCGGCGATCGTCCCCGAGAGCGCGTCCACGCGCCGCCACGGCGACCTCGCCATCGACGCCGACGGTCGCGTCGCCACGCTGTCCACGGCCGAGGGCACGCAGGAGCTCACGCTCACCCGGACCGAGTTCGACATCCTCGCGACGCTGCTGAGCAACCCGTCCAAGGTCTGGGGCCGCGACGCGCTGCTCCGCGAGGTCTGGGGCGAGGGCTGGACCAACGACCACCACCTCGTCGAGGTCCACATGGGCAACCTGCGCCGCAAGCTCGGCGACTCCGGTCGCTCCGCGGGCTTCATCCGCACCGTGCGCGGCGTGGGCTACCGGATGGAGCCGATCCCGGCGACGCCGGCCCAGGTCGCGTCCTCGCACGCCGCCTCCTGACGCTGCACCGCTCCGACGCGGGCCTCACCGGTCGCCGGTGAGGCGCCGCAGCGCCTCGAGGCCCTCGGGCGTGCCCGGCCAGTGCCGCGCGACCGCGTCGGGGCCGGCGGTGCGCAGCACGCGTCGCAGGACCAGCAGCGCCACCAGCACGTCGTCGGCCCACCCGAGCACCGGCACCACGTCGGGCACCAGGTCGATCGGCATCGCCAGGTAGAGCAGCAGCCCGCGCAGCTGCCAGCGCACCGACCTGGGCAGCGTCGTGTCGCCGTGCAGCCGGCGGGCGAGCCCGATGCACGAGGGGAGCAGGCCCAGCGCCTCGCGCAGGCCGGTGCGGTGGCCGGGCACGCGTCGCAGCGCGAGGAGCAGCACGCCCAGCACCGCCAGGGCGACCACGACGAGCCCGCCGAGGATGGCGCCCGTCACAGCCCACCCGCTCACAGTCCCATCCAAGCAGTCGTCGGTACGCTCGGCCCATGCATGTCGCCTCCCTGATCCAGGCCGCCTCCGACGGAGGCGTGCCGACGAGCGGGGTCGCCGGGTGGGCCGTCGACCTGATGGAGAAGCTCGGGATCTGGGGCGCCGGCCTCGCGATCGCGTTGGAGAACCTGTTCCCGCCGCTGCCCAGCGAGGTCATCCTCCCGCTCGCGGGCTTCACCGCGAGCCGGGGCGACTTCACCCTCGTCGGCGCGCTCGTGGCCACCACGCTCGGGTCGGTCGTCGGCGCGGTCGTGCTCTACGCGATCGGCGCGGCCATCGGCCGCGACCGGCTGCGGCGCATCGTCGACCGGATGCCGCTGATGAAGCTGAGCGACGTCGACGCCGCCGAGGCGTGGTTCGCCAAGCACGGCTACAAGGCGGTCTTCTTCGGCCGGATGATCCCGATCTTCCGCAGCCTGATCTCCATCCCTGCCGGCGTCGAGCGGATGTCGTTCGCGATGTTCGTCCTCCTCACCACGGTGGGCAGCGCGATCTGGAACACCGTCTTCGTCCTGGCCGGCTACTACCTCGGCCAGAACTGGGACGCCGTCGAGCCCTACGCCGGCGTCTTCCAGAAGGTCGTCATCGCCCTCGTGGTCGTCGCGGCCGTCGTGTTCGTGCTGCGCCGCGTCCGCACCTCGCGCCGCGTCGCCCGCTGACGCGCGCTTGCGGCGCACGTCGGCCCGGAGTTGAGTGACCCCGACGGGGAACACGAACCACGAAGGAGCACCGATGTCGTTGCAGGGTCACGAGGCCGAGGTCGTCGCAGGGGTCAGCACCGGGCTGTTCATCGGGGGCTCCTGGCGTGACGCCGAGGGTGGCCGGACGCTCGGCGTCGAGGACCCGGCGACGGGCGAGGAGATCGCTCGCGTCGCGGACGCGTCGGTCGCCGACGGCAAGGCTGCGCTGGACGCGGCGGTCGCGGCCCAGACCGACTGGGCGGCGTCGGCCCCGCGCGACCGCGGGGAGATCCTGCGGCGGGCGTTCGAGCTGATCAAGGAGCGCACCGACGACCTGGCGCTGCTGATGACCCTCGAGATGGGCAAGCCACTCAAGGAGTCCAAGGCCGAGCTGGCCTACGGGTCGGAGTTCTTCCGCTGGTTCTCCGAGGAGGCGGTCCGGATCAGCGGTCGCTGGTCGGTCGCGCCCAACGGGGCGACCCGGCTGCTGACGATGAAGCAGCCCGTCGGTCCGTGCCTGATGATCACGCCCTGGAACTTCCCGCTCGCGATGGGCACCCGCAAGATCGGCCCGGCGATCGCGGCCGGCTGCACCATGGTCGTGAAGCCGGCAGCGCTGACGCCGCTGACGATGCTGGCGCTGGCCGACATCCTGAAGGAGGCCGGTCTGCCCGACGGCGTGCTCAACGTCGTCAACACGTCGGACACCGGTGACGTGATGGAGCCGCTGATCCGCGACCCGCGCCTGCGCAAGCTGACGTTCACCGGGTCGACGCCGGTGGGCAAGAAGCTGGTGGAGCAGTCGGCCGAGGGTCTGTTGAAGGTCTCGATGGAGCTCGGCGGCAACGCGCCGTTCGTGGTGTTCGACGACGCCGACCTCGACGCGGCCGTCGACGGCGCGATGCTCGCCAAGATGCGCAACGTGGGCGAGGCGTGCACGGCGGCGAACCGCTTCATCGTCCACGAGTCGGTGGCCGAGGAGTTCGGCACCAAGCTCGCCGAGCGGATGGGCGCGATGAAGGCCGGCCGCGGCGTCACCGACGACATCGAGGTCGGCCCGCTGGTGGAGGCCAAGCAGCGCGACAAGGTCGCCGAGCTCGTCGACGACGCCGTCGCCGCCGGTGCCACCGCGCTGACCGGAGGCAAGCAGGGCGACGGGCCCGGCTACTTCTACCCGCCCACGGTCCTCACCGGGGTGCCGAAGAAGGCGCGGATGTGGGCCGAGGAGATCTTCGGGCCCGTCGCACCGATCTTCACCTTCTCCACCGAGGAGGAGGCCATCGCGATGGCCAACGACACCGAGTACGGCCTGGTCGCCTACGCCTTCACCCGCGACGTGTCGCGCACCTTCCGCGTCGCCGAGGGCCTGCAGACTGGCATGGTCGGCATCAACCAGGGCGTCGTGTCCAACCCCGCCGCCCCCTTCGGCGGCGTCAAGCACTCCGGCTTCGGCCGCGAGGGCGGCGCCGAGGGCATCGAGGAGTACCTCGAGACCAAGTACGTCGGCCTGGCCCTGTAGCCCTGCGCATCCGCGTGGGCGGCGTTGCTCGGAGGTCGACGGACGAGATCAGTCCGCCTTCCCTCCGGCGCCTGGCCCACACGGCGCGCAGCGCCACAGGGTCCTGTAGTCCTGCGCATCCGCGTGGGCGGCGTTGCTGGGAGGTCGACGGACGAGATCAGTCCGCCTTCCCTCCGGCGCCCGGCCCACACGGCGCGCAGCGCCACGGAAGGGTCGTCGTCAGACGGGGAGGTCGGCGCGGCGGGCGGCGGCCGGGCGGGTGGGCTCGGCACCGCCCAGCTGCTCGACGTAGAGGCGCGCGTACAGGCCGCCGAGGGCCAGCAGCTCGTCGTGGGTGCCCTGCTCGACGAGCTCGCCGTGCTCGATGCCAAAGATGACGTCGGCGGCGCGGATCGTCGACAGGCGGTGGGCGATCGCGATCGTGGTGCGGCCGCGCGTGGCCCGCTCGAGCGCCTCCTGGACGAGCCGCTCGGTCTCGGTGTCGAGCGCGGACGTCGCCTCGTCGAGGATCAGCACGGGCGGGTCCATGAGCAGCACCCGCGCGATGGCGAGACGCTGCTTCTCCCCGCCCGAGAGCCGGTAGCCGCGCTCGCCGGTGATCGTCTCGTAGCCGTCGGAGAACGACACGATCGTGTCGTGGATGTTGGCGTCGCGCGCCGCCTGGACGATCTCGTCGAACGTCGCGTCGGGGCGGGCGTAGGCGAGGTTGTCGCGGATCGTCCCGTGGAACAGGTAGGGCTCCTGCGTCACCGTGCCCACGGCGTCGGCCAGCGACCCCAGGGTGAGGTCGCGGACGTCGTGGTCGTCGATCCGCACCGACCCGTCGGTGACGTCGTAGAACCGCGGGATCAGGTAGGTCGTGGTGGTCTTGCCCGACCCGGTGGGGCCGACGATGGCGGCCAGCTGGCCCGGCTCGACGTGCAGCGAGACGCCGCGGAGCGTCCAGGACGGCTCGGCCGGCGGTGCGTCGGCGTCGACGGGCGCCAGCCCGGTCTCGCGGGGCTCGGGGGCCTCGGGGACGCCGTGCGGGTCGTCGGCCGCGAACCGGTCGCGCGCGGGCGCCTCGGTGAGGCGTCGCGGCTCGGGGTATCGGAACCAGACGTCGCGCAGCTCGACCTCGCCGCGCATGGTGGCGCGGTCGAGGGGGACGGCCCCGGGACGCTCGGTGATGGCGGGCTCGAGGTCGAGGTACTCGAAGATCCGGCGGAACAGCGCGAGCGAGGTCTGCACGTCGAGCGACACACGCATCAGCTGCAGCAGCGGCATCTGGAGCCGCGCCTGGAGCGTGGTGAACGCCACGAGCGTGCCCGCGGTGAGACCCGTGCCCGACGAGCTGCCGAGCATGATGCCGGCGGCGAGGTAGACCAGTGCGGGGGTGACGGCGAAGAACGTCTGCACGACCGCGAAGAACGTGCGGCCGGTCATCGCGGCCTGCACCTGCAGCCGGGTCTGCCGACGGTTCTCTCCGCGGTACCGCTCCACCTCGGACTCCGAGCGGTTGAAGACCTTGGCGAGCAGGATCCCCGAGACGCTGAGGGCCTCCTCGGTGATCGCGGTCATCTCCGACAGCGACTCCTGGGTGCGGCGCGCGACCCGCTGGCGTCGTCGTCCGACCTGGACCTGCACGGAGACGAACACCGGCATCAGCACGAGCGCGAGGATCGTCAGCTGCCACGACAGGATGATCATCGAGACGAACGCGGCGATCACCGTCACCGAGTTCTGCAGGATCGTGGTGGCGGTGTCGGTGAGGACGGTGCGCACGCCGCTGACGTCGTTGGCCAGGCGTGACTGGATGACACCGGTCTTGGTGCCGGTGAAGAAGGCCAGCTCCATCTTCTGCAGGTGTGCGAAGAGGTCGCCGCGGAGGTCGGCCATCGCCGAGTTGCCGATGGTGGCGGTCAGCCAGTTCTGGGTGATGCCGATGCCCGCGGTGACCACGGGGATGGCGATCATGTTGCCGACCAGCCACGCCAGCAGCCCCAGGCGCGGCGCACCCCCGTCGGGGCGGAACAGGGCGTCGTCGAAGACCGCCCGGGTGAGGAACGGCACCACCGAGGTGAGGGCCGCGGACACGACGACCGCGACGCCCACCAGGATCATCTGGGTGCGGTAGGGCGCCAGCATGCGGGTGATGCGGGGGATCACCGGGGCGCGCTCGGCCGCGGTCCGGGGGGACGCGTCGGACGGGCTCACCCCTCCGAGGGTAGGCGGTGTCAGCGGTTCTTCGCGGCTCGTGCGACGACCTCCTCGACGGAGGTCGCCGGGTGGCCGGTGAGCGTGGCGACGTCGTCGCTCACGGCGGCGAGCTCGCCGTCCGCGACGGCGGTGTAGGTGCTGATCCAGGCGTCGACGAGCCACGCGGGCACGTCGTGGCCCGATCGGCTCGCCCGTGCCTCGTCCATGGTCTCGTCGACGTAGTGGTGCTCGCGGCCGGTGGCGTCGGTCAGCATCGTCGCGACCTCGGCGAACGAGACGGCGGCGGGGCCCGTCAGGTCGTAGGTGCGACCGACGTGGGCGCGGGGGTCCTGCAGCACGACGGCGGCGACGTCCGCGACGTCGTCCTGAGCGACGGCGGCCAGCCGTCCGTCGCGCGCCGGGCCGCGCAGGGTGCCGTCGTCGCCGGCCCACAGGGGCAGCATCTCGGCGTAGAAGTTGTCGCGCAGGAACGTCCAGTCGAGCCCGGAGGCCCGCAGGACGTCCTCGGTGGCGCCGTGGTCGCGTCCGAGCAGGAAGCCCGAGGTGGCCGACGCGCCCACGAACGACAGGTAGACCACCTGGCGCACGCCCGCCTCGGCGGCGGCCTCGACGAACGTGCGGTGCTCGCCCACGCGGTCGTCGGACTCGTGCGCCGAGACCATCAGGACGGTGTCGACGCCCGCCAGGGCGTCGCGGACGGCACCGCGGTCGCCGTAGGAGGCCACGACGACCTCGGTGCCGGGCAGATCGGGGGCGCGGGACGCGTCGCGGACGACGAGGCGCTGGGCGACGCCGGCGTCGCTCAGCCGACGGGCGACGCCGCCGCCGATGGCGCCGGTCGAGCCGGTGACGGCGACGAGGGAGGTGGGAGTGGTCACGATCGGTCAACACCGAACGGCGTGGCGCTGATTCCCCCGATACGTTCGTCGCATGCGTGTACTCGTGGCCGGTGCGTCAGGTTTCGTCGGAAAGCGGCTGTGCCCGGCTCTCGAGGAGGCCGGTCACGAGGTCGTCGCGATGACGCGTCACCCCGACTCCTACTCCGGCGTGGGCAAGGCGACGTACGGCGACGTGCACGACCACGACTCGCTGCCCGCGGCGCTCGAGGGCTGCGAGGCCGCCTACTACCTGGTGCACTCCCTCGACTCCGACGACTTCGAGCGCCTCGACGCCGAGGCCGCGAAGGCCTTCTCGAAGGCAGCGAAGGACGCCGGGTTGCAGCAGATCGTGTACCTGGGCGGGCTCGGCGACGACGCCGACGACCTATCGGCGCACCTGCGCAGCCGCCGTCAGGTCGAGAAGCTGCTGCAGACCGACGGGGTGCCCGTCACGAGCCTGCGCGCCGGCATCGTCGTCGGCCACGGCGGCATCTCGTGGGAGATGACCCGCCAGCTGGTCGAGCACCTGCCCGCGATGATCACGCCGCGCTGGGTGCGCACCCGTACCCAGCCGATCGCCGTCGGCGACGTCGTCCGCTACCTGGTGGGCGTCCTCGGCAACGAGGAGGCGATGGGCCGCGGTCTCGACGTGGGCGGCACCGAGGTGCTCGAGTACGTCGAGATGATGCGCCGGGTGGCCCAGATCGAGGGACGCAAGATGCTGGTCGTGCCGGTGCCGCTGCTCACGCCCAGTCTGTCGTCCCACTGGCTGTCGCTCGTCACCAGCGTCGACACCCAGACCGGTCGCTCGCTGATCGACTCGATGTCCAACGAGGTGGTGGTGCGCGACGACTCGATCCGCCGGATCGTCCCGTTCGAGCCGATGGACTACGACGAGGCCGTGCTGATCGCGCTCGGTGAGCGGGCGCGCGAGGCGCGGAGCTCGTCGTGAGCGGGCGGCTCCGCCGGGCGCTGCGGGCCCGTAGCGACAAGATCCTCGGCATCGTGCCGCGCGACCTGTCGTACATGGTCCCGCGCGACCACTGGCAGGACGACCGCGAGTTCCGGCACCGCCGCAAGGTCGTGGCCGGCGTCAGCGTCGCCGGCGCGGGCCTGCTCGGCGTCTCGCTCTCGACCAAGCCCGCCTCCACCGAGTTCTACGGGCTGACGCTCGCCGTCGCGGCCACCTGGACCGCCGGCGCGCTGGGCTCGGGGCCGCTCCACCTCGGCTGGATCGAGTACCGCGACAGCAGCGTGCGTCGTCCGGTGCTGGTGCCGGTGGCCACGGGCGTCGCGGCGTTCGGCTTCTTCTACGCGTCCGCCCTGGTGTGCCGCCAGATCCCCGTGCTCGACCGCGCCATCTCCAAGGTGCTGGCCTACGCCGACCAGGGCAGCGGGCCGCTCGTCACCCTCACGACGTTCGCCAACGGTGCCGCCGAGGAGGTCTTCTTCCGCGGCGCGCTCTACGCGGCGGTCGGCCAGGACAACCCGGTGCTCAAGTCCACGGCGGTCTACACGCTCGCCACGGCGGCCACCCGCAACCCCGCGCTCGTCCTGGCGGGCGGGTTTATGGGCGGTCTGTTCGCCCTGCAGCGCCGAGCGACCGGCGGCATCCAGGCCCCCCTCCTCACCCACCTCACCTGGTCCGGCCTGATGCTCCGCTACCTCCCGCCGCTGTTCCGCGACGAGGGCGAGTCCGAGGTCCAGGGCCACGGCCAGGGCACCGCCTGACGTTCTGCCCGTCGCGGACGCCCCTGGCGCGCCGCGTGCGTCGTCGGCTGTGCTGCGAGGCATGGCTGACGTCCTCGTCCTCGGTGGTACCGCCTGGCTCGGGCGCGAGGTGGCCCGCGCCGCCCTCGCGTGGGGCGATGACGTGACCTGCCTCGCGCGAGGCTCGGCCGCCTTCGTCGACGGCACGACCCCGGTCGTCGCGGACCGGTCGGGTGCTGGTGCGTACGCGGCGGTCTCCGGGCGCGACTGGGACGCGGTCGTCGACGTCTCGTGGCAGCCGGGGCTCGTGGCGTCGGCCGTCGCGGCGCTGGGGGAGCGGGCGGCGCACTGGACGTACGTCTCGTCGTGCTCGGTGTACGCCGACCACGCGGCCGTGGGTGCGGACGAGTCCGCGGCCCTGCTGCCGGCGCTCGACGCCGACGAGGCCACGATCGAGGACTACGGCGGCGCGAAGGTGCGGTGCGAGCAGCTGGTGGTCGACGGGGTCGGCTCGCGGGGGCTCCTCGCGCGGGCAGGGCTGATCGGCGGTCCGGGCGACCCGTCCGACCGGTTCGGGTACTGGGTGTCGAGGTTCGCGCTGGCCGACGACGGCCCGGTGCTCGTCCCCGGCGTCCCGGACCAGCCCACCCAGACCGTGGACGTCCGCGACCTCGCGTCGTGGCTGGCCACCGCGTGGTCGGACGGCGTGACCGGCGCCGTCGACGCCGTCGCGCCGATGACCCCGCTGGGCGAGGTGCTGGACGCGGCGGCGTCCGTCGCGGGGTTCACGGGGGAGCAGGTGGCGGCGTCCCCGTCCTGGCTCGCCGCCCACGACGTCGGGCCGTGGTCGGGCGAGCGCTCCCTGCCTCTGTGGCTCCCCGCCGGCATGGAGGCGATGAGCGGACGCAGCGGTGCGCGGGCGAGGGCGGCAGGCTGGCGGAGCCGCCCGCTCGCCGAGACCCTCACCGACACCCTCAGGTGGGAGGAGCAGCAGGGCCTCGCGCGTCCGAGGCGGGCCGGCCTCACCCGAGCCGACGAGCTCTCCCTCCTCCCCTCCCTCCCCTCCCAGCCCTGAGTGCGCGAGATACGGGTTCTGCACCACCGGACGTCCTCACGTGGTGCAGAACCCGTATCTCGCGGACGAATTGGGCCTGTGGACAGCGGTTCGCGGGCCCGGATCGGCGTCAACGTGGTCAGATGCCGGCCCCGACACCCGTTCCAGCCACCTTGAAGGACCGCCCGTTCACGGTCGCCGAAGCGCGTGCAGCCGGGCTGAGCGCACGAGTGCTGAACGGCAGACGGTTCACGACGCTGCTCCGTGGCGTCCACGCCACGGCTGATCTGGAGCCCACGCTCGACGTGATGATCGATGCCGGTCTCCTAGCGCTGCCAGGTGGGGCGATCGCCTCGCACGGCGCCGCGGGTCACCTGCTCGGTCTCCCCGTGCCCACGACGACGCGCCCCTCGTTCTGGGTGCCGCAGTCGAGGAACGGGCTGGAGCTGACGGGCGTCGACCTGCACCGCTACAAGCAACGCCCGTCGTCGATGGTCGTCGACGGCCGCCCGGTGACCACGGTCGGCAAGACGTTCGTCGACCTTGCCGTGCTGCTGTGTCTGTGGGACCTGGTCGCGGTCGGTGACGCCGCGGTCCGACGCGGGCTGATCTCGCTCGCCGCGTTGCAGCTGCGGTGCCGCGAGCCCCGGCGCCGGTGGATCCGCCGGGCGCGGTGGGCGGGGAGCCTCGTCCGCGAGGGTGTCGACTCCCGCGCCGAGACGCTGCTGCGCCTGTTGCTGGTGTTCGCCGACCTGCCGGAACCCGTCGTGAATCGTCCCGCCTTCGACGCCGCCGGCACCTGGCTCGCCACGCCCGACCTCAGCTATCCCGAGCTCAAGATCGCCATCGAGTACGACGGACGCCACCACGCCGACGACCGCCGGCAGTGGGCACGCGACGTCCTGCGCGTCGAGGGGATGGCGGCGGACGGGTGGATCGTCGTCGTCGTGGTGGCCGACCACCTGTTCCGCCACCCCGACGCCGTCGTCGACCGCGTCCACCGGGCGCTCCTCTCCCGCGGCGCGGCCGGCGTCCCCCGCTACCCCCACCAGAACTGGCGCCGTCACCTCTTCGCCACGCAGTCCTGACGTCCTCCGCTGAGTCGTCGAGATACGGGTTCTGCACCAAGATCATCCCGATTGTGGTGCAGAACCCGAATCTCGCGGACTCCCCCGGCGCCGGTCAGCGGGAGAAGGTGCGGAGGCGGAGGGAGTTGGTGACGACGAAGACGGAGGAGAGGGCCATGGCGGCGCCGGCGACGAGGGGGTTGAGGAGGCCGGCGGCGGCGAGGGGGAGGGCGGCGACGTTGTAGCCGAAGGCCCACACCAGGTTCTGCCGGATCGTGCGCAGGGTGGTGCGCGAGAGCTCGACGGCGTCGGCCACCAGGGCCAGGTCACCGCCCGCGATCGTCAGGTCGGACGCCTCGATGGCGGCGTCGGTGCCGGTGCCCATCGCGATGCCGAGGTCGGACGCGGCCAGCGCGGCGGCGTCGTTCACGCCGTCGCCGACCATCGCGACGACGCGTCCCTGCGCCTGCAGGCGCCGGACGACGTCGACCTTGCCCTGCGGCAGCACCTCGGCGACCACCTCGTCGATGCCCACGTCGGACGCCACCCGCTCGGCGACGCTGCGCCGGTCGCCGGTCAGCAGCACGGGGGTCAGACCCAGCGCGCGCAGGCGCCCCACCGCCGCGGCGGCGCCGTCCTTAACGACGTCCGACACCAGCAGCACCCCGCGCACCTCGCCGTCCCACGCCACCCACACCGGCGTCGCGGTGGGCTCGGCGTCCACGGCGGCGACGAGGTCGGGCGGCAGGTCGCGCCCCACCAGGTCGGCCACCCAGGTGCCGCGCCCGGCGACGACGTCGCGTCCGTCCACGCGCCCGCGCACCCCGCGGCCGGGCTCGGACGCGAAGTCCGCGACGCTGCCGACAGGACCTGCCCCGCGCACGACCGCCGCCGCGACGGGGTGCTCGGACGCCGACTCGACGGCGGCCGTGGTGGCCAGCAGGTCGGCCTCGGTGACGCCGGAGGCCAGCACGCGCCCCAGCGTCATCTCGCCACGCGTCACGGTGCCGGTCTTGTCGAGCACGACGGTGTCGACGCCGCGCGCCGACTCCAGCACCTGCGGGCCCTTGACCAGGATGCCCAGCTGCGCGCCGCGCCCGGTGCCGGCCAGCAGCGCCGTGGGCGTCGCGAGACCGAGCGCGCACGGGCACGCGATGATCAGCACGGCCACGGCGGCCGTGAACGCGCCGGTGGCCCCGAGGCCCAGCAGCAGCCACGCGACGAGCGTCGCCGCCGCCAGCACCAGCACGACCGGCACGAACACCGACGAGACCCGGTCGGCGAGGCGCTGCACGTCGGCCTTGCCGCTCTGCGCCTGCTCGACGAGCCGTGCGAGGCCGGCCAGACGGGTGTCCTCGCCCACGGCGGCGGCGCGGACGACGAGGCGTCCGCCCGCGTTGACGGTGCCGCCGGTGACGTCGGACCCCGCGGTCACCTCGACCGGCACGGACTCGCCGGTCAGCATCGACTCGTCCACCGCCGACACGCCCTCGACGACGACGCCGTCGGTCGCGACCTTCTCGCCGGGGCGGACGACGAAGTGCTCGCCCACCCGCAGCGCCGAGAGCGGGACGGTGACCGTGGTGCCGTCGCGGACGACCGCGACCTCCTTGGCACCGAGGTCGAGCAGCGCCGCGACGGCCGCCCCGGCCTCGCGCCGGGCGCGGTCCTCCAGCGTCCGGCCGAGCAGCAGGAAGACCGTGACCGCCGACGCGACCTCGAGGTAGATCTCGTGCTGCCCGGACGCGAACCACGTCCAGTGCATCGTCATGCCGGGCTCGCCGGCGTCGCCGACGAACAGCGCCCACAGCGACCAGCCGAACGCCGCGACCACGCCGATCGAGACCAGCGTGTCCATGGACGACGACCCGTGGCGCGCGGCGAGCACGGCGGCGCGGTGGAACGGCCAGGCGCCCCAGACCGCGACGGGTGCGGCCAGGGTCAGGACGAGCCACTGCCAGCTCTCGAACTGCAGCGCCGGCACCATCGACAGCACCACGACGGGCACCGCCAGCAGTGCCGAGACGACGAGCCGCCGGCGCGCAGCGGCTCCCTCGTCGACGTCCGCCGGTGCGGCGGTGTCGTCGTCACCGGGACGCCGCGCGACCGTCGCCCCGTACCCGGTGCGCTCGACCGTCTGCACGAGGTCGTCGGCCGAGACCCCGTCGGGTGCCTCGACGTGGGCCTTCTCGGTGGCGAAGTTGACGCTCGCGGTCACGCCGTCGAGGCGGTTGAGCTTCTTCTCCACCCGGGCGGCGCACGAGGCGCACGTCATGCCGGACACGTCGAGGTCGTAGGAGGTGCTCATGACGCGGCCAGCCGGTAGTCCCCGGCCTCGTCGAGCGCCACGGCCACGCGGACGTCGTCGAGCGGGGCGTCGCTGGTGACCCGCACGGTGGACGTGCCGCCCGCGACCAGCTCGACCTCCACCGCCAGGACACCGGCCAGCTCGCCGACCTCCTCGGTGACGGCGCGCGCGCAGTGCTCGCAGGTCATCCCGGTGACGGCGTAGGTCGTCAGCACCTCGGCGCTCACGACCGCACCAGCCTCGCGATCGCGGCGCTGGCCTCCTTGACCTTCGCGTCGGCCTCCTCGCCCCCCGCGGCGACGGCGTGCGCCACGCAGTGCGACAGGTGCTCCTCGAGCAGCTTCAGCGCGACGGACTCGAGCGCCCGCGTCGTCGCCGACACCTGCGTGAGGACGTCGATGCAGTACGTCTCCTCGTCGACCATCCGGTGGATGCCGCGCACCTGGCCCTCGATCCGACGCAGCCGCGTCAGCAGCGCCTTCTTGTCGTGCGACTCGACGTACCCCACGGTCTGGTCCATGGCTCGAACATACCCATGGGGGGTATCGGGTTCAAGGCGAGGGGGAGGATCGAGGACATGAGCGACGACATCCGCGGACTCGACGACGTCCTGAAGTTCGCCTGGGAGCGGGTGCGCGAGGACGAGGTCCTCGTGCACTGGACCGTGACCGAGCGCCACCTGCAGCCGTTCGGCCTCGTGCACGGCGGCATCTACTGCTACGTCAACGAGTCGACGGCGAGCATGGGCGGCCAGGTGTACGTCGGCGACGACAAGGTCGTGGTCGGCGTCAACAACAACACCGACTTCATCGGCCAGGCCGGTCCCGGGGACGCGCTGACCACCCGGGCGACCCCCGTCCACCAGGGCCGCTCCTCGCAGCTCTGGCTGATCGAGACACGCGGCTCGGCCGGCGCGCTCGTGGCCCGCGGCCACGTGCGCCTCACCAACCTCGACCGCCCCGCGCCCCCGGGCACCGCTGCGGCCATCCGCCGCTGACCACGCTCGCGGACGACCCCGCCTGGGGTCTCGCGCGCGCCCACGCCCTGCTGCGCGGCGCGAGCGCGGGAGACGTCGGCGCGACGGTCGTCGTGCACCGTCCGCCGGCCCCGGCCGTCGCGTTCGGCGCCTCCGACACCCGTCGCCCCGGTTTCGCGGACGCGGTCAGGGCCGCGCGCGCCCACGGGTTCACCCCCGTGCTGCGGGCGCCGGGCGGGAGGGCGGTGGCGTACACGACCGCCGCCCTCGTCGCGGACGTCGTGGTTCCCGAGGCCCAGCCGAACGCGCGGATGCGGGCGCGGTTCGTCGCCGCGGGAGAGGCGCTGGCCGGCGCCCTGCGCGACGTCGGCGTCGACGCGCGGCACGGCGAGGTGCCGGGGGAGTACTGCCCCGGCGCGCACAGCGTCAACGCCCGCGGCACCGTCAAGCTCGCCGGCACCGCCCAGCGGGTGGTCCGGGACGCCTGGCTGTTCAGCGTCGTGCTCGTGCTGGACGACGCCGCGCTCCTGCGTCCGGTCCTGGCCGACGTGTACGCCGGCCTCGGCCAGCGCCTCGACCCCGTCAGCGTCGGCGCCGTGCACGACGAGGGGCCGGCGCTCACCGTCGACGCGTCCGCCACCCTGCTCGGCGAGGCGGTGCGCGTCCTCGCGCCGGACGCGACCGACGTGGTGGGCGTCACCACCGACCGTCTCGCCGAGCGGTTCCTCGACCAGCACCGCATCGGCACGTCCTAGGATGACCGAGGGTCGCGACTGGCGTTGGGGTGGGAGACCACCAGGGAGCGGCCCCACTCGTCCGTGACGCGGGACCGTTCGCCTGGGCCCTGTGTCGGCACCCGCTGACGCAGACCCCGAGAGGCACCCCGTGACGATCCAGACCCTGATCAGGAACACGCCCATGACCGACACCCCCCGCGCGACCTCGCGCCTCGAGGACGGCGACGTGCGCGTCCTGCTGCTCGAGAACATCCACGCCGACGGCGCCGACTTCCTGCGCCAGCAGGGCTACGACGTCACCGAGGCCAAGGGCGCGCTCGGCGAGGACGACCTGATCGAGGCGATCCAGGGCGTCCACCTGCTCGGCATCCGCTCCACCACCTACGTGACCGAGCGCGTCCTCGACGCGGCCCCCGACCTGCTGGCCGTCGGTGCGTTCTGCATCGGCACCAACCAGATCGACCTCGCCGCCGCCGCGGCCCGGGGCGTCGCGGTCTTCAACGCGCCGTTCTCCAACACCCGCAGCGTCGTCGAGCTCGCGATCGGCGAGATCATCTCGCTCGCGCGCCGCCTGCACGAGAAGTCGACCGACATGCACGCCGGCGTCTGGAACAAGTCGGCCGCCGGCAGCCACGAGATCCGCGGCCGTCGCCTCGGCATCGTCGGGTACGGCAACATCGGCAGCCAGCTCTCGGTGGTCGCCGAGGCCCTCGGCATGCAGGTCTACTTCTACGACACCGCCGACAAGCTCGCGCTCGGCAACGCCAAGCGCTGCGAGTCCATCGAGGAGCTGCTGGGCACCGTCGACGCCGTCACCCTCCACGTCGACGGCCGTCCCGGCAACGCCGGCCTGTTCGGTGCCGAGCAGTTCGCGCAGATGCGTCCGCGCTCGTTCTTCCTGAACCTCTCGCGCGGCATCGCCGTCGACACCGCGGCCCTGCGCGCCAACATCGAGTCGGGCCACCTGGCGGGCGCCGCGCTCGACGTCTTCCCGGTCGAGCCCAAGAAGCAGGGCGACGCGTTCGAGTCCGACCTGCGCGGCCTGCCCAACGTCATCCTCACCCCGCACGTGGGCGGCTCGACGATGGAGGCGCAGCAGGACATCGGCCGCTTCGTCTCGGCCAAGATGAACGCCTACCTGCGCGACGGCGGCACCGAGCTCAGCCCCAACCTGCCGCACCTCAGCCTCCCGGCGTACGGCTCGCACCACCGCGTCGTGCACGTCCACCGCAACGTCCCGGGGGTGCTGTCGGCCATCAACAGCCTGCTCGGCGAGCACCGCGTCAACATCGAGGGCCAGTCCCTGGGCACCCGCGGCGAGCTCGGCTACGTCATCACCGACGTCGGCGACGAGCTGCCCGCCGAGGCCTTCGACGCCCTCGCCGCCCTCCCCGAGACCATCCGGGTCCGCCACCTCTCCTGACCCGGACGACCCTTCCGTCCGCGATCTGATGCGTTGTGGGGGTTCAGGCACCTGTTTGACCCCCAGAAGTCATCAGATCGCGGACGGGGGAGTCGTCCGGCGCCCGTCAGCTGGTGGCGAGGGCGTGGAGCTTCTCGACGGTGGTGAGGTTGCGGCCGGTGCCGGGGGTGCCGAGCAGGCGGTTCATCAGGGGCGCGGTGAGCTTGCTGTCGTGCACGCCGTTGCCGGTGTAGCGAAGGTGCAGCTCGCGGCCCACGTGCTCCCACTCGGCGCCGGGCGTCTCGCGCTCGCGAAGGGCCGCGACCCCCGCGGGGTCGGGGTCGTCGCGCAGGAACCAGACGGCCGACAGCTTCGGGTCGTCGACCGGGAGCCGGTGCGCCTCGCGCGCGGCGAGCAGCTCGGACGCCGACCGCGAGATGGCGTCGGTGGTGACGCCGAGGTCGTCCAGGACCAGCCGCTCGACGGTGCGGTCGAAGTCGGCCGCGTCACCGGGCGGGACGCACAGCAGGTTGCCGCTGGCGATGAACGTCGAGACCTCGGTGGCACCGGCTGACTCGACCAGCTCGCGCAGCCGTGCCATCGGCACCTTGTTGCGGGCGCCGAGGTTCACCGCCCGCAGCAGGACGACGCGTCGGTCTGGCACGGCTCAGAAGTCGAAGCCGCCGAAGTCGAACCCGCCGCCGTCTCCGCCGCCGCCTCCGTCGCCGCCGAACCAGCCGCCGTCGCCACCGCCGCCGTCGCCGCCACCGGAGTCACCGCCGCCGCCGTCGCCGCCGTCTCCCTCACCACCGTCGCCGTACTCGCCGCCGCCGAAGCCGCCGCTCATCATGGAGCCCATCATCGTGCCCATGAAGATCATCGGCATGACGTCGAACGCTGAGAAGTAGCCGGCCGCGTAGGGCTGGTAGGCCCGGCCGCCCTGCCAGTAGGGCACGCGCTGCGAGCCCTGCATGACCTGGCGGATGTCGGGCTCGGCGCCGGCCTTGACGCGCTCGGCGTCGAGCGCGCACGCAGGCACGTCGCGCTCGATGCCCCCGTCGGGGGAGTACAGGACGTCCTCGATCGACATCCCGTGACGGGGGTCGAAGAAGCACGGCGGGCGCCGCGTGGGGAGCGGCTGGCCCGCGACGCGGGCGCGCACGCACGCGATGGCGTAGCGGCCGTCCTCGAGGATGGAGGTCACGTTGCGGACGTCGTCGGGCTTGGCCATCGCCGCGGACGACTCCTTGGCCGACTCGTAGGCGTCGAGCGCGCGCTGGTAGTCCGAGCGCTGCCCCTCGTCCAGCTCGTGCACGAGCAGGTCGGCGTCGAGGTCCTGCAGCTCCTCGCCGAGGGCGGTGACGTCCTCGTCGACGACCTTGCGGACCTTGTCGAGCTCGGCCGCGTCGAGCTCGGCGCGCTTCTGCGCGGCGATCTTGTTCTGCCGCGACGTCCAGTAGACGACGGCGGCGATGATCACGACCAGGACGATCAGGACTTCCATGACCCGACTCTACCGAGCACGTCCACCCCGCCACCGGTCAGCGCGGGTAGGCGTTCGCCCGGCGCAGCCAGGGGACGGGGTCGGTGGCGTCCTCGTAGATCGAGCCGCCCCGCGGGTGCAGCTCGAGGTGGAGGTGGCAGCCGCTGGAGTTGCCCTCGGTGCCGACGAAGCCGATGGGCTGCCCGGCCCGCACGGACTGCCCGTCCTCGACGGTGATCCGCATCATGTGGGCGTACCAGGTGGTGAGTCGTCCGGGCCCGGTCGCGACCTGGACGAGCCACGGACCGGACCAGCCCTGGTCGGTGACGACGGCGACGGTGCCGGCGTTGGCGGCCAGCACCGGGGTGCCGCAGGGGGTGGAGAAGTCGTTGCCGGTGTGGCGCGAGGACCAGTGCGAGCCGCTGTTGCCGAAGTTCTGGTTGTCGACGAACGCCGCGGTCGGCGGCAGCGGGAAGGTCACCGGCCCGGTGGACGCGGCGGTGTACTTCGTCAGGCCGGCGGTGATCCGGGCGATGTAGTCGCGCGTCTCGGCGAACGGCGGCACGCCGTCGAACTGCGTGACGTTGCCGAGGCCGGCGTTGTAGGCCGCGAGCGCGAGCTCGGTGCGGTCGCCGTCGAAGCCCGCGACGCCGGTGAACAGCTCGCACATGTAGCGGCCCTGCGTCATCACCGCGTCCCCGACGTCGAACGGGCTGGCGAACCCGTTGCCGTCCGCGTCCGTCCCGTACTGCTGCCAGGTCGCGGGGAGGAACTGCGCGATGCCCTGGGCGCCGGCCGGGCTGCGCGCGTCCGCGACGAAGCCGCTCTCGGCCTCCAGCTGCGCGGCCAGCAGGGGCGCCGACACCTCGTCGCACTGCTCGGCGGACCGCACGATCCACGGCACCACCGCGGCGGGGATGCCGGTGCTGACGAGCTGGGTGCCGTAGCTGCCGGACGCCGCGACGTCGTCGCGCTCCTGCGAGCCCAGCACCACGACCAGCGCGAGCAGCACCACGGGCAGCACCCCGAGGGCAGCGAGCAGCCGCAGCGCACGCACCTCGCCGTGCTCGTCCCGAGAGCCCCTCACGGCAGCCAGTGTGAGCCATCGCCACGAGTGGTGCCCCCGGGCGATGGTTCAATGTCGACCGACCAGGGGGTGAGGGATGGCGCTGCGACGCGCGAGGCTGCGACGTGTGGGCGTGGGGGTCGTGCTGGCCACGGCCGGCACGATCGCGACGTCGGCGTGCACGTCCGGCGGCGCTGCCGACCCGGTCACGGGCGCGAGCCCCGAGCCGGCGTCCACCGCGCCCGCGTCGCCCACCGTGGCGCCCACGCCGGTCGAGCCGCCGGCGACGCCGAGCGCCTTCAGCACCGCGGCCGGGCCCACCGGCCTCACCTTCCGCGACTACCTGGGCGCATCGGTGCCCGCCGGGGCCGCCGGTCCCACCTCGGCCGCCGACGGCACCGCGTCGGGCTGGCGACGGGACGACGCCGGCGCCGTGCTGGCCGCCGCGCACGTCGCGGTCGCGGCC
>JAURVT010000013.1 GCA_030655315.1 Nocardioidaceae bacterium | reverse complement strand
CGCCCAGCACGAGCGCCGCGGCGGCCGCCGTCGCCGTGCGCACGACGACGCGACGGGACGGGCGGGGGACGGGCACGCCGGAGACGCTACCGGAGCCGTCCGCTCACGGTCGGGGCCGTCGCCGCGTGCGTATACGCTGTCCGGGACGTCCTCTGCAGGACGTGCACCCGGAGGCAGCACTGATCGCCGAACGCCCCACAACTCAAGATCGAGAGGCGCACGACCGTGACCGCACACCCCATCCCCGACGCCCTGGCCGAGCTGCTCGACCAGAGCGTCAGCCCCCTCGGGCTCGACGTCGACTCGGTCGAGATCACCCCGGCCGGCAAGCGGCGGGTCGTGCGCGTGGTCCTCGACTCCGACGACGGGCTCACCCTCGACCAGGTCGCCCGGGCCACCCGGGCCATCACCCGCAACCTCGACGAGGACGACTCGGCGATGGGCGCGCAGGCGTACACCCTGGAGGTCAGCTCCCGCGGCGTCGACAAGCCGCTCGAGGAGCCCAAGCACTGGCGCCGCAACGTCAGGCGTCTCGTGGCCGTCACCTTCGACGACGAGTCCGGCACCCAGGCGATCGAGGGCCGCATCACCGCCGCCGACGACGACGGCGCCGACCTCGACGTCGAGGGATCGCCCGTGCGCGTGTCGTACGCCGACGTGCGCAAGGCCCGGATCCAGGTCGAGTTCAACCGCAAGGAGGACTGAGCATGGACATCGACATGAGTGCGCTGCGCGCGCTGGAGCGCGAGAAGGACCTCTCGATCGACATCGTCGTGCAGGCGATCGAGCAGGCGCTGCTGCTGGCCTACCAGCGCACCGACGGCGCCCGTCCGAACGCACGGGTGGAGCTGGACCGGTCCAGCGGCCACGTCGTGGTCTGGGCCCGGGAGCGCCTCGAGCGCGAGCCCGTGCCCGAGGGCGAGGAGCCCCCCGCCGACCGCGGCCCGATGTTCTCCGCCGAGTTCGACGACACCCCCGGCGACTTCGGCCGGATCGCGACCTCCACCGCCCGGCAGGTCATCCTCCAGCGTCTCCGCGACGCCGAGGACGACCAGAAGTTCGGCGAGTTCGCGTCGCGGGAGGGCGACCTGGTGTCTGGCGTCATCCAGCAGGGCCGCAACTCCGACGACGTCCTGGTCGACCTCGGGCGGCTCGAGGCGCTGATGCCGCCCGCCGAGCGGGTGCCCGGCGAGCGGTACGTGCACGGCGAGCGCATCAAGGTGATCGTCACGAGCGTCCGCAAGGGCATGCGCGGCCCGCAGGTGCAGGTCTCGCGCACCCACCCGAGCCTGGTCCGCAAGCTGTTCGCGCTCGAGGCGCCCGAGATCGCCGACGGCTCGGTCGAGATCTCCGGCATCGCCCGCGAGGCCGGCCACCGCACCAAGCTCGCGGTGCGCGCCACGGTCGGCGGCGTCAACGCCAAGGGCTCGTGCATCGGCCCGATGGGCCAGCGCGTGCGCAACGTGATGTCCGAGCTGCACGGCGAGAAGATCGACATCGTCGACTACTCCGACGACCCGGCCGAGTACGTCGCGCAGGCCCTGTCGCCGGCGCGGGTCAGCCAGGTCCTGATCGTCGACCGGCAGGCCCGCTCGGCGCGCGTGGTCGTCCCCGACTTCCAGCTGTCGCTCGCCATCGGCAAGGAGGGGCAGAACGCCCGTCTCGCCGCCCGGCTCACCGGGTGGCGCATCGACATCCGGTCCGACACCGCCGGCGACATGGCCTCGGACACACCCGCGCCGCGGCCGGGGGCCACCCCGCCCGGGACGACGTGAGTGGTGCCGACGCGCTAGACTTGGGGGTGGTGAGCAGCCTGAACACCTCGCCGACGCCCACGCGCCCCGTGCGCACGTGCATCGGCTGTCGTGAGAAGGCTGCCAAGTCCGACCTCGTCCGCCTCGTGGCGGTCGGTGGGCACGATGCAACCGTCGTGGTCCCCGATCTCCGTGGAGCGGCACCGGGACGGGGGGCGCACCTGCACCCCCTGGCCGCCTGCCTCGAGCTGGCGACCCGACGGCGAGCGTTCACCAGGGCCCTGCGTCTGCCGGGTCCGGTGGACACGAGCCAGGTGGTCGCCCTGGTCGAGTCCGGGGGACGACCTCACCACCGCACTGCGGAGCCCGACTCCGCACCACCGCACGTCCAGGAAGAACGGAGCTCCCGCTCATGAGCACTCGATGAGTTCCTCCACATGAGCAAGCACGTCGTCTAACCCTGCCCCGAGGCCGTCTCTGGGGTGCGGGTCCCCCAGAAGGAGAACAGTGGCCAAGGTCCGAGTCCACGAGCTCGCCAAAGAGTTCGGCATCACCAGCAAGGAAGTCCTGTCGACGCTGAGCGACATGGGCGAATACGTCAAGTCCGCGTCGTCCACCATCGAGCCGCCGGTCATCCGCCGGCTCAACGAGCAGTTCGGCGACGAGCTGCGCGCCAAGGGCGAGAAGAAGGCGGCTCGCAAGAAGCCCGCCGGCCCGACCCCGGGACCGGCCGCTCCGGCTGCCCCCACGGCGTCGACGCCGGCGGCCCCGCAGGCCCCGGCCGCCGAGGCACCGCCGACGCCCGCCCCGGCCACGCGCGCGCCGTCCCCGGGCGGTCCCATGCCCGGTCCCGCACGGCGTGCGCCCGAGCCCGAGCCCGTCGTCGAGGTCACGGCCGCGCCGGTCGCCCCCGTGGCGGCCGAGCCCGAGGCCCCGGCCGCTGCCGAGGCACCCGAGGCC
>JAURVT010000012.1 GCA_030655315.1 Nocardioidaceae bacterium | reverse complement strand
GGCCTCGGTCGAGGCCGTCGCCGCCGCGCGCGAGCAGATGCGCGCCCCGCGCGGCGAGAGCGGGCCGCCGCCCGATCCCGACGCCGCCGCCCACCGCGACGACCCCACCGAGGAGAGCGACACCCTCAGCCACGAGGAGCTGTTGAGCCGCGAGCTCGGCGCCGAGGTGATCGGCGAGTTCCCCGCCGGCTGATCGCGTCGCCGCGCGCCCGCGGGGCGACCGGCGCAGCCCGTCGGCCCCGATAGGCTGGCGGTCCCAGTACTCGACCGACAGGGAGGACCCGCCGTGTTCGGAGACGGATCGCAGATGCCCGACATGTCCGCGCTGCTCGCCCAGGCCCAGCAGATGCAGGAGCAGCTGATGGCCGCCAAGGCCGAGCTGGACGCCGCGCAGGTCGAGGGCTCGGCCGGCAGCGGCCTGGTCAGGGCCACCGTCACCGGCGCGGGCGAGGTCGTCGCGGTCGACATCGCGCCCGAGGCCGTCGACCCCGCCGACGTCGAGACGCTTGGCGACCTCGTCGTCGCCGCCATCCGCGACGCCCGCGCCCAGGCCGACCAGATGGCCTCGGACCGGCTCGGCCCGCTCACCGGCGGGGGCGCCGACGGCGGCGGTCTCGGCGACCTCGGCAGCCTGTTCGGCGGTGCCGGCGACGACGCCCCCGGCCTCCCCGGCGGCAGCGACGACCGCGACGGTGGACGCCCCGGGCCCCTCGGCTTCGGCTGAGGACGCGACCCCGTGTACGAAGGCATCGTCCAGGACCTGATCGACGAGCTCGGTCGGCTCCCCGGCGTCGGCCCGAAGAGCGCGCAGCGCATCGCGTTCTGGATCCTCGACGCCGACCCCGTCGACGTGAAGCGGCTCGCGACGGTCCTCACCGAGGTCAAGGACAAGGTCCGATTCTGCGTCGTCTGCGGCAACGTCGCCGAGTCCGAGCAGTGCCGGATCTGCGCCGACCCGCGCCGCGACCTCACCGTCATCTGCGTGGTGGAGGAGTCCAAGGACGTCGTGGCCATCGAGCGCACCCGCGAGTTCCGTGGCCGATACCACGTGCTGGGCGGCGCGATCTCGCCCATCGAGGGCATCGGTCCCGACGAGCTGCGCGTCAAGGAGCTGATGAAGCGGCTGGCCGATGGTCAGGTCACCGAGGTCATCCTGGCGACCGACCCGAACCTCGAGGGAGAGGCCACCGCGACGTACCTCACGCGACTGCTGGTGCCCCTGGGGTTGCGCGTGACGCGTCTGGCGAGTGGACTGCCGGTGGGCGGTGACCTCGAGTACGCCGACGAGGTGACGCTCGGCCGAGCCTTCGAGGGGAGACGCAGTGTCCAGTGACATGAGCACCACGACCGCGACCAGGGGTGGCCCCGGCCACTCCGACCTCGAGGACCTCGCGCAGTCGGTGGCCGACCAGGCCACCAGCTTCCTGCTCGCCGTGCGCGAGCTCGCCCAGACGCGCGACGCCGGGCAGGTGGTCCCGCTGCTGCTGCTCGAGGTGAGCCAGCTGCTGCTGGCCGGCGCCCGCCTCGGCGCCCAGGTGGACTTCGTCCCCGCTGACCGGTTCGAGCCCGACGCGGGCCCCGACCCCGACCTCGACGCCGTGCGGATCGCCCTCGCGCAGGCGCTGGGCGAGCTCGACGAGTACACCGAGGTGTTCGACCCCTACGACGAGTCGCCCGAGCTCGTCGTCTCCCGGATCTCCGACGACGTCGCGGCGATCGCCCAGAGCATCGCCCACGGGCTGCAGCACCACGCGGCCGGACGCCTCGACGAGGCGCTGTGGTGGTGGCAGTTCTCCTACGTCTCGGCCTGGGGCAGCGAGGCCAGCGCGGCCCTGCGCGCCCTGCAGTCGGTGGTCGCGCACGACCGGCTCGACGCCGAGGTCGACGGGTTCGCCGAGCGCGAGTTCGACGACACCGTCATCGCCGCCGAGCTCCCCTGAGCAGGCCGCGGGGTCGAATCGCCCCGGTCCGACCGGTCTGAGCCCGCGTTTCCCGCCCGACATACCGCGGGGAATGCCCGGGCGGGGCCCGGTGCGACGGCCATACTGGTCCGCGCATGGGGAGAAGGGAGGCGGCCGTGCCCGCCCGATACGCGGACCGGGCTCGTCCCCCGATCCGCACCAGTGCCCTGTGGCCGTTCGTGATCTGCGGCTTCCTCTGCTGGGGCACGCTGCTGCTCCCTCCCTACACCGGGAGCGTCGCCCCGCTGCTGGTCGGCGGCGCCGTCATGGCGGTGATGACCGTCCTCACGGCGTTGCTGCCCTGGGAGCGCTGGCCGACGTGGACGCACGCGCTCCTGCCGTTCGGCTTCTTCGCCGTCATCATCGTGCTCCGGGACGTCTCGGGCTCGCAGAGCGCGGCCAACAACCTCGTCGCGCTGCCCGTGCTCTGGATCGCCCTGTACGGCACCCGGGTGCAGATGGCCCTGGCCGCGCTGGCGACCGCGGTGGTCTTCATCGGCCCGCTGCTCGTGGTCGGCGACCCGCTCTACCCGGTCTCGGACTGGCGCCGCGCCGGGGTCTGGATCGCGATCGTCGCGCTGATCGGCCCCGCGGTGCAGTCCGTCGTGCGCACGCTGCACCAGCGCGAGCGCGAGCGCGGCGAGGCCGTCGAGGACGCCAACGCCGCCGAGCGTCGGTGGCGCCTGCTCCTCGACCAGCTCCCCGACACCATCGTGATGGTCGCCGACCACGACCACCGCTACCAGTTCATCGGCGGGGCCGGCGCGTCCCGCGTGGGCATGCAGGGCAACGAGGGCAGGACCCTGCAGGAGACCTCCTCGCCACAGAACGTCGAGGAGCTGGCCCCGCTGTTCGACGAGGCGCTGGCGGGCCGCTCGGCCACCACCGAGCTGCAGTCGACGCACGGCGGCGCGGCGCAGCAGGTGACCGTCGCCCCCTTCCGCAACCACGGCGAGGACCAGGTCCTCGTGGTGTCCCGTGACGTCAGCCAGGCCCGCCGCCGTGAGGCCGACAACCAGCTGCTCACCGAGCAGGTCGAGCAGCTGATCCAGGAGGCACCCACCGGCATCGTCGTCTGCGACCTCGAGGGTCGGGTCACGCGCGTCAACACCTCGGTGCTCGAGATCCTCGGCACCACCGAGTCGACGGCACGTGCGTCCACCGTCATGGGCCTCGGCCTCCTCGGGCCCGACCGCGGCCGGGACCTGCTGGCCCAGGTCACCCAGTCCCCGTCGGGTCGCCTGCACAACGAGGTCCGCATCGACGGCACCGGCCGCCGTCCGCTCGACCTGTCGGTGAGCAGCGTCTACCTGCACGACGTCGACGGCAGCCCGCGCAGCGTCCTGTTCCACGTGCACGACGTGTCGCAGCGACGACGGTTCGAGGAGCGGCTCGAGCACCTCGCGTCGCACGACCCGCTGACGGGCCTCGCGAACCGTCGCCGGTTCGACGACGAGCTCGAGAGCCACCTGCGCCGCTGCCAGCGCTACGGCGCCCAGGGGGCGGTGATGATGATGGACCTCGACCACTTCAAGGAGGTCAACGACACCCTCGGCCACGAGGCGGGCGACCAGCTGATCGTCGGCGTCACGGCGGTGCTGCGCGAGACGCTCCGCGACTCCGACGTCATCTCGCGCCTCGGCGGTGACGAGTTCGCCATCCTGCTGCCCAACGCCAACCGCGACGAGGCCGAGCTGGTGGCCGACCGGCTCGTGCAGGCGGTGCGCCGTCACTCCTCGGGCTTCGACCAGAGGCTCGGTCGGACGGTGACGGCCAGCATCGGCGTCGTCACCATCAACGAGCCCGACATCTCCGCCGGCGAGCTGCTCTCGACGGTCGACCTCACGATGTACGACGCGAAGGACGCCGGGCGCAACGGCTACGCCGTGTTCGACTTCCGCGACCACGACGCCCCGCGCTCGGGTGCCAGGATCGCCTGGGGCGCCAAGATCCGCGCCGCGCTGCGCGAGGACCGGTTCGTCCTGCACGCCCAGCCGGTGATGGACCTGGCGACGCGTGAGGCCGTGGGCGCCGAGCTGCTGCTGCGGATGGTCGACGAGGACGGCGACCTGGTGCCACCGGGCCGGTTCCTCTACATCGCCGAGCGCATGGGGCTCGTGCCCCAGATCGACCGCTGGGTGGTGCGCCAGGGCACCGCGCGCCTGGCCGAGATCCAGGCGCGACGGCCCGGCTTCGAGATCGCGATCAACATCTCGGCGCACTCGCTGAACGACCCGTCGTTCGCCGGCGACGTCGCCCAGGCGATCGCGGCGTCCGGCATCGAGCCCGCGGGGCTGACCTTCGAGATCACCGAGACCGCCGCCATCGGCAACATGGAGCGCGCCCGGGCCTTCGCGAGCACGGTGCAGGGCCTCGGGTGCCGCCTTGCGCTGGACGACTTCGGGGCGGGGTACGGGTCGTTCTACTACCTCAAGCACCTGCCGTTCGACTACATCAAGATCGACGGCGAGTTCGTCCGCGGGTGCACCCGCGACCCGATGGACCGCCTGATCATCGAGTCGGTCGTCAACCTCGCCCACGGCACGGGTCGACGGGCGGTCGCCGAGTACGTCGTCGACGAGCCCACCGCGGTGCTCCTCGGCGACCTCGGCGTCGGGCTCGGCCAGGGCTTCCACCTGGGGGAGCCACGTCCCTACGACGAGGTGCTGGCGACCTTCGACGTGCCGGCCTGAGCCGCCGCGGCGTCCTGCGTCGCCGAGCGGCCTCGCTTGTCGACGTACATCCCCCGGTCGGCCCTGGCCAGGGCCTCAGCAGGGTCCTCGTCGGGCTCGAGCGTGCTCCAGCCCACCGACGCGGGCGTGCCGGCCGCCGCGAGGCCGTCGCGCAGACGTGAGGCGAGTGCCTCCCCGCCCGCGCGGTGGAAGTTCGCCGCCAGCATCAGCACGAACTCGTCGCCACCGATCCGGGCGACCGAGTCGTCCTGCCGGGTGAGGGAGCGCATGGTGTCGGCCGCGTCCCGCAGCAGCTGGTCGCCGGCGGCGTGCCCGTGCGCGTCGTTCACGCGCTTGAGGCCGTCGAGGTCGACCGCGAGCACCTCGAACCGGTCGCCGAACAGCGACACGCGGCGGGCAGCCTCCTGCGCCACCTCGTTCCACCCCCGCCGGTTGAGCGCTCCGGTGAGCACGTCGGTGAGCGCGGCGTCGCGTGCGAGTCGCAGCTGCAGGTCGAGGACCCGGGTCCGCTGGCTCAGCTCGTAGGCCATCGACAGCTGCTTGGCGAGCACCTCGAGCAGCTCACGGTCGATCGCGCCGACGTCGATCGGGACGTCGCTGAGGCCGCACAGGGAGCCGACGGGCTCGCGGGGGCTCAGGGCGATCGGCACGCTGGTGTACCCGCGGATGCCGAGCGGCCTCGCCACGTCGCGGTAGGCGACGTCCTCGGCGGCGTCGCTGACCACCCGCGGCGCGCCGTCGAGCATCCGGTGGCAGAGCGTCTGCTCGGCCGGCAGCGTCGCGCCGGGGGTGTTGAAGGCGTCGCCGACGACGAACAGCTGGGTCTGCTGGTGGTCGTCGAGGCGGGCGACGCTCCACGAGGTCATGGGCATCGCGCGGCTGAGGTAGCTCAGGACGTCCTCGCAGGCGCGCGCGAAGGTGCTCTCCTCCGACAGGGACCCGTGGTCGCCCTGATCCGGAGTCCTCATCGGGCCATCCTGCCGCACGGGACGCCAGGACGGCGTTCGACGTGCGGCAGGACGTCTCGCGCCTCGGGCGGGTGCTCACCGCGGGCGGACGGACGGGCCGGGTCCTCTAGACTCGCCGGTGCGCAGCGTGGCGCCGAACACCTGTCACCCGCACCCGACACGTCAGGAAGATCACCGTGGGCATTGTCGTGCAGAAGTACGGCGGCTCCTCCCTCGCGGACGCCGCGAGCATCAAGAGGGTCGCCCAGCGCATCGTCGCCACGAAGAAGACCGGCAAGGACGTCGTCGTCGTGGTCTCGGCGATGGGCGACACGACCGACGAGCTGCTCGACCTCGCGCACCAGGTGTCGCCGCTGCCCCCCGGCCGCGAGCTCGACATGCTGCTCACCGCCGGCGAGCGGATCAGCGAGTCGCTCGTCGCGATGGCCATCGCCAACCTCGGCATGGAGGCGCGCTCCTTCACCGGCTCTCAGGCCGGCGTCATCACCGACGCCGAGCACGGCCGCGCCAAGATCATCGACGTGACGCCCGGCCGCATCGTCTCCGCGCTCGAGACCGGGGCGATCGCCATCGTCGCGGGCTTCCAGGGCGTGTCGCAGTCGAGCAAGGACATCACCACCCTCGGCCGCGGCGGCTCCGACACCACGGCCGTCGCGCTCGCGGCGGCGCTCGGCGCCGAGGTCTGCGAGATCTACACCGACGTCGACGGCATCTTCACCGCCGACCCCCGCATCGTGCCCACCGCCCGTCGCATCCCCCGGCTGTCCTACGAGGAGACGCTGGAGATGGCGGCCAACGGGGCCAAGATCCTGCACCTGAGGTGCGTGGAGTACGCCCGACGCAACGACATGCCGATCCACGTGCGCTCGTCGTTCTCGACCAAGACCGGCACGTGGGTCGTGCCGGCGGACGCCGTCCAGGAGGACCCATCCATGGAGCAAGCGATCATCTCCGGAGTCGCGCACGACCGGAGCGAGGCCAAGATCACCGTGGTCGGCGTGCCGGACAAGATCGGTGAGGCGGCCCGGATCTTCGAGGTCCTGGCCGACGCCAACATCAACATCGACATGGTCGTGCAGAACATCTCGGCCGCGGCGACCGCGCTGACCGACATCTCGTTCACGCTGCCCCGTGCCGACGGCCAGACCGCGATGTCGGTGCTCGCCCGGCTCAAGGACGAGGTCGGCTACGAGCAGATCCAGTTCGACGACGCCGTCGGCAAGATCTCGCTCGTCGGTGCGGGCATGCGCACCGAGCCCGGCATCACCGCCCGCTTCTTCAAGGCCATCTCCGAGGCCGGGGTCAACATCGAGATGATCTCCACCTCCGAGATCCGGATCTCCGTGGTCGTCAACGAGGCCGGCGTCGACGACGCCGTCCGCGCCGCTCACCACGCGTTCGACCTGGACGCGGACGAGGTCGAGGCCGTCGTGTACGGAGGTTCGGGCCGATGAGCGGCGTGGGCCCCGGCCACGGCCTGCGCGTCGGCATCGTCGGCGCCACCGGGCAGGTGGGCACCGTGATGCTGCGCCTGCTCGCCGAGCGCGACCTGCCCATCTTCGAGCTGCGCGTCTTCGCGTCGGCGCGCTCGGCCGGCCGGCGGCTGCCGTTCGCCGGTGGCGAGGTCGTCGTCGAGGACGCCGCCACCGCCGACCCCAGCGGCCTGGACGTCGCGCTGTTCTCCGCCGGTGCCACCACCAGCCGCGAGCAGGCCCCGCGCTTCGCCGCAGCGGGCGTCATCGTCGTCGACAACTCCTCGGCGTGGCGCAAGGACCCCGAGGTGCCGCTGGTCGTCAGCGAGGTCAACCCCGAGGCCCTCGAGCACGCCGTCAAGGGCATCGTCGCCAACCCCAACTGCACGACGATGGCCGCGATGCCGGTGCTCAAGCCGCTGCACGACGAGGCGGGCCTGGTCCGCGTCGTCGCCAGCACCTACCAGGCCGTCTCGGGCTCGGGCCTGGCCGGCGTCGAGGAGCTGCAGTCGCAGGCGTCCAAGGTGGTCGACCGCGCGTCCGAGCTGACGCACGACGGTGGCGCCCTGGACTTCCCGGCACCGCAGAAGTACGTCGCGCCGATCGCGTTCAACGTGCTGCCGATGGCCGGCTCGGTCGTCGACGACGGCTCGTTCGAGACCGACGAGGAGCAGAAGCTCCGCCACGAGAGCCGCAAGATCCTCGGCCTGCCCGAGCTGCGCGTGTCGGGCACCTGCGTCCGGGTGCCGGTCTTCACGGGGCACTCGCTGTCGCTCAACCTCGAGTTCGCGTCGGCCCTGACGGTGGCCCGCGCCACCGAGCTGCTCGCCTCGGCGCCCGGCGTCGAGCTCGTCGACGTCCCGACGCCGCTGCTCGCCGCCGGTCGCGACCCCAGCTACGTGGGACGCATCCGCCAGGACCAGGGCGTCGACGACGACCGCGGGCTCGTCCTGTTCGTCAGCAACGACAACCTCCGCAAGGGCGCCGCGCTCAACACCGTCCAGATCGCCGAGCTGATCGCGACCCGGTGACGTCGCGGGTCCGCGCGAGGCGCGACGACGACCTCGGGCCGCTCGTCGCGATCCTCGGGCGGACCCACCGCCTCGACGCCTACCCGGTCCGCGCCGCGAGGGTCGACGCCGCCTGGCTCGTCGAGCACGTGCTCGTGGCCTGGGTGGTCGAGCTCGACGGTTTCGTTGCCGGTCACGTGGCGCTGCAGGACGGTGGCGTGGACGTGCTGGAGGTGGTGCGCCTGTTCGTCGACCCGGACGCTCGGGGCCACGGTCTCGGTGGTGCCCTGCTCGACGTCGTCGACGGCCACGCACGACAGGTGGGCGCGACGCTGACCCTGGACGTGGTGGACGACGATCGCGCCGCGATCGCGCTCTACGAGCGGCGGGGCTGGCGCCGCACCGGGTCGCGGACGGCCGACTGGTCCGCCCCCGACGCCGCGCCCCCGGTCGTGCTGACCTACGTGCTCCCCTGACGTCCGTCACGGCAGACCGTGGACGTCTGGCACTCCCGCCGCTGGGACCCGCGTGGAATCATCGGGACATGGGTGACGCGCTGACGCCGGGGACGTTCTGGGGCGGCTTCACGCGCGACCCCCGCGACCCGGGCGTCGCGGGCCTGCGGATGTCGGACCGCGATCGCGCGCACCTGCTCGACGCGCTCGGCGAGGCCTACGCCGACGGGCGGCTGGACGACGTGGAGCACGACGAGCGGGTCGGCGCCGCGCAGTCGGTCAAGACCTTCGGCCAGGTGCCCGCCCTGATCACCGACCTGGTGCCCACCACCGACGTCGTGCGGTGGGCGAGCCCGGACGACCTGCGTCGCCGGGCCGAGGAGGCATGGCGTCGCGACCTGCGCTCGGCGCTGCGCGTGTTCGGCGGGGTGTCGGCGCTGGTCGTCGTCATCTGGGTGACCGTGTTCGTCGGCAGCGGTGGTCAGGCGATCTTCTTCTGGCCGGCCTTCCCGATCTTCTTCACCGGCGCGAACGCCGCCCAGGCGTGGTTCAAGCGCGAGGAGATCGTCGAGCGCAGGCAGCGCAAGCTGCAGAGGGCCCAGGACCGCGAGCAGCGTCGGCTGGGCCGCGGCGACTCCTAGGTCGCACCAAGGAGGCACGACCTAGGTCACCAGGGCGTCCAGGTGGGCGCGCAGGACGCGCCGGAGCCGGTCGGGGGTCATCCGCTCGGGGTAGTGGATCGCCTCGAGCGCGAGGCCGTCGACGAGGGCCTGGGTGCGGGCGACCTCGAGCTCGGCCCTCGGGTCGGCGAGCGGCCGGGACGGGTCCGCCGGCGGCAGGCCGAGCAGGCGGGCCAGGGCGACCCGGCAGATCCGCTCGATGCCCGCCCACGCGAGCTCGCGGACCTCGTCGAATCCGGGGTCGTGCCGGGCGCGGTCCGTCGTCGCGAGCCAGACGCGCATCTCGAACCGTCGGACGTCGTCGAGCGGCAGCACCTCCTCCAGCAGCGCCTGCGCGTCGTCGACCGTCCAGGCGCCGCCGTGCAGGTGGCGGGCGGTGCGCACGGGCACCTCGGCGAGCATCAGCGACACCGCGAAGCGCAGCAGGGCCGCCTGGTCCGGGAAGTAGTGCCGCAGCGCTCCGGCGGACCACCCCGCCTCGGCCGCGACACCACGGACCGACGCCGCCTCCACCCCGTCGCGGAGGATGACGCGGCGCATCGCGGCGGCGAGCTCGGCCCGCCGTGCGTCGTGGTCGACGATCTTCGGCACGTGGACTTTCATAGCACAGGTGTGTTGGGATGTGTGACGACACAGTCGTGTGGAAAAGGGGGAGCCGTGGGCATCGCAGCCGTCGCCGGACTGGTGGGCCTCGCCCTCGTCGACAGCACCAGCATCGGGACGCTCGTGCTCCCGTTGCTGATGCTGCTGTCGCCGCGGGTGCACGTCGGCCGCTTCGTCGCCTACCTGGCCACGGTGGCGGGGTTCTACGCCGCCGTCGGCCTCGCGCTGGTGGCCGGCGCGGGGTGGCTCGTCGACGTCGCGTCCGGTCTCGCGGAGAACCGTCCGCTCCGGCAGGCGCAGCTCGTCGTCGGGGTGGCGATGCTGGCGGTGGGGATCTTCGGTGATCCGCGGCGCTGGTTCGGTCGTCGGCCGCCACCGCGTGCCGACGCGGCGCCCGACCGTGCGTCGAGGTGGCGCGACCGCCTGGTGGGGCCGGACGCCACCTACGCCGCGGTCATGGGGGTCGGGCTGCTGGCGGCGCTCGTGGAGGTGGCCTCGATGCTGCCGTTCCTCGCCGCGGTCGGGATCATCACCGCCGCCGACCTTCCGGTCGTCGCGTGGGTGCCGGTGGTCCTCGCCTACACGCTCGTGATGGTGCTCCCGGCCCTCGTCCTCCTCGGTGTCCGCCTCGCGCTCGGAAGCCGCCTGGAACGACCGCTGGCGCGGCTGTCCGGCTGGCTCACCCGCCAGTCCGGCAACGCCCTGTACTGGGCGCTGGCCATCGTCGGCATCCTCCTCGCCCAGGACGCGTCCTCCGCCCTGTCGTCCTGATCGTGCGGCACCGATCTCGGTCTTGACCTCGACCTGGGTCGAGGGTGGACGGTGGCTCCATGACCACCTGGATCTGTGCCACCTGCGGGGTGGAGCACACCGACACGTCCTCGCCGCCCGAGGTCTGCGACATCTGCGCCGACGAGCGGCAGTACCTCCCGCCCGGCGGGCAGGTCTGGACCACCCACGAGGAGCTCTCCGCCGCGCACGGGACCGACGTCGTCGATCTCGAGCCCGGTCTGCACGGGATCGTCGTCGACCCGGGCTTCGCCATCGGGCAGCGGACCCTCCTCGTCCGGACCAGCGGCGGCAACCTGCTGTGGGAGCCGTCCGGCGTCGTCACCGAGCGTCTGGTCGAGGACGTCCGCGACCTCGGCGGCGTCGCGGCCGTCGCCGCGAGCCACCCGCACCTCGTCGGCGCCGCCGCGACCTGGGCCGAGCGCTTCGACGCACCCTTCTGGTTCAACGAGGACGACCGCCGCTGGCTGCGCAGCACCGACACCCACGTGCGCTGGTGGACCGGCCACGCCGAGGTGCTACCGGGGATCACCCTCGTGCAGGCGGGCGGGCACTTCCCGGGCAGCGCCGTCGCGCACTGGGCCGACGGCGCTGACGGTCGCGGCGAGCTCCTCAGCGGCGACACGCTGATGGTCGGTCAGGACCGCGCGTCGGTCTCCTTCATGCGCAGCTACCCCAACCTCGTGCCGCTCTCGGAGCGCCTCGTCCGCAGGATCGTCACGGCCCTCGACCCGTGGGAGTACGACCGCATCCGCAGCGGGTTCGGCGTCGTGGTCGAGTCCGACGCGCGCGCCGTCGTCACCCGCTCCGCCGACCGCTACATCGGCTGGATCACCGACACCATCCGCGACCCGTCGGAACGAGGGGAGGGCTGACGTCCGCAGCCGGACGGGATGCCGCAGGCGTCAGCCGATAAGGCCGCGGGCGAGGTCGGGACGGTCGGTGATGATGGCGTCGACGCCGGCCTCGACGAGGCGCTGCATGTCCTCGACGGTGTTGACCGTCCAGGCGTAGGTGGTGAGGCCGACGATCCGGGCGCGGCGCACGTAGCCGGCGCTGATCGAGCCGTGCCACGGGTTGACGCCCTGGGCCCACGACAGCAGCTGCGGCCGCTGCGGGGCGACCTTGGTGAGGACGCCGTGCGAGACGCCCGGCGCGAGCCGGTGGAACCGGCGCAGGGCCGCGGTGTCGAAGCTCTGCACCTCGACGTCGCGGCGGCGGCCGACCTGGTGGTGGTCGAGCACCCGGGCCAGGTCGCGCTCGATCCCGGGGAAGTACGCCGGCTTCTTCAGCTCGAGCAGCAGCCGCACGTCGGTGAGCGCGAGGACGTCGAGCACCTCGATGAGCGTCGGCACCGGCTCGTGCGTGGTGCGCCGGCCCCACGCGGCGCCGGCGTCGAGCTCGGACAGCTCGGCGAGGGTGAAGGTCTCGACCGGGTCGTCCGCGCGGTCGCGCCAGACGCGGGCGACGTCGGTCGTACGCCGCAGGCTGCGGTCGTGCAGGACGACGAGCTGGCCGTCGGCGGTGCGCTGGACGTCGATCTCGACCTCGTCGGCGCCGGCGTCGATCGCCGCCCGGACCGACGACAGGGTGTTCTCGGGGGCGACGTGGCTGAAGCCGCGGTGCGCGACCACCCGGGGTCGCGACCCCTGCTCGGCCACGGTCTGCTTCCACGCGCTCAGCACGCTCATGGGATCCACGGTCCGTCGGGGTCATGGCCCGGCGGGGATGCGCGACCGCCGACCAGATGAGCGTCGGGTGAACAGCGCGCGTCGGACCGCGCCCGGTCGTCGCCCCCTCGGGACGGACCATGCCGCGGGGTTAGGTTGGGTGGCATGTCAGACGTGCTGCGCCAGGTGTTCACCGATCAGGTCGAGAGGATCGACGAGCTCGTCGAGGGCCTCACCGACGGACTCGACGACGAGGTCGCGCGATGGCGGCCGGACGCCGAGGCGAACTCGGTGTCGTGGCTGCTCTGGCACCTCGCCCGGGTGCAGGACGACCACGTCGCCGGGCTCGCCGGGACCGACCAGGTCTGGACGTCCCAGGGCTTCGCGGGCCGTGCCGGTCTCCCGTTCGCCGACTCCGAGATCGGCTACGGCCAGGACTCCGACGCCGTCGGCTCCGTGCGCCTCGGCGGCGCGTTCCTGCGCGAGTACCACCGGGCCGTCCACGCCGCCACGCTCGACTACGTCGGCCGGCTGGACGAGGCCGAGGTGGCGCGCGTCGTCGACGCCGACTGGGACCCGCCCGTCACCGCCGGCGTCCGGCTCGTCAGCCTGATCGGCGACTGCCTGCAGCACGCCGGCCAGGCCGCCTACGTGCTCGGGCTCGCCGCGCGCCGCTGACGGTCAGTCCTCGGGCGGGGTGCTCGCCAGCCGCGCGGTGACGGGTTGCACGCCCGCGAAGGAGAGCGCGGCCAGCACGGGCACGATCAGGAACCCCCACCCGGTGCCCGAGGGGCCGAGGAACAGGCCGAGCACGACGACCGGCACGAGCAGGACCGCCACCAGGCTCGTCGAGCCCGGCTCGGGCGCGCCGATGCGGGCGAGTGCACGGGCACCGACGACGATCGCGACGAGCGCGACCACCACGAGCACGAGGAAGCCCCAGCGACCTCCGGCCGGCGTGCCGAGCACCGCGGCGAAGACCCGCGTCGCCCCCCAGCACAGGAGCACCGCGACCAGCCCGAGCCCGAGCCCGAGACCCGCGGCCTGGGCCGGCAGCGGCAGCGCGAACAGCCGGTCGAGGCCGTGGGCGACGATCCCGAGGACGCGGGCCGAGCCCTCGCGGGCGCGGACCAGCAGCACCGCGGGCCGGGGCTCCGCGGGGTGCTCGACGGTCGACGCACCGCTCGGCCGCTCGTCCGGCGCGGCGTCCGGCTCGTCGTCGGTCCGGCGGCGCGACGGCAGCGTGAGCGTGGGCATCGTCAGCCGGGGGACCGTGAGCCTGGGGAGCGTGAGCCGGGGCGGTCGGGCGGCCCGTCGCCCCGGTGCGGGGGCGCGCGCCGCGTCGGTGGTGGGCGGTGACGGGACGGTCGGCGGCGGTGCGGCCGCGACCGGCGGCGGCGCGACGACGGGCTTGCGCACCACCCGGCGCACCACGCGTCGCTGGGGTGCCGGACCACCCGAGGTGTCGTCGCTCCCCGAGGTGTCGTCGCTCACAGTGCCGAAGTGTGTCACAGGGCCGGTCGCCCGGTCCGGCAGACGCGGAACGGCGAAGAGCCCCGGACCAGGAGGTCCAGGGCTCTGCGTCCGGCCGGCAGTGTTCGGACTGCGGTTCGGCCTGAGGTGTTCGTTGCTGTGTCGGGGTGACAGGATTTGAACCTGCGGCCTCGTCGTCCCGAACGACGCGCGCTACCAAGCTGCGCCACACCCCGGGTGTCCCGGAGGACAGGGCAGACTCTACAGCCTGGCGGCACCCGGTGGTGCGGGGGTCAGCGTGAGGAGCGTGGCCTCGGGGCGGCACGCGAGCCGGACCGGCGCCCACGGCGACGTGCCGAGCCCGGCCGACACGTTCATCCAGGACGTGTGCCCGCCGGCGGTGTGCTGGTGCAGCCCCTTCACGCGGGCGCGGTCGAGGTCGCAGTTGGTGACGAGCGCGCCGTACCCGGGCACGCAGACCTGGCCGCCGTGCGTGTGGCCGGCCAGCAGCAGCGGCAGCCCGGCGGACGCGAACGCGTCGAGCACCCGCAGGTAGGGCGCGTGCGCGACGCCGAGCGTCAGGTCGACGGCCGTGCCGGGCGAGCGGTCCAGCACCGTCAGGTCGTCCAGGCCGAGGTGCGGGTCGTCCACGCCGACGAACCCGAGGTCGAGGCCGCCGGCACGCAGCGAGCCCCAGCCGTTGGTCAGGTCGAGCCAGCCCCGGGCCGCGTAGGCGTCGCGCAGCGTCCGCCACGGCATGTCGACCTCGCGGCGGCGCTCGCCGCCGGAGTGGTCCATCAGGTAGGCGAGCGGGTTGCGCGGCGTGGGGGAGTAGTAGTCGTTGGAGCCGAGGACGAAGACGCCCGGCAGGTCGAGCAGGTCGCCGTGCGCCCGCAGCACCGCCGGGACGGCCTCGGGGTGGGCGAGGTTGTCACCCGTCGAGACGACGAGGTCGGGGGCGAGGTCGGCGAGCCCGGCCACCCAGCGCTGCTTGCCCTGCTGGTTCGGCGTCATGTGCAGGTCGGACAGGTGCAGCACCTTCAGCGGCGCCGAGCCCGCCGGCAGCACGGGTGCCTCGACCCGTCGCAGCGCGAACCAGCGGCGCTCCACGCCGGCCGCCCACCCGAGGGTGACGGCTCCGGCGGCGGTGGTCGCGAGGGCGGTCCGGGTCAGGGGGTGCACGGCCTCAGCCTAGGGCGTGGAGGATGGGGTCCATGAGTGCACTCAAGGACCGCCTGCGCGACGACCTGACCGCCTCGATCAAGGCGCGTGACTCGCTGCGCTCGGGCACGCTGCGGATGGTGCTGACCGCCATCACCAATGCCGAGGTGTCGGGCAAGCAGGCTCGTGAGCTGAGCGACGACGACGTGCTCGGCGTGCTCACCTCCGAGGCCAAGAAGCGCCGTGAGGCGTCCGAGGCGTTCGACGCCGGGAACCGCCCCGAGCTGGCCGACAAGGAGCGTGCCGAGGCGGCCGTCCTGGCCGAGTACCTCCCCGAGCCGCTGGGCGAGGACGAGGTGCGCGCCATCGTCACCGCCGCCGTCCAGCAGACCGGCGCCGAGGGCATGAAGGCGATGGGCCAGGTGATGGGCGTCGTCCAGCCGCAGGTGAAGGGGCGGGCCGACGGCGCCGTCGTCGCCGCCGAGGTCAGGCGCCAGCTCGGCGCCTGACCCTCGCCGGCCGGTAGCCGGTCGGACGTCAGCGGCGGTCGTCGTCCCCGCGGCCGTTGCCGCCACGGTCGTCGTCGCCCCGGACGACGCGGGTGGACGGCTGGCCCGACGGCGGCGTGGCGAAGTTGTCGCCGTCGAGGTACTGGGTCAGCTCGCGGAAGGCCGAGCCCCAGATCGGCGCGGCGATCTGCGAGCCCGACGCGTTGGACAGGTAGGTGCCGCCGACCTCGCGTCCCTGCAGCGAGATGGGCTGGCCCTTGCTGTTGGCGCCCTCGACCATCGCCGCACCGGCAAGGTCGGGGGTGTAGCCGGCGTAGGTCACGCCGCGCTGGGCCTGGATCGTTCCGGTCTTGGCCGCGGACGGGATCGACAGGCCGGCGTTGGCGTAGCCGAAGCCGCCGGGCTGCTGGACGCCGCGCAGGATGTCGTTGACCTGGTCGGCCGTGGATTCCTTGACCACCCGGGTGCAGTCCTTGTCGTACTTCTTGATGACACGGCCCGAGGAGTCGGTGATGTCGGCCACCGGCTGCGGCGTGCAGTAGATGCCCCGCGCCGCGAAGGTCGCGTAGGCGTTGGCCAGCGTCAGCGGGTCGGTGCTGGTGACGCCGAGGGCGAAGGTCGGCACGACGTCCTGCTCGGGCACGGTGACGCCCATCTTGCGGGCCAGGCTCACCGGCTGGCACAGACCCGTGCGCTTCTCCAGCTGCATGAAGAACGTGTTCACCGACAGCCGGGTGCCGGTGTACATGTTCATGCCGCCCGAGCTGGTCGAGTTCTTGACCTGCGCGTCGGAGCCGCCGTACCAGGGGCGGTCGGCGTCGCACGTCGCGTACGGGCCGCGCACGTTGTAGACCGCGGGCGAGTTGATCGTGGTGCCGACGGACATCCCCTTCTCGAGCGCCGAGGCGAGCGAGAAGATCTTGAACGTCGACCCGGCCTGGAAGCCGCCGGAGTCGCCGTACTGCTTGGGCACGGTGAAGTTGAGGTAGGTCTCGCCGGCCTTCTTGTCGTCGCCCATCGGACGGGACTGCGCGAGCGCCTTGACCTTGCCGGTGCCCGGCTCGACCAGCGACATCAGGCCCAGGGCGGCGTCGGTGGGGTTGACGTTGTCGCGGACGGCCTCGTCGGCGGCGGCCTGGTACTTGAGGTTGATGTTGGCGCGGATGGTGAGGCCACCGGTCTCGATCTTGTTCTTGCGCTCCTCGACCGAGTCGCCGAGCGCGGGGTCCTGCAGCAGGTAGCGGCGGACGAAGTCGCACGGGAACGGGGCCTGGGAGGTGACGCAGCCGTTGGAGAACGCGGTGATCTTGAGCCCGAGCGGCGCGGCCAGCGCGGCGTCGGCCTCGGCGGCGGTGACCTCGCCCTGCGCGCGCATGGTGGCGAGCACCGTGTTGCGGCGCTGGAGCGCGTTCTCGGGGTAGCTGGTGGGGTCGTACTGCACCGGGTTCTTCACCAGGCCGGCCAGCGTGGCGGACTCGGCGAGGGAGAGGTCCTCGGCGTTCTTGGAGAAGTAGTGGCGCGCGGCCGCCGAGATGCCGTAGGCGCCGTCGCCGAAGTAGGCGATGTTGAGGTAGCGCTTGAGGATCTCGTCCTTGGAGTGGCGCTCCTCGTAGCTCATCGCGTACTTGAGCTCGCGCAGCTTGCGGGCCGGGGACTTCTCGGTGGCCGCCGCGCGCTCCTCGGCGGTGTCGGCCTGCTGGACGAGCGTCATCTTGACCAGCTGCTGGGTGATCGTGGAGCCGCCCTGCGTGGACCCCTCGGCGGCGTTGTTGACCAGGGCGCGCGTGGTGCCCTTCACGTCGATCGCGCCGTGCGAGTAGAAGCGATAGTCCTCGATCGACAGGATCGCCTGGCGCATGATCGGCGCGATCTGCTCCAGCTCGACGTCCTGGCGGTTCTCGGAGTAGAAGAAGGCCATCGTGCGCCCGGTGGAGTCGACGACCCGCGACCGCTGGGCGGTCGGGGTCTCGCGCAGCGCCAGCGGCAGGTTCTCGAACCCGTCGGCCACCGAGTTCGTCGACGTCCCGACGATGCTGGTGACCGGGATCAGCAGTCCCGCGACTAGAAGACCGGCGAAACCACTGAGCAGGGCCATCGCCCCCAGGGCGCGCAGGGGGGAGGTTCCCTGCTCGGAACGACGAGAGCGCACAGACATACCGGCAGCGTACGGGACGGGTGGGAGGAGTCCCCAGAACCGTGAGCGCCACCGCGACACGCCGATCCAGGCCAAAGATAGCCCGAAATGACTACTCCGGATGATCCGCCTCTGTCTGTTTCGCAGGGATTCGAGTCGTCAAGATTGGGGTGTGGCTCGGAGAGTCACGGGGGGTCGGCGACATGCTGGCACTGCATCCTTCTCGGGAGGTAGCAACATGTGGAACGAAGACTGGGCAACTGACGCGGCGTGCAAGGACGCGGGACCGGACGTCCTGTTCGTCAAGGGCGCCGAGCAGAACCGCGCCAAGCAGATGTGCACCGGGTGCCCCGTGCGCGCCGAGTGCCTCTCCGAGGCCCTCGACAACGAGATCGAGTGGGGCGTCTGGGGCGGCATGACCGAGCGTGAGCGCCGTGCGCTGCTCCGCCGTCGTCCCAACGTCACCTCCTGGCGCGCCATTCTCGAGGCTGCCCAGTCCGGCGTCCCCGCCGAGGTCCGCACCGCCTGAGCACGCACCTGGCTGCGTCGCGGCGGCCTCGACGCACAAACCCAGTGCGTCGTCAGCCTCCGCGCCTCGTCGTCTACGCGCCCAGACGCAGCCCCAGCCGGGCACACCCGCGGCCGGACGCTGTTTCGCCCCGGTGATCAGGCTGGGCGGGTGAGCAGGGACCCGATCGTGCGGAGGCCGTCGAGGTCGTGCACGTCGGTGGGCAGCGCGGGCACGGCGATGGTCGGCACCGAGGGGTGCGCGGCGGCGAAGCGGCGACGGAGCCGGTCCTCGCGCTCGCGCACGCGCCCCAGTGACGCGTGCACCCGCAGGAGGCCGGCGACGCGCGCAGACGTCTCGTCGTCCGCGTCCTCGACCTGACGGGCCGCGACCTCGGCGCCATCGGCGTCCAGCTCGCCGGCGACCTCGGTGACCCGGTTCACCACCAGACCGGCCAGCGGCATCTTCTCGCCGCTCAGCCGGTCCACGAAGTACGTGGCCTCGCGCATCGCGTCGGGCTCGGGCACCGCCACCACGCAGAACGCGGTGCCCGGCGCCTGCAGCAACGCGTACGTCGCCTCCGCGCGCTGGCGGAAGCCGCCGAAGAGCGTGTCGAACGCGGCGATGAACGTCTGCACGTCGGTGAGCACCTGCGCGCCGAGCACCTTGTTGAGCGCGCTCGTGACGATGCCGAACCCCGCGGAGAACAACCGGGCCGGGCCCCGGGCGGGCGCGAGCAGCAGCTTGATGAACCGGCCGTCGAGCAGCGACGAGAGCCGCTCGGGTGCGTCGAGGAAGTCGAGCGCCGACCGCGACGGGGGCGTGTCGACCACGATCAGGTCCCACCGGCTGCCGCCGCCCGATCCGCCCTGCTCGGCGTAGAGCTGGCCGAGCTTCTCCATCGCCATGTACTCCTGCGTGCCCGCGAACGAGCTCGAGAGCGCCTGGTAGAAGGGGTTGTCGAGGATCGTCCGCGCCTTGTCCGCCGACGCGTGCGCTTCGACGACCTCGTCGAAGGTCCGCTTCATGTCGAGCATCATCGCGTCGAGCGAGCCGGTGCCCCCGACGCCCTCGACGGGGCGTGGCACGTTGTCGAGCTCGGTGAGCCCCATCGACTGCGCGAGCCGCCGAGCGGGGTCGATGGTCAGGACGCAGACGCGGCGGCCCTGCTCGGCCGCACGCAGCGCGATGGCCGCAGCGGTCGTGGTCTTGCCGACGCCGCCGGACCCGCAGCAGACGACGATCCGGGTGGTGGGGTCGCCGATCACCGCGTCGACGTCGAGGGGCAGCACGGAGCTGCCGCCGCCGTCGCCGCGCACCATGCGTCCACGGTCGGCGTTGCGCCGCTGGGGGCTCATGCGTCATCCTCGGTGCTGCCGGCGACCGGGGCGAGGTGCCCGGCCAGCTCGTAGAGCGCCCCGACGTCCACACCGTCGGTGAGGAACGGGATCTCGACGACCGGGTGGTCCGCCCCGGCGAGCACGGCCCGCTGCGCGTCCTGCAGGTCGAGGCGCTCGACGTGCGCGACCCCCTCGGCGAGCAGCGCGTCGGCGAGCCCCGGTGTCCCGTCCAGGCCCGCGGCCGCGAGCGTGTCGCCGACGGCGCCGGCGTCGAGGTGCCCGGCGAGCACGGCCTTGCGCGCCGCGTCGTCGAGCGGAGAGGTCCGGACCAGGTTGACCAGCACGTGCCCGACCGGCAGACCGGACGCGGAGAGCTCGGCGATCCCGTCGGAGGTCTCCTGCACGGGCATCTCCTCGAGCACGGTGACGAGGTGGATCTTGGTGCGCCGCGAGTGGAGCAGCGACATGATCGCGTCGGCCTGCTTGCGGATGGGTCCGACCTTGGCCAGGCCCGCGACCTCCTGGTTGACGTTGAGGAAGCGGGTGATGCGGCCGGTGGGCGGGGCGTCGAGGACGATCGCGTCGTAGACGTGACGGCCGTCGCGGTCGCGGCGCTTCTCGGCCTCGTAGACCTTGCCGGTGAGCAGCACGTCGCGGACGCCGGGCGCGATGGTCGTGGCGAAGTCGATGATGCCGAACCGGTCGAGCGCCTTGCCGGCGCGACCCAGCTTGTAGAACATGTCGAGGTACTCGATCAGCGCGGACTCGGCGTCGATCGCGAGCGCGTGCACCTGGCCCCCGCCGCGTCCGACCGCGATCCGGCGCTCCTCGTAGGGCAGCGGGGCGAGGTCGAACAGCCGGGCGATGCCCTGGCGCCCCTCGGCCTCGCAGAGCAGCACGCGCCGTCCCTCGCCGGCCAGGGCCATCGCGAGCGCGGCCGCGACGGTGGTCTTGCCGGTGCCGCCCTTGCCGGTCACGACGTGCAGCCGCGGGGGTGGGGTGGTCACGAGATCAGGTTAGGCGGTGCGGCTGAGCACTGCCGGACGTGTCGATGGCCTCACACGGCCCGTCGGGGCGACGTTAGAGTCCGGTCCATGACCAAGTGGGAGTACATGACGGCGCCGCTGCTGGTGCACGCGACCAAGCAGATCCTCGACAACTTCGGCCAGGACGGCTGGGAGCTGGTGCAGGTGGTGCCCGGGATGAACCCGGAGAACCTCGTGGCCTACTTCAAGCGCCCGGTCGCCGGGTCCTGATGACCACCCCCGAGGAGCGGCTCGCCGGTCTCGGCCTGTCGGTGCCCGACGTCGTCCCGCCCGTCGCGTCCTACGTTCCGGCGGTGCGCTCGGGCTCGTACGTCTACGTGTCGGGCCAGCTGCCGATGCGCGACGGCGCCCTGGTGGCCACCGGGAGCGTCGGCGACGACGTCACGCCCGAGCTCGCCACCGAGTGCGCGCGGCAGAGCGCCCTGAACGCGATCGCCGCGGTGCGCTCGCAGGTCGGCGAGCTGTCGCAGGTGGTGCGGATCGTCAAGGCCACCGTGTTCGTCGCGTCGGCCCCGGGCTTCACCGGGCAGCCGCAGGTGGCCAACGGCGCCAGCCAGCTGTTCGGCGACGTCTTCGGCGACGCGGGCGTGCACGCCCGGAGCGCGGTCGGCGTCTCCGCGCTGCCGCTCGACGCGCCGGTGGAGGTCGAGCTCGTGGTCGAGGTCGCCGGCTGATGCACCGCCAGCGGTTCGACGCCACGGACGCCCTCAAGGAGCGCATCCGGGCGATCGCGGCCGGCGACCTCGAGGCCGCCGTGCCGCGGCCGGCGTCGACCGTGGTGCTGCTGCGCGACGGCGCCACCGGCCCGGAGGTCTACCTGCTGCTGCGGCACCGGGGGATGGCCTTCGCGGCCGGAGTGCACGTGTTCCCCGGCGGTGGCGTCGACGCGCGCGACGCCGAGCCGCTGCCCGGCTGGCACGGTCCTGACGCGGCGTGGTGGGGCGAGCACCTCGGGTGCGACGCCGCGTCCGCGCACGCGCTCGTGGTGGCCGCGGTCCGCGAGACGTTCGAGGAGTCCGGGGTCCTGCTCGCTGGGACCGACGGCTCGCACGTCGTGCCCGACACGACCGGCGAGGAGTGGGAGGCGCACCGCCTCGCCCTGGTGGACCACGATCAGTCCCTGGCACAGGTGCTGTCCGCGCACGACCTCGTGCTCCGCGCCGACCTGCTCTCGCCCTGGGCGCACTGGATCACGCCCGAGGTCGAGCCCCGCCGGTACGACACGTTCTTCTTCGTCGCCGCGCTGCCCGAGGGCCAGCGCACGCGCGACGTCTCGACCGAGTCCGAGCAGGTCCGCTGGATCCCACTGGCCGAGGTCGACGGCGACCTGGCGATGATGCCGCCCACCCGCATCACCTGCGAGCAGCTCGGGGCGCACGCGTCCGTCGCCGACGCGCGGACGGCCGCGGTGGGACGTCCCGTCCCGGTGGTGGCCCCGCGGATGGTGCTCGAGTCCGACGACGTCTACCTCGTCCGCGACGAGGTCCAGGAGGAACGATGAGCGACGAGCGGTGGGACGGCGGGGCCGTCGGCGAGCGGGCGGTCTGCGTGCGCGAGGACAACCCGGGCGTGATGACGCTCGACGGCACCAACACCTGGGTGCTGCGCGAGCCCGGCGGCGAACGGTCCGTCGTCGTCGACCCCGGCGAGCTCGACGAGCCGCACCTGCGGGCCGTGCTCGAGGTGGCCGCGCCCGTCGCGCTGGTGCTCCTGACGCACCGCCACGGCGACCACACCGGCGGCGCGGCGTGGTTCGCCGACGCCGCGGGCTGCCCCGTCCGGGCCACCGACCCCGACCACTGCACGGGCGCGCCGCCGCTGGCCGACGGCGAGGAGATCGAGGTCGACGGGCTGCGGCTGCGCGTGGTCGCGACGCCCGGCCACACGTCGGACTCGACGTCGTTCCTGCTCACCGACGCGTCGCTGCTCACGGGCGACACCGTGCTGGGACGCGGCACCACCGTGGTGGCCCACCCCGACGGCGCGCTCGGCCCGTACCTGGACTCGCTCGAGCGGCTGAGCGGCATGGTCGACGCCGGCGAGGTCGCGCGCCTGCTGCCCGGGCACGGCCCGGTCGTGGACGACGCCGGGGCCGTCCTGGACTTCTACCTCACCCACCGCGCCCAGCGCCTGGAGCAGGTGCGCGCCGCGGTCGCCGACGGCGCCGTCACCCCCCGCGCCGTCGTCGAGCGGGTCTACGCCGACGTCGACGAGTCGGTCTGGCCCGCCGCCGAGCTGTCCGTCGCCGCCCAGCTCGACCACCTGGCCGCGGGCGGCTGACCGCCTCCTGCCGCAGACCCGGGTTTACCACGACGTCGTGGTAGACCCCCGCTCACCGCGGTGAGTTCACCGCGGTCAGCGAGGGTTCACCACGACGTCGTGGTAAACGCGGGACGGGTGGGACGAGCTCAGCGGGAGCGCTTGGAGAGGCGCTCGGGGTCGAGGATGACGACCGAGCGGGGCTCGAGGCGGAGCCAGCCGCGCATCGCGAAGTCGGCGAGCGCCTTGTTGACCGTCTCGCGGGAGGCGCCGACCAGCTGGGCGAGCTCCTCCTGGGTGAGGTCGTGGTGCACGTGGATGCCGTCGTCGGCCTTGCGCCCGAAGCGGCTCGACAGGTCCATCAGCGCCTTGGCGACGCGTCCGGGGACGTCGGAGAAGACCAGGTCAGCGACGACCTCGTTGGTGCGACGCAGGCGGGCGGCCAGCTGGTGCAGCAGCGCGCGCGAGACGTTGGGGTGCTCGACGAGCCACTTCGTGAGCTCCTCGTGGCCGAGGCTGCCCATGTCGACGTCGGTGACGGCCGTGGCCGTGGCCGAGCGCGGGCCCGGGTCGAACAGCGAGAGCTCGCCGAACATCTGGCCGGGGCCGAGGATCGCGAGGAGGTTCTCGCGACCGTCGGCCGAGGTGCGTCCGAGCTTGATCTTGCCGTCGGTGACCACGTAGAGCCGGTCCCCGGAGTCGCCCTCGTGGAACAGGACCTCGCCGCGCCGGATCGTCAGGCTCGTCATGGACGAGCCGAGCGAGGCGGCGGCCTCGTCGTCGAGACCGGAAAACAGGGGTGCTTGCCGAAGCACGTCGTGGTCCACGAGCTCTCCTTGGCCATGGCCCGCTGGCGGCGGACCGTCCGTGTCGCACCGGCACCGCCGGCGCCTGTGGTGTGCCTCTCAGTCTGTCCTATCCCGACGGCAAAGGCGAACCCTCCCCACCCTGCCGCGCGTCGACGGCCCCGTCGCACCCATGCGCCGTTCGTCGCGCCCGCTGTGGGTGGGCCCCTCTAGTCTGGTGCGGTGCCGACCACCACCCACGCCGCCGCGAGCAGCCCGCCGCCGACGTCGCTGGTGCGACGGGCCCGCAAGGTCGACCGCGTCCTGGCCGACACCTACCCCGACGCCAGGGCCGAGCTCGACTTCGACGACCCCTTCCAGCTGCTCGTGGTCACCGTGCTGTCGGCGCAGACCACCGACCGCCGGGTCAACGCGGTGCGCCCGGTGCTCTTCGAGGCCTACCCCGACCCGGTCGCGATGGCCGGCGCCGACCGCGAGCGGCTCGAGGAGATCCTCAAGCCCACCGGGTTCTTCCGGGCCAAGACGCAGTCGGTCCTCAAGCTCAGCGCCGCGCTCGTCGAGCGGCACGACGGCGAGGTGCCGCCGCGGCTGGAGGACCTCGTGCTGCTGCCCGGCGTCGGCCGCAAGACCGCCAACGTCGTCCTCGGCAACGCGTTCGGCATCCCCGGCATCACCGTCGACACGCACTTCGGACGGCTCTCGCGCCGGCTCGGCTGGGTCGACGCCGAGACCTCCAAGGACCCCGTCAAGACCGAGCACGCCGTCGGCGCCCTGTTCCCCCGGCGCGACTGGACGATGCTCAGCCACCACCTGATCTGGCACGGACGCCGCGTCTGCCACGCCCGCAAGCCCGCGTGCGGCGCGTGCCCCGTCGCGCACTGGTGCCCGTCGTTCGGCGAGGGACCCACCGACCCCGACGAGGCCGCCGCCCTGGTCAAGACCGAGGGCCGCGCATGAGCGGAGGCCCCCGCCGGCGTGCCCTCGTCGTGGCCGTCGCCTCGGTCCTCCTGCTCGCCGGGTGCGGGGGCGGCGACGAGCCCACCACCGCGCCCACGTTCGGCGGCGGCGGCGGCCCCACCGCCGGCGAGGCCGACGTCGACACGCCCGAGCTGGCGGCGCTGCGTGCCGAGGCCGGGCTGGACCCGTGCCCCGGGGACGCCGGCGCCGGGGCCGCACCCGCCGGAGCCGGCGGCGTCGCGCTGCCCGAGGGGACGCTGCCGTGCCTGGGCGGGGGACCGGCGGTCAGCCTCGCCGGCCTGCGCGGCACGCCCACCGTCGTCAACCTGTGGGCGTCGTGGTGCGAGCCGTGCCGGGACGAGCTGCCCGTGCTCGCCCGCCTGCACGAGCGCGCGGGCGACCGGCTGCGCGTGATCGGCGTCGACTACCAGGACGGCGACCCCGCGGCGGCGCTCGAGCTGGCGGCGTCCGCCGGTGTGTCCTACCCCTCGGTCTCCGACCCCGACGGCACGCTCCGTGATGCGCTGCGGGTCGTCGCGCTGCCCCAGACGGTCTTCGTCGACGCCGACGGCACCGTCACCGCCGTCGAGCGTCGCCCGTTCGACTCCGACGCCGCGATCGACGCGGTCGTCGAGGAGCACCTGGGGGTACGGCCGTGAGCGCCGAGGCGTCCGTGGTGGCCGCGCTGCCGGAGTGGCTGCGACCCCTCGCCGAGGGTGTCTCCGAGATCGACGGGCAGCACCTCTCGCCGCGGCTCCCCGCGCCGCCGACCGACGCGCGCCAGTCGGCCGTCCTCATGCTGTTCGGCGAGGGCGACCTCGGCCCCGACGTCCTGTTCACCGAGCGCTCGGCGCGCATGCGCTCGCACGCGGGCCAGGTCTCGTTCCCCGGAGGTCGCCGCGACCCCGACGACGCCGACGAGGCCGCGACCGCCCTGCGCGAGGCCCGCGAGGAGGTCGGGCTCGACCCCGCAGCCGTCCGCGTCTTCGGCGAGCTGCCCCCGCTGTGGCTCCCGCCCAGCAACTCCGCGGTCACCGTGGTGCTCGGCTTCGCGCCGTCCTCGGTGCCGGTGCACATCGCGAGCCCCGACGAGGTGGCGTCGGTGTTCCGCACCCCCGTCGCCGACCTGCTCGACCCCGAGCGACGCTTCACCGTCCGCGGGCCGTCCGGCTGGCGCGGACCGGGCTTCCGGGTGGGCGAGGGCCTGACGCTGTGGGGCTTCACCGCCGGCGTCGTCGCCCGGCTCTTCAGCCACGTGGGCTGGGAGCGCGAGTGGGACCAGACCCGGTGGGAGCCGTACCCGCAGGTGCCCGGCACGGGCCGACAGGAGCAGCAGTGAACGTCCTCGACATCGTCCTCGTGGTGGCGGTGGTGGCCTACGGCCTGTCCGGGTACTGGCAGGGCTTCATCGCGGGCGTCGCTGCGACGATCGGCCTGCTGGCCGGCGGTGCGCTCGGCGTCCTGGTCGTGCCGATGTTCCTCGACGAGGCCGGCGACTCGCTGAGCACGGCGCTGATCGCGCTGTTCTGCGTGCTGCTGCTGGCCGTCGTCGGGCAGGCGATCGGCTCCTGGATCGGCGGCATGCTGCGCCAGGGCATCACCTGGAGCCCGGCGCGGTCGGTCGACGCGGTCGGCGGAGCCGTCCTGTCGATGGCGGCGGTGCTCGTCGTCGCGTGGGCCCTCGGCTACGCGGTCAGCGGGGCGCAGATCCCGGGGGTGTCCAACGCCGTCCGCAGCTCGTACCTGCTCAGCAAGGTCGACGCCGTCATGCCCACCGGTGCCGACCGCGCGCTCGGGGCGTTCAACCGGATCGTCGACTCCAACCTCTTCCCGCGCTACCTCGAGCCGTTCGCGCAGGAGCAGATCACGCCCATCCAGCCCCCCGACCAGGCCGTGCTCGCGCGGTCCGGCGTCGAGCGGGCGCAGACCAGCGTGGTCAAGGTGCTCGGGCAGGCCCGGTGCTCGCGCGGGATCGAGGGCTCGGGCTTCGTCTACGCGCCCGACCGCATCATGACCAACGCGCACGTGGTGGCCGGGGTCGACAACCCGTTCGTCGCGGTGGGTGACCGCCGGCTGCAGGCCGAGACCGTCGTCTACGACCCCGAGCTGGACGTCGCGGTGCTGGCCGTCAGCGGGCTCGACCTCCCTGCGCTCGACTTCGACACCACCGGCGCGCGGGGCGACTCCGCCGCCGTGCTCGGCTACCCCGAGAACGGTCCGTTCGACGCGCGTGCGGCCCGGATCCGCGCCGAGCAGAACCTCCGCAGCCCCGACATCTACAACTCCGACACCGTGGTGCGCGAGGTGTTCTCGCTGCGCAGCCTGGTGCGCTCGGGCAACTCCGGCGGCCCGCTGGTCTCCGACGCCGGCGACGTGTACGGCGTGATCTTCGCGGCCTCGGTGAGCGACAGCTCCACCGGCTACGCGCTCACCGCCGACCAGGTCGCCGCCAACGCCGAGCGGGGACGTGACGCCACCCGCGCGGTCCCCACCGGCGCCTGCGCCTGACACGGGGTCCCTCAGGGTCGGTCTGGGACGATGACGGGGTGCGTGCAGTCCTTGCCTTCGTCCTCGGGCTCGTCGCCCTCGTGCTCACCTCCGTCGCCACCCCGGCGCTGTGGCTGGAGCGCAACGTCGTCGACGAGACGGGGTACGTCTCGCTCGTCGACCCCCTCGGCCGGGACGCCGAGTTCCAGGACACGCTCGCGAGCACGCTGACCGACGCGGTGCTCGCCCGGGCCGACCTGCCGTCGTCCGTCGACGGCACGGCACGACCGGTGATGCTGCAGGTGGCCCAGAACCTCACGCGCCTGCCCGGCTACGCCGACGCGTGGACCGAGACGAACCGTCGCTCGCACGACCTGGTCTTCGACGCCTCGCAGGGCGACGTCTCGATCGACGTCGCCCCGCTCGCCCAGCTGCTCGTCGAGGAGTCGACCGGGCGCCTCGGCGTCGACGTCCCCGTCCCGTCGACCCTCCCGGTGGCCGTCGCGGGGGAGCGCGAGCGGCAGGCCGTCGACCAGGTGGCGACCCTGGACCCGCGGGCCACCTACCTCGCGGGCGCGGCCGCCCTGCTGGCGGTGCTGTGCGTCGCGGTGGCGCGGCGCCGCTCGACCGCGGTGCTGTGGCTGGGCGTGGGCACGATCGTGGTGGCCGGGCTCCTGAAGGCCGTGGCCGCGGTGGCCCTGCCGGTGCTGGCCACCAGGGGCGGCTCGTCGGCGCTCGGCGAGCAGGTGCTCGACCTGCTCCGCCGGGCCGCGGGCGACTCCTTCGACGGCTGGCTCCTCGCCCTCGGCGGGCTGGGCGCGGTCCTGCTCGTGCTCGGGATGATCAGCCGCGTCGTCGGCCGTCGCCACCAGCCCGCCTGACCCGTCGGTGGCTCAGCGCCCTCCAGGCCGCTGAGGCGCCGACAGCTCCGTGGTCAGGCGCGGATCGAGGCCTTCGCCGACTTGCCCTTGAGGGCCGCGGGGATCTTCTTGGAGGTCTCGATGGTCTTCTGCGGGGCGCGGACCTTCTTCAGCATCCGGATGCCCACCAGCACGAGGATCGCGGCGAGCAGCACGTAGAAGCCGGTGACGATGAGGAACGCCCACGCGGGGTGCAGGCCGGCCATCACGATGAAGTACGCGACGGTGAACGACAGCAGCACCACGATCATGATGCCGAGGAAGCCCGCGACGGCCAGCAGGGCCGCGCCCACGCCTCCGGCCTTGACGCTGACCTTGAGCTCGGACTTGGCCAGCGCGATCTCGGACTGGACCAGCGTCGAGACGTCACGGCTGGCGTCGGCGACCAGTCGCCCGATCGTCGGCTCGGCGTTGGACTCGACCTTGCTCATGGACCACCCCTGCTAGTACAGACTCGACCGTCTCACCCTAGGCCACGACGCCCTGCTGCGCGGGGGGTGGCCGGTGGGGCCGCGCGACGATCGGCCGCGGCCCCACCGTGCTCGTCAGTCGTCGGCGCTGGTGCTGCTCATCCCGCTGGAGATCTGGTCCATCACCGAGCTGTCGGCGAGGGTGGTCACGTCGCCGACGTCGCGCTTCTCGGCGACGTCGCGCAGCAGCCGCCGCATGATCTTGCCCGAGCGCGTCTTGGGCAGCTCGGGGACGACCATGATCGAGCGCGGACGCGCGATCTTCCCGATCTCCTTGGCGACGTGGGCGCGCAGCTCCTCGACGATGTCGGCGCCGCCGTCACCGGCCGACTCGCGCAGGATGACGAACGCGACGACCGCCTGGCCCGTGGTGTCGTCGGTCGCGCCGACGACCGCGGACTCGGCGACCTTGGGGTGCGAGACCAGGGCCGACTCGATCTCGGTGGTCGACAACCGGTGGCCCGACACGTTCATCACGTCGTCGACGCGGCCGAGCAGCCAGATGTCGCCGTCGTCGTCCTTCTTGGCGCCGTCACCGGCGAAGTACATGTCCGTGAAGCGCGACCAGTAGGTGTCCTTGTAGCGCTGGTCGTCACCCCAGATGGTGCGCAGCATCGCGGGCCAGGGCTCGGTGACGACGAGGTAGCCGCCCTCGCCGTTCGCGACGGGGGTGCCGGTGTCGTCGACGACGTCGGCGCTGATGCCCGGCACCGGGGTCATGGCCGAGCCGGGCTTGCCCGCGGTGACGCCGGGCAGCGGCGAGATCATGTGGCCGCCGGTCTCGGTCTGCCACCAGGTGTCGACGATCGGGGTGGTGCCGCCGCCGATGTTGTCGCGGTACCAGACGTACGCCTCGGGGTTGATCGACTCGCCCACCGTGCCGAGGATGCGCAGGCTCGACAGGTCGTGCTCGGCGGGGATCTCGGCGCCCCACTTCATGCAGGTCCGGATCGCGGTCGGGGCGGTGTAGAACAGCGTCACGCCGTACTCGGCGATGATTTCCCACCAGCGGCCCTTGGACGGGGTGTCGGGGGTGCCCTCGTAGAGCACCTGGGTCGCGCCCATCGCGGTCGGGCCGTACGCGATGTAGGAGTGGCCGGTCACCCAGCCGACGTCGGCGGTGCACCAGTAGACGTCGGTCTCGGGCTTGTGGTCGAAGACGGCGTCGAAGGTGTACGCGGTCTGCACGAGGTAGCCGGCGCTGGTGTGCAGGATGCCCTTGGGCGAGCCCGTGGTGCCCGAGGTGTACATGACGTAGAGCGGGTGCTCGGAGTCGAAGGCCTCGGGTGCGTGCTCGGTGGACTGGGAGTCGACGAGGTCGTGCCACCAGACGTCGCGGTCGTGCCACTCGACGTCCTCGCCGGTGCGCTTGACCACCAGCACCGAGCGGACGTCGGGGCAGCGCTCCATCGCCTCGTCGACGGCGGGCTTGAGCGCGCTGGGCTTGCCGCGACGGTTCTGCCCGTCGGCGGTGATGACCACGCGGGCGTCGCAGTCCTTGACGCGGCTCGCGAGCGCGTCGGAGGAGAACCCGCCGAAGACCACCGTGTGGGTGGCGCCGATGCGGGCGCAGGCCAGCATCGCGGTGACGGTCTCGGGGATCATCGGCATGTAGATGGCGACGCGGTCGCCGGCCTCGACGCCGAGCGCGATCAGCGCGTTGGCGGCCTGGCTGACGTCGTCCTTGAGCTGGGCGTACGTGATGGTGCGGGTGTCACCGGGCTCGCCGACGAAGTGGAACGCCACCTTCTCGCCGTTGCCGGCGTCGACGTGGCGGTCGACGCAGTTGTACGCGACGTTGAGCCGGCCGCCCACGAACCACTTGGCGAACGGCGGGTTCGTCCAGTCCAGGACCTCGGTGTACGGCGTCTCCCAGGCGAGGCGGTCGGCCTGCTCGGCCCAGAACCCGAGGCGGTCCTCGGCGGCGCGGTCGTACGCGTCGGCCTTGACGTTGGCCGCGGCGGCGAGCTCGGCGGGAGGCTCGAAGCGTCGCTCCTCGCGGCTGAGGTTGGTCATGCCCTGGGTCTGCTCGGTCACAGGTCGACTCCTTCGTCAGGGGTGGGCGTCGGGAGGACGCGGGTGGCACGGGGTGGGGTGTGGCGGCGCTCATCAACCTACTCCCGCGGCACGGGGGCCGCGCGGGTCGTGGCGGCGCGAGGAGGGGGTGCACGTCCGGGGTGCCGCAGCTCTCGCGCGGCACCCCGGACGGCGTCCGACCCCCGTCGGTGAGGTGGCCTAGTGCTCGGTCGCGCCCTCGGCGCCCGCACCGGTCAGGGCGCGGACCTCGAGCTCGGCGTGCTTGGCCTCGGCGGTGGGCTCACGCGAGGTGAGCGTGCCGATCGCCCCCATCAGGAACCCGAACGGGATCGAGACGAGGCCGGGGTTCTTCAGCGGGAAGAACGCCCAGTCGCTGTCGGGGAACAGCGCGGTCGGGTCGCCGGACACCACGGGGCTGAACAGCACGAGCAGCAGGGCCGAGCCCAGGCCGCCGTAGATGCTGAACACGGCGCCCCGGGTGTTGAAGCGCTTCCAGAACAGGTTGTAGATCAGCGACGGCAGGTTCGCCGACGCGGCCACGGCGAACGCCAGGGCCACCAGGAACGCGATGTTCAGCGACTGCGCCGGGATCGCGAGCGCGATAGCGACGCCACCGATGACGAACGCCGAGATCCGCGCGACGCGGACCTCGTCCTTCTCCGAGGCCTGGCCCTTCTTGAAGATGCTCGCGTACAGGTCGTGCGCGACCGACGACGCCGAGGTGAGCGTCAGGCCGGCGACGACGGCGAGGATCGTGGCGAAGGCGACCGCCGAGATCAGGGCGAGCAGGACGGCGCCGAACGTCGTCCCCTCGCCACCTCCCACGGCTTGGGCGAGCAGCGGCGACGCGAGGTTTCCGCTGCTGGCCGCCACCTCGCTGTCCGGGCCGGTGTCGACGAGAGCCGCGGCGCCGAAGCCGAGGACGAGCGTCATCAGGTAGAAGGTGCCGATCAGGCCGATGGCCCAGAGCACCGAGGTCCGCGCGTCGCGGGACGTGGGCACGGTGTAGAAGCGGATCAGGATGTGCGGCAGCCCGGCGGTGCCGAGCACCAGCGCGATGCCGAGCGACAGGAAGTCCAGCTTGGACGTGAACGTCGCGCCGTACTGCAGGCCCGGGCTGAGGAAGGCGTCGCCCTTGCCCGAGTTGGACGCCGCGGCGCCGAGCAGCTCGGAGAGGTTGAAGCCGAACTTGGCGAGCACCAGGACGCTGATGAGGAGCGTGCCCGTCATCAGCAGGACGGCCTTGACGATCTGCACCCAGGTGGTGCCCTTCATGCCGCCGAAGACGACGTACACGATCATCAGCAGGCCGACGCCCACGATGGTGATGTTCTTCAGCGCCTGGCTCTCGACGCCGAGGAGCAGCGAGACGAGCGTGCCCGCGCCGACCATCTGGGCGAGCAGGTAGAAGATCGAGACGGCGACGGTTGACGTCGCCGCGGCCGTGCGGACGGGCGTCTGGCGCATCCGGTAGGCCAGCTGGTCGGCCATCGTGTAGCGGCCGGAGTTGCGCAGCAGCTCGGCGACGATGAGCAGCGCGACGAGCCACGCGACGAGGAAGCCGATCGAGTACAGGAAGCCGTCGTACCCGTAGAGCGCGATGGCGCCGGAGATGCCGAGGAACGAGGCGGCCGACATGTAGTCGCCGGAGATCGCGAGGCCGTTCTGGAACCCCGAGATGTTGCGACCGGCGGCGTAGTAGTCCGCGGCGCCGGAGGTGTTGCGGCTGGCCCAGATCGTGATGCCGATGGTCAGGGCGACGACGGCGAGGAACAGGCCGGTGGTGAGGTTCTGCGAGCCGGACTCGCTGAGCGCGACGACGTCGTTCACGAGCCCACCTCCTCGTCGAAGCCGTTGCGGAGCTTGGTGGACAGGGGGTCCAGGCGACGGTTGGCGAAGCGCGCGTAGGCGATGGCGATGCCGAACGTCGAGAGGAACTGGAGCAGCCCGAAGAGCAGCGCCACGTTGACGTTGCCGAAGACCGGGGTGCTCATGAAGCCCGGCGCCCAGTTCGACAGCACGACGAACAGCAGGTACCAGACCATGAAGGCGATGGTGGTGGGCACGACGAAACGCACGAAGCGACGCTTGAGCTCGGTGAACTCGGGGTCGGCGTGGATGCGTTCGTAGGCGTCGTGCGTGGCTTGCGAGGTGCGATCGACCACGGCGTCTCCTCGGGGGTGTGGACGGGGTCGGCGCGCGGACGGAGGACGTCGACGCACCACGACGTGACGGCGGTCACGACGGACCGACCGTAGGGACGGACCCGCCGGGTGTGCCAGGTCACACGCCGACGGGTCGTCGGAGGCACGATCCGCTGCGGCGTGTGGCGGCCGACGTGCGGCGAGCGGTCGGTGCAGGACGACGAGCGGCACAGGGGTTGCGGCGACGTCGCTCCTCCATCAAGTTGTGCTCGACAACCGTCTCGGAAAGGCAGGACGCTCGTGCGCACCGCTGGACAGCCCGTTCCCACCCCCTCGACCGGCCCCTCGCGCCGCTCGCTGCTCGGACTGGGCGCCGGCGCCGGGCTGGCGCTCGCGACCGGTGCGGCCCCGTCGGCGGCCCGGGCCGAGGAGTCGCTCGCGCCCGCCGCCCGTCGGGCCCAGCGCGTGCTGCGCGCCGGCAACGCCCGCTTCGTGGGCGGTGAGCAGCGGCACCCGCACGAGTCGCTCGCCTGGCGACGGAGCCTGGCCGAGGGGCAGCACCCGATCGCGGTGGTGCTCGGCTGCGCGGACTCCCGCGCGACCCCCGAGCTGGTCTTCGACGAGGGGCTCGGCGACCTGTTCGTCGTGCGCTCGGCCGGCGAGGTGCTCGACGACGCGGTGATCGGGAGCATCGAGTACGCCGTGGAGCACCTCGGGATCGCGCTGGTGGTCGTGCTCGGCCACGCCGACTGCGGAGCCGTCGGGGCCACGGTGGACGTCGTGCGGGGCGACGCCGAGGCCACCGGCTTCGTCAGCTCCCTGGTCCGCTCGATCGAGCCGGCGGTGCTGACCACGCCGGAGGACGACGACGACGTCGCGTTCCGCGCCGCGTGCGTGGCCGAGCAGGCGCGACGCACCGCCGCGATCCTGCAGGAGCGGTCGGTCGTCGTGCGGGACGCCGTCGGGCGCGGGGCGCGCGTCGTCGGCGCCACCTACGCGCTGGCTGACGGTCGCGTCAGCTGGCTCTGAGCGCGGACCTCAGCGGTCGGCGCGCTCGACCCGCAGCCGCTCGGGCGTGTGCAGCCGGACCATCGTCCGGGCGACGTTGGACGGCGTGCGGTGCTGGGTCAGCAGCGAGACGCCGATCATCAGTCCGAACCCCAGCGGCACCGACCAGGCCGCCGGCTGGGCGAGCAGCGCCTGCCACCAGGTGTCGCCGGTGCCCGTGACGATCGTCGCCGCCACCGCGCCGCCGGCGGCGAGCCCCCCGCCCAGGAGCCCGGCGACGGCTCCCGGCGCGGTCAGTCGGCGCCACCAGATGCCCAGCACCAGCAGCGGGCAGAACGTCGAGGCGGCGACGGCGAACGCGAACCCCACCGAGCTGGCCACCGGGATCTGGTCGGTCCCCACCGCCAGCACCAGGGGCACCACCACCGAGAGGGCCGCCGCGACGCGGAAGCCCGTGACCCCGGACAGCCGGTCGCCGAGGACGTCCTGTGCGACGACGCCCGCCACCGACATCGTCAGGCCGGACGACGTCGACAGGAAGGCGGCGAAGGCGCCGGCCGTCAGCAGGGCCGCGAGCAGGTCGCCGAGGCCGCCGCCGACGATGCGGCCTGGCAGCTCCAGCACCACGACGTCGCTGCGGCCGTCGGCGACGAGGTCGGAGGCGTAGACCCGTCCGAGCACGCCGTAGACGCCGGGCAGCAGGTAGAACGCACCGAGCAGGCCGAGCACCAGGAGCGTGGTGCGACGGGCCGCACCTCCGTCGGGGTTGGTGTAGAAGCGGACGACGACGTGCGGCAGGCCCATCGTCCCGAGGAACGTCGCGAGGATGATCGAGTAGACCGCGTACATCCCGGGGCCGTCGCCCGTGAGCGGCGTCAGCCAGGCGTCGGTGGCGCCGGCCGAGGCGGGACCCGGTGCGCCGTCGCCCTGCCACACGACCAGGCACACCACGAGCGGCACGAGCAGCGCGGTGAGCTTGAGCCAGTACTGGAACGCCTGCACGAAGGTGATGCTGCGCATGCCGCCGGACACGACGTTGGCCACGACGACCAGGGCGACCACCACGCTGCCGACCCAGGTGGGCAGGCCCGTCGCCGAGCGCAGGGTGAGGCCCGCGCCCTGGAACTGCGGCATCAGGTAGAGCCAGCCGACGACGACCACCATGACCGTCGCGACGCGTCGCACCACGCGCGACTGCAGCCGCACCTCGGTGAAGTCGGGGATCGTGTAGGCGCCCGAGCGTCGCAGCGGCGCCGCGACCAGGACGAGCAGCAGCAGGTACCCCGCCGTCCACCCGACGGGGTACCAGAGCATGTCGACGCCCGAGACGAGGACGAGTCCCGCGATGCCGAGGAACGAGGCGGCCGAGAGGTACTCCCCGCCGATCGCCGAGCCGTTGAGGAACGGGCTCACCGACCGCGAGGCGACGTAGAAGTCGCTCGTGGTGCGGCTCAGGCGCAGGCCGTAGGCCCCGATCGCGAGCGTCGCGATCGACACCAGCGCGACCGCGACGACGCCGTACGGTCCGCTCACGGTCAGGGCCGCTCGACGAGGTCGGCGAAGTCGCGCTCGGCCCGCTCCGACGCGCGGACGTAGGCCCATCCCAGGCCGAACAGCAGCGGGTAGACGCCGCCGCCGAGCACGAGCCAGGCGAGCGGCACCCCGCGCAGGCGCCACGCGAGGAGCTCGGGGTAGGCCGCGAACGCCAGGGGCAGGGCGCCGACGGTGACGGCCAGCGCCAGGACGGTGAGCAGCGCGAGGCGCAGCTGGGTGCGCACGAGCGAGCGCATGTAGACCTCGCCGACGCCCGTGGACTCGTCGATCTCCTGCTCGACCGTGCGCCGCTCGAGCCGGCGCGCGCCGGTGCGGGGGCTGGTCACGCGGACGCGCCGCGGGGTCTGGTCGTCGGTCATGGTGCGGCGGACCCGGCCGCGAGCAGCTCGCGCAGCTCACGGGTGTGACGACGGGCGACCTGCAGCTCGACGGCGTCGTCGCCGTGCCGGACCACCACGGTCGAGCGGCCGGCCGAGGTGCGCAGCTCGCGGACGTCGGCGATGCCCACGACCAGGCTGCGGTGGATCCGCACGAAGCCCGCGCCGGACCAGGCGGCGGCGAGCGTCGTCAGCGGCAGGCGGACCAGGTGCGAGCCGCCGTCGCGGGTGTGCAGCCGGACGTAGTCGCCGCGGGCCTCGACGTAGGCGACGTCGGCGCGACGGACGAAGCGGGTGACGCCACCGAGCTCGACCGGGATCGTGTCGTGCTCGGTGGTCGCGGCGCGGGGCTCGGCGCCCGCGTCGACGACGCGGCGCACCGCCTCGGCCAGCCGGGCCTCGCTCACCGGCTTGAGGAGGTAGTCGACGGCCCGCACCTCGAACGCGTCGACCGCGTGGTCGTCGTGCGCGGTCACGAACACCACGCGCGGGGGGTGCCGGAACTGCGCGAGCACCCGGGCGACGTCGAGCCCGCTCATCCCCGGCATCGCGACGTCCAGGAAGACCGCGTCGACGTCGCCGTCTTGGAGCGCCGCCAGCGCGGCGGGCCCCGACGTGGCCGCCCGCACCTCGCCCACCCGCTCGTCACGCCCGAGCAGCCAGACCAGCTCGTCGAGCACCGGCTGCTCGTCGTCCACCACCAGCGCGCGCAGGGGCTCGGTCATGCGCGGCAGTCTAGGTCCCGCCGCCCCGGCCGGGCCCACGTCCGCGATCCGATGGCCTGGCGGGGTTCCACCGGTGCGGGATCCCCGCGAGCCCATCGGATCGCGGACGTGGCGGGAGGTCAGTCGTCGCCGAGGCCGCGGGCGGCGAGGGCGTCGCCGGTGGCGCGGGCGCGTCCGACGGTCCGCACGACCATCGGGACGAGCAGGGCGCGGGGGTCGCGCTCGAGGCCGCGGGCCCGGGCGGCCTGGCGGGTCTCGGCGGCGACCTCGAGGACCTGGGGGATCGCCCGGATGGTCAGGGCCATCGCGAACGCCACGCGCTCGGGGCTGACGCCGAGGCGGCGCAGCGGTCCGCAGGCGCGCGCGATGGCGTCGACCATCGTGTCGACGGCCGTGGTGGCGGTGACGACGGTGGCCGCGAGCACGAGCGACAGCAGGTCGGCCACCACCTCCACCGCGACGGGCGGACCGAACCGCCACAGCTGGATGCCGCCCAGCACGACGGCGACGAGGAGGATCGGGCGCAGCGCGCGGAGCGTCCGCCGGGTCCCGGTGCGGCCGAGCGCCGCGAGCAGCACCGCGACGCCGAGGAGCACCAGCCCCGACACCGGGCCGCGCAGCACGACGACCACCACGCCCATCACCGCGAGCGCGAGCAGCTTGGCGCCGACCGGCGTGCGGTGGAGCACCGTGGTGCCCGGCCGGTACAGCCCGAGCAGCGTGACCGGTGCGCTCACGAGGCGTCCACCTCGGCGCAGTAGCGGGCGACGGCCTCGGCCGGGTCGCCGTCGTGCACCACCTGGCCGTCCGCGACGACGAGCACCCGGTCGCACCGGGCGGCGAGGTCGAGGTCGTGGGTGACGAGCACCAGCTGCTGGCGCATCGACAGCAGGGCGTCGCCGATCGAGCGGGTGTTGCGGCGGTCGAGCAGCGTCGTCGGCTCGTCGGCGACGACCACGTCGGGACCGGCCGCGAGGACCCCCGCGAGCGCGAGCATCTGCTTCTGCCCGCCCGACAGCGACTGCACGCTGACGTCGGCGAGGTGACCGAGCCCGTAGCCGTCCAGCACCTCGACGGCGCGGAGTCGGCGCTCGGCTGCGTCCCGCACGGTGCGCCGCAGCGACAGCGCCACGTCCTCGGCGGCCGTGGGCATCACCAGCTGTGCGCCGGGGTCGGTGAAGACGAACCCCACCCGTCGACGGACTGCGGCGCCGTCGCGCACGGTGTCGAGGCCGTCGACGGTGACGGTGCCCGCGGACGGCTCGACCAGGCCGTTGAGCAGGCGCGCGAGCGTCGACTTGCCGGAGCCGTTGGCGCCGACGAGCGCCACCCGGTGCTCGGTGAGCGTGAGGGTGGTCGGACGGAGGATCACGACGTCGTCGTCACCGGGGGCGGTGACGACGACGTCGCGCAGGACGAGGTCGGGCACGCGTCAGCGGCGACGCGGCAGCAGGTCGGGAAAGGCGCGGTGGACGCTGACCGCCACCACCGCGACGAGCGCGCACTTGACGAGGTCGCCGGGCCAGAACGGCAGGTCGTAGAGCACGGCCTGGCCGAGCGAGGTCTCGGGGATCCGCAGCGCCATGCCCACGATCCCGAGCGGGTGGATGAACACCACGCTGCCGGCGAGGACGCACGCGAACACCAGCGGGATGCTGGTGACGACGCGGCGCCGGGGGAGGCGCTCGACCAGGAAGCCGATGAGCAGCGTGGCGAACGGCCACGACACGATGTATCCGGCCGACGCCCCCGCGAGGACGGCGAGCCCACCGGCGCCGCCTGCGAAGATCGGCAGGCCCGCGAGCCCGAGCACGACGTAGAGCAGCACGGCCAGCGTGCCGCGCCGCGCGCCGAGCACCGCGGCGCCGAGGCCGACCGCGAACGTCTGCAGCGTGATGGGCACGCCGCTGCCGAGCGGGATGCCCGGGAGGATCGCGCAGGTCGCGGTCAGCGCGGCGAAGAAGGCCACCAGGGCGAGGTCGGCGGGCGCGAGTCGGCGCGACGGGCGCGTGGTGGTGGCGGTGGTCATGGCGGCCTTCGGTCGAGGTGCCTGAACGCTGTTCAGGTGAACGGCGTTCAGGTTAGGCTCGGGCCCCAGCGGTGTCAACGACGACGGGAGGCCGGTCCGTGGCCCACAGCCGTGCCGACGTGGTGAGCCACGCGCTCGACGTCCTCGACCGCTACGGCCTGGCCGACCTGTCGATGCGGCGCCTCGCGACCGAGCTCGACGTGCGCCCGAGCGCGCTCTACTGGCACGTCTCGAGCAAGCAGGAGCTGCTCGCCTCGGTCGCCGACGAGCTGCTCGCACGCGGCGCCCGTCCCGGACCCCTGCCGGGCACGGCCTGGGACGCCTGCGTGCGCCACCACGCGTCGACGCTGCGCGACGCCGTGCTCGCCTACCGCGACGGCGCGGAGGTCGTGGCCACCACCCGGGCCTACGGCCTGGGCGCGCGTCGTCCGTTCGACGAGCTGGTGGCCGCCTTCGCCGCCGGCGGGTGCGACGCCGAGGTCGCCCACGGCGCGGCCACCACCGTCTGGCACCTCGTCCTCGGCCACGCGGGCGACGAGCAGACGCAGCTGCAGGCTGACAGCGCCGGCGCCGTCACGGGCACCGCCGACGAGCACCTGGGCGAGCCGGCCTCGCGCACCGCGTCCTTCGACCTCGGCGTCGACCTGATCGTCACCGGCGTCCGCGCCCGCCTGCACGCCACCACCCAGCGCTGACCCGCCCCACTGACCCGTCCCTCCCCGCGATCCGTCAGTTCTGCTGGACCCGTCCGGCGGTTCGGCTGGTGGTCCGCCGGCGGAACCGACGGACGGCACCGGCAGAACTGACGGATGGGTGGGGTGGGAGCGACGGACGGGCTACCAGGAGGCGTGGAGGGGGCGGCCCTCGTCGTACCCGGCGACGCTCTGCTGGCCGACGACGGCGCGTGCGTGCAGCTCGTCGACGGTGCGGGCACCGGCATAGGTCGCGGCCGAGCGGACGCCCGCGACGATCTGGTCGACGAGGTCCTCGACGCCGGGACGGTCGCGGTCGAGGAACATCCGCGACGAGCTGATCCCCTCCTCGAACAGGGCCATCCGCGCGCGCTCGAAGCCGGCGGCGTCGCGGGTGCGGTTGGAGACCGCGCGGGCCGAGGCCATGCCGAACGAGACCTTGTAGGGGCGTCCGTCGGCGTCGGTGCGCAGGTCGCCGGGGCTCTCGTAGGTGCCGGCGAACCAGGACCCGATCATCACGCTGGCCGCTCCCGCCGCGAGCGCGAGCGCGACGTCGCGCGGGTAGCGGACGCCGCCGTCGGCCCAGACGTGCGCGCCGGCCGAGCGTGCCGCCTCGGCGCACTCGAGCACGGCCGAGAACTGCGGGCGTCCGACGCCGGTCATCATCCGCGTGGTGCACATGGCGCCGGGGCCGACCCCGACCTTGACGATGTCGGCGCCGGCCGCGACGAGGTCCGTGGCGCCGTCGGCCGCGACCACGTTGCCCGCGGCGATCGGCACGCGGTGGCCGGTGGCGTCGGCGTGCGCGTCGCGCGCCGCGCGGACGAGCGGCAGCGCGTCGATCATCTTCTGCTGGTGGCCGTGCGCGGTGTCGACGACGAGCACGTCGACGCCCGCCTCGAGCAGCGCCGTCGTCTTGGCCGTGACGTCGCCGTTGATGCCGACGGCCGCTCCGACGAGCAGCGCGCCCGCGGCGTCGAGCGCCGGGGAGTAGATCGTCGAGCGCAGCGCGCCGGTGCGGGTCATGACGCCGAGGAGCGTGCCGCCGTCGAGCACCGGGGCGTACTCCAGGTGACGGCCGGCGAGCGCGTCGAACATGTCCTGCGGTCCCTGGGCGGCGTCGAGGGTGAGCATGTCGCTGCTCATCACCTCGTGCACCTGGGTGAAGCGGTCGACCTCGATGCCGTCCCGCTCGGTGACGACGCCGAGCGGCTTGCCGTCCCGCACGACCAGTGCCGCGCCGTGCGCGCGCTTGGGGAGCAGGCCGAGCGCCTCGCCGACCGTCGTGTCGGGCGTGACCGTGACGGGGGTGTCGAACACCGGGTGCGCGGCCTTGACCCGGCGGACGGCGTCGGCGACGACCGGCAGCGGGATGTCCTGCGGGATGATCGCGATCCCGCCGCGGCGGGCGACGGTCTCGGCCATCCGGCGGCCCGACACGGCGGTCATGTTGGACACCACGAGCGGCAGCGTGGTGCCGAGGCCGTCCGGCGTGGTGAGGTCGACGTCGAGCCGTGACGCGACGTCGGAGCGCGCGGGCACCATGAACACGTCGCTGTAGGTGAGGTCGTGCTGCGGCCGGCGGTCGTGGAGGAATCTCACCCGTCGACACTACCGCCGCCGCGCGGACGGCCTCGGGCGCGCGAGGGCCCCGGCGTCAGGGGAGCCAGGACCAGCCGACGCTGGCGTAGGGCTCGCGGCCGGTGCGGAAGGCCTCGACGACGTCGGCGCACGACTGCTCGGCGAGGGCGACCACGTCGTCGGGGTAGTCGTAGAGCACCCGGTGGGCGGCCAGCTCGTCCTCGTCCAGCACGCGCACCTCGCCGTCGGTGGTGACCACGACGTCGAGGTCGAGGTCGACCATCGCGACGGTGTCGCCGTCCCAGACCGGCGGCGTCGTCATGTCGACGTAGGCGCGGTAGCGCCGCGACGACGGCGCGCCCTCGACGCGGCGGAAGCTCGGCGTCGCGGGCACCCCGTCGGCGAACAGCATGGTGGCGTCGGTGCGCGAGGCGTAGGAGTGGCTCGGCTTGGTCTGCACCGTGCCAGCGGGCACGTAGAGCCACGTGCCGTGGTCGTCGTCGCCGAGGAGGTAGGCGTCGAGCTCCCAGTGCGGGAGCCCGCCCCACTTGCTCCAGGCGACGTGGACGGTGTCGCCGGCCCGGAGCCCGGTGGTCAGGCCGCCAGCGCCACGACGCCGGCGGGGGACGCGGTGGCGCGCTCGTGGGCGGCGAGCACCAGCGTGGCCTGGTGGACGAGGTCGAGCATCCGCAGGCCGAGGGCGTGGCAGACCGCGCCGAGCACCTCCGAGGAGGGCTCCTTGTGGCCGCGCTCGATCTCGGAGAGGTAGGCCAGTGACACCGTGGACGCCGCCGCCAGCTCGCGGAGCGTCATGCCCCGCTCGGACCGCGTGCGGCGCAGGAGCGCCCCGAAGACCTCCCGCAGGAGGGGCTCGTCCCGGCTCGCGTCGTGCGCGGGTGCGGTGGGCAGGGCGGTGACCGTCATGGACCGAGCCTAGGACCGTCCACCGACAGCGACCAGGAGACCCCGCCCTCGTTCGCTCAGGGCGGACGGCGCCGGGCGGCCGGTCGTGTCCGCTAGGTGGTGGTCCGCGGCGCGAACTTGGGCACCCGCAGGACCACGCGGGTGCCGGCTCCGGGGGCGGTCTCGATGACGATGCCGTAGGCGTCGCCGTAGACCGTGCGCATCCGCTGGTCGACGTTGCCGAGGCCCACCGAGTCGCTCGCGCCGTCCCCGGCCAGGGCGGCCCGGACGCGCTCGGGGTCCTCGCCGACGCCGTCGTCCTCGATGGTGATGACGCACTCGGGGCCCACGTCCTCGGCCAGGACGCTGATCGTCCCCTCGCCGGGCTTGCGCTCCAGGCCGTGCCGCACGGCGTTCTCGACGAGCGGCTGGATCGACAGGAAGGGCACCGTCACGCTGAGCACCTCGGGCGCCACCCGGATGCGCACCCGCAGGCGGTCGCCGAAGCGCGCCTTCTCGAGCACCAGGTACCGCTCGATCGAGCGCAGCTCCTCGGCGAGCGTCGTGAAGTCGCCGTGCCGCCGGAAGGAGTAGCGGGTGAAGTCGGCGAACTCGAGGAGCAGCTCGCGGGCCCGCTCGGGGTCGGTCCGGACGAACGACGCGATCGCGCCGAGCGAGTTGTAGACGAAGTGGGGCGAGATCTGGGCCCGCAGCGCCCGCAGCTCGGCCTCCATCAGCGCGGTGCGCGAGGAGTCGAGCTCGCCGAGCTCGAGCTGCCCCGACACCCACCGGGCCACCTCGGTGCTCGCCCGGACCAGCCCGGCCGAGGCGTCGTCGGTCATCACGACCACCGAGCCGACGACCGCGGACGTCCCGTCGGACCCGACGGCGAGCGGCGCGACGATGGCATGGCTCATCGGCCCGTCCGGCGTGGCGACCACCTGCGTGCTGCCGGACGTCATGGCCGAGGCCGCCGTCGCCCCGACGGCCGCGCGCCACGACCGGCCCGGCCCGTCCCAGGCGAGCACGCGGTCGGTGTCGGTGAGGGCGACCGAGGGCGCCCCCAGCAGGTCGCGCAGGTGGGGGAGCGCCCGCTCGGCGCTGGCCGGGTCGAGGCCGCCGCGCAGCCACGGCGCCGCGAGCGAGGCGGTGTGCAGGGTCGTGTAGGTGGCACGGTCGGCGGGCGAGCCGAGGGTGCGACGCGAGCGGCGCAGCGCGACGACCGCGACCAGCAGCGCGAGGACCGTGAGGACGCCGCCCACGACCGCGACGCCCGTGCTGCCCATGGCCGGAGTGTGTCAGTCCCGACCCGCGTCGGCGCGGTGCCGGCCGCGCGCCGACCACTCCGGGACGGGCTCGGGCTCGGTGGGCCACGTGTCGGGCGTGCCGACGTCGCGGACCACCCCTCGGCCGAGCACGTAGACCGCGCACAGCAGCAGCAGCCCGACGAGCACCGCGGTGGTGCGCTCGAAGCCGATCGCGGTCACGAGGACCCCGGCCAGCAGGGGGCCCAGCGGGACGGTGGCGTGGGTGACGAAGTGGGTGGCGGTCGAGATCCGGCCCTGCATCTGCTCGGGCGTGGTCGTGAGCAGGTAGGAGCTGACGCCGGCGATCATCACCGGCTGCGCCGCGACGCCGGTCCCGAGCAGGAGCGCGACCGCCAGCGGGTGCGCCGTCCAGATCAGCGGCGCCACCGCGAGGGCCATGGCGAACGCCGACCCGATGGCGATCCACCCGGTGCCCACGCGGTCGATGACGTGGGGCGCGACGGTCGCGCCCGCCAGCCCGGCCAGGCCCGAGGCGGTCTCGGTGAGGCCGATGACGAACGGCGACCAGCCCGCGTCGAGCATCCGCAGCGCGACGAGCAGGAACACCGCCGCGACGACCAGGTTGCTCAGCGCGGCGTAGAGGAAGAAGGCGCGGCGGAACGGCGAGCGTCCGACGAACCGCAGGCCCTGCACCAGGTCGCGGCGCATCGTCGTGGGGTCGCCCTCGCGCGCGGGAGCGGCCAGCGAGGTGCGGATCGCGAGCGTGCAGAGCGTGGCCGCGGCGTAGCCCACGACGGTGGCCGCGAACGGCGCCCAGCGGGTGAGCCCGAGGGCCAGCCCGGACAGGGGGCCGCCGCCGAGCTCGGCGACGCTGCTGCGCGCGACGTTCTGGCTGATCGCGGCGGGCAGGTCCTCGCGGTCGACGAGGCGCCGGATCGTCGCCATCTCGGCCGGACGCCCGAACGCCTCGCCGCAGCCGGTGAGCAGCGCGACGACGGCGAGGTGCGTCGTCGTCAGGTCGGCCAGGAGGGCGGCGGCGAGGACGCTGCCGTAGGCGGCCAGGCCCAGGAGGCTCGTGCCCAGCAGGACGGTGCGGCGGTTGACGCGGTCGACGACGACGCCGGCCGGCAGGACCAGCAGGACGAACCCGACCATCTCCATCGCGGCCACCCAGCCGGCCTGGAGGGCCGACCCGGACACCGCGAACGCGATGAGCGGGAGCGCGAACGCCGCCATCGAGCTGCCCATCTCGCGCAGCGCGCCACCGGTCCACAGCAGCGTGAAGTCGCGGTTGTGGGCGAGTCGCGCGTAGTGCCCCATCTGCCTCCTCCACGAACCGGACGGACGTGGCGATCACCGTAGGTCGGATCGGGCGCCGCGGCGAGGTTATCGCCGGGTTCGTCCTCGTGCCGGTCTCCGGGGAGGTCAGCGGAAGTCGACGAGCAGCCCGCCGTCGTCGGTGGGCGAGGTCGTCGGCGCGGGGAGCGCCGACCGGACGACGGTGGCGCGGTCGCACTCGGTGCGGTAGCGCAGCCGCAGGCCGCCGGTGCCGCGCACGTGCTCGGTGTAGAGGTCGGCCACCTGGCCGGCCAGTCGGGCCCGGTCGTCGGGGGTGCGCTCGGCGACGTAGGAGCGCGACGCGACGAGTGCCTGGAGCGCGGAGAGGTCGACCTCCTGCCAGTGCGCGAACACGGCGCTCCGGTGGTCGGCGAACAGCTCGGACGACAGGTACGGACGGGTGTCGCCGTCGCGCGGGCCGGGGCCGTCGGGCCGGATCAGGCCCATCAGCCGCCGGACCCAGGGGATGGACTCGTCCAGCCGGTTCCAGACCACCGACAGCAGACCGTCGGGGCGCAGCACCCGGGCGATCTCGGGCAGCGCGCGCTCGGCGTCGAACCAGTGGAACGCCTGGGCGACCACCACGACGTCGAAGCTCGACGCGGTGAAGGGCAGCTGCTCGGCCGGCGTCCGCACCACGTCGACACCGAGGTCGGCGGGCAGCTGGGCGAGCATCGGCCCGGACGGGTCGGTGGCGACGACCTCGTGGCCCCACGCGGCGAGCGCGGCCGTCATCTGGCCGGTGCCGGCGCCCAGCTCGAGGACGCGCGAGCGCATCCCGTCGGTCAGCCACCGGGTGGCGCGGTCGGGGTAGGGCGGGCGTCCGCGCGCGTAGGACTCCGCGACGGCGTCGAACCGTCGCGACCTCGACTCCCGCACCGCGTCGTCCACAGGGAGGACGCTAGCAACGTCGCGGCTGCGGGCCCGTACGCTCGCGGCGTGGCAGCCGACCCGTTCGACGAGCACGCCCACCTCGAGGGCGTGCCCTCCGCCTACGCGGGGGTGCGAGACGGGATGGACGCGCTCCTGCGCGACCGCGGCCTGCGCCGGAGCACCCCCGACGTCACCGCCGAGTCTCTGCTGCGCGGCGCGGACGCGTCGGCGTCGCTCGAGACCGGCACCCGCGACCTCGAGGCGCTGCGCGCGGGCACGGCCGACCCGACCGCGATGGCCTGTGCGCGGATGTCGACCCAGCTGCTCGGCCTGGTGCCGGTCTGGCAGCGCTCGCCGCTCCAGGCGCTCGCCCGGGTGCACGCCCTGGTCGCGGCCGGCCTGGTGCCCGACGACGACCTCGGCCGCCCGTTCCAGCCCAGCGGGTCGGCCCGGCTCGCGGCGCTCGCCCGCACGCTCGCCCAGCCCACGCAGGCGCCCGGCCTCCTGGTCGCGGCGCTGGTGCACGCCGAGGTGGTGGCCGCGAACGCCTTCGTCAGCCACAACGCCGTCGTCGCCCGGGCCGCCGAGCGGCTGGTGCTCGTCGCCCGCGGCGTCGACCCGGCCGGCGTCACCGTGCCCGAGGCCGGCCACGCGGCTCGTCCCGGGGCCTACGCCGGCGCGCTCGGTGCCTACGCCGGCGGCGAGCCGGCCGGGGTGCACCGCTGGCTGCTCTACGCCGCCGAGGCCTTCGCGGTCGGCGTCGAGGCCACCCCCCTGGCCCCCCGCTGACGCACACAGATGGACGGCGCCGCCCCGGAAGGGGGCGACGCCGTCCTGGCGCAGCGTCTCGGTGACCTGGCGTGCTGTCATCATCGTCTGCCCGGGCCCGGCTACCTCGGTGGTAGGGCGGGTGCCCGAAGAGACTTCCCCATAGGACGGGTGATCGCCGCGTGGGTGCTTCCGGGGCTGCTGTGCCGACTGTGGAGTTCTGGTTCCGTTCTACGCCCCTCCCCCAGGTGGGGGAAGAGGTACTCGCGCGTCACCTGTTGTGCGCCCGTTCACGAGCCGGGGGAGTAGGGGCGGGCTGCGCCGGTGTCGGATTCCCAGGTAGGCACGGTCTTCCGACGCGACCGCGGAGAACGTCCCGTGGTCCCGTCGGTCCTCCGTGTGAGGTGGTGCCGGCGGGACGCGTGGGACGGCCGCGCCCGCAGTCCGTCAGCGCAGGTGGGTGCCGAAGAAGTCCTCGATCCGGCGCCAGGCGTCCTCGGCGGCGGCCGGGTGCGGGACGAGGCCGCCGACGCGCATCAGCGGTCGGAGCACCTTCGGTCCGACCGGGGCGTCGTTCATGAACGAGTGGCCCGCGCCGGGGTACTCCTTGACGTCGTGGGGGACGCCGGCCCGCGCGAGCGCGTCGTCGAGGGTGGTCGCCGCGCCCTTGAGGGACGGGTCCTTGGCGCCGAAGCTGCCCACGATCGGGCAGGCGCCCTCGAGGGCGGCGTCGAGGTCCTTGGGCAGCTGGCCGTAGTTCACGGACGCGGCGTCGAAGCCGCGCGAGGCGGTGAGGAGCGCGAAGCCACCGCCCATGCAGAAGCCGATCGACCCGACGATGCCGGTGCAGTCCTCGCGCGCGGCCGTCCACGCACGGGTGGCCTCGATGTCGACGAACGCGCGGCCCTGACCCGCGAACAGCGCCCGGAAGGTCGACACCAGGCACCGGCGCGCGCCACCGGCGCTGAACAGGTCGACGGCCACCGCGAGGTAGCCGGCGGCCGCGAGCCGGTCCGCCTGGCGGCACGTCACCTCGTCCAGGCCGAACGCCTCGTGCACCACGACGACGCCGGGCCAGGGTCCCTCGCCGGACGGGCGCGAGACGTAGGCCTGAAGCACGGGCGAGGCGCCGTCGTGGCCGGCGGTCGGGACGGTGGTCAGCGCGGGGAGGGCCATGCGCCCACGGTAGGGACGCGGTCGTCAGTCCGCGCGGCGGCGACGCACCTGGCGGGCCACGACCCCGGCCGACACGGCTCCGATCGCCAGGCCGGCGACGACCACCTTGCTGCCGGTGGACTCCAGCGGACGCGGCCGCAGCGCGACCGGACGGGCGAACTCGAGCACCGGCCAGCCCCGCTCGGCCGCCACCCGGCGCAGCGGGCGGTCGGGGTTGACCGCGAAGGCGTGACCCACCGCGTCGAGCATGGGCACGTCGGTCTCGGAGTCGGAGTAGGCGTAGCAGCGGTCGAGGTCGTACCCCTCCTGCTCGGCGAGCTCGCGCATCGCCACCGCCTTGTTCTCGCCGTACGCGTAGAACGAGATCTCGCCGGTGTAGCGCCCGTCGACCTCGACGAGCCGGGTCGCGACCACGCGGTCGGCCCCCAGCATCTCCCCGATCGGCTCGACCACCTCGGCGCCGGACGCCGAGACGATGACGACGTCGCGGCCCGCGGCCCGGTGGCCCTCCAACAGCTCGACGGCCTCGGCGTAGACCAGCGGATCGACGATGGTGTGGAGCGTCTCGGCCACGATGTCGCGGACCGTCTGGACGTCCCAGCCGCTGCAGAGATCGGTGAGGTAGGCCCTCATCTTGTCCATCTGGTCCTGGTCGATGCCGTTGATCCCGAACATGAACTGCGCGTAGGCGCTGCGCAGGACCGAGCGCCGGTTGATCAGGCCGCCGGCGTAGAACGGGCGGCCGAACGCGAGCGTGCTCGAGGTGGCGATGATCGTCTTGTCGAGGTCGAAGAACGCCGCCTCGCGCGCCGGGACCCCCGGCCGGACTGGGCTCACGGCTCCAGCATAGGTGGGCGCCGCCGCGACCGGGCCGCTCGTCGTCCACAGGCGGCCCGGCCGGGCCCGTCCGTCCACAGATCGGTCGCCGACGTGGTCCGGCCGGTCGCGACGGCACCAGGCTCTCGGCATGACACAGCCGCACGCCACCGACCCACGGCCCGACGCCACCGTCGTGGTCACCGACGACGAGCAGGTCCTCGAGGAGCTGCTGCGCCTGTGCGCGGCCGCCGACGTGGTCCCGGTCGTGGTCGGCGACGTCGGCGCGGCCCGTCGCGCCTGGTCCGGTGCTGCGGCGCTGGTGGTCGACGCCTCGCTGGCGGCCCGCCTGGCCGAGCACGGCCCACCGCGACGGCGGGGCGTGCACGTGGTGGCGGGCACGCACGACGGCCTCGGCGCGTGGTCGGCCGCGGTCGCGCTCGGGGCCGAGGGGGTGCACGTGCTGCCTGACGACGAGCGGCTGCTCGTGGAGGCGCTGGCGGTGGCGTCCGAGCCCGCCCGCACCGGCTCGCTGCTGCTGTCGGTCGTCGCCGGGTCGGGCGGTGCGGGGGCGTCGACGCTCGCCGCGGCGGTCGCGGTCACCGCCTCCCGTCGCGGCGCCGCCGCCCTGCTGGTCGACGCCGACCGGCTGGGTGGCGGCATCGACCTCCTGGTCGGGGCCGAGGACGCCCACGGCCTGCGCTGGCCCGACCTCGCCGGCACCCACGGCCGCATCGGCGGCGACTCGCTGCGCGACGCGCTCCCGCGTGCGGGTGGCCTCTCGGTGCTGTCCTGGGGCCGGGGCGACGCCACCGAGGTGCCGCCCGAGGCCATGCGCTCGGTGCTCGCCGCGGCCCGCCGGGCCGGGCCCGTCGTCGTGGTCGACACGCCCCGGCGGGTCGACGAGGCGGCCGAGGAGGCACTGCTCGCCGCCGACCTCACGGTGATGGTCGTGGCGGCCGACGTGCGCGGCGTCGCCGCCGCCACCCGCACGCTCGCCGCGGTGCGCGAGGTGACGTCCGCCGTCGGGGTGGTCGTGCGTGGCCCCGGCCCGTCCGGCCTCGACGCGGACCAGGTGGCCGAGACGCTCGACCTGCCGCTGCTCGCGCGCCTGCGCGAGGACCGCCGGGTCGCGGCGAGCGTCGACGAGGGCCTGGGGCCGGTGCCGCGACGGCGCGGCGCGGTCCTCGCCGCGGCCACCCAGCTGCTCGCGGCGGTGCAGACCCCCGCCCGTGGCGCGCGCCGGGACGTCGCATGAGCGTCGCGCCCGACGTCGTCGACCGGGTGCGGGCCCGGCTCGCCGAGGACGGGTCCGACCCGACGCCGTCCCACGTCGCCGCCGCACTGCGTCGCGGTGGGCGGCTCTACGGCGACGCCACGGTGCTCGCCGTCGTCGACGAGCTGCGCCGCGACACGGTCGGGGCCGGGCCGCTCGAGGTCCTGCTGCGCCGACCCGGCGTCACCGACGTGGTGGTCAACGGCCCCGACCAGGTCTTCGTCGACGCGGGCCGCGGGCTCGAGCGGGTCGACGTGCGCTTCGACGACGACGAGCAGGTGCGCCGGCTCGCGTCACGGCTGGCCGCCGCGGCCGGGCGACGGCTCGACGACGCCAGCCCCTACGTCGACGTGCGCCTCCCCGACGGCACCCGGTTCCACGCGGTGCTCTCACCGATCGCCCGGCCGGGCACCTCGCTGTCGTTGCGCGTCCCGTCGCGGCGGGCCTTCAGCCTCGACGACCTCCAGGCGGCCGGGGCCGTCGGCCCGGCCGGGGCCGCGGTGCTGCGGGCACTGGTCGCTTCCCGCGCCGCGTTCCTGGTCACGGGCGGCACGGGCTCGGGCAAGACCACCCTGCTGGCGGCGATGCTCGCCCTGGTCGACCCGCACGAGCGGCTGGTCGTGGTCGAGGACGCGAGCGAGCTGCGGCCCGACCACCCCCACGTCGTCGGGCTGGAGGCGCGGCCGGTGAACGTCGAGGGTGCGGGGGCGGTCACCGTCCGCGACCTCGTGCGCCAGGCGCTGCGGATGCGTCCCGACCGGCTGATCGTCGGCGAGGTCCGGGGCGCCGAGGTGGTCGACCTCCTGGCCGCCCTGAACACCGGCCACGAGGGCGGCTGCGGCACCGTGCACGCCAACTCGGCGCGCGACGTGCCCGCCCGGCTGGAGGCGCTCGGCGTCGCGGCCGGCCTGAGCCGCGACGCGGTGCACAGCCAGCTGGCCGCCGCGCTCGACGTCGTGGTCCACCTCGAGCGCGGGCGCGACGGCGTGCGGCGCGTGCGCGAGGTCGCCGTCGTCGAACCGGGCGACGACGGGGTCGCGCGCACCCGCACGGCCGTCACCCTCGACCTCGACGGCACCGCGCGCACCGGACCGGGGGCGGCGCGCCTGGAGTCGGTGCTGGAGGAGCCATGAGCCTCCCGTGGGCCCTCGTCGCGGCCGGATGTGCTGCGGCCGCCTGCCTGGTCCTGCTCGGGCCCGCCGCCGCGACCGGCCTCGCGAGGCTCGGTTCCTCCGCGCCCAGCACCCGGTCGCGCTGGGTGGGCCGCGCGTGGCGCGCGGGACCGCCCGCGCTCGGCGTCGGGGCCACCCTGGTGCTGCTCGCCTCCGAGCCGGCCGTCCTCCTGCTGGCCCTCGCCGGCGCCGTCGTGGCCTGGGCGGCGCTCGACCTGCGACGACGCCAACGGGCGCGGGCCGAGGCCACGACCCGGCGCGACGCGGTCGCCGAGCTCTGCGACGCCCTGGTGGCCGCCCTCGGTGCCGGCGTCCCGGCCGAGACCGCGTTGTCCGACCTCGCCGGCGACTGGCCCTTCCTGCGGCCGGTGGCCAGGACGGCCGGCCTCGGCGGCGACGTGCCCGCGGCCTGGCGCGACGTCGCCCGGCAGCGCGGTGGGGCGGACCTCGGGCACGTGGCCGCGGCGTGGGAGGTGTCGACGCGCACCGGCTCGCCGCTGGCCGCGACGGTCGCCCGCATCGCCGGCGCGCTGCGCGACACCCAGGAGGTGCGGCGCGAGGTCGAGTCGTCGCTCGGTCCGTCGCGGGCCACGGCACGGCTGCTCGCGGTGCTCCCGGTCCTCGGGCTCGGGCTCGGTGCCGGGCTGGGGGGCGACCCGCTGTCGATGATGGCGTCGTCGGTGCCCGTCGCGGGGTGCGTCCTCGTGGGGGTGGGCCTCGCCGTCACCGGGGTGGTCTGGGTCGAGCGGGTCGCCGACGCCGCGGCCGGGACCTGACGTGCTCGCCGCCGCGCTGGCCGCCCTGGCGGTGCTCGTCGCGCTGCCCCGTCCACCGGTCGCCCGCCTCGGCGCGCTCCGTGGGCCGGGTCCGGCCCCGCCACCGGGACGCCTGGCCCGCCTCCGGGCCGGCAGCTGGTGGACCTCGCCCTGGGCCGTGGCCGTGCTCGCCGCCCTCGTCGTCCTGTGGTTCGTGCCCGGACGGGTCGGTGGCGGTCTGGCCGTCGTGACCGGGATCGGGGTCGGCCTGTGGGTGTCGCGGCTCGAGAGCGCGGTGGTGCGCCGGCGGCGTGAGCAGGTGCAGCGCGACCTGCCGCTGGCCGTCGACCTGGTGGTGGCGGCCCTCGCGGCCGGTCGCCCGCCGGTGCTGGCGCTGAGGGCGGCCGGCGAGGCGGTGGGCGGTCCGCTGGCCGACGACCTCGGCCGGGCGTGCGCGCGGATCGAGCTCGGGGGCGACCACCTCGAGGTGTGGCGCGACCTCGGCCGCGACCCGGCGCTCGGAGCGCTCGGACGGTCGTTCGCCCGGGCCACCCAGACCGGGGCCTCGGTCGTCGGCGTCCTGGAGCACCTCGCCGAGGACCTGCGCCGTCGTCGTCGCGGGTCCGCCCAGGAGGTCGCGCGCAGCGTGGGCGTGCGCACGGCCGCGCCGCTGGGGCTGTGCTTCCTGCCGGCCTTCGTGCTGGTGGCGATCGTGCCGGCCGTCGCGGCGGTGTTCAGCAGCGCCATCGGTCCGGTCCTCGGTCGGTGAGGGTGCGGACGCCCGGAGCGGTCGACCCGCTCCCCGCCCACAGGCGGCCGGTGCGGGGCCCGTCGTCCCCAGGTCGCGGATCGGGGAGTCACCTCGGGCCGGGACGGCCCCATGGTGACGGCGTCGAACACACCGCCCCGGTCGATCCGGGGCCCACACCAGGAAGGTCAGCCATGACCACCATCTCGCTGCGTCACCCCGTCCGCACCCGTCGCTCCGTCCTCGCCCGTCGCCGGGACGAGCGCGGGCTGTCCACCGCCGAGTACGCCGTCGGCACCCTGGGGGCCTGCTCGATCGCGGGCATCCTGCTCAAGGTCGCCGGGTCGGACTGGTTCATGGACATCATCAAGCTGATCATCGAGACGGCCTTCAAGGCGTTCCTCTGACCGTGCGGACACCGGGGTCGCGCGTCGGGTCCTGCCCCGTCGCGCGCCCCCGGGCCGCGTCGCCCGAGGAGGGGACGATGGTGCAGCACGACCCGCACAGCAGGTGGCCGACCGGCGGGGTCCGCCCCTGGCCGCCCCGCCCACCGCTCCCGCCCGAGCGCGGGATGGTCACCGCCGAGACCGCGGTCGCCCTGCCGTTCCTGGTGGTGGTGGCCGCGCTGCTCGCGTGGGTCGTCGGTCTCGGGATCACCCAGGTGCGCCTCGTCGACGCGGCGCGCGAGGGTGCACGGTCGGTCGCCCGGGGCGACGACACCTCCCAGGTGCGCGCCGGGGTCGTGCGGGACGCTCCGGACGGGGCCGAGGTCCGGGTGCAGGACGGGTCCGGGACCGCGCGGGTGACGGTCAGCGTCCGCCGCACGCTGGAGCTGCCGCTGCTCGGGTCGTCGCCCGGGGTCACGCTGAGGGCCTCGTCGGTCTCGGCCACCGAGGGGGACCGGGAGGAGTCGCCATGAGGTGCCGCGAGCACGGCTCGGGCACGGTGCACGTGGTGACGGCCTGTCTCGTCCTCGCGACGCTGGCGCTGGTGGCCGTCCAGCTCGCGGGCCTCCTGGCGCTCAAGCACCGGGTGACCGCGGCGGCCGACCTCGCCGCGCTGGCGGCCTCGCAGGCGGTGGAGTCGGGCGCCGAGGGGTGCGCGGCAGCGTCCCGGGTGGCCGACGCCAACCGTGCGACGCTCTCACGCTGCCGCCTGGTCGGGTCGGTCGCCACGGTCGAGGTCGACGCGACGTCCGAGCGTGTGCTCGGCCGACGCTGGTCGGTGACCAGGACCGCACGTGCCGCGCCTGCGGACTTCGAGGCCCCCAGGGACCGGGGGCCCTGACCTACTGCTGCTCGCGCGGGGTCGAGTCGAAGTGGTCGTCGGTGCTGGCCGGGGTGGCGCGCTCGGGCTCGTGGCTCTGGCGCACCTCCTTCTTCAGCGTCTTGTTCTCCTTGCGGAGGTGGCGCTGGCGCTTCATGCCCCGCAGCACGAGCAGCAGGCCCAGGACCGCCACCACGACCGACAGCATGCCGAGGACGAACAGGGTGCGTGCGGTGGCGTCGATGTCGATGCCGAGCAGGTTGAAGGCGACGGCGCCGGAGCCCCCGAAGATGATGCTGACCGCGATCACGACGACGACCACGATGAGCAGGACGCCGAGGACGACCATCAGAACCCCCTGGGGAATCAGCCCACGGGCGGGTCGCCGCGGGTCAGCAATCGAGACAGTAGCGCCACGGCGCCGGACTTGCTGAGCGGCTGGTTGCCGTTGCCGCACTTGGGCGACTGGACGCAGGACGGGCACCCCTCCACGCACGGGCAGGCGCGGATGGCCTCCAGGGTGGTGCCGAGCCAGTGCTCGGCCTGCTCGTAGCCACGCCTGGCGAAGCCGGCGCCGCCCGGGTGGCCGTCGTGCACGAACACCGTGAGGGTGCCGGTGTCGGGGTGGTGGGCGGTCGACAGGCCGCCGATGTCCCACCGGTCGCACACGGCGAGGAGCGGCATCAGGCCGATGGAGGCGTGCTCGGCCGCGTGCGCAGCGCCCGGCAGGTCGGTGCCCGACCAGCCGTCGGCCGCGAGGACGTCGTCGGGGATGGTCCACCACACCGCGCTCGTGCGGAGGGTGCGGGCGGGCAGGTCGAGCGGCTCCTCCCCGAGCACCTCGCCGCTGCCGACCCGTCGGCGAAGGTAGGCGACCACCTGCGAGGTGACGTCGACGGTGCCGAAGGAGAGGGTGCCGACGTCGCCGATCGGCCCGGACTCGAGCTCCACCACCACCTGCACGTCGGTGACCTCGCGGGCGGTGGTCGTGTAGTCGGGGTCGTCGCGGCGCACGGCCGCGACGCCGTCGACGTGGTCGAAGTCCTCGACCACGTACAGCTCGCCGCGGTGCAGGTGCACCGCCCCGGTGTGCACGCCCGAGTGCGCCGACGCGGCGTCGACGGTGCCGATCAGGCGGCCGGTGCGCGCGTCGACGATCTGGACCGGTGAGCCGCCGGAGGAGCGGATGTCGGCGAGATCGCTGGCGCGCTCGCGGCGGGTCCAGAACCAGCCCTTGGGGCGTCGACGGAGCCAGCCGGCCTCGGTGAGGGCGTCGACGCCCTCGCGGGCACCGGGACCGAAGAGGTCGAGGTCGGCCTCGACGAGCGGCACCTCCTGCGCCGCCGCCGCGAGGTGCGGCCCGATCACGTAGGGGTTGGACGGGTCGAGGACGGTGGTCTCGAGCGGAGCGCCGATCAGGGCCTCGGGGTGGGCCACGAGGTAGGTGTCGAGGGGGTCGTCGCGGGCGACGAACACGCCGAGCGCCTCGCCCCCGGTACGACCGGCTCGCCCGAACTGCTGCCAGAGGGCCGCGCGGGTGCCCGGGAAGCCCGCGGACAGCACGGCGTCGAGGCCGGCGATGTCGATGCCGAGCTCGAGCGCGTTGGTGCTCGCGAGACCCACCAGGCTGCCGTCGCGGAAGGCCGACTCGATGGCGCGGCGGTCCTCGGGGAGGTAGCCGCCGCGGTAGGCCTGGATGCGGCGCGAGAGGTCCTGGTCGACCTCGGCGACGTAGCGCGACGCCGACAGCGCCACCTGCTCGGACCCGCGGCGCGACCGCACGAACGCCAGCGTGCGGACGCCGGCGACGACGAGGTCGGCGAGCAGCTCGGCGGCCTCGGTGGTGGCCGGGCGCCGCACCGGGGCGTCGTTCTCCCCGCCCCCCTCGGTGAGCGGCGGCTCCCACAGCGCGATGGCCGTGGGCCCGCGCGGCGAGCCGTCGTGCTCGACGGCCCGGACCGACAGGCCGGTCAGGCGCTCGGCGGTGGCCCGCGGCTCGGCCTGCGTCGCCGAGGCGAGCACGAAGACGGGATCGGCGCCGTGGTGCGCGGCCACCCGGCGCAGCCGCCGCAGCACGTGGGCGACGTGGGAGCCGAAGACGCCGCGGTAGTGGTGGCACTCGTCGACCACGACGTAGCGCAGCCCGCGCAGCAGCCGTCCCCACCGCTCGTGCCCGGGCAGGACGGTGCGGTGCAGGAGGTCGGGGTTGGTGACCACGTAGTTGGCGTGGTCGCGGGCCCACTGCCGCTCCTCGCGGGAGTTGTCGCCGTCGACCGGCGCCACCCGCACGGCGTTGGCGTGCTCGAGCCCCTCGAGGAGGTCGCGCAGTCCGGCGGCCTGGTCGTGGGCGAGTGCCTTGGTCGGCGCGAGGTAGAGGACGGTGGGTCCACGGTCGAACAGCCCGCCGGTGCGGCCGGCGAGCAGGGTGGTGAGCGCGGGCAGCTGGTAGGCCAGCGACTTGCCCGACGCCGTGCCGGTGGACAGCACGACGTGCTCGCCCGACCAGGCGAGGTCGGCCGCCTCGGCCTGGTGCGCCCAGGGACGGGTGACGCCGCGGGAGCGCAGCGCCGCGACGACCCGCTCGTCGGCCCACTCGGGCCACGCCGCGTGCACGGCCGGGCGCGCGGGGACGTGCGTCAGGTGGCGCAGGCGCCCCTCGCGACCGGGGACCTCCCCGAGGCGCAGCAGCGTCTCGATCGGGTCGGCGGGCACCCGCCCGAGTCTGCCACGCACGACCGACGCTCCCCGGGCCTCAGGACCCCCGATGTCTCGCGGCTCCCGAGGGCTCCGTGGTTGAATGACGCCGCGCCGTCCCGCTGCTGTTCCATCGCCGCCGAAGTTCAGAAGGAGACCCACGTGGACCTGTCCCTGAACGCGAGGAGCCAGGGTGAGTTCGAGGTGATCGAGGTCGCGGGCGAGATCGACGTCTACACCGCTCCCCGGCTGCGCGAGGCGCTCGTCGACCTCGTCGCCAAGGGCCGCCACCAGCTGGTGATCGACGTCGAGCGGGTCGAGTTCCTCGACTCCACGGGTCTCGGCGTGCTCGTCGGCGGCCTCAAGCGCGTCCGCTCCCACAACGGCAGCCTCGACATCGTGTGCACGCAGGACCGCCTCCTCAAGATCTTCCGGATCACCGGCCTGACCAAGGTCTTCGGCATCTTCGACACCGTCGACGCCGCCGTCTCCTCCCACTAGGCCGGGTCCGTGAGACCGGTCCGGCTCAGCATCGCCGCCGACCCCGCGAACGTCCGCGTCGCCCGGCTGGTCGCCGTCGCGCTGGCCCGCTCGCGCGGGTACGCCGAGCCGGTGGTCGACGACGTGCGCCTCGCCGTGGGCGAGGCGTGCGGGCGTGCCGTGCTGACGCACCTCGACGGCGGTGTCGACGCGCCCGTCGTCGTCGAGCTGGCCGGTGACGACGAGGGCCTCGCGATCAGCGTCACCGACGCCGACCCCGCTGACGGCGACACCCCGGTCATCACGCTGCAGGGCGACTCGGGCGACCCCGCCGACCTCGCCGCCGAGGGCATCTACCTCGTCGACGCCGTCGCCGTGGTCGGCGGCGTCGCGGACCACCTCGACGTCCGACAGGGTCCGGACGGCACGACGCTCGCGATGCGGTGGGCCCCCGTCGAGTCCCTGCCGGACTGATCCGGCGGCCCCCGGACCCGGGTCCGGGGCGCGCCGCACGGATGGTTGTGCCGTAGATCACCGACTGGTTGAGTGTCGCGTGCACCCATGCGGCACGGACGCCAGCCGGATCCCCGGCCCTCTTCGTGCTGACGAGAGGAATCCCCATGGCTCCGGCCCCCGACGTGCTCCTGGCCGCCTCCGAGGACCTCACCGTGTCGTCGTCGAACTCCACCCTCGTGGTGGTCGTCGCCGTCATCGGTGTGGTCTGCCTCGTGATGGCGGCCCTGTTCCGGCAGCAGGTGCTGGCGGCGGCCGAGGGCACCGAGAAGATGCAGGAGATCGGGCTGGCGGTCCAGGAGGGCGCGTCGGCGTACCTCAGCCGGCAGTTCAAGACCCTGGCCGTCTTCGTGGCCCTGGCGTTCCTGCTGCTGTTCCTGCTCCCGGGGGCCTGGGACATCAAGATCGGCCGCTCGATCTTCTTCCTGCTCGGCGCAGGGTTCTCGGCCGTCATCGGGTACCTCGGCATGTGGCTCGCGGTGCGCGCCAACGTCCGCGTGGCCGCGGCGGCCCAGAACGAGGGACGCGACCCCGCGATGCGGATCGCGTTCCGCACCGGCGGCACCGTCGGCATGTCGACGGTGGGACTCGGCCTCCTCGGTGCCTCGGTCGTCGTGCTGATCTACAAGGGCGACGCGCCCAGCGTGCTCGAGGGCTTCGGCTTCGGCGCCGCCCTGCTCGCCATGTTCATGCGCGTCGGCGGCGGCATCTTCACCAAGGCCGCCGACGTCGGCGCCGACCTGGTCGGCAAGGTCGAGAAGAACATCCCCGAGGACGACCCCCGCAACGCCGCGACCATCGCCGACAACGTGGGCGACAACGTCGGTGACTGCGCGGGCATGGCGGCCGACCTGTTCGAGTCCTACGCGGTGACGCTCGTCGCCGCCCTGATCCTCGGCTCGGTCGCGTTCGGCGAGGAGGGCCTGGTCTTCCCGCTGATCGTCCCGGCCATCGGCGCGCTGACCGCCATCCTGGGCGTCTACATCACCCGGCCCCGTCCGGGCGAGAACGGCCTGACGACGATCAACCGCTCCTTCTACATCACCGCGATCGTCTCGGCGGTGCTGTGCTCGGTGGCCGCGTGGGTCTACCTGCCGTCCTCGTTCGCCGACCTGAGCTTCGGCGACGCGAGCGCGGAGAACCCGATCGTCGCGCAGTTCTTCGGCGACACCTCCACCGCGGGGCTGGACGGGTCGCCGCGCCTGATCGCCGCCATCGCGGTGCTCATCGGCATCCTGCTCGCCGCGGTCATCCTCGCGCTGACCGGCTACTTCACCGGCACCGAGACCCGTCCGGTCCAGGACGTCGGCAAGACCTCGCTCACGGGCGCGGCCACCGTCATCCTCGCCGGCATCTCGGTCGGCTTCGAGTCGGCCGTCTACACCGCGCTCGTCATCGGCGCCGCGGTCTACGGTGCGTTCCTGCTGGGCGGCGGCTCGATCGTCGTGTCGCTCTTCGCGGTGGCGCTCGCGGGCTGCGGCCTGCTCACCACCGTCGGCGTGATCGTCGCGATGGACACCTTCGGGCCCGTCAGCGACAACGCCCAGGGCATCGCGGAGATGTCGGGCGACGTCGACGAGGAGGGCGCCAAGATCCTGACCGAGCTCGACGCCGTCGGCAACACCACCAAGGCCATCACCAAGGGCATCGCGATCGCGACCGCCGTGCTGGCCGCGACGGCGCTCTTCGGCTCGCTGTCCGACGGCATCCGCACCGCGTTCTCCGGCATCCTCACCGACGCCGGGAACGACCAGGCGGCGCTGCAGCAGCTCGGCGAGGGCCTCGAGCAGAGCGACTTCCTGGCCCTGCAGGGCGTCCTGAACGTCGGCGACCCGAGCAACCTCGTCGGCCTGATCCTCGGTGCGGCGGTGGTCTTCCTGTTCTCCGGCCTCGCCGTCAGCGCGGTGGGTCGTGCTGCGGGCGCGGTCGTCTACGAGGTCCGTCGCCAGTTCCGCGACATCCCCGGGATCATGGAGGGAACCGCCCGTCCCGAGTACGGCAAGGTCGTCGACATCTGCACCCGCGACTCGCTCCGCGAGCTCGCCACCCCCGGCATCCTCGCGCTGCTGGCCCCGATCGCGGTCGGCTTCGGCCTCGGCATCGGCCCGCTGGGCTGCTACCTGGCCGGTGCGATCGGCGCCGGCACGCTGATGGCGGTCTTCCTCGCCAACTCCGGTGGCGCGTGGGACAACGCGAAGAAGCTCGTCGAGGACGGCAACCACGGCGGCAAGGGCTCCCCTGCCCACGAGGCCACGATCATCGGCGACACGGTCGGCGACCCGTTCAAGGACACCGCCGGCCCGGCGATCAACCCGCTGCTCAAGGTGATGAACCTCGTCGCCCTGCTCATCGCGCCGGCCATCGTCACGATGACCTACGGACCCGGCGACAACCCGGCCCTGCGGTACTCCATCGCCGTGGGGGCGGCCCTGATCATCGCGATCGCGGTCTACATCTCCAAGCGTCGCCCGACGGCCATCGCCGACGACGCCGACATCGCCGCCGCCCAGACGCCGCAGCCGGGGTCGGACCACGACGCGTCCGTCAGCGGCTCGTCCGCCGACGACCGCCCCACCGCCGCCGAGGACCGCCCGGTCCTCGACGACGCCACCGAGGACAGCGCCTTCGAGAAGGACGGCACCGTCCGCGACTGACCGCGATCCGTCACTTTGACCGGTCCGGTCCGTCAGTTCTGCTGGTCAGCACCAGCAGAACTGGCGGACGGCACCGGCAGAACTGGCGGACGGCACCGGCAGAACCGACGGATCGCGGGCCTAGGGTCGGGGAATGCCCGACGCCGACCCCGCTCCCGTCGCCCTCGACCTGCACGACGACCAGGTCACCCGTCTCCGCGAGGCCCTCACGGCCGCCGACTTCACGGTCGGCGCCGTGGGGGACCTGCTGGGACCCGACGCGCACCGGGCGCTGCAGCGCAACGAGACGACGCCGGCGGCCCGACGCACCGGTGACGGGTCGCCGCTCGCCACCCTGACGCGGTTGTTCTCCCTGCAGCGGCCGGTCGACGTCGCGTCCGCCGACACCGCCCTGGGCGGGCAGGCCGCAGCGCTCACGGGCGCCGGTCTCCTGGAGCGCGACGGCGACCAGGTGCGGGCCCTGGTCGACGTGCGTCCCTACGGCGACGAGGACCACGACTGGTGGGTCGTCTCCGACCTCACGCCCGGCCTCGACGGGGACGAGCGCCGGGTCGCACCGGACTGGGTGCTCGGCGTCTCGGAGGCGTCGTCGTCCCTGGCGCAGCTGACGGTCCGGACGCCCGTCGCGTCCGCGCTCGACCTCGGGACGGGGTGCGGCGTGCAGTCGCTGCACCTGTCGTCGCACGTCGAGCGGGTGGTCGGCACCGACCTGAACCCGCGCGCGGTGACGATGGCGCGCCTCACCGCCGAGCTGAACGGCCTGGCCCACGACGTCCGCGAGGGCGACCTGCTCGCCCCGGTCGCGGGGGAGCGCTTCGACCTCCTCGTCACCAACCCGCCGTTCGTCATCTCGCCGGGCACCGACGAGAAGCTCGTCTACCGCGACTCCGGGCTGCCCGGCGACGAGGTGGTGCGGCGGATCGTCACCGGGGCACCGGAGCACCTCAACCCCGGCGGCTGGTGCCAGGTCCTCGCCAACTGGGTTCACCGCGCGGACCAGCCCTGGCAGGAGCGCGTCGAGGGCTGGCTCGCGCCGGGAGGGTGCGACGCCTGGGCGCTCGAGCGGGAGGCCGTCGACCCGGCCACCTACGTCGAGATGTGGCTCGCCGACGCCGGGCTGCGCGGCACGCCGGACTGGACCCGGCGCTACGACGCGTGGCTCTCCTGGTTCGAGGCCGAGCGGATCGAGGCCGTGGGCTTCGGGTGGCTGAGCCTGCGTGCCGCCGGACGCGACGTCCCGCGGCTGCGCGTCGAGGAGTGGCCGTACGAGGTGGTGGCGCCCCTCGGGCCGCACGTGCGCGCCTGGGGCGAGCGCGTCGACCTGGTCGCGGGCGCCACCGACGACGAGGTGCTGGCGGCCCACCTGGTGCGCGCGCCCGGCCTGGCCCAGGAGTCCGTCGGCGAGCCCGGCGCCACTGACCCGTCGACGATCGTGCTCCGGCTGCCCGACGGCGTGCGTCGCGCCCGCCAGGCCGACACGGTGGAGGCCGCGCTCGTCGGCGCCCTCGACGGCGACCTCGCCGTCGGTCAGGTGCTCGACGCGCTCGCGACCCTCACCGACACCGACGTCTCCGTGCTCCGCACCACCTACCTCCCCGTGGTCCGCGAGCTCGTCGACGAGGGCTACCTGCGTTGACACGGCTGCCGGTGCTCGCGCTCCTGCCGGCGGTGCTGGCCGGGTGCGTGAGCATCGTCGACGCGACCGAGGAGCGTCCCGTGCCGGACGCGCGCTCGACGGCAGGGGTCTCGAGACGTGGGACCTCCGGGTCGTCCCGTCGTCCGCGGCGTTCGGCCGGGTCGCCGGCGACCTCACGACGACGACGCGGGTGCTCCGCGAGCAGCTGGACGCGCTCGGGCTGCCGGCCGCCGTCGCCGACGACTTCGCGACCCGCGCCCGTCGCGCGGACGGGCCGGAGAAGGTGACCTCGCCGTTGGTGAGGACCCGGCTGGGCGAGCCGGCGATCGGCGTCCGTGCCGTGTGGCAGCCCCGCGCCGAGCGCGGCGTCGTCGACGTCGCGGGCGACTGGGGCGCGGGCCGCCCGGACGCGACGTAGGGCGTCGGCCGCGGCGCGCCGAGCGCGACCGGCGCCACTGCACCGCTTGACGGCACGCGTTACGGTGACCGCGGATCGCCCTGCCGGTCCGCCGTATGGGGGAGATCGGCCCCGGAACAGGCTCGCCCCCCGCACACCGCACGACCCCAGGAGTACCGCCGTGACCGCACTCGTCATCGTCGAGTCGCCCGCCAAGGCCCGCAAGATCGCGGGGTACCTCGGTCCGGGCTACGTCGTCGAGTCGTCGATCGGCCACATCCGCGACCTCCCGCACAACGCCGCCGAGGTCCCCGCCAAGTACAAGGGTGAGCCCTGGGCGCGTCTCGGCGTCGACATCGACAACGACTTCGAGCCGGTCTACGTCGTGCCCGCCGACAAGAAGCAGCACATCTCCAAGCTGAAGAAGCTGCTCAAGGACGCCGACGAGCTCCTGCTCGCGACGGACGAGGACCGCGAGGGCGAGGCCATCGCGTGGCACCTCCTCGACGAGCTCAAGCCCAAGGTCCCGGTCAAGCGGATGGTGTTCCACGAGATCACCCCGGCCGCGATCCTGCACGCGGTGGAGAACACCCGCGAGCTCGACGAGCACCTCGTCGACGCCCAGGAGACGCGCCGCATCCTCGACCGCCTCTACGGCTACGAGGTCAGCCCCGTGCTGTGGAAGAAGGTGATGAGCGGGCTGTCGGCCGGACGCGTCCAGTCGGTCGCCACCCGTCTCGTCGTCGACAAGGAGCGCGACCGGATCGCGTTCCGCACGGCCGCCTACTGGGACCTCGAGGCCGTCTTCGACGCCGGGCGGACCAAGCAGCCGCCGCAGTTCCCCGCGCGCCTGCTCAGCGTCGACGGCGCCCGCGTGGCCCAGGGCCGCGACTTCGACGCGACCGGCACGATCAAGCAGGCCAAGGGCGAGGTCGTGCACCTCGACGCCGAGCGCGCCGGCGCGCTGTCGGCCGGGCTCCGCGACCAGTCCTTCCAGGTCCGCTCGGTCGAGTCCAAGCCGTACACGCGCAAGCCCTACGCGCCGTTCCGCACCACGACGCTGCAGCAGGAGGCCTCGCGCAAGATGGGCTACGGCTCGCAGCGCACCATGCAGATCGCGCAGCGGCTGTACGAGAACGGCCACATCACCTACATGCGCACCGACTCCACCACCCTGAGCCAGACCGCGATCGACGCGGCCCGCACCCAGGTGCGCGAGCTCTACGGCTCGGAGTACCTCCCCGCCTCGCCGCGCGTCTACGCCAGCAAGGTCAAGAACGCGCAGGAGGCGCACGAGGCGATCCGTCCCGCGGGCGAGTCCTTCGCGACCCCCGCGCAGACCGGGCTCCGCGGCGACGAGTTCCGCCTGTACGAGCTGATCTGGATGCGCACGGTCGCCTCGCAGATGAACGACGCGCGCGGCAACACCGTCACCGTCCGGCTCGGCGCCACGGCCGCCGGGGGCGAGGACTGCGAGTTCACCGCGAGCGGTCGCACCATCACCTTCCACGGGTTCCTCAAGGCCTACGTCGAGGGCCACGACGACCCCGACGGCGACGCCGACGACAAGCAGACCCGTCTCCCCGACCTCACCGAGGGCGAGCCGCTGACCGTCGCCTCGCTCGACGCCGCCGGCCACGAGACGCGTCCGCCCGCGCGCTACACCGAGGCCACGCTGATCCGTGAGCTCGAGGAGCGCGAGATCGGCCGGCCGTCCACGTACGCCTCGATCGTCACCACGATCCAGAACCGCGGCTACGTCTACAAGAAGGGCACCGCGCTGGTCCCGGCGTGGGTCGCGTTCGCCACCGTCCGCCTGCTCGAGAGCCACTTCGGGCGGCTCGTCGACTACGAGTTCACCGCGTCGCTCGAGGCCGTGCTCGACTCCGTCGCCGGGGGGCGCCGCGACCGCGTCAACGTGCTGCACGGGTTCTGGTTCGGCGACGAGGACGGCGACACCGCGCTCAAGGCGCTCGTCGAGGACCTCGGCGACATCGACGCCCGCGGCATCTCCACCTTCGAGATCGGCGAGGGCATCAATGCCCGCGTCGGTCGCTACGGCCCCTACGTCGAGGGTCCGCCCGACGCCGAGGGCCAGCCCGCGCGCGCCAACATCCCCGACGACCTCCCGCCCGACGAGCTCACGCTCGAGAAGGCGCGTGAGCTGCTGGCCAACCCCGCCGGGGCCGAGCGCGAGCTGGGCGAGCACCCCGAGACCGGGCAGAAGGTGGTGGCCAAGAACGGTCGCTACGGCCCGTACGTCACCGAGCTGCTGCCGCCGGACGCCCCCACCAAGGGCAAGAAGGCCGTCAAGCCGCGCACCGCCAGCCTGTTCGCGTCGATGGACCTCGACACGATCAGCCTCGACGACGCCGTCATGCTCCTCACGCTGCCGCGCGTGGTCGGCGTCGCGCCGGCCGCCGAGGGCGAGGAGGAGGGCCAGGAGATCACCGCGCAGAACGGTCGCTACGGCCCGTACCTGAAGAAGGGCACCGACTCGCGCTCGATCGACTCCGAGGAGCAGCTCCTCACGATCACGCTCGACGAGGCGCTCGCGATCTACGCCCAGCCCAAGCAGCGCGGACGTCGCGCCGCGGCCGCCCCGCTCAAGGAGCTCGGCCCCGACCCCGTCAGCGGCGGCACCATGCTCGTCAAGGACGGCCGCTTCGGCCCCTACGTCACCGACGGCGAGGTCAACGCGACGCTGCGCAAGGGCGACGAGCCCGAGACCCTGACCGCCGAGCGCGCGTCCGACCTCCTGGCCGAGAAGCGTGCGAAGGGCCCCTCGACCAAGAAGACGACGCGCAAGGCCCCGGCCAAGAAGGCGACCAAGAAGACCGCCGCGAAGAAGGCGCCCGCCAAGAAGGCCGCCGCCACCAAGACGGCGGCCAAGAAGACGGCCACCAAGACCACCGCGAAGGCGGCCGCCAAGAAGTCCTGACGCCGCGGAGGCGGTGCCGCGCGCCGGGGGACGCGCGGGGCGCGGGAGCGTCCGACGGGCGCCGTACGCTGACCAGGTGACCCCGCAGGACTCCGACGCCGCGCCGCTCGGCGTGCGCGGGGTGCTGCGCGACCGGCTGTTCCGCCGGTTCTGGGCGATGCTCGGCGTCGCCTCGCTCGGTGACTGGATGGGCCTGCTGGCGCTCACCGCGTTCGCCAACGCCGTGGCGGGCGCCGACTACGCCGACCGCAACTTCGCGATCGCCGGCGTGCTCTTCCTGCGGGTGGTGCCGGCGCTGCTGATCGGGCCGTTCGGCGGGTACGTCGCCGACCGGCTCGACCGCCGCACCGTCCTCGTCACCGGTCTGGCGGTGCGGGCCGTGCTGTTCGCGTCGATCCCTCTGGTCGGCACGCTGTGGTGGCTGTTCGTCGTCACCGTGCTCGTCGAGGCCGTCAACGCCGTCTGGCTGCCCACCAAGGACGCCACCGTCCCCACCCTGGTGCACCGCCGCGACCTCGAGGACGCCAACCGCGTCAACCTCGCCACCACCTACGGGTCGGCGCTGCCGGCGGCGGTCGTGTTCGTGGGGCTCACGGCCCTGGCCGAGGCGCTGTCGTCGGTGCTCGGCCTGCTCGGTTCGCCCCGCGACCCCGCGGCCCTCGTGCTCGGCGTCGTGGCGGCGCTGTTCGCGGTCGGCGCGGTCCTCGCGGTGGGGCTGCACGGCCTGCCGCGCGCCCCGGTCGCCGACGCGGGGGTCGGCATCCTGCGCAGCATCGCCGACGGCTGGGGCTACGCGGGACGGACGAAGGTCGTCCGCGGCCTCGTGATCGGTGTCGTCGGGGCGTTCGCCGCGGGCGGGGTCGTGATCGGCCTCGGACGCGTCTACGTCACCGACCTCGGTGCCGGCGACCCCGGCTACGGCGTCCTGTTCGGCGCGGTCTTCGCGGGCCTCGGGCTCGGCATGTGGCGCGGACCCACCGTCCTGCGCCAGGTGACGCGGCGCCGGCTGTTCGGGGTCGCGCTCGTGGCCGCGGGCGTGTTCCTCCTCCTGCTCGCCGCGGTCGGCAACATGGTGCTGTCGGCGGTGTTCGTGCTGGGGCTCGGCTTCGTGTCGGGCATCGCCTGGATCACCGGCTACACGCTGCTCGGCCACGAGGTCGACGAGGACGTCCGCGGCCGCACGTTCGCCCTCGTCCAGTCGCTGGTACGGCTCGCGCTGGCACTCGTCCTGGCCGTCGCACCGCTGCTGGCCGGGCTGATCGGCACCCACCGGTTCCGGCTCAACGACGACGCCACCCTCACCTACAGTGGGGCCCAGCTCACCTTCGCCCTGGCCGCCGTCGCGGCGGTCGTGTTCGGCGTGGTGTCCTTCCGCCAGATGAACGACCGGCCAGGAGTTTCGTTGCTCGCAGAGATCAGGGCCGGCACCGACGCCGCGGTCTACGCCCCCCGCGGGGTGTTCGTCGCGCTCGAGGGCGGCGAGGGCGCGGGCAAGTCCACCCAGTCCCGGCTGCTCGAGGCATGGCTGCGCGAGGACGGGTACCCCGTCGTCCTCACCCGCGAGCCGGGCGACACCGCGGTGGGTGCCACCGTGCGCGGCATCCTGCTCGACCCCGCGACCGGCGACATCGCGCCCCGCACCGAGGCCCTGCTCTACGCGGCCGACAAGGCCGAGCACGTGGCCACGGTCGTGCGTCCCGCCCTCGACCGCGGCGCCGTCGTCGTCACCGACCGCTACGTCGACTCCACGCTCGCCTACCAGGGCGCCGGTCGGGTGCTCGACCGCGACGAGGTCGAGCACGTCGCCCGCTGGGCCACGGGCTCGCTGCGGCCGCACCTCACCGTGCTGCTCGACGTCGACCCGACCGTCGGACTGGGCCGCTTCGACGACCACGACCGCCTCGAGCTCGAGCCCGTCGAGTTCCACGGGCGCGTCCGGGCGTCCTTCCTCGAGCTCGCCGCGGCCGACCCCGACCACTACCTCGTGCTCGACGCCGCCGAGCCCCCCGACGTGCTCGCGGCCGCGATCGCCGACCGCGTCCGACCCCTGCTGGCCGCTGCCTCCCGGACGGCCGACGCGTGAGCGTCTGGGACGACCTCGTCGGGCAGGAGCCCGTCGTCGAGACCCTCCGGCACGCGGCCCGCGCCGCGCAGGAGCGGCGCGAGGGCGGTCCCGGTCGCGGGATGACCCATGCCTGGCTGTTCCTCGGCCCCCCGGGCTCGGGCCGCTCCAACGTCGCGCGGGCGTTCGCCGCCGCGCTGCAGTCCGACGACGTCGGGCAGGCCGACACCCCCGAGTCGCGCACCGCGCTCAACGGGTCGCACCCCGACGTCACCCTCGTGCGCACCGAGAAGCTCGCGATCGGCGTCGACGAGGTCCGCGAGCACGTCCGCGGCGCGGCGATGCACCCCACCGCCGGGCGCTGGCAGGTGATCGTCGTCGAGGACGCCGACCGCCTCACCGACCAGGCCGCCGACGCGCTGCTCAAGTCGCTCGAGGAGCCGCCGCCGCGCACGGTGTGGATGCTCTGCGCCCCCACCGCCGAGGACGTCATCATCACCATCCGCTCGCGCTGCCGCCAGGTGGTGCTGCGCACGCCGCCCGCCGACGCCGTCGCCGCGATGCTCACCCGGCGCGACGGCGTGCCCGAGGCGCTGGCGCTGTCGGCCGCGCGCGCCGCGCAGGGGCACGTCGGGCGCGCCCGCGCCCTGGCCACCGACGAGGGCGTGCGGGCGCGGCGCTCCACGATCCTGCACATCCCGGCTTCGCTCACGTCCCTCGGCGCGTGCATGCACGCCGCGCAGCGCGTCCACGAGGCGGCCGAGGAGAACGCCGGCGAGGTCGCCGCCCGCGTCGAGGAGGTCGAGCGACGCGACCTGCGCACCTCGTGGGGCGTCGAGGAGCGCGGCAAGCGTCCGGTGGGCTACCAGGGCGCGCTGTCGCAGCTGGAGAAGGACAACAAGCGCCGCCGCACCCGCATGGTCCGCGACTCGATCGACGGCGTGCTGCTCGACCTGCTGTCGTTCTACCGCGACGTGCTCGCCACCCAGCAGTCGCCGCGCACGACGCTCGTCAACGCCGAGGCCGCGGCCGACATCCACGCCATGGCGCGTCAGGCCACGCCCGAGGAGACCCTGCGCGGTCTCGAGGCGATCCTCGCCTGCCGCGAGGCCCTCACGGCCAACGCGGCGCCGCTGCTCGCGCTCGAGTCGCTCATGCTGACGCTCCGACGCTGAGCCCCTGTGGACGCGTCCATGCCGGGCGTGGCGGCGTCACGTACGTTGGTCGGACCGGCTCGGGGGGTCACCGGAGCCACGGCGAAGGGAACACGATGCGTCGACGGTTGGGCTCGGTGCTCGCCCTGGCGGTCACCGGTGCGGTGCTGCTCGCGGGATGCACGCAGGCGGGTGACCTCGCGTCGCGGAGCGGCCCGACCGGCGGCACCGACGGTCCGCAGGCGTCCTCGGCCCCCGATGCCGACCTCGCGTCGTTCTACGGCCAGGAGCTGACCTGGGAGGAGTGCGGCGTCGCGCAGTGCGCCGGCGTCGAGGTGCCGATCGACTACGCCGACCCGACGGGCGAGACCGTCGAGCTGCGGCTGCGCAAGGAGCCTGCCCAGGGTGAGCGCAAGGGCACGGTCTTCATCAACCCCGGCGGCCCCGGAGGATCGGGGCAGGAGTTCGTCTCGAGCTTCGAGGGCGCGGCCCCGTCGGGCGTCCTCGACGCCTACGACGTGGTCGGGTTCGACCCGCGGGGCGTGGGTGAGAGCACCCCGCTGGAGTGCCTCGACGACGAGCAGCTCGACGCCTACGTGGCGTCCGACCCCGCGCCCGACACCCCGGTTGAGGTCGCGGCCTTCGCCGCCGACAGCAAGCAGATGGGTGACGCCTGCCTGGCCAACTCGGGCGAGCTCGCCCGTCACGTGTCCACGGTCGAGGTCGCGAAGGACCTCGACGTGCTGCGCGCCCTCGTCGGCGACGACACCCTCACCTACTACGGCGCGTCCTACGGCACGTCCATCGGCGCCACCTACGCCGAGTTGTTCCCCAAGCGCGTCGGCCGGATGATCCTCGACGGCGCCATCGACCCCCAGCTCGACGCCCGCGAGACCAACCTCGGCCAGGCCAAGGGCTTCCAGACCGCCCTCAGCGCCTACATCCAGGACTGCGTGTCCGGCGACAGCTGCCCGATCGGTACCGACGAGGCCGACGCCACCGCCAAGCTCAAGGCCTTCCTCGACGGGCTCGACGCCCAGCCGCTCCCCACCGGCGACCCCGACCGTCCGCTCGGCCAGACCCTCGGCTTCTACGCCGTGGCCCTGCCGCTGTACAACCAGCAGAGCTGGCCCGTGCTGACCCAGGTGCTGCAGGCCGCCTACCAGGGCAACGGCGCCCCGGCGCTGAGCATCGCCGACCAGTACCTCGGGCGCACGTCCGACGGCTACCAGGACAACTCGGCGCAGGTGATCTACGCCGTCAACTGCCTGGACGACCCCGAGACGATCACGCCCGCCGAGACCGAGCAGACGATCGCCCAGTACGAGCAGGTGTCGCCGGTGTTCGGCGAGATCTTCGCCTGGAGCCCCTACGGCTGCGCCACCTGGCCGATCAAGCCCACCGCGGAGCCGCTCGAGATCGACGGCGACGGCGCCGCGCCGATCGTCGTCGTCGGCACCACCCGCGACCCCGCCACCCCATACGAGTGGTCGCAGGGCATGGCCGAGGCGCTGGAGTCCGGCGTCCTGGTCACCCGCGACGGCGACGGCCACACCGCGTTCGGCGTCGGCAACCAGTGCGTCGACGACATGACCGAGGCCTACCTCGTCGATGGCACCGTCCCCGACGACGGCCTCACCTGCTAGCGGGCCCCGGGCGCCGGACCCCGCCGATCCGCCGCTCCGACCCCGCCGGTCCGTCGCTCCGACCTCACCGGTCCGTCGATCCAGCCCCCTGTGCTCGCCGCCGGCCGGGACCGAGCGACGGATGGGTGGGGCGGGAGCGACGGACCGGCTAGGTCGGGGGGAGGGGGGTGAGGCGGGCGCTGCCGAGGACGCGGGTCACGTCGATGACGATCGCGACGCGCTCGGGGTTCTCGCGGGGTTGGCGGTAGCGCTCGGCGTAGCGGCGGACGGCCTCGGCGACCTCGTCGGGGTCGCGGGCGATGCGGGCGCGTCCCTCGATCGTCGACCAGCGACCGCCGTCGACCTGGCAGACCGCGACCGTGGCGGCGCCGTCGAGGCGCTCGACGTGCCGCACCTTGGCCGAGCCGCCGCCGGTGATGACGCGGGCGGTCAGCGTGTCGGGGTCGTAGGTGACGCCGACCGGGACGACGTGGGGCGTGCCGTCGGCGCGGAGCGTCGTGAGGGTGCACAAGTGCCGCTCGCGCCAGAACGTGGCGAGGTCGGGGTCGCGCGGGTCATGCGTCGGCATCGGCCGCGATCGCCTCGTGGTGGCGGATGACCTCGCCGACGATGAACTGCAGGAACTTCTCCGCGAACGCCGGGTCGAGGTCCGCCTCGTGCGCGAGGCTCCGGAGCCGCTCGATCTGACGGGCCTCCCGAGCCGGGTCCGACGGCGGCAGCCCGTGCTCGGCCTTCAGGACGCCGACCCGCTGCGTGCACTTGAAGCGCTCCGCGAGGGTGTGGATGAGCACCGCGTCGATGTTGTCGATGCTGGCACGCATCCGCTCCAGCTCGGCCCGCACCTGCGGGTCCGCGCCGGCGACGGTGGACGTGGGGGCGTCGGGGTCGCTCACGTCCCGCAGTCTAGGTCGTGACGTCCGCGGCGCCCGTCGCCGAGTGGCGCAAGACCATGGTCGAGTGGCGCAGGATCGGGCCCGGAACCGTGTGTCGACCCCGGTTCTGCGCCGCTCGGCGAGAGGGCGGGCGGGGGAGGGGGTGTCGTGCGGGGTCAAGATCGTGTCGTGCCAGGTCAAGGTGGGGAGGCGGGGATGGGCCAGACTGGGAGCATGACGAGCACCTCTGCCGCCCTCGGGTGGGAGCCCGACGTCCTCGGCGACGGCTACGAGCAGCGCACGATCGAGCTGGGGCCGGACCCCGACGGCGAGGGCGACGTCGTCGCGGTGGTCGTGCGGCGCACCCCGCGGCCGGACGAGACGGTGAGCGGCGCGGTCCTGTACGTGCACGGCTTCTCGGACTACTTCTTCCAGACCGACCTGGCCGACTTCGCCGCCGCCCGCGGGCTGGCCTTCTACGCCCTCGACCTGCGCAAGTCCGGCCGCGCCCGACGCCCCGGCCAGACCGCGCACTACGTCTCGGACCTCGCGCAGTACGACGCCGAGCTCGACGAGGCCGCCGCGACGATCGCCGCCGACCATCCCGGCGTCCCGGTCACGCTCGTCGCGCACTCGACCGGGGGGCTGATCGTGCCCCTGCACCTGGACCGTCGGCGCCGGGAGGGCCGGACGGCCCCGTTCGCGGGCCTGGTCCTCAACAGCCCGTGGTTCGACCTGCAGGGCAAGCCGGTGATGCGCGGCCCGGTCACCTGGGCGCTCCAGGGCGTCGCCCGTGTGCGACCGCTGCGACCGCTCGACCTGCCCGAGGGCGTCTACGGGCAGACGCTGCACACCAGCGGCACCGGCGAGTGGGACTTCGACGTCGCGCTCAAGCCGCTGGAGGGCTTCCCGGTCACCGTCGGCTGGCTCAACGCCGTGCGACGCGGACAGGCCCGCCTGCACCGGGGGCTCGACGTCGGCGTGCCGTCGCTCGTGCTGCGCTCGGACAAGACCCACTACTCCTCGCGCTACAGCGACGCGAGCGACCGCGCCGACACCGTCCTCGACGTCCGCCAGATCGCCCGGTGGGCGGGATGCCTCGGCGGCGAGACCACCGTGGTGCCGGTGGTCGACGCGCGCCACGACGTCTTCCTCTCGCTGCCCGAGCCCCGCAGGTCCGCCTACGAGCACCTCGGTCGCTGGCTGGACGACCACCGGTCGTCCTGACCGTCTAGGTCCGGCGCACCGTGGCCTCGGCCGCGTTGACCAGGCTCGCGAGGTCGGACCCGCGGTCGGCCAGGGCGATGCCGACCGCGGTGCGCACCGCCACCGAGCGCCCGTCGGGCAGGGTGACGACGCGCGTCGCCGCCGCGCCCAGGCGCAGGGCCAGCTCGGACAGCTCCGACGTGGCGAGGACGACGTCGTCGGGCAGTCCCGTCACCACGACCATCAGCTCGCTGCCGCTCCAGCGCCCGAAGGTCTCGTTGCCGGTGAGGGCCCCCCAGGCGCGCAGCGCGGTCTCGCGCATCAGCGCGTCGCCCGACCGGAGGCCCAGCTGCGACCGGAGCGCGCGCAGGCCCAGCACGTCGAGGATCGCGACGCCCACCCGCTGCGCCGCGGGGTCGGCGAGCGCCGTCTCGACCCGGTCGACCAGCTCGACGCGGTCGGGGAGGCCCGTCAGCGGGTCGCGTCCCTCGGCGGCCGCCAGCTCGGCGCTCGCGACCGCGGCGACGTCGTGGTGCGCGGCGGCCGCCACGCCCAGCGCGGCGACCCCGCAGAGGGCGACGACGGCCTCGAGGTGGTGCTCGGACCAGGGCGCGTCGGTGGGCACGAGGACCTGCAGGACGCCCCATCCGCGGTGGCCGTCGCCCACCAGGGGCACCAGCACGACGAGCCCGACGTCGGCCCGCACGGCAGCGGCCCGCATCTCGGGCCACGGCGCGCCGGCGATCGCGGTCCGGCCGGCGACGACGGTCATCGAGTCGAGCGACGTCGCGCACGCGCGGCTCGGTCCGACCTCGACGAGCTGCTGCAGACGGGTCAGGCCGGTCGTCGCGACGGGGGCGACGAGCTCGTCCGGGCGCACCACGGGGTCGACGAGCACGTGGGCCCGGCGGCCGTCGAGCACGACGGCGGCGGTGGCCTCGCAGAGCTCGCGAACCACCTCGTCGGCCGATCCGCCGGCGGCGACCACCTGCACCAGCCGCGAGAGCGCCTCGGTGAGCAGCCGGTCGTCGACCCGGTGACCGTCACCGGTCATGGCCGTCACCTGCCCAGCTCGCTCGCGTCCCGTCGTCGCGCACCAGGGTAGTCCACCCTTACCTGAGGTCACGCGAGAGAGCGACCACCCGCCGGCAGGAGGTCCGGCCGGCGGGCGGTCGAGCGGTCACTCGCCGACGAAGAACATCCGCTTGTTGACGAACTCGTCCATGCCGAGCGGGCCGAGCTCGCGCCCGAAGCCGGAGCGCTTGACGCCGCCGAACGGGATCTCCGCGCCCTCGCCCGCAGGGGTGTTGACGTTGGCCATGCCCACCTCGAGACGTTGGGCGACGGCGCGTGCGCGAGCGGGGTCGGTGCTGAACACCGCGCCGCCGAGCCCGTACGCGCTGTCGTTGGCGAGCGCGAGCGCCTCGTCGTCGCTCGAGACCGAGTAGACGACGGCCACGGGGCCGAACAGCTCCTCGCGGAACGCGCGCATCCCCTCGGTGACGCCGGTGAGCACGGCGGGCGAGTAGTACGCGGCGGGGCCGTCGGAGAGCACGCCGCCGGCGTGGAGCGTGGCGCCCTTGCTCACCGCGTCCTGCACCTGCTCGTCGAGGGTCTCGGCGGCCTTGCGCGACGACAGCGGCGCGAACTCGCCGTCGTTCTCGGCGGCCGGGTCGCCGGGGCTGAGGTCCTTGGCCCGCTCGGTCAGGCGCGCCACGAAGTCGCCGAAGACGTCGTCCATGACGATCATCCGCTTGTTGGAGTTGCAGGCCTGCCCGACGTTGCCGATGCGGGTCTCCCACGCGGTGTCGGCGGCGGCGGGCACGTCGTCGCTGTCGAGCACGATGTAGGGGTCGGACCCGCCCAGCTCGAGCACGCACTTCTTCAGGTTCTTGCCCGCGAGCGCGGCCACGACGGCGCCGGCGCGCTCGGACCCGGTGAGCGAGACGCCCTGGATGCGCGGGTCGGCGATGATCGTCTCGATCTGGTCGTGGTCGGCGAACAGGTTGACGTAGGCGCCCGCGGGCACGCCTGCGTCGTCCATCAGCTGCTGGATGGCGAGCGCCGAGCGCGGCACCGACTCGGCGTGCTTGAGGATCACCGTGTTGCCCAGCATCAGGTTGGGGGCCGCGAACCGGGCCACCTGGTAGAAGGGGTAGTTCCACGGCATGATCCCGAGCAGCGAGCCCACGGGCAGCTTCTGCACGACGGCCGAGCCGCCGGCGAACGTGGTGATGGGCTGGTCCGCGGCGAGCCCGGGGCCCTCGGTCGCGAAGTAGTCGAAGATCTCGCCGCTGAACTCGGCCTCGCCGACCGCCTCCGACAGCGGCTTGCCCATCTCGGCGGTGCAGATCGCGCCGAGCTCGTCCTTGCGCTCGATGAAGAGCGCCGCGACGCGCTTGACGATCGTCGCCCGCTCCTCGATCGGCACGTCCTTCCAGGCGGTGAACGCCTCGTGCGACGACGCCAGCGCCGCCTCGACCTCGGTGTCGGTCGCGGTCTCGAAGGTCTGCTCGACCTTGCCGGTCGACGGGTCCACGACCTGGTACTGGGGACTGGCCACAACTAGCTCCTCGGGTGGGTGTGCGAAGGGGTTCGATACAGACGCTAGCGGAGCGCCTCGGTGTCGCCACTCAGCTTCTGCGCCAGCCAGATCGGCAGGATCGACACCAGGATCAGGACCACGGCGACGACGTTGACGACGGGCGCCTGGTTGGGCCGGAACAGGTTGTTCAGGATCCAGATGGGCAGGGTCGTCGTGCCGGCGCCGGCGGTGAAGGTGGTGACGATGATCTCGTCGAAGCTGAGCGCGAAGGCGAGCAGCCCGCCGGCCAGCAGCGCCGAGCGAAGCTGGGGGAACGTGACCAGCCGGAACGTCGTCCAGACCCCGGCGCCGAGGTCGGCGGACGCCTCCTCGAAGCTGCCCCCCATCCGCCGCAGCCGCGCCTGCACGTTGTTGAACACGGTGACGATGCAGAACGTCGCGTGCGCCACGATGACGGTGAGGATGCCCAGCTGGATCCCGAGGATGCCGCGGAAGGCGTTGTTGAGCGCGATGCCGGTGACGATGCCCGGCAGGGCGATCGGCAGGATCACGAGCAGGTTGACCGAGCTCTTGCCGAAGAAGCGGTAGCGCTGCAGCGCGAGCGACATCAGCGTGCCGAGGACGAGAGCGATCACCGTCGACGCCACGGCGACCTCGACGCTGGAGACGACCGCGTCGCGCGCGCCCTCGCTCTCCCAGGCCCGTCGCCACCACTCGAGCGTGACGCCGGTCGGCGGCCAGGTGAGCGTGCGGCTCGGGTTGAACGAGTTGATCACGACCACGACGAGCGGCAGGTACATGACGAGGAGCACGAGGCCGGTGAGGGCCACGAGCACGCGTCGGACCGTGGAGCTGAGGATCATCGTCCGCCCTAGAGGTTCTCGAGGGCACCGGTGCGGCGCACGGCCGTCAGGTACCCGATCATGATCACGATCGGGATCAGCGCGATCGCGGCGGCGAGCGGCAGGTTGTTGGCCGCTCCGACGTTGGTGTAGACGAGGTTGCCGAGCATCTGGTTGGCCCCGCCGACGATGTTGACGGTGATGTAGTCGCCCAGCGTCAGCGAGAAGCTGAAGATCGAGCCGGCGATGATCGCCGGGACGAGCAGCGGCAGCACGATCGTCCGCATGGACGTCCAGGGGGACGCGCCGAGGTCGCCCGCGGCGTCGACGAGCGAGTTCGGCACCCGCTCGAGGCCGGCGAAGATCGGCAGGATCACGTACGGGAGCCAGATGTAGGCCTGCGTGATCACCACCGCGGTGAGGCCGTAGCCGGGGGTGTCGAGCCCGAACGGGCTGGCCGCCCACTGGAAGATGCCGCCGTCGCTGAGCACCGAGCGCCACGCGAAGGCCTTGACCAGGTAGCTGGCCCACAGGGGTGTCAGGACGGCGATCACCAGGATCCGCTGGGCCCGCTTGGAGGCGACCTTGGCCATGTAGAACGCGATCGGCAGGGCCACCAGCACGTCGACGACGGTGACGAGCGCCGCGACGCCCACCGTCCGCAGGGCGACGGTGCGGTACAGCGACTCGGTGGTGATCTCCTTGAGGTTGTCGAGCGTCAGCGAGCGGTCGATCTCGCCGGTGAAGCTGTCGACGGTCCACAGCGCGGAGACGAGCAGGGCGGCGAGCGCGACCACGTAGACGAGGACGAGCCAGGTCAGCGGCGCCGCGAGGAGGAGCGAGAGCCGGAGCCGTGGTCGCGCGCTGAGCTGCGACGAGGCCCGGCGCGCAGCCGTCCCCCGGGAGGGGGGGACGGCTGCGCGGGTGGTGTCGACCGACATGGGGTGGGTCAGCCCTTGATCTCGGTCCAGGCCTTGGTCCACTCCGAGTAGTCCTTGCACTCGACGTCGGTGCGCCCGTCGAGGCACTCGGCGACCGGGGTGCGCCAGTACCAGAGCTTGGACGCGAAGTCCTCGTCGCCGGCCTTGTAGGTGTCGCAGAAGGTCGGGTCGGTGGCGAACTCGCACGCCTCGGGGTTGTTCGGCGCCTCGCCGAAGTACTCGGTGGCCTGGGCGTTGGCCTCGGGCGACTCGATGTAGTTGAGCCAGGCGTAGGAGCAGTTCGGGTTCTTGGCCTGCGACGAGATCATCCAGGTGTCGCTCCAGCCGGTCGAGCCCTCCTCGGGCAGGAAGGCCTTGACCTTGGACTTCTCGACCGAGTTGGCGATCACCTGCCAGGTGGTGCCGATGACGGTGTCACCGGTCTCGAAGGCGGAGATCTCCTTGAGGTAGTCCGACCAGTACTCGCCGACGTTGGCGCGCTGGTTCTTGAGCACCTCGACGGTGGCGGCGAACTGCTCGTCGTCCAGCGCGTAGGGGTTCTTGATCCCGAGGTCGGGCTGGGTGTTCATCAGGTACAGCGCGGCGTCGGCGATGTAGATCGGCGAGTCGTACGCGGTGACCTTGCCCTTGTACTTCGAGGACTCGTCGAACACCGAGGACCACGACGTCGGGGCCGGCGAGACCTCGTCCTCGTTGTACATCAGCAGGTTGGCGCCGTAGCCGTGCGGGACGCCGTAGTTCTTGCCGTCGAAGGTGTTCCACTCCTTGTCCTTCAGGAAGTCGTACACCCCGGCGTAGTTGGGGATCAGGTCGGTGTTGACCTCGGCGGCCTGCTTGGAGGCGACCATGCGCGCCGTGAGGTCGCCCGACGCGACGACGACGTCGTAGTCGCCGGTCTTGGCGAGGTTGAAGGCCTCGTCCGAGGTGCCGTAGGTCTTGGACGTGACCTGGCAGCCGGTGTCCTTCTCGAACGCGCTGACCCAGTCGACCTCGGGGTCGTTGCTGCCGTCCTCGACGTAGCCGGGCCAGGCCAGGATCGAGACCTGGCCCTCGTTCTCGCCGAGCTTCGCCGCGGCCCCGGTGTCCTCGGACGAGGACCCTCCGCCGCCGCACGCGGCGAGGAGGACGAGGGCGCCGCTGGCCACGAGCGCGCCCGCGGCGCGCCGGCTCGTGTGGGTGGTGAGTCTCATCGGTGGATCTCCTCTGGTGGGGGTGGAGGGCTGGAGGTCAGGTGAGGGTGACGAGGTCGTCGAGCGACCAGCTGGCGACGACCTTCTCGCCGCGCTGCTCGCGTGCGACCCGCCCGCCGGTGCTCTGCTCGAGGACGACGAGGGAGCCGCCGGCGTCGAGCCGCACGTGGATGCGGTGCCCGGTGCCGAGGTAGATGGACTCGGTGACCACCCCGGGCGCGCGGACGACGCCGTCCGTGGTGCCGGGGTCGACCTCGTCGGCTCCGCTGAGCGAGATCTTCTCCGGGCGCAGGGCGTGCGTCGCGTCGCGTCCGAGCAGGCGGGTGGAGGTGGCGGCGTCGAAGATGTTGGAGGTGCCGACGAACGACGCGACGTACTCCGACGTCGGGTGCTCGTAGATCTCGCGCGGCGTGCCGAGCTGGACGATCCGGCCGTCGCTGAACACCGCGATGCGGTCGCTGAGCGTCAGCGCCTCCTCCTGGTCGTGCGTGACGAACACGAACGTGATGCCGAGGTCGCGCTGCAGCTGCTTGAGCTCGACCTGCATCTGCTCGCGCAGCTTGAGGTCGAGGGCGCCGAGGGGCTCGTCGAGCAGCAGCACCTTGGGCCGCACCACGATCGAGCGGGCGAGGGCGACCCGCTGGCGCTGCCCGCCGGACAACTGACCTGGCCTGCGGTCCTTGAGGTGGGCGAGCTGCACCGTGCCCAGCGCCTCGAGCGCCTGCTTGCGGCGGGCGTCCTTGCCGACGCCACGCACGCGCAGCCCGTAGGCGACGTTGTCCAGCACCGACATGTGGGGGAACAGGGCGTAGTCCTGGAAGACGGTGGTGACGTCGCGGTCGAAGGCGGCCCGGGTGGTGACGTCCTCGCCCGCGAGCTCTACGGTGCCCGCGGTGGCCCGCTCGAAGCCGGCGACGAGCCGCAGCACCGTGGTCTTGCCCGACCCCGACGGCCCGAGCATCGAGAAGAACTCCCCGTCCGCGATGTCGAGGTCCACGCCGTCGACCGCGCGGGTGTCGCCGAAGTGCTTGCTCAGTCCGCGCAGCGTGATCGCGGCCGAGGGGGAGCCGGCGGGGGTGAGCGGCATGCAGGGTCCTGACGGGGTGTCGAGCGGGCGAAGTCTCAGGAGATCTTCAGCAAGGGTGCTCGAAACATATAGGACCAGATGTTAGATATCCAGACCCCCGCTCGTTACGATCGTGAGACTTCCCGACCCCCGTGAGGCGGTTGCCGTGACGGTCCGTAGACCCGCCACCCGAGCCAGGTCGGCGATCTTCGCCCCCCTCGGCGACGAGGGGCGCGCGTCGCGGGTCGAGAACCGGCTGGCCGAGGCGATCCGGTCCGGCGTGCTCGCCGACGGCGAGCGGCTGCCGAGCGAGCCCGAGCTCGCCGGCATGCTCGGGGTGGCGACGGTGACCGCCCGTGAGGCACTGGTCGGGCTGCGGGCCCAGGGCCTGGTCACCACGACCCGTGGCCGCGGCGGCGGGAGCTTCGTCACCCGGTCGCGCTCGGCCGGCGTCGAGCTGGGCGGACGCCTCGGCGCGATGTCGCGGGTCGAGCTGCGCGACCGCGGCACCGTGTACGCGGTGGTCCTGGCCGGCTGTGCCGAGCTGGCCGCCGAGCGCGCCGACGACGACGACGTCGACGACCTGCGCGACCTCCTCGTCCGCGACGAGTCCGACGTCGGCGCGTGGCGGCACTCGGACTCCGAGCTCTTCCTCTCGGTGGCCGCGCTCACCCAGTCCGCACGGCTGGTGCGCGAGGTGGTGCGGCTCGAGGCCGACTTCGGGGGGCTGCTGCGGATGCCGCTGGCCGACGCGGCCTTCCGTCGCGGGTCCACCGGCCGCAACGTCGCGCTGGTCGAGGCGATCGCCGACCGGGACCCGGCGCGGGCGCGGGCGTCGATGCGCGCGCACGTCGACGCCTCGCTCGAGCGGTTGACCGAGCTGCACGCCTCGGTGCGGTGAAAGGTGCGATGATCAACGAGTGCGATGATCCACGAGCACGAGCGACGGAGAGGTTCCCGGGATGAAGGTCGACACCGTTCTCTCGACGTGCGTCCGGATCGTCGAGGACTACTTCCTGCGGATCGGCGACGAGCTCGAGACGGTGCGCGCGCTGCTGGTCGGGCCCTTCGAGGGCGGGCCGGTCGACTCCCGCCTCGCGTCGAGGTCCATCGAGCCGCAGGTCCGGGCCTTCCTCGACCGCTCGCCCGTCATCGGCGCGGGCTACGTGGCCGCGCCGGGCGCGCTCAGCGACCACGAGCTCTACCTCGCGTGGTGGCAGGGCGACGACAAGCACCTGCTCGCCACGTCGGACGCGCCCGCGACGGGTGACCCGCTCGACTACACCCGGCACGCGTGGTTCCGCACCCCGGCCCGCACCGGCCTGCCCCACGTGACCGGCCCCTACGTCGACTTCGTCTGCACCGACGAGTACGTGATGACGTCGACGACGCCGGTGCTCGCGCACGGCCGGATGGTCGGCGTGGTCGGCGCCGACACGCTCCTCGAGTCCCTCGAGACGCTGCTCCTGCCGACGCTGCGGGACGCGCGCGCCACCCTGGTCAACGGCGCGAGCCGCGTCGTGGTGTCGTCCGACCCGCACCACGGGACCGGCGCGCTGCTCGACCTCTCCACCTGTCGCGAGGTCCAGCCCTGTCGCGGGCTGCCGCTGTCGGTCGCGCTGCACTGAACCGCGGGACCGTCCCACGATGTGTCTGTGTCCAGCGACTTGGTGGAGTTTGCCTAGGCTGAGGTGATGACCGACCGACCCGCACCGCACGGCCCGGGGGACGTCGCGCGCGTGGTCCTGGTCGGGGCGGGGCCCCGCAGCCTGGTGGTCCTGGGACGCCTGGCCGCGCACGCGCGCCGGACCCCCGTCGCCCTCGAGGTGCACGTCGTGGACCCGTACCCGCCGGGGCCCGGGCGGATCTGGCGGGACGAGCAGTCCGCGCTGCTGCGGCTCAACACCACCGCGGAGGACCTCACGGTCTACCGCGACGACGACGCCGGGCCGTCGCTGGCCGACTGGCTCGCCGACCGCGGCCCTGCCGAGCGGCTGGACGCCGACCTCGAGGCCGAGGCCCGCGACCTCGGCCGGCTCGAGTTCCCCAGCCGGCGGCTGTCGGCCGCCTACTTCGCCTGGGCGCACCGGCGCGCCCTCGAGCAGCTGCCCGCGCACGTCCGGGTGGTCGAGCACCGGCAGGCCGCGGTCGACGTGACGGAGCGGGACGGCCGCCGCGAGGTCGTCCTCGCCGACGGCACGGTGCTCCCGGCCCGGGCGGTCGTGCTCCTGACGAGCCACCTCGACCACGCCCCCACCGCCGAGCAGGCGCGGTTCGCGTCGGTGATCGCCGCCGCGGGCGGCACCTACGTGCGTCCGGGCTACGGCGCCGACCTCGACCTGTCGGCGGTGCCCGCGGGGGAGGACGTCGTCGTGCGCGGCCTCGGCCTCGGGTTCATCGACCTGCTGGTGCTGCTGACGCAGGGCCGCGGAGGCACCTTCCACCGCACGGGCCACGGCGACCGCCTGCGCTACGAGCCGTCCGGGGCCGAGCCGCACCTGCTGGTGGGGTCGCGGCGCGGGGTGCCGTTCCACTGCAAGCCGATGTACCGGCTCGTCGCGGGCCTGCCGTCCGGTCCGCGCTTCCTGACGCCCGACGCGGTCGCCGAGCTGCTGGCCGGTCACGAGCGGATCGACCTCGCCGAGCACGTCTGGCCGCTCGTGGCCCGTGAGCTCGCCTGGTCCCACTACCGCGAGCTCGCGCTCGGCCATCCCGAGCGGGTGGCGCTGCGCTGGGCCGACCTGGACGCCGCGCTCGAGCGCGAGCCGTGGGGCAGCCAGGGGCTCGACGACCTGCTCGCCTGGGCCGTTCCCGACCCCGCCGACCGGTTGGACCTCGCCGCCGACGACCGTCCGCTCGCCGGCCTGCGGCTGCCCGACGTCGCCGCCGTCGGGGAGCACGTCGCCGCGCGCGTACGGGCCGACGTCGACCGGCGTGAGGACCAGCACTTCAGCGCCGACCTGGGCCTGTTCCACGGCCTGCTGCGCACCCTCGGCGCGCTCGCGCCGGTGCTGGCCTCCCCGCGCACCGACGTGCGCTCGCGCCTCGAGGTGTTCGACGCGCGGTGGTTCGGCTTCTTCAGCTACTTCGCGAGCGGGCCGCCACCGGACCGGCTCGAGCAGCTGCTCGCCCTCCACGAGGCGGGCGTGGTGGACTTCCTCGGCGCCGGCCTCGAGGTCGACGTCGACGAGACGACCGGCGAGGTGGTCGCCACCTCGCGCACCCTGCCCGGCGAGGTGCGCGCACGGTCGCTCGTCGAGGCCACCGTCCCGGACGTCGACCTGCGCCGCGTGCTCGACCCGATGCTGGCGGCGCTGCGCGACCGCGGCGACGTCCAGCCTCATGTGCTCGTCGACGACGACGGCACGGCCCACCCCACCGGTCGGATCCGGGTCGACGCGGGTGCGCACGTCGTCGACGCGGACGGGCGTCCCCAGCGCGACCTGTTCGCGCTCGGCATGCACACCGCGGCGCCGGTCGCGGCGTTCGCACGACCGGGCAGCGACGGTCCCGTCCACCGCCAGGCCGACGCCGTCGCGGCCGCCCTGCTCGAGCTCGTCACGGCCTCGCGACCCGCGCCGGCCGTCGCCACCACCGGAGAGGCCTGAGATGCCGATCGAGTTCCTGGGCATGGGAGCCACCAACGACGGGTCGGAGACCACCCCGCGCAGCGGCGGGAGCTTCGACCCGGCCTACACGATCGCCCTCGCCCGGGCGCACGAGGAGCACGGCTGGGACCGGGTGCTGACGGCCTACGGCTCGGGATCGCCCGACCCCGCGCAGGCGGCGGCGACGATCGCGGCGCACACCGAGACGCTCCAGGTGCTCGTGGCGCACCGGCCGAACCTGTCGATCCCGACGTTCGCGGCCAAGACATTCGCGACCCTCGACCACGCGTCGGGCGGCCGGGTCGCCGTCCACGTGATCACCGGCGGCAGCGACCACGAGCAGCAGCGCGAGGGCGACTTCCTGACCAAGGACGAGCGGTACGGGCGCACCGGCGAGTACATCCAGGTGCTCAAGCGGGCGTGGACCGAGCACGAGCCGTTCGACTTCGACGGTGAGCACTACCGGTTCGCCGACTTCGTCTCCGACGTGTTCCCGGTGCAGGAGCCGCGTCCGACGATCTCGTTCGGCGGCTCGTCCGACGCGGCGTACGCGATCGGCACCGCCGAGGCCGACGTGTTCTGCCTGTGGGGCGAGCCGCTGGCCGACACCGCCGAGCAGGTGGCGCGGGTGCGCGCCGAGGCCGCCGCGTCGGGTCGCGGCGACCAGCCGCGCATCCAGGTGGCGTTCCGCCCGATCATCGCCCCCACCGCCGACGAGGCCTGGGACAAGGCGCACCGCGTGGTCAGCCGGATCGAGGACCGCAAGGCCGGGGGACAGCGCTACCGGCGCGGCGGGGGCGACGCCCCGGAGAATACGGGGTCGCAGCGGCTCCTCGAGATCGCCGACCGGGGCGACGTCCACGACACGATCCTGTACTCGGGCACGGCGAAGGCCACCGCCGGCGCGGGCAACTCCAACGCGCTCGTGGGCACCCCCCAGCAGGTGGCCGACGCGCTCCTCGCCTACGTCGACCTCGGCATCGACGTGCTCTCCGCCCGCGGGTACGACACCCTGCAGGACGCGATCGACTTCGGCGACGAGGTGATCCCGATCGTGCGGGAGGGCGTCGCGAGCCGCGATGCCCGAGCCGGCGCCTGAGGCCGAGCGACCCGTGACCGACCAGGGCCGGAGGACGGACGTGGCCGGATCCGGTCTGCGGGTGTCGGGCGTCGGCCAGGAGCCGCTCACCGCGCTGCTCGCGCTGCGCGAGGAGGTGGTGCACGAGGTCGAGGCGCTCGTCGGCCTCGATCCCACCGATGCCTGGTCGCCGGCGTGGGACGGTGGGTCGCGGGCGCAGCCGGTGCTCCGTGACCTCGTCGTGCTCGTCGCGGCCTCCGTCGCCGCTCTGGACGAGGAGGCCCCGCGCGACGGTCCGCGGTCGGACGGGGAGCTGCCGCGTGACGTGCCCGGCCTGCTGGCGGAGTACGTGGCGCTGGTCGACCGCGTGGTCGTCCTCCTGACCTCCGCGGTGCGCCACGACCCATTCCTGCGGCGGACGTCCGCACGGGCGACCTCGGGCCCGGTGGTCGCCGTGGTCGTCGACCTCGTGGCCGACTCCGCCCGCGCGCTGGGCGAGCTGACCGGTGCGCTCGGGCCCTGAGGTCCCTGTTCCGCGGGGTCCTGCGCGGGAGGCGGTGGAGCGCGTGCGGGACGATCGGGGCAGCACGACACGACCGGGTCGTGCGCCCCGTCGCCCCAGGAGCCGTCACCGATGTCCCACCCCCAGCCGAGCGTCACGGCCGACGACGTCGAGCAGGCCGCGGCGCGGCTCGCGGGCGTGATCGCGCCGAGCCCGCTGGTGCACAGCGCCCGGCTCTCGGCCGCGACGGGCTTCGAGGTGTGGCTGAAGCGTGAGGACCTGCAGGCCGTCCGGTCCTACAAGGCCCGCGGTGCCTACAACCTGATCTCGCAGCTGGACGACGACCAGCGCGCCCGGGGCGTGGTCTGCGCCAGCGCCGGCAACCACGCGCAGGGCGTGGCGTTCGCGTGCGCGGCGCTCGGCGTCCGGGCCGAGATCTACCTCCCGCGCACCACCCCGCGCCAGAAGCGCGAGCGGGTCGCGCGCCTGGGCGGGGAGGTGGTGACGACGGTCGTCGGCGGCGACACCTTCGACGACGCCGCGCGCGCCGCCCGGGCGCGCGCGGAGGAGACCGGTCGGGCGCTGATCCCGCCGTTCGACGACCCACGGACCGTAGCCGGCCAGGGCACCGCGATCCGCGAGCTCGTCGACCAGATGTCCGCACCGCCCGACCACGTCGTCGTCCCCGTCGGCGGAGGCGGCCTGCTGGCCGGTGCGGCGGCATGGCTCGGCGAGAGGTCCCCGTCCACGGGCCTGATCGGGGTCGAGCCGGCGGGCGCGGCCAGCATGACCGCCGCGCTGCACCACGGTGCGCCGGTCGAGCTCGCGACGGTCGACGGCTTCGTCGACGGCGCCGCCGTGCGGCGGGTCGGCGACGTCAACCACGCGATCGTCGCCGCGTCGGGTGCCACCGTGACCGTGGTGCCCGAGGGTGCGGTGTGCGTGGAGATGCTCGCGCTCTACCAGAGCGACGGCATCGTGGCCGAGCCGGCGGGCGCGCTCGCGAGCAGCGCGCTGATGAGCCTGGACCTCGGCATCGCGCCGGGGGCGACGGTGGTGTGCGTGCTGTCGGGGGGCAACAACGACGTGTCCCGCTACGCCGACGTGGTCGAGCGGGCCCTGGTCCACGAGGGGCTCAAGCACTACTTCCTGGTGGAGTTCCCCCAGGAGCCCGGTGCCCTGCGGCAGTTCCTCGACGTCGTCCTCGGGCCCGAGGACGACATCACGCTGTTCGAGTACACCAAGCGCAGCGAGCGCGAGACCGGGCCCGCGCTCGTCGGCATCGAGCTGAGTCGCGCTGAGGACCTCCCCGCCCTGCTCGAGCGGATGACCCGCGTCCCGCACCAGATCGAGCCCGTCCCGCCGGGCAGCCCGATCGCCCGGTTCCTGCTCTAGCCCCGGGGGAAGAGGTGCGCAGGTGCGGTCCTGAGCGGCCGTGTGGGCCGCAGCTGCGTGCCAGGACGTGCAGAAACTGAACATCCCGACGCGGTCAGGGGTCGCACCCTGGAGGTCGAGACCACGACCTGAGCCACGCCGAGGAGCGCCATGACCATCACCGCCGACGTCGAGACCGACCTGGACCGCACCCGGTTCTTCATCAACGGGGAGTGGGTCGACCCGCTCAGCACCGACACCCACCGTGCCCTGGAGGCGGCGACGGGCGACATCCTGGGTACGGCGTCGTTGGGCTCGGACGCCGACATCGACCGGGCCGTGCGTGCCGCGCGCGAGGCGCTCGACCACGGACCGTGGGGCAGGACGACCGCCGAGGAGCGGGCCGCCCTGATGCACCGGTTCGCCGACGCCCTGGAGAAGCGGGCCGACGCGACCTCGACGCTGGTCAGCCGCGAGAACGGCATGCCGATCGGCCTGTCTTCGGCGTTCAACGGCGCGGCTCCCGCCGGACTGCTCCGCATGTACGCCGAGCAGGTCAAGGCGATGGACCTCGAGGAGGTCCGTCCGAGCGCGATGGGCTCCACCATCGTGCGACGCGAGCCGGTCGGCGTCGTCGGTGCGATCGCCCCGTGGAACTACCCCCAGGTGCTGGCGATGATGAAGATCGCCCCCGCGCTGGCCGCCGGCTGCACCCTCGTGCTGAAGCCGTCGCCCGAGACCGCGCTCGACTCCTACGTGATGGGCGACGCCGCGCAGGAGGCGGGTCTGCCGCCGGGCGTGTTCAACATCGTGCTGGCCGACCGCGAGGCCGGCGCGTCCCTGGTCTCCCACCCGTTGGTCGACAAGATCGCGTTCACCGGGTCCACCGCGGCCGGCCGGATCATCGGTGCGGAGTGCGGCCGGCTCATCCGGCGCAACACGCTCGAGCTCGGCGGGAAGTCGGCCGCGATCTTCCTCGAGGACGGCGACATCGACACCTTCCTCGCGGGCGTGGGCATGGCGTCGTTCATGAACAACGCGCAGACCTGCACCACCCAGTCCCGGATCCTGGCCCCGCGCTCGCGCTACGACGAGGTGGTGGACGCCCTGGCCGGGTGGACCGGCGACCAGGTGGTCGGCAACCCGCTCGACCCGGCGGTGACGATGGGGCCGATGGCGAGCGAGAAGCACCTCGAGCGGGTGCTCGGCCACATCGAGGTGGCCCGGAACAGCAACGCGCGCCTGGTCTCCGGGGGCGGCCGACCGAAGGGCCAGGACCGCGGCTGGTTCGTCGAGCCCACCGTGTTCGCCGACGTCGACAACGACGACCGCCTGGCCCGCGAGGAGGTCTTCGGCCCGGTGATGGCGGTCATCCCGTTCGACGACGACGACGACGCCGTCCGGATCGCGAACGACAGCAGTTACGGTCTCGGCGGCTCGGTCTGGACCACCGACGAGGAGCGCGGTCTGGACGTGTCGCGGCGGGTGCGCACCGGGACGATCGGCATCAACTACTACAGCCTCGACCTCGGCTCCCCGTTCGGCGGCATGAAGGACTCCGGGATCGGGCGCGAGCTCGGCCCCGAGGCGATCAACCCCTATCTGGAGTACAAGTCCATCTACGCCAGCGCCGACCGGCTCGGCTGACCTGAGCCCCGGGGTCCGCACGCCCGTGCCGCCCGCGTCCGGTCGGCGCGGGCGGTGCTCTTGACACGTGACCTGAATCACCACAGGATCTGCATGTATCCGCGCGACGTGAATATCTAGTCGCGCCCTTCCTGCGAGGTAGAGGACGTCCTGGCGTGAGCAGCAGTTTCGAGGTCACCCCCTTCACGATCGAGATCCCCGAGGAGGACCTGCAGGAGATGAACGAGCGGCTGCGCCGCACCCGCTTCCCGCAGGACTTCGACAACGACGACTGGAGGTACGGCTACAACGGCGCGTACCACCGCCAGCTCGTCGAGTACTGGATCGAGGAGTACGACTGGCGCGACGTCGAGCGTCGGATGAACGAGCTGCCGCAGTTCAAGGTCGACCTGATGGGCGTGCCGCTGCACTTCATCCACGTCAAGGGCAAGGGTCCCAACCCGATGCCGCTGCTGCTTCACCACGGCTGGCCCTGGACGTTCTGGGACGTCCGCAAGGTGATCGAGCCGTTCACCGACCCCGAGAAGTTCGGCGGCGACCCCGACGACTCCTTCGACGTCGTCCTGATCTCCCTGCCGGGCTACGGCTTCTCCTCGCCGCTGACCGAGACGGGCTGGAACTTCTGGCGCACCGCCGACCTCGAGAACACCCTGATGAAGGACGTCCTCGGGTACGAGAAGTACGCGACGGCCGGCGGTGACTGGGGCGCGCTCATCGCCCAGCAGCACGGTCACAAGTACGAGGACGACGTGTACGGCGTCTACAGCCACTTCCCCGCGCAGATGAGCCACTACCTGGCCGACCACCCCGACGCCCCTCCCGGCGTCGAGTACGACCCGACGCTCGGCCTGCCCGCCGCGAGCGAGTACGGCGAGGGCGAGGAGGGCTGGTTCGAGCGCGGCAAGCTGTTCGTCGAGAACGAGAGCGGCTACGGCGAGATCCAGCTGACCAAGCCGCAGACGCTCGCCGCCCTGGTGGCCGACTCTCCGGCCGGCCAGCTCGCGTGGATCACCGAGAAGCGCTACTTCTGGGGACTGGAGGAGCGTGGCGTCGGCACCGAGGCGTTCGAGCGGGTCTGGCCGAAGGAGGACCTCGTCACCACGGCGGCGGTCTACTTCCTCACCGGCACCGGCGGCACGTCGTCGCGGTACTACTGGGAGTGCCGGGGCAACCCCTGGACGCCGTCGCACTCGCGGATGCCGGTGGTCGGCGCGCCGTCCGCGGTGAGCATCTACCCCGGCGAGATCTACAAGCCCCCGCGCTCGTGGACCGAGAAGTACTTCAACCTGCAGCAGTACCGCGTCCACGACGACGGCGGCCACTTCGCCCCGCTGGAGGTCCCCGACACCTACGTCGACGACGTGCGGACGTTCTTCCGCACCCTGCGCTAGCGCCGTAGCAGCACCGCACCGGGCCCCGTCGGGCCGGCCGTCGAGCCGGACCGACGGGGCCCGTCGCCGTCCCACGGACGGCGACGCGTCGACGACGGGATGTTTCCGGCAGATGTCGGTGTGGTCCTTGACACATCCCGGGCTCGCATGGAGACTTTGGGAAATGCCGATTCGGCATCTGAATAAATATGCTCGCTAGTTCATCGGGACGTGGCGAGCGCCCCCCGGACCCAGGAGCACAGATGTCCTTCACCACGACCAGCAGGGTGCGACGCCTCATCGCCGGCGCCCTCGCGGCGACCGTCGTCGGCACCCTCGCCACGGCCTGCAGCACCACGTCCGGCAGCTCGACCGGCGCCGCGCAGGAGGCGATCCCCAAGGAGGACATCGTCCTCGTCGCGTCGGTCATCAACCTGACGAACCCGTACATGGCCTCGATGGTCGAGGGCGCCAAGGCGCTGTCGGCCGAGCTCGACGTGCCGCTCAAGATCGTGAACTCCAACGGCAGCTCGCAGACCGAGATCTCGCAGATCCAGGCCATCCTGGCCGAGGGCAAGAAGGTCGTGCTGATGGTCAACACGGTCGCCAGCTCCGACGCCCCGCCGATCGTCAACGCGGTCAAGGCCGCCGGCGGCTACGTCACCATCTGGTGGAACAAGCCCGACGACTTCGAGCCCTGGACCGTCGGCGACAACTTCGTGGCCTTCCAGAAGCACCCCGGAGTCGAGAGCGGCCGCTGCACCGGCGACGCGCTCGCCGACGGCATCGGCGACGAGGGCAACATCATCGCGCTCCCCGGCGTCCAGGACAGCACCACGAGCCAGACCCGCGTCGCCGGTCTCGAGGACGCGCTGAAGGACCACCCGAACGTCAAGCTCCTCGAGCAGCGTCCGGCCAACTGGGACCAGCAGATCGCCTTCAAGGAGACCCAGAGCTTGCTCGCCAAGTACGGCGACGAGATCGACGGCGTCTGGGCCGCCGACGACGCGATGATGCTCGGCGCGATCGAGGCCGTGAAGAAGGCCGGCCGCATCGACGACGTGAAGTTCGCCTCCGACGGTCTCTACCCGCCGACCATCGAGATGATGAAGTCCGGCATGGGCGACGACGCCATCGTGGGCGAGACCTTCCACCGCGGCTACATGGCCGCCGCGACCGGTCTGTACACCTCCTACCTGGCGGCGACCGGCGAGCTGAAGGTCGCCGACATGACCAAGGAGCAGCGCAACAGCCTGTTCAAGATCAGCTGCGTCACGCCGGAGAACCTGGACGAGTTCACCAAGTACGACACCGACGTCGAGGGCTGGGTCAAGCAGCTCGTCGAGAACGGGCCGTTCGACACCGAGCCCGCGACGCTCATCGGCCAGGGCCCCGAGAAGCTCCCCGGTTCCTGACCCACCGACCGTGGCGCCCGGGGACGACCCCCTCGTCCCCGGGCGCCACGCACCACCCACGAAAGCGATGACCTGATGAGCGACCTCAAAGCCCGACCGGCGCCCGACGCCGCCCCGGCGGCTCCGGCCTCGGCGTCCCGGCCGCGTCCCAGGATCCGGGGCGTCGGCGAGGTGGCGGCGCTCGTCGTCCTGGTGGTCGTCTTCGCCGTCCTGAACCCCGGGACGTTCCTGACGCTCGACAACCTGCGCACGGTGCTCGACCAGGCGGCCCTGCCGCTGGTGATCGGCGTCGGCGCGACCCTCGTGATCCTGATGGGCTCGATCGACCTGTCGGTCGAGGGCGTGATGGGCGCGGCCGGCATGACCTTCGTGCTGCTGTCGGCCAACGACCGCAACGGCCTGGACCTCGGCCTCGGCGCCTTCGTCGTCGCGGTGGCCGTCGGGCTGGCGCTCGGCCTGCTGACCGGCCTGATCCACACGCTGCTCAAGGTCCCGTCGTTCATCGTCACCCTCGGCGTCTGGTACGTCGGGCTGGGCATCGCGACCCTGCTGTTCGGCCAGGCCGCGATCCCGTTCCTCACCTCCGACGGCCTCACCTCGTGGCCCAGCGACACGACGCTGGGGCTGCCGCACTCGTTCCTGCTGGCCTTCGTCGTGGTCGCGCTCGGTGCGCTGGTGTCGCGGTTCACCCGCCTCGGCCGGTACGCCTTCGCGATCGGCGCCGACGAGCAGATCGCCCAGGACAACGGCGTCCCCGTCGGGCGCTACAAGCTCTACGTCTTCGCCCTCGCCGGTGGATGCAGCGCGCTCGCCGGCATCGTCGGCAGCCTGCAGCTGGGCGCGGGCGCGGCCAACGTCGGCATCGGCAACCTCTTCCTCACCATCGCCGCGGTCGTCATCGGCGGCACCGCGCTCGGCGGCGGCAAGGGAGGCGTCCTGCGCACCGCGCTCGGCGTCGTCCTCCTGACCGTGCTCAACAACGGCCTGATCCTCTCGGGGGTCAGCCCCAACATCCAGTCCGCCGTGTCCGGCGTCGTGCTGATCGTCGCGATCGCCGCCGCCGGGTGGGCCTACCGAGGCAGATTGAGGATCGCGAAATGACCTCCACCCAGCAGGACCCCACCCGTACGACCGAGGCGGCCCTCGTCCTCGACGGCATCGACAAGCGGTTCGGGCAGGTGCACGCCGTCAAGGACGTCTCGCTGACCATCAACCGCCACGAGGTGCTCGGCCTCATCGGCGAGAACGGCGCCGGCAAGTCGACCCTCCTGAAGATCCTCACCGGGATCTACCAGCCCGACGCGGGCTCCATCGAGGTCAACGGCACCCAGGTGCGGTTCCGTCGGCCGCAGGACTCGGTGGCCGCGGGCATCGGCGTCGTCCACCAGGAGCAGTCGCTCCTGACCAACCTGTCGGTGGCCGAGAACCTCGCCATGACGGCCTCGGGCAGCCGCCGCGCCGGCACCCGCCTCGGGTTCTACCGCTGGGGCCGCATCAACGCCGACGCGGCCGCCACGCTCGACCGGGTCGGTGCCTCGATCGATCCCCGCACGATCGTCGGGGACCTGTCGTTCGTCGACCGCCAGATGGTCGAGATCGCCCGGGCGGTGCAGGTCGACGAGATGGTGGGTGGCACGCCGCTGGTCATCCTCGACGAGCCCACCTCGGTGCTCGAGCGCAACGAGACCGAGATCCTCGAGCGCGAGATCCGCACCCTCAAGGAGATCGGGTCGGTCGTGTTCGTCTCGCACCGGCTCGACGAGGTGCTGCGCATCTGCGACCGGATCGCGGTGATGCGCCACGGCGAGCTCGTCGCGGAGCGTCGGACCGACGAGGTCACCGAGGACGAGCTGTTCCAGCTGATGGTCGGACGTGCCGCGCAGGCGACCCAGCGCGACGACCGCGCGGGCGGTGCCTCGCAGACCCCCGTCGTGGCCGTCCAGGGCCTGACCCGTCGTGGGTCGTTCGAGGACGTCAGCTTCGAGGTGAGGTCCGGCCGCACGGTCGCCATCGTCGGCACCATGGGCTCGGGCCGTGAGTCGGTCTGCCGCGCCCTGTTCGGGGCCGAGACGTGGGACGGCGGCACCATCGAGCTCGAGGGCACCTCCCTCTCCGCCTGGAGCACGGTCAAGGCGGTCAAGGCGGGCGTCGCGTACGTCCCGTCCGAGCGTCGCGTCGAGGGCATGGTCGGCGGGCTGTCCGCCGCGGCCAACCTCACGCTCAGCCACCCCGGGTCCACCCGGCGCGGACCCTTCCTCGACCCGCGGGCTCGCAACCGCACGGCCGCCACCTGGTTCGAGCGCCTCGACGTGCGTCCCTCGGACCCCTCGCTCCCGCTCGGGAGCTTCTCCGGCGGCAACCAGCAGAAGGTCGTCATGGCGAAGTGGCTGATGGCCGAGGAGCTCAAGGTGCTCGTGCTCGACCATCCGCTGCGCGGGCTCGACCCGGGTGCCAAGGAGATCGTCAACGAACAGATCCGGGCCGCCTGCCGCGACGGGGTCGCCGTCGTCCTGCTCCCGGACACGCTCGAGGAGGCGCTCGAGATGGGCGACGACATCCTCGTCATGCGCGACGGCGAGGTGACCGGCCGATTCGACCTGTCCACCGAGGCGCCGACCTCCCTCGACCTCCTCGAAAAGATGGTGTGAGCCCCATGTCCCAGACGACCACCGCGACCCCGACGTCGCCCGCTCCCACCGCCGACGGCACCCCCCGTCGCCGCGCGCGATCGGGCAGCTGGTGGCAGCGCCTCGGCCCGCCCGCGGTGTTCCTCGCCCTCCTGCTGCTCATCGTCGTGCTCCAGCCCAACTTCTTCAGCGGTGGCGGCATCCGCATCGTCGCGCTCCAGGCCACGCCGATCCTGCTGATCGCGCTCGGCCAGGCGATCGTCATCGGGGTCGGCTCGCTCGACCTGTCCAACGCCGCGATGGGCCTGCTGGCGGCGATCCTCACCGCCTCCACGCTCGGGTCGCTCGGCGTCGTGTCGCCGGTCCTGTGCGTGGCTCTGGTGACCCTCGTCGGCCTCGTCAACGGCCTCGTGTTCGCCTACACCCAGGTGCCGTCGTTCGCGCTGACGCTCGGCACGCTCGGCATCCTCCAGGCCGCCTCGCTGGTGCTCAGCGACGCCACCACGGTGTACGTCACCGCCAACGCGGACGTCCTGGCCTGGATGTTCAACGTCGCGCTCGCCGGCCTCCCCGCCGCGTTCTGGATGGCCGTCGTCCTCGCTGCCGTGCTGTGGGCCGTGCTGCGGTTCACCACAGTCGGCCAGGGCATGACCGCGGTCGGCCTGAACGAGACCGGGGCGATCTTCTCCGGGTTGCGCACGCGCTGGCTCAAGGTCACCGCGTTCACGATCTCGGGCTTCACCGCCGGCCTCGCGGGGCTGACGATCATCGCCCAGTCGGGCGCGGCGTCGTCCTTCGGCCTCGGCAGCGACCTGCTCCTGCCGGGCATCGCGGCCGCCATCGTCGGCGGCACCGCCATCACCGGGGGCGTGACGAACCCGATCAACGTCGTCTTCGGTGCCGCGACCATCGCGCTGCTGCCCATCGGCGCCGCCGCCGTCGGCGTGCCCCCGCAGGCGCAGAGCCTCGTCTACGGAGCCGTCATCATCGTCGCGGTCGCGCTCACCATGAGCCGCGCCCGCGGGGCCGTCGTCAAGTGACGCGGCCCCGACCCACCCGAACCCACCCCCACTCGGCCACACCCCTGGAAATGGAGACGTCATGACCGTTCTGGACTCCCTCGAGCCGCGCGAGATCTTCGGCTACTTCGAGACCCTCGCGGGCATCCCGCGTGGCTCGATGAACGAGAAGCAGGTCAGCGACTGGGTCGTCGGCCTGGCCACGGAGCACGGCCTGGAGGCGGTCCAGGACGAGAAGTTCAACGTGCTCGTCCGCAAGCCGGGCACCGCCGGGCTGGAGAACGCGCCGACGGTGCTCCTGCACGGCCACCTCGACATGGTGTGCGAGAAGGAGGAGGGCGTCGTCAAGGACTTCGAGAACGAGCCGATCGACCTGCTCGTCGAGGGCGAGTTCATCACCGCCGACGGCACCTCGCTGGGCGCCGACAACGGGATCGGCGTCTCGTACATCCTGGCGCTGCTCACGTCCTCCGACATCGCGCACCCGCCGCTCGAGGCCGTGCTCACCGCGATGGAGGAGAAGGGGAAGGTCGGCGCCGGCCACTTCGACACCTCCCAGCTCACCGCGAGCCGGATGATCGACTTCAACTGGATCACCGACACCGAGATCCTGGCCGGCTGCAGCGGCGACGTGACGTTCACCGTCGACGTGCCCGCCGAGTGGGAGCCCGTCCCGGCGACGCACACGACCACCCGTCTGCTCCAGGTCCGTGGGCTGGTGGGCGGACACTGCGAGTTCGACATCCACTTCGAGCGGTCCAACGCCGTCCTGGTGCTCGCCCGCGCGATCAACGCCGTGCTCGAGGTCGCGCCGGTCCAGATCGCCGCCCCGCACGGCGGCGCGCAGAACAACGCGATCCCCGCCGACGCGCAGGCCGTCCTGGTGCTGGCGCCGGACGCGCTGGAGCGGGTCGAGTCCGCCGTCGCCGAGCTGCAGGAGGCCCTGCGCACGGAGTACAGCGAGGCCGAGCCCGGTCTGCGCCTCGAGCTGGTCGAGGCCGACGCGCCCGAGCGGGTCTTCTCCGCCGCGGCGACCGCCCGCCTGGCCCAGCTGACGTCCCTGATCCCCAACGGCGTGCTCAGCTGGAGCCTCGTCGTCCCCGGCATCGTCGAGACCTCGAACAACCTCGGCACGATCCGCTCCACCGACGAGGGCGCTCGCCTGATGTCGACGATCACCGCCGCGGTCACCTCCCGCAAGCACGAGGTCTACGACCGCGTCCGCAACCTGTGCGCCCTGGCCGGGGGAGGGGTGACCTGCGAGCTGTACGGGCTCGACGCCCCGGAGTTCGCCTACCGCCCGGACTCCGAGCTGCTGAAGATCGCCACCGCGACCTACCGCGACGTCGTGGGCGAGGAGCCCGAGGTGCACGTGTCGCAGTGCAGCCTGGAGCTGGGCATGTTCAGCCAGCGGGTCGGGCTCGACACCATCTCCATCGGCACCGAGCTGCACGACCTCCACTCGCCGAAGGAGACGGTGCGCCACACGTCCGTCGCCAAGGTGTGGCCGCTCGTCCGCGAGCTGATGGGCCGTCTGTCCTGAGTCGAGATACGGGTTCTGCACCACGCGACGACGTCCGGTGGTGCAGAACCCGTATCTCGGCGACTCGGTTCAGTCGTGGGCGGCGAGGAGGGCCTCGGCCGTCCACATGTCGGTGACGAGGCCGTCGATCCAGCCACCGCGGACGGTGGCGAGGATCGCGGCGTGCTTGGACGAGCCGCCCGCGACGGCGAGCCGGCGACGGGCGCCGCGGAGCTGCTCGGCGCTGACGCCGACGACGAGGTCGTCGAGCGGCGTGAGGATGCGCTCACCCTGGGCGTCGATGAAGCGCAGGTTGACCTCACCCACCGCCCCGAGCCCACGGGCGAGGGCGAGCTGCTCCTCGGTGAAGAAGTTGTCGCCCGCGGTGAGCGGCGCGACGATGTGGCAGGTGCCGACGCCGACGAGCGCGAGGTCGATCGAGTCGAGCGACGCCAGCACGCTGCGGGCGTAGGGGTCCTGGTCGAGCAGGGCGCTGCGCAGACGCGCGTCCTGCACGACGCCGGGCACGCGCAGGAACGTCGCGGTCGCCCCCGTCAGCTGCGCGAGGCGCTGGGTGGACCGTGCCGCCTCGTGCTGGACCGCGGGCGGCCCGAGGTCGCCGATCAGCTCGACCACCTGGTCGACGTCGGCCCGGACCGGAGGGAGGCTCGCGACCATCTCGCGCAGCGACCGGCTCCACGAGGTGTACCCGATCGTCCTGACCCCGGTGAGGCTCGACGCGACGACGTCGGCCATCGCCTCACCGAGGTCGCGCAGCAGCCCGGGCTCCTCGTCGGCGGCGACGTCGACCACGTGCACCTCGGCGAGGCCGTAGCGCCGTTCGATCTCCTCCTCGAGCTCGCCGTGGACGCCCTCGGGGAAGGCGACGACGGTGCGGACGATGCCCTGGTCCTCGGCGGCCTGCAGGAGCCGCGAGACCCGTGACTGGCTGATGTGGAGCCGCTGCGCGATGTCGACCTGGCGCACGCCGTGGGAGTGGTAGAGCCGCGCCACCTTGGTCACGAGTCGGATCTGCTCGCTCGGCACCTCGGGCACGGGGTCCCCTCCTGATCGTACGGGCCTGGCCGGGTCAGTATGCCCGGCTTCGGGCCGGTGGGACGCAGAACGGCACGGCCGACCTCGCGGCGCAAGGCGCGGGACGAACCGGACGCATCGGGCCGGCGCGGGTGCCGCGGGAGCCCGGGGCTTGACGCCGTGTGACCGGGCGCACATACTTCACTGAATCACCACGCAAGACCAGAATAAATACCCGCACTTCCGTGTGGAACACCCGGTAGAAGGAGAACAGCATGAAGTCGACTCGCAAGCTGACGGGGGTCGTCGCCGTCGCGGCCGCCGCCGTCCTGGTCCTCGCCGGTTGCGGTCGCGGAGGCGACGCCGCGAGCGGTGGCGACGACGGTGGCAAGAAGACCATCGGCATCTCGGTCGCCGACCAGAAGTCGCTGTTCTACGTCGCCGCGGTCAAGGGCATGAAGAAGGCCGCCGAGGACGCGGGCTACGAGGTCGTCGTCACCTCGGCCAACAACAACTCCAACCAGCAGGTCAGCCAGGTGCAGGACCTCCTGACCCAGCAGATCGGCGCCCTGATCTTCATCTCGCAGGACTCCACCGCCGCCGCCGCGGGCGTGCGGGCCGCGAACCAGGCCAACGTTCCGGTCGTCGCCGTGGACCAGAAGCCCGAGTCGGGCTCGGGCGAGCTCGCCACCTACATCGCCACCGACAGCGTCAAGGCCGCCAAGGAGCTGTGCACGTGGATGTTCGACCAGGTCGGCGGCGAGGGCGACATCGCGATCCTGCGCGGCGTGCTCGGCTCGACCGCCGAGCTGGAGCGGAGCCAGGGCTGCAAGGAGGCCCTCGCGGAGAACCCCGGCATCAAGGTCGTCGCCACCGAGAACGCCGACTGGGACGAGACGCAGGCCTTCAAGGCCACCCAGAACATCCTCTCGGCCAACGCCGACCTCAAGGCCGTCTTCGCCGAGAGCGACGCGATGGCCATGGGTGCCGCCAAGGCCGCCAAGCAGGCCGGCCGCACCGGGATGTACTTCGTCGGCATCGACGGCTTCCCGACCATGTTCACCGCGGTCGAGGACGGGCTGACGCAGGCCACCATGGCCCAGCAGCCCTACCCGATGGGTGAGCTCGCGGTGAAGGACGCCATCAAGATCATCGAGGGCGACGGCGGCGACATCCCGAAGGAGCAGCCGCAGAACACGGTCCTGATCACCAAGGACAACGTCGCCACCGAGTCGGTCGACACGTACTACGGCCCTCAGTGACCTGAGGTCTGGACCCGGGTGGGTCCCGGCCGCGCGCCGGGACCCACCCACCACCGGTGGACGACGAGGACGAAGGCAGAGGACATGAGCGACGATCGCAGCCTGGTGTGCACGGGCCTGGTGAAGACCTACTCGGGCATCACGGTGCTCAAGGGCGTCGACCTGACGCTGCGGCGGGGCTCGGTGCTCGGCCTGATCGGCGAGAACGGGGCCGGCAAGTCGACGCTCAGCTCGATCATCGCCGGCGTGGTGCCGGCCGACGGCGGCCAGATGACGCTCGACGGCCGCCCGTACGCGCCGTCCAAGCCGGCCGAGGCGCTCGAGTCCGGGGTGGTGCTCATCCACCAGGAGATCCGGATGGTCGGCGAGCTCAGCGTCGCCGAGAACATCTTCCTCGGACGCCTCCCCACCTCCCGCGGGCGCATCGACCGTCGTCGGATGAACGACGACGCCGCTGACGCGCTCGCGATGCTGGGGGCCGCGATCGACCCGCGTCGCCCGGTGGCCGGGCTGTCCATGGCCGCCCAGCAGGAGATCGAGATCGCCAAGGCGATCACCCGCAACCCGGCCTACGTCATCTTCGACGAGCCGTCGGCCTCGCTCGGCGAGGAGGAGACCGAGAAGGTGCTCGACCACATCGGCGTCCTGCGCGACGGCGGTGCCGGCATCGTCTACATCTCCCACCGCCTCGACGAGGTGCGCAGCACCGCCGACGAGATCGTCTGCCTGCGCGACGGGCAGCGCGTCGCGCACTGGGACGAGGAGCTCGCCGACAACACCCTGCTCGTGAACGCCATGGTCGGTCGCGAGTTCACCTACCGTCACCAGGCCCCCGAGCCGCCCCGCGACGAGGTCGCGCTGTCCGTGTCGGGCCTCGGCCGCGCCGGCTCGTTCGCCGACATGACCTTCTCGGTCGCCCGCGGCGAGATCCTCGGCTTCGCCGGGCTGGTGGGCGCCGGTCGTACCGAGGTCGCCCGCGCGCTGGCCGGCGTCGACCCCGCCGACACCGGCGAGCTCGTCGTCGACGGACGGACGGTGCAGGTCCGCCGGCCCGCCGACGCCATCGCCGCCGGGATCGTGATGGTCCCCGAGGACCGCAAGAACCAGGGCCTCAACCTCGACCGCACGGCCGGCGAGAACATCGCGCTGCCGTGGGAGCGCCAGATCTCGCGCCGCGGCATGGTCACGCCCGCCGCCGTCGCCGAGGTCGCGGCCCGCCAGTTCGAGACCCTCGACATCCGCGGTCGCGCGGACCGGCCCGTGGGCGCGATGTCGGGAGGCAACCAGCAGAAGGTGCTGCTCGGCCGCTGGCTGGTGAACCGCCCCGACGTCCTGATCGTCGACGAGCCCACCCGCGGCGTCGACGTCGGCGCCAAGATGGCGATCTACCAGATCATCCGCGAGCTCGCCGTCGACGGCGTCGCCGTCATCGTCATCTCCTCCGAGCTGGAGGAGGTGCTGGGCCTCGCGCACCGCGTCCTCGTGATGTCCGGCGGACGGCAGCAGGGGATCCTCACCCGCGACGCCGCCACCCCCGAGCGCGTGATGGCCCTGGCCGTCCGCGACCTCGACGTCGACGGGCCGCCCGCCGACGGCCTCGTCGGCGCCACCGCGTCGGCACCGAAGGAGAACTGACCGATGAGCCACTCGATCGAGGAGAACCCGAGCGTGAAGACCGACCAGTCGGCTCCGGCCGGCACCACCGCCGACCCGACCCCACCGAGCCGGGGCCGCCAGGCGCTCGGGCTCCTGCGCCAGCTGCCCGGTCCCCTCGTGGGGCTCGTGGTCATCGTGGTCGTGATGACGATCCTGTCGCCGTTCTTCTTCACCACCAACAACCTGCTGAACATCGTCAGCCAGGTCTCCGACATCGGCATCATGGCCGTCGGCGCCGCCCTGGTGATCATCATCGGCGGCATCGACCTGTCGGTCGGCTCGACGCTGGCGCTCAGCCTGATGAGCTCGGCCTGGCTCTTCCAGATGCAGGGCCTGCCGTTCCCGGTCGCGATCGTCATCGGCCTCGCCGTCGGTGCGCTGATCGGTCTCGTCAACGGCCTGCTCACCACGTTCGGACGGGTCCAGGCGTTCGTCGCGACGCTCGCGACGATGTCCGCCGGCGCCGGCCTCGCGCTGTACATCACCGACGGCAACCCGATCAACGGCTTCCCCACCTGGTTCGTCGACCTCACCACCGCCCGCGTGCTCGGCATCCCGCTGCAGGGCATCCTGCTGGTCCTCGTCTACCTCGCGGCCGCCTACTGGCTGCGTTACCGCCCGACCGGGCGCGCGCTGTACGCGATCGGCGGCAACGAGGAGGTCGCTCGCCTCAGCGGCCTGCCCGTCCGCGCGATCAAGATCCGCGTCTACGTCATCGCCGGCACCCTCGCCGCGCTCGCCGGCCTCGTCGTCGCCTCGCGGCTCGACTCCGCGCAGCCCACCGCCGGCACCGCCGACCTGCTCAACGTCATCGCCGTGGTCGTCATCGGCGGGGCCAGCCTCGCCGGAGGATCGGGCTCGATGTTCGGCACCTTCGTCGGCCTGCTGATCATCGGCTGCCTCAACAACGGCATGTCGCTGCTGAACGTGTCGCCCAACCTCCAGCCCGTCGTCATCGGCGTCGTCATCATCGCGGCCGTCATGACCGACCGGGGCGCGCTGCGCGACAAGGTGCGCGCATGAGCAGCGACGTGGCGCAGGGCGCCGGCGTCGACATCGACGCGATCACCCGGGGTCTCGCCGAGCGCGACCCCGACGGCCGCCTGGTCGACCTCGGCATCGAGACCATCGACCTGTCCGCCGGCGCGCACACCCACGTGGCCGACGCGGTCGAGCGGGCCATCGGGAGCGACCCCGCCGCACGCGTCGTGCTGCTGCAGGACGAGGTCCTGATCGAGCGGGCCGGCGTCGACCTCAAGGCCGACGTGCTCGCGCAGCTCGCGGACCGGTACGACTGCCACACCACCGTGCTGAGCGACGGCCACCCGCGGCTGCACGCCGACGCGGACGTCCTCGACGCGGCGACGGGCGCCGTCGCCGGTGCCGACTGCGTCGTCGCCATCGGCGGCGGCACCGTCAGCGACGTCGCCAAGGTCGCCTGCGAGCGCGCCGGCGGCATGGCGCTGGTGGTGGTGCAGACCGCGGCGTCCGTCGACGGGTTCACCGACAACGTGTCGGTGGTGCTCGCCAACGGCGTCAAGCGCACCATCCCCTCGCAGTGGCCGCACACCGTGCTCGCCGACCCCGAGACCATCCGAGACGCGCCGCAGCGCCTGAACGCGTCGGGCTTCGGCGAGGCGCTGTCGATGTTCACCGCGCCGGCGGACTGGTACCTCGCGCACCTCGTGGGCCTGGACGACACCTACCACGAGGCCCCGCGCCACCTGCTCACCTCCCTCGGCCGTGACCTGTCCGGCTGGTCGTCCGGCGTGCCGCGCCGCGAGCCCGAGGCGATCGCCACCCTGACGCGGCTGCTCGCCGTGCGCGGGATCGCCACGGGCGTCGCCGGCACCACCGCGATCCTGTCGGGCAGCGAGCACCTCGTCAGCCACATGCTCGACCTGCACCACGGTGCCCGCGGCGAGGAGATCGGGCTGCACGGCGAGCAGGTCGGCGTCGCGTCGCCCGTCGCCGCCGCGGTGTGGGCCGTGCTGCGCCGGCGCCTGGCCGAGGGGCTGCCCGCCCTGACGATCCCCGACGAGGACGTCGCCCGTCGCCAGGTGTCCGAGGCGTTCGACCACCTCGACCCCACCGGTGCCACCACCGCCGAGTGCTGGAAGGCGTACTCGGGCAAGCTCGCCCGCTGCGCCGAGCTGCTGCCGCACCTGCAGCAGCTGGTGGACGGCTGGGCCGAGCACGACGCCAAGCTCGACGAGCTCGTCGCGCCCCCCGCGGAGCTCCTCGGGGCCCTCGCCGACGCGCAGGTGCCCGCCACGTTCGCGTCGCTGACGCCGTCGGTGTCCGACGACCTCGCCCGCTGGGCGGTGCGGAGCTGCCTGTTCATGCGCGACCGCTTCACCGCCGTCGACCTGCTCGCCCTCTCCGGCGGGTGGGACGACGCCACGGTCGACGAGGTGCTGGCCGCCAGCCTGGGGGTCGGCGATGCCTGAGCCGCTGCTGCTCGGCATCGACTGCTCCACGACGGCCGCCAAGGCCGTGGTGGTCGACGCCGCGGGCCGTGCCGTCGCCTCGGGGCGAGCCGCGATGCCGCTGAGCCGTCCCCGGCCCGAGTACGGAGAGCAGGACCCGCAGGACTGGTGGGCCGCGGTGGCCTCGGCCGTCTCGACCGCCGTCCGCGACCTCGACCCCGCCGCGCTCACGGGCCTCGCGATCGCCCACCAGCGGGAGTCGTTCGTCTGCCTCGACGCCGACGGGCAGGCGGTCCGCCCGGCCATGCTGTGGCTCGACCGTCGGGCCGCGGACCAGGTGACGCGGTTCGGCACGCCGGAGGTGCACCGCACCACCGGCAAGCCGCCCAACACCACGCCCGCCTGGTACAAGCTGCTGTGGCTGCGCGAGCACGAGCCCGAGGCGCTCGAGCGCACCGCGCACGTCGTCGACGTGCAGACCTACCTGGTGCACCGGCTCACCGGGCACTGGCGCACCTCGTGGGGCAGCGTCGACCCGCTCGGCGTCCTCGACGTCTCCACCTTCGACTACGACCCGGCCCTCGTCGCCGCGCTGGGGCTCGACGTCGACGTGTTCCCCGAGCTGCACGGCCCCGGCGCCACGCTCGGTCACGTGCAGGACGACGTCGCCGACCTGCTGGGGCTGCCCCGCGGCCTCCCCGTGATCGCCGGCACCGGCGACGGCCAGGCCGCGTCGCTCGGCGCGGGCGTCGTCGCGCCCGGGCAGGCCTACCTGAACCTCGGCACCGGCGTCGTCAGCGGCGTCCACTGCGACGAGCTGTCCATCGGCCCCGAGTACCGCGTGATGACGAGCGGTGTGCCCAAGGCCTACGTGATGGAGACCTTCATCGGCGGCGGCACGCTGAACATCAGCTGGTTCGTCCGCGAGATGGCCGGCCTCACGGCGACGGACGGCTCGGCCGAGCGCGAGCTCGGGGAGCGCGCCGCGCTCGTCGCGCCGGGCTCGGACGGGCTGTTCTGCCTGCCGTACTGGACCGGCGCGCTGACCCCCCACTGGGAGGACACCGCCCGCGGCGCCTTCATCGGGCTCACCGACGCGCACACCCAGGCCCACCTGTACCGCTCGGTGCTCGAGGGCATCGCGCTCGAGCAGCGGATGCTCACCGACGGCGCCTCGGCGGCGATGGGCCAGCCGGTCGAGCGCGTGATCGCCGTGGGCGGTGGCTCGCGCAGCCCGTTCTGGGTGCAGATGGTCGCCGACGTGCTCGGCCGGCCGGTCGTGGTCGCCGAGGAGCCCGAGGGCACCTGCCTCGGGGCCGCGGTCCTGGCCGCGGTCGGCACGGGCGTGCACCCCGACGTCGACACCGCCGTGCGGGAGATGTGCCGCCTGGGAGAGGCCCACGAGCCCGATCCGGGGACGTCGGCCACCTACGACCGGCTGCTGTCGATCTATCGCGAGGTCTACCCGCGCCTGCGCGAGGTCTTCGAGCTCCAGGCGGCGGCCCGATGAGCTCCCCGCAGGCTCCCGCGCACGTCTACGACGGCTACCTGTTCGACCTCGACGGCACGCTCTACCTCGGCGACGAGCTGCTGCCGGGCTCGTCCGAGCTGGTGTCCGGGCTCCGCGACGCCGGCGCACGCGTGCTCTTCCTGTCCAACAACCCCACCCGCGACGCCTCCGACTACGCCGCCAAGCTCAGCCGCCTCGGCATCCCCGCCACCGCCGACGACGTGCTGAACCCGGTGGTCACGATGCCCGGCTGGCTGCGTCGGAACCGTCCCGACGCGCGGGCGTACGTGATCGGCAGCGCCGCGCTGACCCGCGCCGTCGTCCAGGCCGGCATCCACCTCACCGACGACCCCAAGGAGATCGACGTCGTCGTCGCGAGCTACGACCGCGCGTTCGACTACCGCAAGCTGCAGATCGCCTTCGACGCCCTGCGTCGCTCCGAGGACGTCCTGCTGGTGACCACCAACATGGACGCCTACTGCCCGCTGCCGGGCGGTGCCGGCGAGCCCGACTCGGCCGCGGTGGTCGCGGCGATCGAGGCCTGCACCGGCCACCGCCTCGACCTCGACGTCGGCAAGCCCGGCGCGGTGATGGCCGAGGCCGCGATGGAGCGGCTGGGGCTGCGGCCCGACCAGTGCGTGATGGTGGGCGACCGCCTGTACACCGACGTCGCCCTCGCGCAGGGGGTCGGGATGGACTCCGCGCTCGTCCTCACCGGCGAGACCACCCGCGAGATGGTCGACGCGCTCGCGCCCGACGACCGACCCACCTGGGTGCTCGAGGGTGCGCCGTCCCTGCTGCCCCAGGACCTGCGCACGCGCGACGGGGCGGCCTGACCGTGGCCCGCGCGGCCGCGCGCCCGCCCTCGGCGTCGCAGGAGCGGCTGGCCGCGCAGGTGGCGCGGCTCTACCACGTCTGGGGACGGCGCCAGAAGGAGATCGCGACCGCGCTGTCCATCTCGCAGACGACCGTCTCGCGGGTGCTGGCCGCGGCCGAGGCGACCTCGGTGGTGCACAAGTCCGTGCAGGTCCCGGCGGACTACCACCCCGAGCTCGAGGACGCCCTGGAGGCGCGGTTCGACCTCCGGGCCGCGCACGTGGTCGAGGTGGGGGTGGGGGAGTCGCTCACCCGCAGCCTGGGCCAGGAGGCCGCCGACTACCTGCGGGCGGCGCCGCTCGCGGTCGGCACCGTCGGCTTCACCTCGTGGAGCACCACCCTGCGCGAGATGGTCGCCGCCCTCGGGTCCGGCGCCCCCGGACGGTCCGGCACGGTGGTCGAGATGCTCGGCGACCTGGGGTCGCCGGCCCTGCAGCACGCCGCCGCCCGGTCCACCCAGCAGCTGGCCCGGCTGCTCGGCGCGGAACCGGTGTTTCTGCGCACCCCGGGCGTCTTCGCCACCGCCGACCTGCGCGCCAGTGCCGTCCGCACCCCCCACATGCTGCGGGCGACGCAGGAGCTCGACCGCCTGGACGTCGCCTTCGTGGGGGTGGGCCCGGTCGACGTGCACAGCTTCCTCACGCCCGACGACAACTTCTTCAGCAGCGACCAGCTCGCCGCGGCCCGCGCCGCGGGCGGCGTCGGCCAGCTCGACCAGCGTGCGATCGACGCCCGGGGCGAGCGCGTCGACTGCGACCTGGACGACCTCGTCGTCGCGGTGTCCCTGGACCAGCTGCGTCGTTGCCCGCGGCGGATCACCGTAGCCGGCGGCACCGACAAGGTCGAGCCGCTTCGCGCCGCGCTGTGCGGCGGGTGGATCCACGAGCTCTTCACCGACGCGGGCACGGCCACGGCCCTGCTCGCCCCACGGATCGATGCGGCCGAGGTACTTGCGACGTGAGGCCGACCACATCTAGGATGAATACACAGGCGCACCGTGAATGAATATTCACCACAACCTTGGAGCGACCAGCACATGAGCACCCTTCCCAACGAGACCCTCGTCGAGATGCAGCGACGCATGCTGCGCATCCGCCGCTTCGACGAGCGCGCCTCGAAGATGGTCAAGCGCGGCCAGATCCCCGGCACCGTGCACACCAGCATCGGCCAGGAGGCCCAGGTCGTCGGAGCCACGATGGCCCTGGGCGACGACGACTACATGAGTGGCAACCACCGCAGCCACGGCCACCCGATCGGCAAGGGCTCGCCCCTCGGCCCGCTGATGGCCGAGCTCGTCGGCAAGGCCACGGGCGTCTGCGGAGGCAAGGGTGGCTCGCTCCACCTGGCCGACTTCAACGTCGGCAGCCTGGGCGAGTCCGGCATCGTCGGCTCGTCCATCCCGATCGCCACCGGCGCCGCGCTGTCGTCCAAGGTGCTCGACAACGGCCGGGTCGCCCTGGCGTTCTTCGGTGACGGCGCCGCCAACCAGGGCTGCCTCTACGAGTCGATGAACATGGCCGGCGTCTGGGACCTCCCGGTCATCTACCTCTGCGAGAACAACCAGTATGCGCTGTCCACCCCGGCGCACACCGTCACCTCCGGCGTCATCGCCGAGCGCGCGGCCGGCTTCGGCATGCCCGGCGTCCGCGTCGAGGACGGGCAGGACGTGCTCAAGGTCTACGAGGCGGTCTCGGCCGCGGTCGAGAACGCCCGCAGCGGCGGTGGCCCGACGCTGGTCGAGGTCATCACCTATCGCTACAACGAGCACTCCGAGGGCCTGCGACTCGGCACCGACTACCGCGACGCGCTCGAGCGCGAGAGCTGGGTCGGTCGCGACCCGATCCTCTCCTTCCGCAAGCACCTGGTCGACTCCGGCGTCGCCACCGAGGACGAGATGGACCAGCTGGAGATCGACGTGCTCGCCGAGGTGGAGGAGGCCTTCGAGTTCAGCCAGGAGAGCCCGTTCCCCGAGCCCGAGGTCGCCTTCCTCGACCTCTACACCGACAACCCCATCGGAGCGCACGCATGACCGTCATGAGCTACCTCGGTGCCATCGGCGCCGCTCAGCGCGAGGCCATGGAGGCCGACGAGCGCGTCATCATCATCGGCGAGGACGTCGAGGCCAACGTCTACGGCACCACCGGCGCCGGCAAGTCGCGCAAGGACAAGGGCGACTTCCTCGAGATGTTCGGCAAGAACCGCATCCGCAACACGCCGATCTCCGAGGAGGGCATCGTCGGCGCCGCCGCCGGAGCCGCGATGACCGGTCTGCGCCCGATCGTCGACCTGTCCTACTCCAGCTTCCTCTACATGGCGATGGACCAGTTCGTGAACCAGGTCGCCAAGAACCGCTACATGTTCGGCGGCCAGGCCTCGATGCCCGTGGTGTTCCGCTCGGCGATGTTCTACGGGCTCAGCACCGGTGCGCACCACTCGGACCGGCCCTACCCGATGTTCATGAACGTGCCCGGCCTGAAGATCATCACGCCGGCCACCCCCAGCGACGCCAAGGGCCTGCTCCGTGCGGCCGTCGACTCCGACGACCCGGTCCTCACCTTCGAGGCCTGCACCCTGTGGGGCAGCAAGGAGGAGGTGGACGAGGCCGAGTACCGCATCCCGCTGGGCGTCGCCCGCACCCACCGCGAGGGCTCGGACGTCACCGTCGTGGCCATCTCCGGCGCCGTCCCCGAGGCGATCAAGGCCGCGAACGCGCTGGCCGAGGAGGGCCTGAGCGTCGAGGTGCTCGACCCGCGCACGCTCGTCCCGCTGGACCGCGAGGCCATCGTCGCATCGGTCGCCCGCACCGGTCGCCTGGTCGTCGCCGACCCCGCGCACCGCACCTGCGGCGCGGCCGCCGAGATCTCGGCGCTCGTCGCCGAGGAGGCGTTCGGCTCGCTGCGCGCCCCCATCGTCCGGGTGACCACCCCGGACACGCAGATCCCCTTCAGCCCGGCGATCGAGAAGCAGCTGTATCCCGACGCCATGAAGATCGCCGCCGCGGTCCGTCGCGTGTGCGACGTGCCCGAGCCGGCACAGGAGACCGCGCTCAGCGCCCGCTGAGCCCGCGAACGAGAAGAACCAGCAGGGAACGAGGAAGACACATGCAGGTCGAGGTTCTGCTCCCGCAGTGGGGCATGGGCATGAGCGAGGGCACCATCGTCGAGTGGCACAAGGAGGTGGGCGACTCGGTCACCGAGGACGAGGCGCTCGCCGAGGTGGAGGCCGAGAAGGTCGAGGAGACCCTCGAGTCGCCCGCCACCGGCAAGATCGTCGAGATCAAGGTTCCCAAGGGCGAGACCGTCGACGTGCGCACCGTCGTCGCCATCATCGAGACGGACTGAGGCGACCATGACCCCGACCACGTCCACCACCCCTGACGAGCTCGTCGGCAGCTTCGACGTCATCGTCATCGGCGCCGGCATCAACGGCGTCGGCATCGCCCGCGACGCCGCTGCCCGCGGACTGCGCGTCGCCCTGCTGGAGCAGCGCGACATCTGCAGCGGGGTGTCGGCGTGGTCGGGGCGCCTGATCCACGGCGGCCTGCGCTACCTGGAGCACTACGACGTGCCCCTGGTGCGCGAGTCGCTGCGCGAGCGCGAGCGCCTGTTCCGCCTCGCGCCGCACCTGGTCAAGCCCGAGTGGCTGCTGATGCCGTTCTACAAGCACAACCGCCGACCCCCGTGGCTGATCCGGCTCGGCATGATCACCTACGACGTCCTGTCGATGGACAAGAAGGCCTCGCACCACAAGATCCTGCGCGGCTCGCAGACGCTCGTCCGGTTCCCCGGCATCGGACGCGACGGCCTCACGGGCGCCGCGGCCTTCATCGACGGGCAGGTCGAGCTCGCCGAGCGCCTCTGCGTCGAGCTCGCCGTCGCGGCCCAGGCCGACGGCGCCGTGGTCCGCACCCGCGCCCAGGTCGACGCCCCGCTGCTCGAGGGCGGCCGCGTCGTCGGCGTCCGGTTCACCGACACCGAGGACGGCAGCGTCCACGAGGTCCGCGGCTCGGTCGTCGTCAACGTCGCCGGACCCTGGATCGACCAGGTCTTCGCCGCCGAGACCCTCGGCACGGCACCGCCGCAGCCCCGGCTCAACGAGGGCACCAAGGGAAGCCACGTCGTCGTCGACAAGTTCCCCGGCGCCCCCAGCGACGTCGTCTACTACGAGTCGCGCGCCGACGGCCGCCTCGTCCTGGTGATCCCGTGGTGCGGGCGCTACATGCTCGGCACCACCGACATCCGCGTCGAGGGCGACCCCGACGACGCGCGCTGCGACGCCGACGAGGTCGACTACATCCTCGGCGAGGTCAACAGCCTGGTCCCGCAGGCCAACCTGACGCCCGACGACGTCCTGTACACGATGAGCGGCGTCCGGCCCCTGCCCCACGTGCCCGACGTCAAGGACACGTCCGCGATCCCGCGGTCGCACGTGCTCCATGACCACGGCGAGGGCCTGGAGAACCTGGTGACGGTGGTCGGCGGCAAGCTCACCACCTACCGCCAGCTCGCCGAGGACGTCGTCGATGACGCGCTGCGTCGCCTGGGGCGTCCGAAGACCCCGACCACCACCAGGACCACGCCGTTCCCGGGGGCACGCACGACGGACCTCGCCCGCTTCGGCCGCGACTTCGTGCGCACCGCCGGTCTGCCCGAGGCCAGCGCCCAGCGGCTCGTCGACGTCTACGGCACCCGCGCCCCCGAGGTCCTGGTGACCATCCGCTCCGTGCACGGTCTGGACGAGGTCGTCGATCCCCGCACGGGCACGCTCGCCGGCGAGCTGGTGTTCGCGGTCGACCACGAGATGGCCCGCTCGCTCACCGACGTGCTCGCGCGTCGCACCATGCTCGCCTTCGAGCCCGGCCACGTCCTCGACCGCGTCGAGCAGGTGGCCGACGTGCTGGCCGAGCACCTGGGCTGGGACGACACCGAGCGCAAGGCCCAGATCGAGGACTACCGCACCTGGCTGCAGCGTCTGGCCGTGCCCTCGCGCGACCCGCAGACGGTGGGCGCGTGAGCGGGGTCGGCCCCTACGTCCTGGCCGTCGACGAGGGGTCCAGCACCGCTCGCGCCGTGGTCGTGGACGCCGAGGGCGCCATCGTCGCCGAGGCGCGCCGCCCGGTGCTGCCGATCCACGACAACCCGGGCTGGGTCGAGATCGACCCGGTCCGGCTGTGGGAGCTGCAGCTCGCCGCGATCTGCGAGGCCTTCCACGCCTCGGGCATCAGGGTCGACGAGCTCGCCGCCGTCGGCCTCACGACGCACCGCGAGACCGCCGTGGTCTGGGACCGTGCCACCGGTCGTCCGCTGCACCACGCGATCATGTGGATGTCGTCCCAGACCGACGAGATCGTGCACCAGTGGAGCGCCGACGGCCTCGACGACAAGGTCCGCCGGTCCACCGGCCTGCACAACGACTCGTACTACACCGCGGCCAAGATCGCCTGGATCCTGCGCCACGTCGACGGCGCGCAGGACCGTGCCCGCCGCGGCGAGCTCGCCGCGGGCACCGTCGACACCTGGTTGCTGTGGAACCTCACCGGCGGGAGGTCGCACCTGACCGACCACACCGAGGCCTCGCGCACCGCGATGTTCGATCTCGAGACGCTCGACTGGGACCACGAGCTGCTGGCCGCCTACGACATCCCGGTCGAGCTGCTCGCCACCCCGGTGGCCTCCGACGCCGGGTTCGGCGAGCTGCTGCCCGAGATCCTCGGCGCCGCCGTCCCGATCACCGCCGTGCTCGGTGACCAGCAGGCCTCGATGTACGGCCAGGGCTGCTTCACCCCCGGCTCGGCGAAGAACACCTACGGCACCGCCGGCGTCCTCACCGTCAGCTGCGGGACCGAGCCGCGCCCGATCGACGGGCTCACCACCGGCGTCTCCTGGACGCTGCGCGGCGAGACGCGCTACGGCGTCGAGGGCGTCGTCGCGCACTGCGGACAGGCGCTGCAGTGGCTGCGCGACCGGTTCGGCACGGCCTGGGTCGGTGCCAACGCCGACCGCGCGCTCGACCTCGTCGCCGACACGGACGGCGTCTACATGGTGCCCGCGTTCGCGGGCCTGTGGGCGCCGGCGCTCGACCGACGCGCCCGCGGCGGGCTGGTCGGTCTGAGCCTGGCCACCACCGTCGAGCACATGCTCCGCGCGGCGATCGAGTCGATGGCCTACCAGACCCTCGACATCGTCGACGCCCTCCGCGCCGGCGACCTCGACCTGACCGAGCTCCGGGTCGACGGCGGCGGGGCGCGCAGCGACGCGCTCTGCCAGTTCCAGGCCGACCTGCTCGGGATCCCGCTCGCCCGCTCGGCCCAGCTCGAGCGCACCGCCCTCGGCATCGCGTTCGCCGCCGGAGCGTCGTCCGGCCTCTGGGCCGGCGAGGCCGACGTGGCCTCCACCTGGTCGCAGGACCGCGTGTTCGAGCCGTCCATGGACGGCGCCCGCAGAGACGAGCTCGTCGACGGGTGGCGCTCCGCGCTCGCCTCGGTACGCGCGCACACCCCCGGACCCCGACGGTCCGGCACCCCCCACCCCGAGAGGAACCCAGCATGACGGTCAACGGGACGGACCTCGTCCGCCGCGCCCGCGAGAGCGGATACGCGATCGGCGCGTTCAACATGCACAACGTCGAGACCACGCAGGCCCTCACCTGGGCGGCCGAGAAGGCCGACGCACCGGTCTACCTCCAGGTCGGCCGCGCGATCGTCCCGCACATGGGTCTGCGCGCCGCCTACGAGATGACGCGCCGCGTCGTCGACGAGTCCGACGCCGAGATCGTCATCCACCTCGACCACGGGCCGTGGGACGAGGTCTTCGAGGCCATCCGGCTCGGCTTCGACTCGATCATGTACGACGGCGCGCACCTGCCGTTCGAGGAGAACATCCGGACCACCCGCCGGGTCGTCGAGGTCGCGCACGAGTTCGGCATCCCCGTCGAGGCCGAGCTCGGCAAGATCCCCGACGCCGGCGAGGAGGTCGACTGGGACACCTACTACACCGACGTCGCCGAGGCCGAGCGCTTCGTCGCCGAGACCGGCGTCGACCTGCTCGCGATCTCGGCGGGCATCGTGCACGGCGTGTCCGCCTCGGCCCCGCAGCCGCTGGCGATCGAGCGCATCGAGCAGATCCAGGCCGTCGTCCCGGTGCCGCTCGTGCTGCACGGCGCCTCCGGCGTGCCCGACGACGAGATCCGCGCCGCGATCCGTGCGGGCGTCCACAAGTTCAACGCCGACACCGACCTCCGTCACGCGTTCCGCGACGGGATGCTCGACGTGTGGTCCAGCGGCGACCAGCAGCTCGAGACGGCGATGGCCGAGGGCCGCAGCCGCATGGTCGAGGCCACCGTGGAGAAGATGAACCTGTACGGCTGCGCCGGCACCGCCGGGCTGAGCACGGTGCGCGCATGAGCGCCGACACCGAGACCGCGTCCGCCGGCACCGCGACCCCGCTCAAGGGCATCCGTCGTACCGCGGCCCGGCGGATGACCGCCGCGTGGGAGGCGCCGGTCTTCCACCTCACCGCCTCGGTCGACATGACCAACGCGGCGGCGACCAAGAACGCCCACGAGGGCGCCACGCTCACCGACGTCCTGCTGCGCGCCTGCTCTCGCGCGCTGGTGAAGCACCCGGCGATCAACGCCCACTACGGCGGCGAGGTCGTCACCACGTTCGACGAGGTCAACCTCGGCCTGGCCGTGGCCACCGACGCCGGCCTGATGGTGCCCGTGGTGCACGGGACCCAGGCGCTCGACCTGGCCGGCATCGCCGCCGCCCGTGGCGACGTCGTCTCCCGCGCCCGCATCGGCAAGCTCGGCTACGCCGACATCGACGGCGGAACCTTCACGGTGTCCAACCTCGGCCCGTTCGGCATCGACCGGTTCGACGCGATCCTCAACGTGCCCCAGGTCGCGATCCTGGCGGTCGGCTCGACCGCGCAGCGCCAGGTCTGGAACGACGGCGACCCGCAGTGGCGTCCCGTCGCCGAGCTGACCCTGACCTGCGACCACCGGGCCGTGGACGGCGCCACCGGCGCCCGGTTCCTGGCCGACCTCGTCACCGAGCTGCAGAGCGCGGAGCTGCAGTCCGATGGGTCCTGAGCCGGACGGCGCGGCGCCCCGGCGCGTCGCCCGCCTGGTGGGGCTCGACTCGCTCACGCCCGCGCAGGACGTCGCCCTCGGGCTGGCGCTGCTCGACGAGCTCGGTGCCCGGCGCGGGCACGACCTGGTGCGCGTCTACCGTCCCTCGGCGACGGCGGCGTTCAGTCGCCGCGACACCCTGCAGCCGGGCTTCGCCGACGCCGTCCAGGCCGTCCGCGAGGTCGGCTTCACCCCGGTCGTCCGAGGGCCCGGCGGACGGCTCGCGCTGTACCACCACGGCAGCCTGGTGATCGACCGCGTCTGCTCCGATCTCGACCCCCGGCAGGGCATCGAGGACCGCTTCCGCGGCTTCGGAGACCTCTACGTCCGGGTCCTGCGCGGCTTCGGCCTCGACGCCCGCATCGGCGAGGTGCCCGGTGAGTACTGCCCCGGCCGCTTCAGCGTCAACGCCGCCGGCACCCACAAGATCGTCGGCACCGCGCAGCGGCTCTCGCGGCACGGCTGGCTTTTCAGCACGAGCATCGTGGTCCGCGACGCCGACCCGATCCGCGAGGGCCTGCGCGTCGCCTACGACGCGCTCGACTACGACTGGGACCCCGCCACCGTCGGCGCGGTCGAGCAGTGGTCGCCCGGCATCGGTGTGCGCGACGTCGCCGACGCGCTGCTCGACGGCATGCGCACCCTCGGCCCGGTCGTGCCGACCGAGCTGTCGGCCGACGTGCTGGCGCGCGTGGACCAGCAGGCCGAGCAGCATCTCGTGCCGTTCGATGGATCCGTCCGACCGCGGGTGACCGACGGCCGGCTCGCCACCGCGTGGAGCACGTCCGCTCCGCGCCGCACCAGGGAGCTCGCGTCGTGACGATCGCACCCGAGGGACGCAAGCTGCTCCGGCTCGAGGTCCGCAACGCGGAGACCCCGATCGAGAAGAAGCCGGAGTGGATCAAGACGACGGCGAGGATGGGGCCGCAGTACACCGAGCTGAAGAGCCTGGTCAA